>CAYREH010000010.1:177012-181342 GCA_964423245.1 uncultured Bradyrhizobium sp. | reverse complement strand
GCCGATGGAGTTCGCGGTGGAAGCGCAGAAGCTGATCTCGATCTCGCTGGAAGGGTCGGTCGGCTAATTGCCGACCGCCAGGCGCGCGTCGCGCGCGCCATGTCTCAATTGAATAAACCGGATACCAAAATGGCTTTGCTTGAAGTGAAAGACCTGCAGGTTCGTGTCGAGGAGCGCGAGATTCTCCACGGGCTGACGCTGACCGTGAACGAGGGCGAGATCCACGCCATCATGGGGCCGAACGGCTCCGGCAAGTCGACGCTGTCGCACGTCATCGCCGGCAAGCCCGGGTACGAGGTGACGGGCGGCCAGATCCTGTTCAAGGGCGAGGACCTGCTGGAGATGTCGCCCGACGAGCGCGCCGCCAAGGGCGTGTTCCTGGCGTTCCAGTACCCGGTCGAAATTCCCGGCGTCGCCACCATGACCTTCCTGCGCACCGCGCTGAACGCGCAGCGGAAGGCGCGCGGCGAGAGTGAATATTCGACGCCGGACTTCCTGAAGAAGGTGCGCGAGGTCTCGAAGTCGCTCAACATCCCGCAGGACATGCTCAAGCGCGGCGTCAATGTCGGCTTCTCCGGCGGCGAGAAGAAGCGCAACGAGGTGCTGCAGATGGCGCTGTTCGAGCCGAGCCTGTGCATCCTCGACGAGATGGATTCCGGCCTCGACATCGACGCGCTGCGGGTTGCCGCCGACGGCGTCAACGCGCTGCATTCGGACAAGCGCGCGATGATCGTGATCACCCATTATCAGCGGCTGCTGAACTACATCGTGCCCGACATCGTTCACGTGATGTCGAAGGGCCGCGTCGTGAAGAGCGGCGGCAAGGAACTGGCGCTGGAGCTGGAAGCGTCCGGCTACGCCCAGTTCGAGGACGCCGCGTAAGGATTTGATGTGATGAACGTTGCTGTGGCCAAGGCGGGAGCCAACACCGGAGCCAAGACCGGAGAGGGCCGCGCGGTGAGCGATCTGTTCGCCGGCGCGCAGGGCCGTCTGCCCGGATCGCCGTCGGTGACAGCGGTGCGCCGCGAGGCGTTCGAGACCTATGAGCGTCTCGGCCTGCCGCATCGCCGGATCGAGGAATGGAAGTACACCGATCTGCGCGCGCGGGTCGGCAAGGTGTTGCCGCTGGCGGCTGCGCCGGATGCGGCGGCCCTGAAGCTCGCAGCGGACGCCGTCAAGGCCAGCGCCTTCGCGGGCGCCCGCAAGCTGGTGCTGGTCGATGGCGTGTTCGCCGCGGGTTTGTCCGACGTTGCCGCCCTCGGCGCCGAGATCGGCGTCAGGACCCTGTCGGATGTCTTGACGAGCGAAGCCGCTACGGCGGCCGGCGACCTGCTGCGGACCGTCACCACCGACGCGATGATCTCGCTGAATGCCGCGCTGGCGAGCGATGGCGTCGTGCTGTCGATCGCGGACGGTGTCGAGGTGACGGCGCCGATCCAGATCATTCACGTGGCGACCGCCGCGTCCGCCTCCGCGGTCACCCGTTCGCATGTGAAGATCGGCCATCGCGCCCGTGCCACGATCGTCGAGACCTTCGTCGCGGCGGAACGGGCCGGCGGCTATCAGGTCAACGATGCGGTGGTGCTGTGGATCGGCGACGATGCCGACGTCGCCCATGTCCGCCTGATGGATGACGCCGCCGATGCGGTCAACGTCACCTCGCAGTTCATCACGGTCGGTGCGCGAACGAAGCTCGGTGTCTTCAACATGACGACGGGTGCGGCGCTGAGCCGGCTCCAGAGCTGGATCACGCTGGCGGGCGAGGGCAGCGAGCTCTCGGTCAATGGCGTCAACCTGTTGAAGACTACCGAGCATGGCGACACCACGCTGGTGGTGGACCATGCCGTGCCGAACTGCTCCAGCCGCGAAATCTTCCGCGCCGTGCTGGACGACCGCGCCCATTCGGTGTTCCAGGGCCGCATCATCGTCCGTCCCGACGCGCAGAAGACCGACGGCAAGATGATGACGCGCGCCTTGCTGCTCTCGGACGAGGCCGAGGCCGACAACAAGCCCGAGCTCGAAATCTTCGCCGACGACGTCTCCTGCGGCCATGGCGCGACCGCCGGCGCGCTGGACGAGAGCCTCTTGTTCTATCTGAAGGCGCGCGGCCTGCCGGAGAAACAGGCCCAGGCGCTGCTGATCCAGGCCTTCGTCGGCGAGGCGATCGAGCAGATCGCCGACGAGGCCTTGCGCGAGCATGTGATCGGCATCGCCGAGCGCTGGCTGGAGCGCCGCGCATGAGCACGCATCCCGCAGTCACCAACGGTGCTTACGACGTCGCCCGCGTGCGCCAGGACTTTCCGGCGCTTAGCCTGCAGGTCTATGGCAAGCCGCTGGTCTATCTCGACAACGCAGCCTCGGCGCAGAAGCCGAGCGCCGTGCTCGAACGCATGACGCAGGCCTATACGAGCGAATACGCCAACGTGCATCGCGGCCTGCATTACCTCGCCAATGCCGCGACGGAAGCCTATGAGGGCGGCCGCACCCGGGTGGCGCAGTTCATCAACGCGCCGCGGACCGAAGAGATCATCTTCACCCGCAACGCCACCGAGGCGATCAACCTGGTCGCCTCGTCCTGGGGCGGGCCGAACATCAAGGACGGTGACGAGATCGTCATCTCCATCATGGAGCACCATTCCAACATCGTGCCGTGGCATTTCCTGCGGGAACGCCAGGGCGCCGTGATCAAATGGGCGCCGGTCGACGACGAGGGCAATTTCCTCATCGAGGAGTTCGAGAAGCTGCTGACGTCGAAGACCAAGCTGGTCGCGATCACGCAGATGTCGAACGCGCTCGGCACCATCGTGCCGGTCAAGGACGTCGTGAAGATCGCCCACGCCCGCGGCATCAAGGTGCTGGTCGACGGCAGCCAGGGCGCGGTGCATCTGCCGGTCGACGTGCAGGACATCGGCTGCGATTTCTACGTGTTCACCGGCCACAAGGTCTACGGGCCGACCGGCATCGGCGTGCTCTGGGCCAAATACGACCACCTCGTCGCGATGCGCCCCTTCAACGGCGGCGGCGAGATGATCCGCGAGGTCTCCCGGGACGTCGTCACCTATGGCGATCCCCCGCACAAATTCGAAGCCGGCACGCCGGCGATCGTCGAGGCCGTCGGGCTCGGCGCCGCGATCGACTACGTCAATTCGATCGGCAAGGAGCGCATCGCCGCGCACGAGCATGATCTGCTCACCTATGCCCAGGATCGTCTGCGCGAGATCAATTCGATCCGTCTGATCGGCACGGCGCGCGGCAAGGGGCCCGTCATCTCGTTCGAGCTGAAGGGCGCGCATGCCCACGACGTCGCCACAGTGATCGACCGGCAGGGCATCGCGGTGCGCGCCGGCACGCATTGCGTGATGCCGCTTTTAGAGCGGTTCAACGTCACCGCGACGTGCCGCGCCTCGTTCGGCATGTATAATACGCGGGAAGAAGTGGACCATCTGGCACAGGCGCTGCTGAAGGCGCGGGATCTGTTCGCATGACCGACACGGCCGAAATCAAAGCCAATCCCATGGAGACTCATTCGGCGCTGCCGCCGGAGGAGACCGAACGTCTGACCCGCGAGATCATCGCCGGTCTCAAGACGGTGTTCGACCCGGAGATCCCGGCTGACATCTACGAGCTCGGCCTGATCTACAAGGTCGAGATCAAGGACGACCGGTCCGTCGACGTGCAGATGACGCTGACGACGCCGAACTGCCCGGCCGCCGGCGAGTTGCCGACCATGGTGGAGAACGCGGTCGCCAGCGTTCCCGGCGTCGGCGTGGTCGACGTCAAGGTCGTCTGGGAACCGGCCTGGTCGCCGGAGCGGATGAGCGACGAGGCACGGCTCGTCCTGAACATGTGGTGACGCGTCTCGCTTGCTCTGAATCATCGGCATTGAATTCGCGCCGCAACGGACCACATCATTGACATGACCCAGATATCGTCAGGCTCGACACCAGCATCCCCTCCCAAGCCGAAGCGGCCCAGGCCGCAGGTGATGCGGCTGACGGACGCCGCGGCCCAGCGCATTGGCGAACTGACGAGCCGCGCGGATTCGGAGATCGTCGGCCTGCGCGTCGGCGTCAAGAATGGCGGCTGCGCCGGCCAGTCCTACACGGTCGAATACGCCCACGAGATTCGCCCGACCGACGAGGTCGTCGAGGACAAGGGCGTCAAGATCCTGGTCGATCCGAAGGCCGTGCTGTTCCTGCTCGGCACCGAGATGGACTACAAGGCCGACAAGATGCAGGCCCAGTTCGTCTTCAACAATCCCAACCAGGTCTCCGCCTGCGGCTGCGGCGAGTCGGTCGAGCTTCGTCCGGCGAAGATCGACGGGTAGTCT
>CAYREH010000010.1:0-176912 GCA_964423245.1 uncultured Bradyrhizobium sp. | reverse complement strand
CTGCGGCTGCGGCGAGTCGGTCGAGCTTCGTCCGGCGAAGATCGACGGGTAGTCTCGCTCGTCCTTGCGGTGAGCAAAGCGACGAAGCAATCCAGACTGTCTCTGCAATGGCAGTCTGGATTGCTCCGCTTCGCTCGCAATGACGCCGGTGCTATGAAGGCTGGCCATCTCGTTTGGGACGCCTGCCCATGGACCGCGAATTCCTGACCGATATGTTCGCCGATTTCGGCCCTGTCGCCATCCGCAGGATGTTTTCCGGCTACGGTATCTCCGCGGACGGGGTCAATTTCGCGCTCGCCTTGCGCGCCGGCCTGTTCTTTCGCGCCGACGAGGTGACGATCCCGGACTTCGAAGCGGAAGGCTCGAAGCCGTTCCAGTATTCGACGCGGACCAAGACCGTCACAGTCAACTCCTATTGGGAGTTGCCGGCGCGGCTGTTCGACGATCCCGGCGAACTGGCGCGATGGGCGAGGGCGGCGCTCGCCGCCGCGCAGCGCGCCAAGATGAAGACCCGGCCGAAGAAGAAAGCCGCAGCAAAGAAGAAGGCTGCGCCCAAGACGCGTGGGGCGAAGCAATCCACCAAACCGGCCGTTCGGAAGGTGGGCAAAGCGAAGCGTGCCCACCGCTGAAACTGTCCGCGGCTTGGGCCGCTGCGTTTACGCCACCCGGCTGGGGCTGACGACGGTGAATTCGGGATCGGCCTCGCAGATCACGCGGTTGCGGCCGTTGCGCTTGGCGGCGTAGAGGCAGGTGTCGGCGCGCTCGATCAGCGCGTCGGTGTCGTCGCCCGGCCTGAGAATGGAGACGCCGACGGAAATGGTTACGCGGCCGAGGATCTCGCCGGTCGACTTCTTCTTGAGTTCCTTGGCCATGACGGTGCGGCGGATGTGATCGGCGACCGTGAGCGCCTGGCGCAGCGCCGTGCTGGGCAGCACCACGGCGAATTCCTCGCCGCCATAGCGGGCGGAGATGTCCTGGCCCTTGATGGTCTGCTTGAGCGACAGGCCGACGAGACGCAGCACCTGGTCGCCGGTCAGGTGACCATAGGAATCGTTGAACGACTTGAAATGATCGATGTCGAACAGCAACAGCGACAGCGGCTCGCCCGAGGCGAGCGCGCTCTGCACCGCCATGCCGATCATGCGATCGAAATATTTGCGATTGCCGAGGCCGGTCAGCGGATCGGTCAGGCTTTCGGCGCGGATCGCCTCGAGACTTTGCTGCAGATTGCTGATCTCGTTCTTGGCGAGGATCAGCCGGTCTTCCAGCGCCTTGTTGGTCTCGCGCATTTCGCTGGTCGAATGCAGCAGCGCTTCGACGATGGACTTGATCTGCTCGGCCTTGCGGGACGACGTCAGCTTCTCGGCCGCGCCGGTGAGGCTGGCGTCGTAGGAGGTCGTCATTCCCAGGGCGTCGCTGAGTACTTCCATCACGTCGTCGATCTCGCCGATGACGCGCGCGCCGACCTTGTCGATGCGGTCGGTGGTCTTGATGTGCGAAAGATAGGTTTCGTAGATCTGATCGAGATCGGATTCGGTCAGCTTGCCGTTGTGGGCCAGCGTCTCGTTGATGATCTTGTTCAGCGGCGCGTTGTAGCCCGTGGCGTAGACGTACCAGATCTCGTAATTGCGGGGGATTGCGGTTTGACGCAGCGACCTGATCTGTCCGAGTGCCACCTCGGCGAACGCCATCGTGCGTTCGTGCTCGTCGAGCGCCTTGATCACAGAAGATACCCCACCGCGGCTCGTCATTGCCGAGCCGCTGAAATACTTAAACTATGCCCGTAGGCTAACGGAGGATCGTGAACGGTGTGTAAATACACGTTCGCGACCACATCATAAAAAGTGTGGGGTGTCTGCGTTCAACTGACCCGAAGCGCGCCCGCGCTTCAGGCGCCTGCAGGAGAGCGAACCGGCCGCAGCAGGAATGCGGGCAGGTGCGAATGATCGCCCGGCTCGGCATCCGCCTCGCGGGAGCGGCGGGGTTCGGGGCGGCCGATCGACGGCACGTGCGACGCATGAGCCGGCTGGCGCGCGCCGTGACGCGGTTCGGCCGGCCGCTTCTCGTCGGAACGATGGCGTGCTTCGGCGGGCTGCCTTGCTTCGGAGGGTTGCCGCGTCTCGGCGCGAGCTTCGCGCGGCTCGTGGCTGCGCTCGCGTTCGCCGCGGCCGCGCTGCGGCTTGCCGCGTCCGCCGCGCGTGCGCTCGCGGCCACGCGGCTCGCGCGGACGCTCGGTGGCGTCGCCGGCCTCGGCATGCACCTCGAAGTCGCCTTCCGCGCGCGGGATGGTCTGGCCGATCAGCTTCTCGATGGCCACCATCGACTTCTGGTCGAGCGGGGTCACGATCGAGATCGCCGTGCCGGTGCGGCCGGCGCGGCCGGTGCGGCCGATGCGATGGACGTAGTCGTCGGCGTGGTGCGGAACGTCGAAATTGAAGACGTGGCTCACCTCGGGAATGTCGAGACCGCGGGCGGCGACGTCGGAGGCGACCAGCAGCGGCAGTTCACCCTTGCGGAACTGGTCGAGCGCGGCCATGCGGGCCGGCTGGTCCATGTCGCCGTGCAGGGCGCCGACGCTGAAGCCGTGCTTCTGCAGCGACTTGTGAACGATCGCGACCTCGCGCTTGCGATTGCAGAAGATGATCGCGTTCTTGAGATCCTTGGCCTCGCGCAGCAGGCGGCGGAGCAGTTCGCGCTTCTCGTGCGCCTCGCGTCCGGCAGGCACCTGGGACTGCGTGACGGTGACGGCCGTGGTGGCCGGCTTGGACACCTCGACCTTCTGCGGATTGTGCAGGAAGGCTTCGGTGATGCGCCGGATTTCCGGCGGCATGGTCGCGGTGAAGAACAGGGTCTGGCGCGTGAAGGGCACCAGCTTGCAGATCCGCTCGATGTCGGGAATGAAGCCCATGTCCAGCATGCGGTCGGCTTCATCGATGACGAGCAGTTCGACGCCGGTCAGCAGCAGGCCGCCGCGTTCGGTGTGGTCGAGCAGCCGGCCGGGCGTGGCGATCAGCACGTCGACGCCGCGGGTCAGCTTGGCGTCCTGGTCGCCGAACGAGACGCCGCCGATCAGCAGGGCCACGTTCAGTTTCTGGCCGGCGCCGTAGCGGTCGAAGTTCTCCTTCACCTGCGCCGCGAGTTCGCGGGTCGGCTCCAGGATCAGCGTGCGCGGCATGCGGGCCCGGGCGCGACCCTTCTCGAGGATGGTGAGCATCGGCAGCACGAAGGCCGCGGTCTTGCCGGTGCCGGTCTGGGCGATGCCGAGCACGTCCTTGCGTGCGAGGACGTGGGGGATCGCCTGTTCCTGAATGGGGGTGGGGGTGGTGTAACCGGTGGCCGCCACTGCGGCGAGGACTTTTTCGGACAGTCCGAGATTTGAAAAGGACATTGAGCCTCTGGTCGAAACCGCCGTTCGGAATCGAGGGTAATAAGGCTGTCGCGTTCCACCCCGAAACGGCGCGCTCTCTAGGGAGCTGGGGGTGCTGACTCACGCGAACAAAGCGCAAGGCTCAAGAATCGGTCTTCGATCTGAGCCGCGTCGTGAGGGAACATAGGCCGGAATTGGCCAAAGTCAATGGAGCGGGCGCGGGAAGGTCCTAAAAAACCTGAGCTTTTTGCCCAAATCGCGGGCCTCGCGGGGTTTTTTGACCCCCGCCCGGCCCGCCTGTCGCCTCACCGGGCGGGCTGGCGTTGCGCCCGGAAGTCCCCGGGAGCCATCCCGTAGGCCGCATTGAAGACCCGGTAGTAGGTCGCCAGGCTCTCGAAGCCGCAGCGGGCCGCGATGTCCGCGATCAGCCGGTCGGGCGCCTCGAGCAGGAGCCGGCGGCTGCGCTCGAGGCGCTCCTCGGTCACGGTCTGCGAAAAGCTCTTCTGCATCGTCTCGAACAGCACGTGCAGGTGGCGCACGGACACACCGAGCAGGTTGGCCACCATCGCCGGCGAAAGCGCGGGATCCTGCAGGTGCTGCACGATCAGGCGTCGCGCCTGGGCCAGGCGCGCGGTCCGCAGCGCGCTCTGCCCGCGGCGGCCGCCGGGCCGCATCACACCGCGTTGGATCAGCGAAAGGCAGGCGAGGGTCTCGACAAGGGGGGCGGCGTCGGACGGGGCGGCATCGGCCCCGCTGCGGTCCTGCAAGGGCTCGACGAGATCCGAAAAACAGGCCCGGAGCAGCGGCGCCAGCGCGCCCTCGTCGAAGGGCAGGGGAGCGAGCTCGCGGATGCGTTCGTCCTGCACGGAAAGGTTGGCGAGCGGGATTTTCAGAATGCGCAGGTGAAACCCGGACGCGCCGAGCGGCGCGGTATGATAGGGCTGGTCGGTATGGCTGGTGGCGAAGCCGCCACTGGCGATCGTGAAATCGCCTCCGCGCAGGCCGCCGAACCAGCCGCCGCTGCCGAGTTGCTGATAGACGCAGATGCTGTCGCCAGGAGCGGAAGCGATGTCGGCGCGGCTGCGTTCAACCCTGTAGTACGAGGCCTTCAGTTCGACCAGGGCCGCACCGCCGATCTGCCGCGACGCAAATTCGCCGGCGAAGCCGACGCGGCGTTCGCGCTCGAGTTCGGCGGTGACGCCGAACAGACCCCTGGCCCGCACCTCGCGCCAATAGTCGAAGCGCTCGTGCGGCTCGACCTCTTCGGTACTCCAGCGATCCACGTCCGTCCCCAAGCTTCCAGCGCCGCCAAAAAAGCAGATTCCAGCGGACTCCACCATGGGCGTATTGCCGCCTCTTTCACGCGGTTGAACCGCGGCCGCGGAACCGCCGACTATCCTGGAGGGCAGCGGGCTCCTTTCGGGCAACCGCACGGCCCTGGGCGTTGATGCAACGGGATATCGCGATGACGCGTCGGCTTTTCGGACTTCTGATGGCGCTGGGCCTTGCCGCCGGCCTGGGCGGTTTCGTGCCATCCGCGCACGCCGAGAAACGCGTTGCCCTCGTCGTCGGCAACAACGACTACCGGAATGTCCCGAAGCTCCTCAAGGCCGTCAACGATGCCCGGACCATGGGCGATACGCTGCGGCAGCTCGGCTTCACGGTGATGGTTGCGGAAAACCAGAACCGGGCGCAGTTCTCCGAGGCGCTGCTGGCGTTCGACAAGGTGGTCGAACCGGGCGACACGGCGTTCTTCTTCTTCGGCGGGCACGGTTTCGAGATCGCGGGGCAGAACTATCTGCTGCCGACCGACGTTCCCGCGGCGACCGAGGGGCAGGAGGAGTTGGTGCGCGACGCCTCGATCATGGCCGACCGCATCGTCGAGCGGCTTCAGAACCGGAAGGCGCGGACGTCGATCCTGGTGTTCGACGCCTGTCGCAACAATCCGTTCGAGCGCGCCGGCACGCGGGCGGTCGCGGGCGGCGGCGGTCTTGCGCCGATGACGCAACTGCCCGAGGGCGTGTTCTCGGTGTTCTCGGCGGGGCCGCGGCAGACGGCGCTCGATCGCCTGTCCAACGACGATGCCAATCCGAATTCGGTATTCACCCGGACCTTCGCGCGCGAGCTGCTCCGGCCGGGCGAGAACCTCGTGCAGGTGGCACAGCGCACCCGGCGTCTCGTCAGCGAGATGGCCGACAGCGTCAGGCACAAGCAGGTGCCGGTCTATTTCGACCAGATGGTCGACGATGTCTTTCTCGGCGGCCTCGCCAAGGACGCAGCTCCGGCGCGCCCGGCCGAGCCGCCGGCGCAGAAACTCGCGGCGCTGCCGCCGGTGTCGGTGCCGCGCGTGCCGAAAGAGGAGACGACCAATGCGCCGATCGCCAGTTTCTCGCGGCACAATGGCGGCTGGAGCGTGACGTTCTCCTTCGCCGATCCGACGCTCGGCATTTCCTGGCGCATGGCCGGCACCGGCGATTTCCGCGAGACCGGTTTCATCGACACGCTGGATCCCCGGACGCGCAAGCGCATGCCGAACCCGTCGATCGAGCTGCCGGCGGATGCCCCGGCCGGCACCATCGAGGTCCGCTATGTCGATCAGTCCGGCGACATGCAGGGGCCGTTCCCGATCCGCTTCGATCCGGAAGCGGCGCTGATCCGGGACCAGCGCAAGATCCTCGACATGACCGCAACGAGCTGGCTCTCGTTCCGCGAGTTCAACGGACTGCTGGTCTATTACACGCATCTCGTTTCGTATCGCTGTGCAATCCGCGAGGTGCGGATCGGCATCGATACCGCCGTTCCCAACCAGGTGCTGAAGATGCCGGCCTGCGACATGCGCGATCCCGGCTCCATTACCGCCGGCATGCCGCTCTACATGAAGCTGAACCCGGGAACGCAATTCGTCTCGGTCGAGCTCACCTATCGCGACGGCAGTGTGTCGGAGATCAAGAGCTTCAGGGCTGCGAACCGGAGCAGCAACTGAGCGACGCCAGGCTGTCCTCCCCCGACGAACGCCCGCCGTCCGTGAACCGGCACACCATTCGAGACCATGCCATGTCCAACGCGCCCTTGACGAGCCGGCGACGGCTTCAGGTTCCGCTCGCGAGGCGAACTGCCGGGCCGGCCCCGATCCGCCGAAAGATACGCGTGTTTACCTTGAGAAGTGAGGGTAATCCGAACATCGCCTTGATCTGTCGCCTGCTGCACTGTTGTTTGACGCACCGGACATGCTGGTCCTTGCCCATGGGTGCGCGTGATGGCGTTCGAAAATCTCTCCGATCACTTCATCATCCACATGTACGAGAGCATCCGCGACCAGGTGCTCGCGGACGCGACGTCCGGTGTCCGCCTGGTTGGAGATCCCGCCAAGGTGCGCGCGGACGAACTGCGCGCGGAGATCGAGCGACGCGGGCTGTTCTGCAGACCGATCGAGTGGCCGGCCGAGGCGGACGCAGATGTTAACTAGTTCACAGACCGGCATGGTCGTCTTCGGGCATGATCTCTTTGTTCCGGGTCGCGAATGAAGCCCTCAAAGCAGACACACGGCATGCCGCACGCCAAAGCGATCAAGGAGATCGAGAAGCGCCTCGCCGAGCTCGAGCGCATGCGGCAACACGTCGAATGCGAGGCGCGTGACGAGGCGGACAAAAAGCCTCTCCCTCGCAAGGGATCAAAGCAGGCTCATTAGCCGATCGTGGCGTCGATCTGCGCGACGTCGCAGGGGCCGTGCCGAAGCCTGCGATTCGGTTGGGCCGCGCCGTGACATCCGCCACCGAGACATCGCGCGGCGAGGACGGGGGCTCCGGCCAAAGGGAGGCTGTCACCGGCACGAGCCGGCGCTAGAATTGCACGCGTGATTCGGTGCGAGGCTCAAGCCGGGAGTGCGGTTGCAATGACGCCTGACCAACAGCCCAATCGGACCATCAAGGTCCGATGCTGCGTCGTCGGTGGCGGGCCGGCCGGGATGATGCTCGGCTATCTGCTCGGGCGCGCCGGCATCGATGTCATGGTGCTCGAGAAGCATGCCGATTTCTTCCGCGACTTTCGTGGCGACACCGTGCATCCCTCGACGCTGCAGGTCATGGACGAACTCGGACTGATCGACGGGTTCCTGAAGCTGCCGCATCAGCGCCTGCAGAAGATGGACGGCCTGTTCGGCGGAACGCCGGTCCGGATCGCCGATCTCAGCCGGCTCCATACCAAATACCCCTTCATCGCCTTCATGCCGCAATGGGACTTCCTGAACTTCCTGCGGGAAGCCGGCAGCCATCTGCCCTCGCTCCAGGTCATGATGAACACCGAGGCCATCGACCTGATCCGGCGCGGGGAGGCCATTGCGGGGGTGCGAGCGCGGACGCCCGACGGCGTGGTCGACATCGAGGCCGATCTGACGATCGCCTGCGACGGGCGGCACTCCACGGTGCGGGAGCGGGCCGGACTTGCCGTCGAGGACATCGGCGCGCCGATGGACGTGCTGTGGTTTCGTGCCGGCCGCAAGCCCGACGAGACCGAGAATTTGTTCGCGCGCATCGAGCCCGGCAAGATGATGATCACCTTCGATCGCGGCGAGTACTGGCAGTGCGCCTACATCATCGCCAAGGGACAATACGAGGCGGTGAAGGCGAGAGGCCTGAGGGCGTTGCTGGACGACATCGTGCGGATGGCGCCTGTGCTCAAATCAGGCATTGCCGACGTGAAGAGCTTCGATGACGTCAAGCTTCTCACCGTTGCGATCAACCGCCTGAAGCGCTGGACGCTGCCCGGGCTGCTTCTGATCGGCGACGCCGCGCATGCGATGTCGCCGGTCGGCGGCGTCGGCGTCAATCTCGCCGTGCAGGACGCGGTCGCGACCGCCAATCTCCTGACCGAGAAACTGCGCAACGGCTGCCCGTCCGAACATGAGCTGGATGCCGTGCGCCGCCGCCGCGAATTCCCCGTGAAGATGACCCAGCGCATGCAGATGGTGGTGCAGAACAACGTCATCAGCGGCGCGCTTCAGGGGGCCGACCGGCCGCTGAAGGTGCCGTTGCTCGTGCGCCTGATCACCGCGCTGCCGTTTCTCCAGGGCATTCCGGCGCATCTGCTGGCGCTCGGCGTGCGGCCCGAACACGTGCAGTCGAAGGCCGCAGCGCGGTCCTGAAGCAGAAAGCGTTAGGGATAATCCTGAGTAAATCGCGCGCGAAACGTTGCCTTCGTGCAACAGCGCGCACCGATTCACGCGACGCCGGCGGGCAATCGGGCACCTTAACTATCTTGATTCAAATTTGAGTAAGAGCTGCGTGTGAGCGTGCGCCCATCAAAGGACACGGGGTGTACCATGCGTAACAAGTTGATTGCTGCCTTCGCCTGCACGAGCGCTCTGGTTGGAGCCGGCGCGGCTTCCGCCGCCGATCTCGCCGCGCGGCCTTATACGAAGGCGCCTGCCTATATCGAGCCGCTGTTCAACTGGACCGGCTTCTACGTCGGTGGCCACATCGGTGGCGCCTGGACCAACGAACAGTTCGTCAATTCGGCCAACACGACGGCCTTCGGCGACCTCGCCCCCGGGCAGGGATTCCGTCAGCGCAACTCCGGTGTGATGGGCGGCGCCCAGATCGGCTACAACTGGCAGGCCAACAACTACGTGTTCGGTCTGGAAGGCACGATCTCCGGCCTCGACAACAAGGGCTCGTTCACCAACACGGTGTTCGGAGCAGGCGATGACGTGTTCTCCTGGCGCGCCAACGTGCTCGCGACGATCGTCGGCCGTGCGGGCTTCGCCGTTCAGAACAACCTGTTCTACATCCGCGGCGGCTATGCCGGCGTGAACAACCGTCTGTCCGTTGTCGACAACGTGCCGAACCCGTCGACGGGCTCGGGCGGTCAGACCCACTGGGCCAATGGCTGGACCATCGGCGCCGGCTGGGAATACGGCGTCACCCGCAACTGGATCGTCGGCCTCGAATACAATTACGCTGCCTTCGGCAGCCAGACCTACCAGCTCGGCGGCACCGGAGGAAACTACAGCTTCGATGCCAAGCCGCGCGACATTCAGTGGGCGGTCGTGCGCGCGAGCTACAAGTTCGACGCACCGACCATCGCCCGCTACTGAGCCCGTCGTCCGCAACGCGACCAACGATCAAGAAAATAGCACTGCCAAATTCAAAAGCCCCGGTCTCGACCGGGGCTCTTTTTTTGCGCGAGGTGTTTGCGGGCAGGGTGGTCAGGCCATCACCGAGAAGCCGCCATCGACCGGGATCGCCGTGCCGGTGACGAAGTTCGATGCGGGCGAGGCCAGGAAGACGGCGATGCCGGCGAAGTCGTCGATGTCGCCCCAGCGTCCGGCCGGCGTGCGTGCCAGCACCCGCTCGTGCAGGCCCGAGACCTGCTTGCGCGCGCCGCGGGTGAGGTCGGTGTCGATCCAGCCCGGCAGGATCGCATTGACCTGGATGTTGTCCGGCGCCCACGCGTTGGCACAGGCGCGGGTGTACTGCACGATGCCGCCCTTGCTCGCCGCATAGGCGGTTGCGAAGCTCGCGCCGAAGATCGACATCATCGAGCCGATATTGATCACCTTGCCGTTGCCGGACGCCTTGAGCGCCGGATAGGCGAGCTTCGAGCAGACGAAGGCGCTGGTGAGGTTGGTGTCGATCACCTTGTTCCACTCGTCGAGCTCGAGCTCGTGCGGCGGCTTGCGGATGCTCATGCCGGCATTGTTGATGAGAATATCGATCCGGCCCAGTTCCTTGACGACGCGGTCGATCATGGCGGCGATGGCAGCCTTGTCGGTCACGTCGGTGGACACGGCGATCGCCTTGACGCCGCGCTGGCTGAGATCTTCCACCGCCGCCTTCGACTTGGCCTCGTTGCGTCCGACCACGGCGATGTTGGCGCCTGCGTCGGCGAGACCTCGCGCCATGCCGAGCCCGATGCCGCCATTGCCTCCCGTCACGATCGCGACCTTGCCGCGGAGATCGAACCGGCTGGATGTCATGCTGTTATTCCCTGGTTTCTTCTACTGGTTGCTCTGCCAGATCAGGACCAGCCCGAAGCCGGCCATGGCTGCGCCATAGCCTGCCCATTGCAGCTGGTTGATCATCAAGCTCGCGCGCGGCCATGCCACCGTTCCGGTGCCTTGTCCGATCCAGAGCAGTCCGACGGCAAGGGCAAACAGGCCTGCGAGAAGCAGAAATCTGCGCATGCGATCCTCCCATTGGTCCGCTTTGTCCCGGTCGGGCGATGTGGAGGCCGGCCGCGCAAGCTTGGGAGTACCCTAGAGCATTTCCGGTTCTGATTGAATCAGAACCGAAGCCCTGGATGGTTGTTTTGGCGCGTTTCCTTAAAGCGAACCGGTATCCACGTTGCTCGAATACGCCATGGCGCCAGCGTCTGTTCGGACGCAATTGCAGGGGGGCGTCCGTCCCCGGTCATGATCACCCGCATGGCCAATAACCATCGCAGGTCGAAAACGAAAAAGCCCCGGCACTGCCGGGGCTTTGACGTCTGAAAGTCAGATCAGTTCGCCTCAGTACTTGGCGACGACCGGGCCGGTCCAGTTGAAGCGATAGACCAGCGAGGTGCTGATGGTCTGCACGAACGGCTTGAAGGTGATGTCGCGGCCGTTCGAAACGTTGGTGACGTCGGCCAGCTCGCTGATGTTCTTCTTGTCGTAATAGGCAGCGCGGTACTCGGTCTTCATGAACCAGCCGGGAGCCGAGATGCCGAAGATGTTCAGGTTGTTCTCGACGCCGCCGCCGACGAACCAGCCGCCGCGATCGAAGCTGTTGGTGTGCAGGCCGCTCGGGAGGGCGGTCGCGGTGTTGAACAGGGTGGTGCCCTTCCAGTGCGAGCTGGTGTAACCGGCGTTCACGTAGGAGAGGACGTTCGGCGCAACGAGGTAGCCGAGGCGCGCACCGGCGGCCCAGGAGTAGTCGTTCTTGATCGTGCCAGCGGTCAGAAGACCCTGATCCTGGATCGTGCCCTTGAGGCTGCCGAACTGGCCATCGGCGAACACGCCGGCCAGCCAGGTGCCGCTGAACTGCCAGTCGTAGCCGGCACCAACGGTACCGAACCAGCCGTCGCCACCCTGCCTCTGGTTGAAGCCGAGGATCGGGGCGCCGGTCACGGTCGACTGCACGCCGGTGTCAGCGGACCACACGCCACCGCCGCCGCCGCCGAAGATGTAGAAACCGGTCCAATTGGCAACCGGAGCCGCAATCGGGGCCTTCACATAGGGACGAGCCGCCAGATCAGCCGCAGAGGCCGAACCGGTCATCGCCGCCACGGCGGTCACTGCCAGCAAAATCTTCTTCATGTTAAATCCCCAACCTTGGTTCGTAGCAGGCGCGAGCGCTCTGGAGTTCGTCTCAACTGATGCCTGAACTATAGACGTTTCCCGCCGAAAAGCTGTTGCCGGACAGGCACACTGAGCGGAAAAGCCTCGTTAGTTGTACGTTGGCAACACCTCGGGGCGCGACCCCGGGCGGTAAAATTGTTTCTTTATTTTCAGTGCCTTATCGGCTGAGCGATCAATCCGTCTTCGGAGCCTGCGGCGGCGGTTTCCGGACAGTCCAAAAGATCGGCAAGCACGCTTGAGACGGAGCAGGCCCATTGCCAGCTCGAATCGCGTCTGGCCCGTCGGCCATGCGGGGAAACGAATCAGTCGGCGATATTGTCCCTGTCCAGGCTTCCAAGGGCCCCGAAAAAGCTCCCGACAATGGCCGAGCCCGAAAAGCAGAAAGCCCCGGCCGCGGGCCGGGGCTTTGGTTTCAGATCGAGATCTGGTTGCAGATCGGCTGTTCGGCAGCTGTTCAGTCGCTATTCAGTACTTGGCGACCACCGGTCCACCGAACTGGTAGGCGAGACCGAACGAGGCCGTGTGGGTCTTCAGCTCGTGGCGGAACCACACCGCATCGCCGGTGCCTGGGAAGAACAGGTAGTTGGTGGTGCCGAAATCGGCGTAGCGATATTCGCCGCGCACCAGCCAATTCCCCATGACCTTGGCCTCGATGCCAGCGCCGGCGGTCCAGCCTGTCTTGACCTCGCTCAAGGTGGCGTTGCGCGGCACGGGAGCGCACCAGACGCCTATGCCTACGGCGCAGTTTGCGTTGATCGACACGTCCTGCCAGGCGACGCCACCGGTGCCGAACAGCAGGATATCCGGCGTCACGAGAATACCCAGGCGTCCCCGGATCGCAGCGTCCCAGCCGAGCTTCACGCTCGAGCCGTCGCGCGCGATGTCGGCGGGAAGGGCGCCGGGGCCCCACGTGCCCGGGATGCCGGCCCGCGACTTCTTGCTGTCGCCCCAGGCAATATCGCCTTCGATGCCAGCCACCCAGGATGGGGCGAACTGCCAGTTGTAGCCGGCATAGCCGCCCAGGCGGGCTGACGTGCTGTCGAAGCTCGCCGGATTGCCCTGCGGCAGCCGGAAGTTGGAGAGGGCCGACACGGGGTCTTGAAGGGCGTAGGTCGTCCAGGTGGAATCACCCCAGCGCGCACCCGCTTCGCCGCCGACATAAAAGCCGGTCCAGGACGAGACCTGCGGCGGCACGGGGGCCTTGGCATAGGGACGCGCGGCCAGATCAGCGGCGCTCGCAACACTGGTCCAGGCAGTGGCGACCAGAAGACTCACCAGCAATTTCTTCATCGGGCAATCTCCAGACTATTCGGCGAGGCGCGCCGAATCGCAGGCGAGCCCGGGTTCCGCGACGGAACCTAATTGCCTTCTTCATAAAGTCTGTAACCCCGCGATCACGCCCGTCATTGACAAGTGTGCTTGTCACGCCGAACCGCGGACTCTGGCGTCGGTTTGCGCTCAAACGTCGAGGAGATCGTCGCTCGCGAACTCGGCCTTGTCCGAGATGAAGGCGAAGCGCGCCTCCGCCTTGGTGCCCATCAGCCGCTCCACCGAATCGGCGGTGGTATCGCGGTCATCCGGCAGCAGCACGACCTTGAGCAATGTCCGCTTGGCCGGGTCCATCGTGGTTTCCTTCAGCTGCGCCGGCATCATTTCGCCGAGGCCTTTGAAGCGGTTCACCTCGACCTTGGCATTGGCGTTGAACGCGCTTCTGATCAGCTCGTCTTTGTGCTTGTCGTCGCGGGCATAGACCGACTTCTGGCCGTGGGTCAGCTTGTAGAGCGGGGGCACGGCGAGGAAGAGATGGCCCTCGTCGATCAGCTTCGGCATCTGCCGGTAGAAGAAGGTGATCAGGAGCGAGGCGATGTGGGCGCCGTCGACGTCGGCGTCGGTCATGATGATGATGCGCTGGTAGCGCAAATCTTCCTCACGGTAGCTGGCGAGCGTGCCGCAGCCGATGGCCTGCACCAGATCCGACAGCTGGGCGTTCGCGGTCAGCTTGTCCTTGCCGGCCGAGGCGACGTTGAGGATCTTGCCGCGCAGCGGCAGCACGGCCTGGGTCTCGCGATTGCGCGCCTGCTTGGCGCTGCCGCCGGCCGAGTCGCCCTCGACGATGAAGAGTTCGGAGCCATCCAGTCCCGCATTGCTGCAGTCGGCGAGCTTGCCGGGCAGGCGCAGCTTCTTGCCCGCGGTCTTTCGCGCGGTCTCCTTTTCCTGCCGCCGCCGCAGCCGTTCCTCGGCGCGGTCGATGACGAAGTCGAGCAGCCGGTTGGCCATGTTGGGATTGCCCGACAGCCAATGGTCGAACGGATCCTTGATCGCCTGCTCGACGATGCGCTGGGCTTCGGCGGTGGCGAGACGGTCCTTGGTCTGGCCCTGGAATTCCGGCTCGCGCACGAACACCGACAGCATCACGGCGGCGCCGACCATCACGTCTTCGGAGGTGATGGAGGCGGCGCGCTTGCCCTGGCCGACGCGCTCGGCGTGGTCCTTGAGGCCGCGGAGCAGGGCGCTGCGCAGGCCGGATTCATGGGTGCCGCCATCGGGAGTCGGCACTGTATTGGTGTAGGAGGAGAGGAAGCCGTCGGCATCCGCGGTCCAGGCCACCGCCCATTCGCAGGCGCCGTGCGCGCCGTTGCGGCCCGACTTGCCGGAGAAGATGTCCGGATGCACCAGCGTGTCGGCGTGGATCGCCGCCGCCAGATAATCCTTCAGGCCGCCGGGGAAATGGAAGGTCGCCTCCGCCGGCACGTCCTCGACGCCCTTGAGCAGCTCGGGCGCGCAGTTCCAGCGGATCTCGACGCCGCCGAACAGATAGGCCTTGGAGCGCGTCATCTTGAACAGGCGCTGCGGCTTGAACGCGGCCTTGGGCCCGAAGATGTCGGTGTCGGGCTTGAAGCGGACGCGGGTGCCGCGGCGGTTGTTGATCTTGCCGAGATCCTCGAGCTTGCCCTTGGGGTGGCCGCGCTCGAACGTCATGCGGTAGAGCTTCTGGCTGCGCGCGACCTCGACCTCGAGCAGCGAGGAGAGGGCATTCACCACGGAGATGCCGACGCCGTGCAGGCCGCCGGAGGTTTCGTAGACCTTGCTGTCGAACTTGCCGCCGGAGTGCAGCGTGCACATGATGACTTCGAGCGCGGACTTCTTCGGGAATTTCGGGTGCGGGTCGACCGGAATGCCGCGGCCGTTGTCGGTGACGGTGAGAAAGCCGTCCGCGCTGAGCTCGACGCCGATGAAGGTCGCGTGGCCTGCCAGCGCCTCGTCCATCGAGTTGTCGATCACTTCGGCGAAGAGGTGATGCAGCGCCTTCTCGTCGGTGCCGCCGATATACATGCCGGGCCGGCGTCGCACCGGCTCCAGCCCTTCGAGTACTTCGATGTCGGCCGCGGTGTAGTCGGCTTCCCCGCCGCTGCCGCGCGGAGCCGGCTTCGGAGCGGTGCGAGGCTTTTGCTCGCCACCCTCGAAAAGATCGGTTTTAGCTTTGGCTTTCAACTGCTTGGACATATGTCTTGATGCACTTTGAGGGCCGCTGAGGCGGCGAATCGGTTGGGCGGACTATGCCACGGCTGGCCTGAAAAGGTCACCGCAAGGCAGAGCGGGCGGGGTGGGTGCGGTCCAATGCCGGCGATTTTACGCCGCCGGAGCGGTCAATGCCGGCATTTTGACGCGGGGGCTGGCGGCTGCCGGGTTTGTGACTTGATGTCACACAAGTGCTTGGCTTACCAGTGTTTTCGATTTCGTGGAACTTTCGGACCAGCCGGGAAGCTATCATCGTATGGAGCAGTATGCGCACGCGCTGGCCGAATTCGTGCGCGCTCATCAGGGCTGGGCGGCTCCGATCGTCTTCGTCCTGGCCTTCGGGGAGTCGCTGGCCTTCATCTCGTTGCTGATCCCGGCCTGGGGCGCGCTGGTGGGGATCGGCGCGCTGATCGGCGCCAGCGGCATCAGCTTCTGGCCGGTCTGGATCGCCGGCGGTCTCGGTGCCGCGCTCGGCGACTGGGTCTCCTACTGGTTCGGCTTTCGCTACAAGGAGAAGGTCGCCCAGATGTGGCCGCTCTCGCGCTATCCGGAGATCCTGCCGCGGGGCGAGGCCTTCGTGCGCAGCTGGGGCGTGCCCAGCATCTTCATCGGCCGTTTCTTCGGCCCGCTGCGGGCCTCGGTGCCGCTGGCGGCCGGCATCTTCGAAATGCCCTATTGGAGTTTCCAGGCCGCCAATTTCGTGTCCGCGCTGGTCTGGTCGGCCGTCCTGCTGCTGTTCGGCGACATCATCGCCAGGATCATGGAATGGATCTGGCGGATCGTATGACCGCCGAACCTTGACGAAAACCGCTTTCGCTTCTATAGCCGCACGCCATGATCAACGCCGCGACCATTCTGTTCGCCCGTCGCCGCCGCCGCTCTTCAGCGGTTTGGGCGGTCGATCGCGTTTGAGATCATCGTCTTTGCCGCTGGATCCGATCCGCGGCATTCTCTCTCCTGTCAGCGCGATCTGATCCGGCGGCTCCCGAAGGAGGCCAGCAGGAGACCACGATGTACACGCCACCCCATTTCAAGCAGGACCGCGCCACGAGCCTGGCTTTTGCCGAGACGCGCGGCTTCGGCATGATGTGCGCCTTCGACGGGCACAAGCCCGTGGCCTCGCCGCTGCCCTTCTACCTGACCTACGCCGCCGACGGCACGCCGCAGGCGGCCTTCCATCTCGCCCGTCACAATCCGCTGCTAAAGCTCGCCGACGGCAAGGCCGTCTGGCTGCTCGCGGTCAGCGGGCCCGATACCTATGTCTCGCCGGACTGGTACGTCTCGCCCGACCAGGTGCCGACCTGGCTCTACCAGTCGGTGCATCTGAGCGGGTCGGTCCGGCTGATGTCGGATGCCGAGCTCGCGGTGCAGGTCGATACGCTCAGCGACAAGTTCGAGGCCTGGCTGCTGCCCAAGGCGCCCTGGACGTCGGCGAAGATGACCGCGGGCCGGCTCGAGGCGATGAAGAAGGGGATTGTCGGTCTGCTGATGACGGTCGAGGAGGTCGAAGGCAGCTTCAAGCTCAACCAGCACAAATCGAACGCCGACTATACGGCGATCGCCAACGCGCTCGGCGCGCAGCCCGCGGCCGAGGCCAGACAGATCGCGCAATTGATGCAGGACGTGAGGCCCGAGGCCTTCGCGGACGAAACCAGCAGGCTCGAAAGGAGCGTCCCATGACCGTCGCCGAGACACAGAAAGCCCCGATCAACGGTGCATCCAGCAAGCCCGCCGCCGTCTTCGTCGATGGCGGCTCGGGCACCACGGGCCTCGGCATCAACGAGCGGCTGAAGCTGCAGGGCGACGTCGTGGTGAAGACGATTCCCGACGACAAGCGCAAGGATCCCGCAGCCAAGAAGGCGCTGATGGAGGAGGTGGATCTCGTCATCCTCTGCCTGCCGGACGATGCCGCCAAGGAAACGGTCGCGCTGATCGACGGCATGGGCGCCTCGGGACCGAAGGTGCTGGACGCTTCGACCGCCTATCGCGTCGCGCCCGACTGGGCCTACGGCTTTCCGGAGCTCGCGCCCGATCAGGCCGGCAAGATCAAGGCCGCGAAGAAGGTCTCCAATCCCGGCTGCTATCCGACCGGCGCGATCGCGCTGCTGCGGCCGATCGTCGATGCCGGCCTGTTGCCGCAGGACTATCCCGTCACCGTCAACGCGGTGAGCGGCTATTCCGGCGGCGGAAAGTCGATGATCGCGAGCTTCGAGGACGGCAGCGCGCCCTCGTTCGAGCTCTACGGCCTCGGCTTCGAGCACAAGCATCTGCCGGAGATGCAGCTCTATTCGAACCTGACCCGGCGGCCGATCTTCATCCCCTCGGTCGGCAACTACCGGCAGGGCATGCTGGTCTCGATCCCGCTCCAGCTCGACACGCTGCCGGGCAAGCCGACCGGTGCGGATCTGCAGGCCGCGCTGGCCAAGCGCTATTCCGGGTCGAAATACGTCTCGGTGATGCCGCTCCAGAACGAGGCGAGCAAGGCGGGCCGGATCGAGCCGGAGGCGCTCAACGAGACCAACAAGCTCGAGCTCTACGTCTTCGCCAGCGACAAGTACCATCAGGCGGTGCTGGTCGCGCGGCTCGACAATCTCGGCAAGGGCGCGTCGGGCGCGGCGGTGCAGAACATGCGTCTGATGCTGGGACTGCCGGACTAATAGGCCAGTCTCGTGCCCCGGTCGCGGCGCAGCGCTTCTTCAGCGGTGCGCCGCCGAACCCGGGTCCATTCCTGCTTCGCGAGTGAGGCCATGGACGAAACGACGCTCGAATTCTACCGCGGTAACGCCGAAGCCTATGCCAGACGCGAGATCACCTCGCGCCATGCGCGGCTGACGGCGTTTCTGGCCCGGCTTGCGCCGGGCGCTTTCATTCTCGAACTCGGATGCGGTGCCGGCGGCGATACCGCCGAAATGCTCGCCCGCGGCTTCGCGGTTCGCGCCACCGACGGATCGCCGGAAATGGCCGATGTCGCCTCGCGCCGCCTAGGACGCCTCGTCGAGACCTTGCTGTTCGAGGATCTCGACGAGGTCGAGGCCTATGATGCGGTCTGGGCCAATGCGTGCCTGCTGCATGTGCCGAGGCCTGAACTGGCGGGCGTTCTGGCGCGGATCTGGCGGGCGCTGAAACCCGGCGGCTCTTTCTACGCCAGCTACAAGGCTGGCGAGGTCGCAGGCCGCGACACTTTGAACCGCTATTACAATTATCCCTCGCCCGACTGGCTGCAGGCGACCTATGCCGAGGCGGGGCACTGGACCGGCGTGTCGATCGAAACCGGCGAGGTCAAAGGCTTCGACGACAAGACCGCGTCGATGTTGTTCGTCGTCGCGCAGAAGGGCGAATGAGGGCGAGGGCCCTCAGACGACCCTGAAGATCGCCAGCGCCAGCACGGCCTGCGCCAGGAAGCCGACGGTGAAGGCCAGCGTGCGGAACACCGGAATGCCTGCCGCATAGACGATCAGATGCGCGACGCGGGCCCAGAAATAGACGGCGCAGGCGAGCACGGTCCATTTGGTGGAATAGTCGATCGCATTCAGGATCAGCACCAGCGGCGCGAACACGATGAGGTTCTCGACCGCATTGTCATGCGCGAACATCAGGCGGTTCGCCCATTCCGATTGCGGTTTGTCTCCGCGCGAAGGATTGGCCATGGCCCCGGACAGGCCGCGCACCTGGCAGCGGTTGATGGTGTAGGGAATCCAGAGGATGCCGGTCAAAATCACCGTCAGAGTCAGCCAGAACAATTCGCGCGTCATGATGCGGTCCTCTTCGAAATCGATGTCGTGAGCTTGTACGAACGTCCGGCCAGCACCGCTATGCGCGAACCCGGACATAGCTGCCGGGCGCGTCCTCGATCGGCGGGAACGCCTCGCTGCCGACGCCGCGCGCCGGCACCTCTTCCGGATCGAGCGAGCCCAGCCATTGCCGCCAGTCGGGCCACCACGAGCCCTTGTGCTCGGTCGCGCCCTTCAGCCATTCGGCGACGGTCACGTCCTTGATGTTGTCGTTGGTCCAGTACTGGTACTTGTTCGAGGCGGGCGGGTTGACGACGCCGGCGATGTGCCCGGAGCCCGACAATACGTATTTCACCGGGCCGCCGAAGAACTGCGAGCCGTACAGCACCGATTCCGCCGGCGCGATGTGGTCCTCGCGCGTCGCGAGGTTGTAGACGGGCACCTTCACCTTGGAGAGATCGAGCAGGGTGTTGTCGAGCACCATGGTGCCGGTCGACAGCCGGTTCTCCAGATAGCAGTTGCGCAAGTAATAGGAATGGTTCGACGCGGTCATCCGCGTCGCGTCGGAATTCCAGTGCAGCAGGTCGAAGGCGCTCGGCTGCTGGCCCTTGAGGTAGTTGCTGACGACATATGACCAGATCAGGTCGTTGGAGCGCAGCATGTTGAAGGCCATCGCCATCTTCGAGCCTTCGAGCACGCCCGTCGCCTTCATGTCCTGCTCGAGCGCGGCGATCTGGTCCTCGTCGACGAACACCAGAAGGTCGCCGGCATGGGTGAAGTCGACCTGCGCCGCGAAGAACGTCGCCGACGCCACGCGCTGGCGGCGCTTCTCGGCGAGCCAGGCCAGCGTCGTCGCCAGCATCGTGCCGCCGACGCAATAGCCGGCGGTGTGCACCTTCAATTCCCCGGTGGCCTTCTCGATCACGTCCATCGCCGTGAGCGGGCCTTCCTTCATGTAGTCTTCCCAGCTCTTGTTGCCGAGCCGCTTGTCCGGGTTGACCCATGAGATCACGAACACGGTGATGCCCTGGTCGACGCACCATTTGATGTAGGATTTCTCGGGCTTCAGATCGAGGATGTAGAACTTGTTGATCCAGGGCGGAATGATCAGCAGCGGCGTGCGCAGCACGGTCTCCGTGGTCGGCGCATACTGGATCAGCTGCATCATCTCGTTCTGGTAGATCACCTTGCCCGGCGTCGTTGCCATGTTGACGCCGACGACGAGATTGTCCGGGTCGGACTGGCGGATCTTCAGCATGCCCTTGCCGGCCGCGATGTCCTCCGCCAGCATCTTCAGGCCGCGCGACAGGTTCTCGCCGCTGCTGGCCAGCGTCTCGCGCAGAACTTCCGGGTTGGTCAGCACGAAGTTCGACGGCGACAGCGCATTGGCGACCTGCTGCACGTAGAACTCCGCCTTCCGGCGGGTGTGCGGATCGAGCCCGTCGGCCTCGCTCACCAGCTCCTGCGCCCATTTCGTCGTCAGCAAATAGAGCTGCATCACGAAATCGAAGAACTGGTTCGACTTCCACTCGGGATCGGCAAAGCGCTTGTCGCGCGGCGAGGGCGCGATCGCGGGCGGGGCCTCCTGGCCGGCCATGCGTCGCGCGGCCGAGCCCCAGAGGTCGAGATAGTCCTTGGCGAGCTTGGTCTGCAGGTCGGACGAGCGCGAACTGTCCGACATCCAGTATTCGGCAACCGATGTGAAGGTCTTGACCACTTCGGTGAGTTCGGGCGGCGGCCGGTCCTGCACCTCGCCGCTCTCGCGCGGCTTGAGATAGGCGGCCAGCGCCTTGCCGCCGTTCTCCATCGCCCGCGCGAGGTTCATCGCGAAGGCCTCGGCATCGAACTTCGTCTCTGGCTTGCTGCCTGACTTGGGGGCGTCGGTCGTGGCGGTACTCATGGACAGAACAGTAACGATTCATTCCGTATTCGTCACCGCGAAGCTCGCAAGTTTGAGGCCAAACACGAATGAAGATGTGCTGCACTGCGATAGGCCTTCTTGGTTTTGTCACAATCGGGTGCGACCGTTGTGCACAGTGGGCCTTGGATTATCTCGCTCGTACCATTTGTGGGCAGCAATGGTTTGAGCTTGGGCAGGTTGTCGGGTTAAGCTCCCGCAGCCTTGCATGGGACGGGTAGGGGATTTCCAAGTGTTTGGTTCCCAGGTGTTTGGTTCCCGAGTGTTTGCTCCCCAGGCGGTTGCTCCCCGGGGGGAGGTGCCAAAGGTACGGTGCCCGTCGCGGCCGGCGTCGGGCGCGCTGCTGATTGCGGCGCTGCTTCTTGCCGGCTGTTCCAGCCAGCTTGCGGACCTCACGCCCGCTGACACGCAGGCCCATCCCCGCGAGCCCGGCGGCTATCTGCCCGTGCACGACCTGCCGCCGGAGCGGGACCAGGCGGTGATCACGCCGGAGCAGCGCGCCAGGATCGAGGCCGAGCTTGCCGCCGCGCGGGAACGTCAGGCCGTGGCCGCCAAGGATGCCAAATAGGCCAGCCCGGCGAACGCCTTGCCGTCGGTCTCTTCGAGACAAGGCTTCTCGTGGCGTGACAAGGCTCCGTGACAAGGCTCGTGGTGGCAAGACTCGTCGTGGCAAGACTTCCGCAAGGTAGCGCTGGCGCCCGGGTCCTGCCGTGCTAAAAGACGTCAATTCAGCCGAGAGTTGGGGCGAAGACGTTCAGCCCTTGTCACTGAAATTCACTCTAAGCATCTGATTTAGAGAGGCTTTCAAGCAAGGTTCGCGTGCTTTGGACGCGGCGTTTGGACCCTTGCGATTCTGTCCTGACCGGTGTCCGGAGCCGAGACGAGCCATGGAAGAATTCTACCGCATTCGCCGCCTTCCGCCTTACGTGTTCGAGCAGGTCAACCGGGCCAAGGCCGCCGCGCGCAATGCCGGCGCCGACATCATCGACCTCGGCATGGGCAATCCGGATCTGCCGGCGCCGCCGCACGTTCTTGAGAAGCTGAAGGAGACGCTGGGCAAGCCGCGCACCGACCGCTATTCGGCCTCGCGTGGCATCCCCGGTCTGCGCCGGGCCCAGGCCGCCTATTACGCGCGCCGGTTCGGCGTGAAGCTCAATCCGGACACCCAGGTCGTGGCGACGCTGGGCTCGAAGGAGGGCTTTGCCAACGTGGCGCAGGCTATCACCGCGCCGGGCGACGTCATCCTGTGTCCCAATCCGAGCTATCCGATCCACGCCTTCGGCTTCCTGATGGCGGGCGGCGTGATCCGCTCGGTGCCCTCGGAGCCGACGCCGCAGTTCTTCGAAGCGGTGGAGCGGGCCATCGTCCACTCCATCCCGAAGCCGCTGGCGCTGGTGGTCTGCTATCCCTCGAATCCGACCGCCTATGTCGCCAGCCTCGATTTCTACAAGGACCTCGTTGCCTTCGCGAAGAAGCACGAGATCCTGATCCTGTCCGACCTCGCCTATGCGGAAGTTTATTTCGACGAGAACAATCCGCCGCCCTCGGTGCTCGAAGTGCCGGGCGCGATGGACGTCACCGTCGAGTTCACCTCGATGTCGAAGACCTATTCGATGGCGGGCTGGCGCATGGGCTTTGCGGTCGGCAATGAGCGCGTGATCGCCGCGCTCGCCCGCGTCAAATCCTACCTCGATTACGGCGCCTTCACGCCGGTGCAGGTGGCCGCCACCGCGGCGCTCAACGGCCCGGACGATTGCATCAAGGAGATGCGCGACACCTATCGCAAGCGCCGCGACGCGCTGGTGGAGGCGTTCGGCCGCGCCGGCTGGGACATCCCGCCGCCGGAAGCCTCGATGTTCGCCTGGGTGCCCCTGCCGGAAGCCTTCCGCGGCATCGGCAGCATGGAGTTCGCGACCCTGCTGGTGGAGAAGTCCGGCGTCGCGGTCTCGCCCGGCGTCGGCTTCGGCGAGCATGGTGAAGGATATGTCCGCATTGCCATGGTGGAAAACGAGCAACGGATCAGGCAGGCCGCGCGCGGCGTGCGCCGCTTCCTTGAAAGCGGCATCGAAACGTTGCACAACGTCGTTCCGCTCGCCAACCGGCGTTAATTTCCTCGGCAGGTTTTCCAAAGCATCATGGTCGCACCCCTGAAAGTGGGCATAGCGGGGCTCGGCACCGTGGGCGCCGAAGTGGTCCGTTTGATCGAATCCCAGGCGCGCGTGCTCGCCGGCCGCAGCGGCCGCGGCATTCGCGTCGTCGCCGTCACCGCGCGCTCGAAGGCGAAGAAGCGTGGCATCGATCTGCGCGGCGTCGAATGGGTCAAGGATCCGCTGACCCTCGCAACCCATCCCGAGGTCGATTGCTTCGTCGAACTGATGGGCGGTGCAGGCGATCCCGCACTCTCGGCGGTCGAGGCGGCGCTCAACGCCGGCAAGTCGGTCGTCACCGCCAACAAGGCGCTGCTGGCGAAGCACGGGCTGAAGCTGGCCAAAGCCGCCGAAAAGCACGGCGGCGCGCTGAATTTCGAGGCAGCGGTCGGCGCCGCGATCCCCGTCATCAAGACCTTGCGCGAGGGCCTGGCCGGAACCGGCATCAACCGCGTCTACGGCATCCTCAACGGCACCTGCAATTACATCCTGACGCGGATGGAGCAGGAGGGTCTGTCCTTCGCCGAATGCCTCAAGGACGCCCAGCGCCTCGGCTATGCCGAGGCCAATCCGTCCTTCGATGTCGACGGCCACGACACCGCGCAGAAGCTCGCCATTCTGGCCAGCCTCGCCTTCGGCACGAAAGTTGCTCAAAGTGCCGTGTATGTCGAAGGCATCTCCTCCATTGCGCCGGAAGACCTGCGTGCAGCCGACGAACTCGGCTATCGCCTCAAGCTGCTCGGCGTCGCCGTTCGGACCGAAAAGGGCATCGAGCAGCGCGTGCATCCGACGATGGTTCCCAAATCATCCTCGATCGCGCAGGTGATGGGTGTCACCAACGCGGTCACGATCGACGGCGACGGCATTCCGCCGATCACGCTGGTCGGCCCCGGCGCCGGCGGCGCGGCGACCGCATCGGCCGTGGTCGCCGACATCGCCGACGTTGCGCGAGGCATCCGCGCCAATCCGTTCGGCCGGCCGACCGCGCAGTTGCGCGACACGAAGAAGGCGCCGATGGAGCGGCACGAGGGCGGCTATTACATCCGCCTGCTGGCGCGCGATTTCCCCGGAACGGCGGCCGCGATCGCCACGCGCCTCGCGGAGCAGAAGATTTCGATCGAATCGATCGTGCAGCGTCATCCCAATGGTGGCGCGGCGCCGGCCGGCGGCAAGGCGGTCCCGGTGCCGGTCATCCTGATCACCTATGCGACGCATGAAGACGCTGTGCGGCGGGCGCTCGCCGCCGTGCAGCGCGACAAGGTGATCAGCGGACGGCCGCAGGTGATCCGGATCGAGAAGAACTAGGAAGACCGCGGGTTCGAACGAACCGGCGACGTGACGAATTGATGCGGCGGAGAAAGTCTGCCCCGAACTGTTTGAAGGAGTGAGCCGATGTCGACCCATATTTCCGTGCCGCCGCAAGCCTTGCTGGAGCGGATCCTCACGCTGGAGATCGTGCGGGTGACGGAGCGGGCGGCGGTGTCGTCGGCGCGGCTGCGCGGCCACGGACAGGAGAAGGCCGCCGACCAGGCCGCGGTCGACGCGATGCGCCGCGAACTCAACAAGCTGCCGATCCAGGGCACCATCGTGATCGGCGAGGGCGAGCGCGACGAGGCGCCGATGCTCTATATCGGCGAGCAGGTCGGCATGAAGGCCGGCCCCGAAGTCGACATCGCGGTCGACCCGCTCGAAGGCACCACGCTGTGCGCCAAGAACATGCCGGGCTCGATCGCCACCATGGCGATGGCCGACGGCGGCACGCTGCTGCACGCCCCCGACGTCTACATGCAGAAGCTCGCGATCGGCCCGGGCTACGACAAGGGCGTCGTCGAGCTCGATGCGAGCCCGGCCGACAACGTGCGTCGCCTCGCCAAGGCCAAGGGCGTCAAGCCGGACGGCATCACCGTTCTGGTGCTCGACCGTCCGCGCCATGCCAGCATCATCGAGAGCGTGCGTTCGACCGGTGCGGCCGTGCGCCTCATCACCGACGGCGACGTCGCCGGCGTGATCCACTGCGCCGATCCCGACAACACCGGCGTCGACATGTATCTCGGCACCGGCGGCGCGCCGGAAGGTGTGCTCGCGGCCGTTGCGCTGCGCTGCATCGGCGGCCAGATGCAGTGCCGCCTCATTCTCGATTCCGGGGAGAAGATCGAACGCGCCGCCAAGATGGGCGTCAACGATCCCAAGATGATCTACGGCATCGAGGACATGGCGCGCGGCGACTGCCTGTTCGCCGCCACCGGCGTCACCACGGGCTCGCTGCTCTCTGGCGTCAAGTTCCGCAAGGACGGCGTGATCGAGACCGAGACGGTGGTGATGCGTTCCGTCACGGGCACCGTGCGCTACATCAAGGCCGAGCACCGCGAGCTCTCCAAGTTTCACCTGGACTAGAGCATTTTCGGTTCTGATTGAATCAGAACCCAAGCTCTAGATTCTTGTTTTGACGCGTTTTCTTTGCGCGAACCGGTGTCCGCTTCGCTCGAAAACGCTATAAGGCCGGGACTGTGCTGGGCGACGCGATCGTACGGCTGGCTTAAGGCCGGACGCTCGTCGCGGACCCGGCATGTATCGGCATCCGTCCATGTTCTGCCTGCTATGGGCTGCGAGGCGGGGCCGGCATAAACATGAAAGCGTCGCGCAAGAACAGACCGAGTTTGGTCGTCTCTTGAAGGCGGCCAACTTTCTCGGCCCAGGGCAGAAGAAAAGACCTCGCCGATGAGGTGTCGCCCCTGGCCAAAGCACTTCGCGCCTTGGTGTCCGCATCGGCATAGGCGTCGGTTGCGAGCATTCCCGACAGCACGCCGGAAATCACATCGTCAAAGATATCGCGAGCTTCCGAAACGTAATGATCTGGTCGTAATTCGATCTGGTTTTCGGCCCTCGTCGGATCAAAGAGCCCGACCCGGCCCATCATGACCAGAAGGGGATGATGTCGGGCGATAGAAGCGGGAATGATTTGGTAGGTCTTGCACCTTCCAACCGGGGCTTTCAAAGAAAAAAAGGAAACGACCGGTCCTATGTCAAAGCGGGAGTTGCGTTGGAATATGGCCACGCGACCGACGTTCTCGTCCTCGTCGTTGTACACCGTTCCGCTCTCGACATTCTCGTCAAGACCATTCGCGATGAGGTAGGACATGGCGTTGGCGACGCGAACGGTGACGCCGTGTTGGTCGAGCCCGTCCACCTCGAATTCGATCTCCCGTCCAATGAAAGATGACAGTCCGGTCGTATAGGCCCCAATCGTGTTGCCGCTCACGAAGTGAACGATTTCCGTCCATAGGCTGTAGGGATGATCTGGAAAAGGATCGAACGCGCGGCCCGACTGCTTGAGCCACTCTTCGGGGGAGCGGGCAACTCGTCCGTTCCAGACGACGCTGAGACATCCGGGAAGAACCTCCAGCACGGCGCCGACGAAGGCGGTCGTCAAGCTCGTACTCTCAGCGTATGTCAGCGCTTTTGCTTCAGCGTTGTTTTCGGCAGAGCCCATTGTGGAGACGATGAGGTGCGCTCGGTGGCGGTCGGCGGCGTCGAAGGCGCCGGGCCAAACCCAGGAGGCCTGCTGCCACAGTCGCTGATCGGAGGGCATCGGTGCGGGCAACAAAAGGATGGCCATGAGATGATCACCGGCGCGGATGAACATCGGACCGTCGATATCGTTGCTTTGCGCGACTGGGCTGCGGTCCCAACACAAGCCGGGATGACGAAGGCGTAACGTCGCAATCAAAGCTGCCTCTTCCGGGAGGCGGACATCCTCGAGCAGAATGTATGCGACAGGAAGGGTCATCGCTGATGCGCTTGCACTCCGACTGGTTACAGCCAGTCTCTCCGATCAGCGTCGGCGTGTTTGACGTGGCGGAGTACCGCTATTGTTGCATGAATGGGATCGTGCTTTAAAGCCCTCGATCTCAGCCGGAGCCAACCGGGGCCCAGAAAATCAGCGAGCCAATCATGACCACAAAGTCCGATCTCACCGCCGTCAAAGCCCTGGTGTTCGACGTGTTCGGTACCGTCGTCGACTGGCGCACCAGCCTGATCACCGACTTCATGTGGTGGGCGAAGGGCCGCGGTATCCAGGCCGACTGGACGGCGCTGGTGGACGGCTGGCGCGGCATGTACATGGCGTCGATGGACGAGGTGCGCAAAAACCCGGAGCGCGGCTTCGTCATGCTGGACGATCTGCATCGCCGCTCGCTGGAAAAGCTCGTCGAGAAGTTCGCCATCAAGGGCCTTACGGACGCCGATCTCGACCATCTCACCAGGGGCTGGCACCGCCTCCATCCCTGGCCGGACAGCGTCGCGGGCCTCACCCGGCTCAAGACCAAATTCGTGATCGCGCCGCTGTCCAACGGCAATGTCGCGCTGCTCACCAACATGGCAAAGTTCGCAGGACTGCCGTGGGACCTAATCCTGTCGGCCGAATTGTTCGAGCACTACAAGCCCGATCTCGAGACCTATCTCGGCGCCGCGCGGCTGCTCAACCTGAAGCCCGAGGAAGTGATGATGGTCGCCGCCCACAATGGCGACCTCGCCGCCGCGCAGAAGAACGGGCTGAAGACCGCCTTCGTGGCCCGCCCGACCGAATATGGTCCGCTCCAGAAGGTCGACTTCGACGCCACCGGCAACTGGGACATCGTCGCGAGGGATTTCAGCGGGATCGCAGATCGGCTGGGTTGCTGAGGCGCGCTCAGGTCTGGGGGCGCGCCGACGCCATCGTCTCGGACGATGAGCGGTCAATCGGCCTGCGTTTCATCTGCGTGATCTGCGACGGAACAGAACATCGAGATGGCGACGTCGATTCGCTTTTCCAGTAGAGCTCGGTCGAGCTGGAAAGCGTCGTCTGTCAGCAGTCTGAAATGATCGTGGCTGAAGACCATCCCCAGCAGCATCTCGGCGACGGCCCGGAGCGGCAAGCCTTCGAGGCGCGGCTCGAGCCGTACGGTTTTGAGAAGGCGCGCGATATCGTCGGCGCTCGTCTCCAGGATGAGCTCGGCGAACATGCGGCCTAGACCGGGCGAGGCTTGGCGTTCGCCGATCACCAGCCGATGCAACGCGATCTCTTCCGGTGCGAGGGCTATGTCCGCGATCCTTAGAAGCGCTGTCCGAAGCTGCGTCGTCGGCGTTCCCGTCAGGGGCAGATCCGCGAAATGGATCTGGGGCAGACTGCGCAGCAGCATGGCACGGAACAGCTCCGTCTTGCTCTCGAACAGTCTGTAGAGCGTCTTTTTGGACATTCCGGCGGCGCTGGCGATGTCATCCATCGTGCTAGCGGCAAAACCCTTTCCGGCGAAGGTGTCCTTCGCCGCCGCCAGCAGCTGCATCATTCTCGCATCAGGGGTCGGGAACCCGACGTCCCTTGCAGTCCGTCCCGGGCGCGGGCTGCGGTCGTTACGCTTGCGATGTTTGGAGGAGCCAATCATCTCAACCTGTCATTAAGCATGCGCCGTATCACGACCGCTTGATCTTTGAAGTCTTCGGATAGCCTAGCACTTGACTTGGAATGTGGAAACTCCCAAGTTTCCGGGCGGAAACTAAATGGTTTCCCCAGTTATCCAGCCAAAATCGCGCCGGGTTCGGCAGGCTGACAAAATCACCCCATGGATCGTCATGATGCGTCTTCTGAGCGTTCGCGCCCTTCCGTTGCTTGTCCTGCCCTTTCTCGCCGCATGTGACGAGAAGAGCCAGGCGCCGGTCGTACAACAGCTGGTGCCTGAAGTCGGGGTCGTGACGTTGAAGCCACAGGAGGCGAAGATATCGACCGTCCTGCCAGGGCGCGTCGTTGCCTATCAGGTCTCGGAGGTGCGTCCGCAGGTGACAGGCATTCTGCTCAAGCGGGATTTCGTCGAAGGTACCGAGGTCAAGGAGGGCACTCTGCTCTATGAGATCGATCCCGTTCAATACAAGGCAGCGTTGGCGAGTGCCGAGGCTGCGGTCCAGAGAGCGGAGGCAACGCTCGTCAGCGTGAAGCTGAAGGCCCAGCGCAAGACCCAGTTGCTGCAGACCAACGCGGCAAGCCAGCAGGACGTTGACGATGCCGTCGCCGCCTACAAGCAGGGCGAGGCCGATCTGAGCGCGGCCCGTGCCAACCGCGACACCGCCGCGATCTCGCTGGATCGGACCAGAGTCACTGCATCGATCTCGGGCCGGATCGGCAAGTCGACCATCACGCCCGGCGCACTTGTCACGGCGAGCCAGGCGACCGCGATGACGACGATCCAGCAGCTCGACCCTGTCTACGTCGATCTCGACCAGTCGACATCCGAGATGGAACGGCTGCGCAGCCAGATCGCGAGCGGAAAACTCAAGCGTCCCGCCGAGGGCGTCCAGGTCGAATTGCTGATGGAAAGCGGCAAGATCTACGGCCAGAAGGGCAAGTACGGCTTCACCGATGCCAGCGTCAACGAGAGCACCGGCTCGGTCTCCTCGCGCGCGATCTTCGCCAACCCCGAGCGCGTGCTGCTGCCCGGCATGTATGTGCGCGCGCGCGTCGTCGCCGGCGTCGATCCCGCGGCGATCCTGTTGCCGCAGCGGGCGGTCTCGCGCAACCCGCTGGGGCAGGCGGTCGCGATGTTCGTCGACAAGGACGGCAAGATCGAGCAGCGGACGCTGGACCTCGGCGAGGAGGTCGACGGCAACTGGCTGGTGGTCTCGGGCGCCAAATCCGGCGATCGCCTAGTGGTGGAGGGCACCCAGAAGGCGCGTCCCGGCGCGGCCGTCAAGACCGTCGAGGTCGCGGTTGATCCGGCGACCGGCCTCACGGTCAACCCGACGCGGCAGGCCGATGCCCGGCCCGCGGCTGCCACAGCCGAGCAATAATCGCCATGTCGCACTTCTTCATCAAGCGGCCGATCTTCGCCTGGGTCATCGCCATCCTGATCATGCTGGGCGGCGTTCTGGCGATCATGCGTCTGCCGATCGCGCAATATCCGCAGATCGCGCCGACCGTCGTGACCATCAGCGCAACCTATCCCGGAGCCAACGCCCAGACCGCCGAGAACTCGGTGACCAAGGTCATCGAGCAGAACATGACCGGCCTCGACAATCTGCAATACATGTCGTCGTCGAGCACCTCGACTGGCGCCGTGTCGATCTCTCTGACCTTCACCAACGATGCCAATGGCGACATCGCCCAGGTCCAGGTCCAGAACAAGCTCCAGCTCGCGACCCCGTTGCTGCCGCAGGTGGTGCAGCAGCAGGGCATCAAGGTTGTCAAATCGTCGTCGAGCTTCCTCATGGTGTTGGGCTTCGTCTCCGAGGACGGCAGGCTCACTGCAAGCGACGTCGCCGATTACGTGGCGTCCTCGATCAACGATCCCATCAGCCGCGTTGCCGGTGTCGGCCAGGTGCAGCTGTTCGGCGCCGAATACGCGATGCGGATCTGGCTCGATCCCGACAAGCTGGCCAAGTACAACCTGATGCCCGGCGACGTCACCACCGCGATCCAGGCCCAGAACACCCAGGTCACGGCCGGCCAGCTCGGCGGCCTGCCGGCCGTCGGCGGCCAGCAGCTCAATGCCACCATCACCTCGCAGAGCCGCCTGCAGACGGTCGATCAGTTCAAGGACATCATCCTCCGCACCGCATCGACCGGCCAGACGGTCCGCATCGGCGATGTCGCGCGGGTCGAACTCGGCTCCAAGTCGTACGATTCCACGGCGCGTTACAACGGCAAGCCCGCCGCCGGCATGGGCATCAGCCTTGCCACCGGCGCCAATGCGGTAGCGACGTCGGAAGCTGTGAAGGCGCGCATCGCGCAGTTGACGGCGACCATGCCGGAGGGGCTCCGCGTCATCTACCCCTACGACACCACGCCCTTCGTGAAACTGTCGATCGAGAAGGTGGTTCATACGCTGTTCGAGGCGATCGCTCTCGTCTTCGTGGTGATGTTCGTGTTCCTGCAGAGCTGGCGGGCAACCATCATCCCGACCATTGCGGTCCCGGTGGTGCTGCTGGGTACGTTCGGCGTGCTCTCGCTCGCCGGCTATTCGATCAACACGCTGACGATGTTCGCAATGGTGCTGGCAATCGGCCTCCTGGTCGACGATGCCATCGTCGTGGTCGAGAATGTCGAGCGCGTCATGGCCGAGGAGCATCTCGGCCCGCGGGAGGCGACCGAGAAATCCATGCGCGAGATCACCGGCGCGCTAGTCGGCATCGGCGTCGTGCTCTCGGCCGTGTTCATCCCCATGGCGTTCTTCAACGGCTCGGTGGGGATCATCTACCGGCAGTTCGCGCTCACCATCGTCACGGCGATGCTGCTCTCTGTGCTGGTAGCGCTGGTGCTGACGCCGGCCCTGTGCGCCACGATCCTGAAGCCGCCGAAAGAGCACGGCGCGCAGCGCGGGTTCTTCGGGATGTTCAACCGTGGCTTCGACCGCATGGCCGATGGATATCAGCGCACCGCGGGCGCTGCGATCAAACGCATCGCGGGCGTGATCATCGCCTTCGTGGCAATCGTTGCCGGCATGGTGTTCCTGTTCCAGCGGCTGCCGAGCTCGTTCCTGCCCGAAGAGGACCAGGGCACGGTCATCACGCTGATCCAGCTGCCGGTCGGCGCGACCGCCATCCGCACGCTCGATGTCATCAAGCAGGTCGAGCGTCACTATCTCGACAACGAGAAGGACACCGTGCAGGGCGTGTTCGCAGTCAGCGGCTTCAGCTTTTCGGGCCAGGGACAGAATGTCGGTCTCGCCTTCGTCAGCCTGAAGCCGTTCGACGAGCGGAAGGGGGCGGCGGATTCGGCGCAGGCCGTGGTCGGCCGCGCCATGGGTGCGTTCGCCAAGATCCGCGACGCGATGGTGTTTGCGGTGTTGCCGCCCTCTATCCCCGGTTTCGGCAATGCCGGCGGCTTCGACGTCTATCTCCAGGATACCGGCGGTCGCGGTCACGACGCGCTGATTCAGGCGCGCAACCAGTTGCTCGGTCAGCTCGCGGCCGACAAGCGCGTGGCGCAGACCCGGCCGAACGGCCAGGACGACACGCCGCAGTTCAACCTCGACGTCGATCAGGCCAAGGCCACGGCGCTTGGCGTCAATCTGAGCGATCTCAATACGACGCTGTCGGCGGCGTGGGGCGGCGCGTATGTCAACGACTTCATCGACCGCGGTAGGGTCAAGCAGGTCTATGTCCAGAGCGATGCGCCGTTCCGCATGGATACCAGCGACATCGGCCGCTGGTATGTGCGCAACGCTTCGGGCTCCATGGTGCCGTTCTCGGCGCTCGCTACCAATCGCTGGAGCTTCGGCTCGCCTCGCCTCGAGCGCTACAACGGCGTCGCCGCCGTCGAGCTCCAGGGGCAGGCGGGGCAGGGCATCAGTTCTGGTGTCGCCATGCAGGCGGTGGAAGAACAGATGGCGAAACTGCCCAAGGGCTACGGCCATGAATGGACCGGATTGTCGTTCCAGGAGCGGCTGACCGGCAGCCAGACGCTGTACTTGTATTCGATCTCGCTGCTGATCGTCTTCCTCAGCCTGGCGGCATTGTACGAGAGCTGGTCTGTGCCGTTTGCGGTCATGCTGACGGTGCCGATCGGCGTGCTCGGCGCGCTGGTCGGAGCGACGATCTTCAATCAGGCCAACGACGTTTATTTCCAGGTCGGCCTGCTGACCACGATCGGCCTTGCCTCGAAGAACGCGATCCTGATCGTCGAGTTCGCGCTGGAGCAGATTGCTGCGGGGCGCCACCTGGTGGATGCCACGTTGCACGCGGCGCGTCAGCGCCTTCGTCCGATCCTGATGACGTCGCTCGCCTTCATCCTCGGTGTGCTGCCATTGGCGGTCGCGACGGGGGCCGGCTCGGCCAGCCAGAACGCGGTGGGCATCGGCGTTGCCGGCGGGATGATCGCGTCGACCGTCCTGGGCATTTTCTTTGTGCCCGCCTTGTTCGTTCTGGTTCGTCGGATTTTTCCGGGCAAACGGGCGAATTCCGTCGGAGCAGCGCCGGCTTTAACCGCGGAGCCCGCGGAATAGCGCGACCGTCACCGATTGATCCGGGCGGCAGGCAGGCCGCCCGGACCGGGGTTCGAGCTTATAGGTTCATCTGCATCGGCTGCGGATAATAGTGGAAGCCGTCGCCGGCCTTGGCGACGTTGCCGTAACCGGGCCAGGCGAAGTGATAGGACATCACCGGGATCTTGTTGGTTGCCAGCATGGTCAGCAGCTTCACGCGCGACTCCGCCGCCTGCTTCGGATCGGAATCGTAGGAGAACTCCATCCGCGGCCGCTCGAGCAGCAGCACCGAATGGTGCGAGAGGTCGCCGAGGAAGGCAAAGGACTTGCCGGCCGACGACACCATGAAGATGGTGTGGCCGACGGTATGGCCGGGCGCTGCGATCGCCTGCACGCCGGGCAGGAATTCCTGGCCGTCCTTGAAGAACACGATGCGGTCGCGCACCGGCATCAGGTTCTTGCGGGCGTGGACGACGAAGTCCTTCAACGGGCTGCCGAGCTTGCCTTCGTCGGTCCAGAAATCGAAATCGCTCTGGGCGATGTAGATCTGCGCGTTCGGAAACAGCGGCTTGTCGTTGGCATCCACGATGCCGCCGATATGGTCGATATGGGCGTGCGAGCAGACCACGGCGTCGATGTCGCCGGGCTTGATGCCGGCTTCGGCCATGCTCTTCTGCTGGCGGCCCGTGGTCGGACCGAACGCCTTGGAGGTGCCCATGCCGGTGTCGAACAGGATGAGCTTGTCGCCGGTGTTCACGATCGGCGAATTCTGCTCGAGCACGACATTGTCCGGCGACAGGAAATTGTCGGCCAGCATCTTCTTCACCTCTTCCTTCGGCACGCCGGTGAAGGTGCCGGAGGGATCGCCGAGCGGCAGCGGACCGTCGGAGACCACGGTCACTTCGGCGTCGCCGAGGATGAAGCGGTGCCAATAGGGCGTCTGGGTGCCGAGCTTGGGCGCCTTCGCAAGCGCGCTGCTGCCGAGCAGGGCGCTGGCGCCGAGGCCGGCGCCAAGGCCTGCGCCAAGCGCGAGCAGGGATCGGCGGGAGACGTTGAGTGTCATGCGTGTCCTCCATTTTCTATCGTTGCGCGATTTTTCGCGCGTTATGGTCGGCCGGCCTCGCAGGTAACGGAAGCCAGCCGTGCAATGCTGCGCTGGTTCCGACAAGCTAGCAAGTGGAATGATGCAACGATGAGATTGTGACTAAAAATCGAGCGAGGCCATCGCACGATCCGTCGATGACGGAATTGTTTCAGGCGACATGCGAGACTGCCGCAGTGCACGGCAGACCGACATGGACCGATCCATCGATCAGCCGGTCGCGTCTGTGTTGCCCGGCATGTCAAGCGGATCGCCGGCGTCCATGGCGCCGGCGCGACCAACCCCCGCTACTTTGCATGGGGTTGTTTTCGACCTTTCGAAATTTGCGGCTGCCGGCCGGCGGCTCACGCCCCGCAGACGATCACGCCGTACCAGCCCAGCCCGCGATAGGTCTCGTAACCGGGCGTCGCATGGAAGGCGACCAGCGCGCCGGAGCGCTCCTGGTAGAAGCCCGCGCGCTGGCCGCCGAGCGAGAGCGACAGGCGCTCGCTCAGAATGCCCTGGCCGTCGGAGGCGGCGATGACGCGCAGGTTGGAATCGACCAGCAGCACGCGGGCCTTGTCGCTGTCGCCGACGCGGACGCCCTGCACGATGGCGCGGGCCTGCGGCTCCCAGTCGAAATGGATGGCGAGCACGCCGATCGGCGCGCCATTGGCCTGGCCCCCGGCACGGACGCTGGCGCAATAGGTCGCGACCTGCGCATTGCCGAGCAGCGGCTGGTTCTCGACGTCTCCGGCGACATAGTCGTCGCCGGAACGCAGGGTGCGCGCCTCGCGAAACCATTTGGTGTGGGCGACGTTCTGGCCGACGACGCGGAAGCGGTCGCCGCGGCCGTTGGCAATCACATTGCCGTCGAGGTCGCACAGCCAGAGATCGAGATAGACGGTGTAGGCCCCGAGGATGACGCCGAGCCGCTCCGAGGCGTAGGTGACCGCCGCCGGCTCGGGCGCGGCCGCACAATCGACCACGGCCGAATCGGTCGCCCACCAGCGCACGTCGCAGGTCCGCTCATAGAGGTTGCGGTCGATCAGCTCGATGGCGTTCAGCGACAGGTCCATCATGCGCTCGCCGCGCGAACGCTGGCTCATCCGCTCGATCGAGGAGACCAGTTCGCCGGTGCGCTTGGTGAGCTGGCTTTCGAGCTCGCGCGCGATGCTCTCCACCTGCTGGCCGACGCCGCGCACCTCCTGCGCCACGACGGCGAAACCCGCCCCCTGCGCGCCCGCCCGCGAGCTCTCGATGAGCGCGTTCAGCGCCAGCATCTTCATCTGGTTGGTGATCTTCTGGATCGCCTTGGTCTTGTCGACCGCGATCTGGTTGACCTCCGCGGTGAGGCGATTGATCAGCGCGGAGATGTCGGATTCATCGGTGGCGGGTTCGGGGGAGGTCGGCTTGGTTTTAAGAACCAGCGCTGAGGACATAAGGCACTTCCTTGGCAATGAGGCCAGATCTGCAATGCACCCGGATCAACGTCACAGATCGAATACGACTCTTTTTCGAGGATTCCGCCTAACGCCCGCTTAATTTGCTGTTTCGCGGAATGCCCAAATGCTAGTCAGTGAGGCGCCTCAGCCATCCACCGATTTATGCAGGGGCGGCGTTGCAAATGCCGGGCGGATGCCGGCCAATCGTCCCACCGGCCGCCGCCAGCACGCTGCACCGGGAAACGGGTTCCTCAAGCCAGCCAGCTTTCATGTCGCCGCCTGCCGCCGCCTTGCCCGTCGAAATTCCCCAGGCGTTTCTAGGCGTGGCGCGTTCGCTCACCGACAAGCTGTGGCGCGACCGACTCGACGCGCGCGGGGCGGCGCAGGCGCTTGCCATCGTGCAGCGGCACCAATTGCCGGAACTGCTGGCAAGGGTGCTCGCGGGCCGCGGGGTCGATATCGACGCCGTTCCCGACTTCCTCGATCCCACCATCCGCAAGCTCCTGCCGGACCCGTTCACGGTGACGGAGATGGAGGCCGCCGCCAAACGCATCGCCGATGCGGCCGTGAAGGGCGAGAAGGTCGCGATCTTCGGGGATTACGACGTCGACGGCGCCACTTCGGCGGCGCTGCTCGCCTGGCACCTGAGGCATTGCGGCCTCGATCCGCTGATCCACATCCCCGATCGCATCTTCGAGGGCTATGGCCCCAACACGGAGGCTGTCCGAGCTCTGGCGGCCAAGGGCGCCACGCTGCTGATCACCGTCGATTGCGGCACCACCAGCATCGAGCCGCTCGCCGAGGCGAAGCGTCTGGGCATGTCCGTGGTGGTGATCGACCATCACCAGTGCGGGCTCGACCTTCCGCAGGTCGATGCGCTGGTCAATCCGAACCGCCCCGACGATCTCTCCGGCCTCGGCCATCTCGCCGCCGTGGGCCTCGTGCTGGTGACGCTGGTTGCGGTGAACCGGGAACTGCGCCAGCGCGGGTTCTGGACCGGCGAGCGGCCCGAGCCGGACCTGCTCGGCATGCTGCATCACGTCGCGCTCGGCACGGTCGCCGATGTCGCGCCGCTGATCGGGCTCAACCGCGCCTTCGTCGCCAAGGGGCTGATCGCGATGCGGCGGCGCGATCATGTCGGCCATACCGCGCTGATGGATGTGGCCCGCCTCAACGGCCCGCCCGAGGCCTGGCATCTCGGCTTCATGCTCGGTCCGCGCATCAATGCCGGCGGGCGCATCGGCCGCGCCGATCTCGGGGTCCGGCTCCTGCTGGAGAGCGACAGCGTCGAGGCCGCGCGCATCGCGGCCGAACTCGACCGCCTCAACGGCGAGCGCCGTGTCATCGAGCAGGCGGCGGAGGCTCAGGCCGAGGCCGAGGCGCTGGCCTCGATCGGACTGGAGGACAAGCTCGGCGTCATCGTCACGGCGTCCGAAGGCTGGCATCCCGGCGTGGTCGGCCTGGTCGCCTCCCGCCTGAAGGAGAAATTCGCACGGCCCGCCTTCGCGATCGCGCTGGAGCCCGGCGGCATCGGGACCGGCTCGGGCCGCTCGATCGCCGGCGTCGATCTCGGCAAGGCGGTGCGGCAGGCGGTGGCCGACGGCATCCTGCTCAAGGGCGGCGGCCACGCCATGGCCGCAGGCGTGACGCTGCGCAAGGACAAGCTCGCCGAATTCCGCGCCTATCTGGAAAACGCGCTGGCGCGCGACGTGTCGGAGGCGCGCCACGTCAACGAGCTTTCGATCGACGGCGCCGTGTCCGCACGGGCGGTGACGACGGAGCTTGCGGCCACGCTGAACCGCGCAGGCCCCTTCGGCAGCGGCAACCCGGAGCCGGTGCTGGCGCTGCCGGGGCATCAGCTCGTCTATGCCGACGAGGTCGGACAGGCCCATCTGCGCCTGCGGTTCAAGTCGGGCGACGGCGCCATCGTCAACGGGATCGCATTCCGTGCGATCGGCCAGAAGCTCGGCAATGCGCTGCTCGCCAATCGCGGCCAGCAATTGCATGTGGCGGGCTCGCTCTCCGTCGACCGCTACCAGGGCGTCGAGCGCGTGCAGTTTCGCGTCATCGACGTCGCACTTCCCGACCAGGGGCCTTCCGTGATCAGATAGGTCCGGTCAACGACAAAAAACAAAGGGAGTGAACATGGCAGGGCAGGTCGAGGGCAAGGTGGCGCTGGTGACGGGCGGGGCGTCGGGGATCGGAGAGGCGATCGCCGAATTGTTCGCGCGGGAAGGGGCGACCGTCGTGATCACCGACATCGACGAGCTCAGGGGCCCGGAGCTGGAGAAGCGCATCGCCAAGACCGGCGGCAAGGCCATCTTCCTCGAGCAGGACGTCACCAGCGAGGAGCGCTGGATCGAGGTCGTCGCCGAGATCGCCAGGCGCTTCGGCCGGCTCGACGTGATGGTTTCCAATGCCGGTATCGGCATTGCCGTGCCGTCGATCACCGACATGACGCTCAGCGACTGGCGCAAGCAGAACGCGATCAATCTCGACGGCGTGTTCCTGTCGGTGAAGCACTGCCTGCCCTTGATGCGCAAGACCGGCGGCGGTTCGATCATCATGATGTCCTCGCTCGCCGGCCTGCGCGGTGCGCCCGGGCTGTCGGCCTATTCGGCCACCAAGGGCGGCGTCCGGCTGTTCGCCAAGTCGATCGCGATGGAATGCGCCGCCGCCGGCGACGGCATCCGCGTCAACTCGGTGCATCCCGGCATCATCGACACGCCGATCTGGGGCAAGATCCCGACCGGTGCGGCGGGGGCCAGCCAGAATGCGCCGATCGATCCGGAGGAACGCGCCCGCATTGCCGCGCCGCTCGGACGGGCCGGGCAGGCCATCGAGATCGCCTCCGGCGTGCTCTATCTGGCCTCCGATGCCTCACGCTACGTCACGGGCAGCGAACTCGTGATCGACGGCGGCATGAATGCCGGCGGTGTGCCGCGCCGGCCATGAGCCGCCGCGCATGGCGCGAAGGGCAGGGCGGCGCCGGCAGGGGCTGACGCGCTGGCGCCCACCCTGTACAAGGCGGACAGCTTCCGCTTCAGACAGGTGCTTTCCGCCATGGCGCACAGCCTTCATGCTTCCGCACCCGCTCCTCATCGGACCAACCGTCCGGATCTCGCGACCGACGCGATCCGGACCGCGCGCGAGGACCTCGCCGCCTGCTTCCGCATGGCGGCGCGCTACGGTTTCGAGGAGGGCATCTGCAACCATTTCTCGGCCGTCGTCCCCGGCCATGACGACCTCTTCCTGGTCAACCCCTACGGCTACGCCTTCCGCGAGCTGACGGCCTCGAAGCTCCTGATCTGCGATTTCCACGGCAACGTGCTGGACGGCGAGGGCGTGCCGGAGGCAACCGCGTTCTACATCCATGCCGAGATGCACAAGCGCCTGCCGCGCGCCAGGGTCGCCTTCCACACCCACATGCCATACGCCACGGCGCTGTCGATGACCGAGGGCGATCCGCTGATCTGGGCCGGGCAGACCGCGCTGAAATTCTACGGCCGCACCGCGGTCGACCGCGACTACAACGGGCTCGCGCTCGACAACCGCGAAGGCGCCCGCATCGCCTCCGCCGTCGGTGACGCCGATATCGTCTTCATGAAACATCATGGCGTGATGGTGCTGGCGCCGACCATCGCGGAGGCCTGGGACGATCTGTACTATCTCGAGCGGGCCGCCGAGGTGCAGGTGCTGGCGATGTCGACGGGACGCAAGGTGCTGCCAGTCGACCCGGCGGTTGCGGCCGAGACCTACCGGCAGATGCGGGATGGCGATTCCGAATCCGCGCGATTGCATCTGGCCGCGGTCCGCCGCCAGCTCGATGCCGAGGAGCCGCAGTACCGGCACTGATGCCATCCGGGCTACAGAAAACGAGAGTTCGTCAGCCGCCCTGGCGCAGCTTCGCCAGCACCTTCAGCCCGCCATAACCGTCCGCCGGCGTGATCCCGGCGCGCTGCTGAAAGTCCTTGACCGCCTTCATCGTGTCGTTGCCGACGCGGCCATCGGTGCCGCCGGTGTCGAAGCCGGCTTTGGTCAATCGCGTCTGCATCTCCTGCACCTCGGCGAGCGTCAACGCACGTTCGGAGCCGGGGAAGGGCTGGATGAAGGGCGGCGCGCCGAGGCAGCGATCGCCGAGATGACAGATCGCCAGCGCATAATTCATCGACGGATTGTAGCTCTTCACCGAATAGAAGTTCGGCCCGAGCAGGAAGCTCGGCCCCCCCGCGACCGGCGTCCACAATTGCGCGGTGGCGTTCGGCTGCGGAAACGGCTGGCCGTCGGCACGGGCAACTCCGGCGGCCTGCCAGGCCGCATAGGTGCGGCTGCCGCTCACGTCTCCGGCGGCGCGCACCTCATAGCCCCAATGTTCGCCGCGGCGCCATTTGCCGCGATTGACGAGATATTTGGCCGTCGAGCCCAGCGCGTCGTCGGGCTTGCCGAACGGCGACACCTTGCCGTCGCCGTCATAGTCGATGCCGACATTGAGCCAGACTTCCGGCATCCATTGCGAGTGCCCCATCGCGCCGGCCCAGGATCCCCGCATCTCTTCCGGCGTGCTCCAGCCCTTGTCGACGATGCGCAGCGCGTTGATCAGTTCGGTTTCCCAATAGGCCTTGCGCCGCGGCTCGTTCCAGGCGAGCGCGGCAAGCGAGGCAAACACCGGCGTCATGTGGTTCTGCTGCACCAGAGGGTCGCCATAGGCGGACTCGACGCCCCACAACGCCAGCAGCGTGCCGCGCTCGACGCCGAAATCGCGCTCGATCCTCGCGAACAGGCCCTCGTTGTTCTTCAGCGCGATCTTGCCGTTGATGATCCGCCAGTCCGAGACGCGCCGGTTGATGTATTGCCAGATCTGCTCGTTGAATTCCGGCTGGTTGCGCATCTGCTTGAACACGCTCATGTCCGGCTCGACTCGCGCCATCGCGCGCTGCCAGGTGCCGGCCGAGATGCCCTTGGCCATCGCACGCGCGCGAAAGCTCTCCCGCCATTCCTCGAAGCCCGCGGGCGCAGCAAACGAGCGCTCCGGCATCGCAAGCACGGCGGCTGTTGCGAGCGTCGATTGCAGCAAGGTGCGGCGGGTGGTTCGGTTCGAGGAATCAGTGGCGGTCATCACGGCAGTCTAGCCGGAAATATGGCTGCCGTGAGCCTGGCGGCGGGGCCGGGATCTCGCCGGGTTGCCGTTGATCTCGGACCAGAATGCCGCACCCTGGCTTTCCCCGGCGTGAATCCCTCAGCCGCATGGCCGCGTCCGTGCGATCGCGATCGGCGAGGTCTGGACCGGGTTCAAGGTTAAGAAAGGACTGAAGGTCGGTTAATGTTTCCCGGCACGATCGGCGACTTTGCGCCGCATCGTTTTACGGTCGCTTCGGTCCCGCCCGCTATGATGCGGACATGCATGCACTGTTCGACATCATTCGCGCCAACCCCTGGCCATTCGTCGCTGGGCTGACGGCTGTCCTGGTCATGATCATCGCCGACAATTCGAGCCGTCGCACCGGCGGCGACAGCTATTGCGGCGACCTCTGGGATACAGACGGCGGCGATGGTTGTGGCGGCGACTAGCTGTCCTGCAGATCGGCGGCGATGCCGGCTAGCCAGCGCCGGACCGTACTCTCCGCCTTGGCGTCCAGCCCCTTGGCAACACGTTTCTCCAGCGCAAGCACGCGTTCCCGGCAAGCTTTGAGCAAGGTCGTTCCGCGCGGCGTCAGGGTCCATTGCTGGATACGGCCGTGGACGGGATGCGGCGTCATCGCGATCGCTCCGTCGCGTTCGAGATTGCGGATGATGACGCCGACGGTCTGCGGCGTGAGGAAGGTGAGGCGCGCAACATCGGCGCCTGACAGGCCCGGATAGGCGTTCAGCATCGTCAGAACGGCGAATTGCGGTGGAGTGACCCCGAGATCAGCCAGCGTTCGCTCCATCGTGAGCCGGACCGCCGCATGGGCCTGGCGCAGCAGATAGCCGAGATAGCCTTCTTCGCCGCGCTTGCCTTCGCCGGGCCCAGGCAGGCGCACGGCGCCCTCTGGAGAGGTCGGCGTTCGCCGCGATTGCGATCTCGTGATATTGGCAGGCTTGCGCGACATATAAGAGCTCTTATATTATGTAAGTGATCTGATATTATCACGAGGTGTACCGGAATGTCTCATGCCCGCAGCGAATACGACGACTTCAAGCGCATCGCACCCGATGCGTATGATCTGGTGCTGGCGCTAGGGCAGGTGGCGGCCAAGGCCGGCCTCGACAAGTCCCTTCTGGAACTCGTCAAGCTGCGCGTCTCCCAGATCAATGGCTGTGCGTTCTGCGTGCAGCATCACATCCTGCTCTCGGAGCGGATCGGGGTCGCCGTCGACAAGCTCAACCTGGTCGCGGTCTGGCGCGAGGCGCCGATCTTTTCCGAGCGGGAGCGTGCCGCGCTGGCCTGGGCGGAGGCGCTGACCCGGCTGCCGAACGGTGTCGGCGACGAAGTCTATGCCGAGGCCTGTGGCGAGTTTTCCGAGAGTGAGCTGATCTATCTGACATCGGCGATCGCCTCGATCAACGTCTGGAACAGGTTTGGCGCGGCCTATCGCTGGACCCCGGCCCAGCGCCCGGTTGCGGCCTGATCGAACAAGGGAGGTGGTCATGACGACGCTGAGTTTGGGGGCGGTATCGCGGCCGGGTCCGTCGCGCGCGACGATGCTGGCCGTCGTCGGCGGGCTCGCCGGGGCGCTGGCGATCGGCGAGGTCCTGCCGTTGACGATGGACAGCGTGTCCACTGCGCTGGCGCCACTCTGCGCCACGGCCGCGGAGAGTTCGCCGCTGGACAAGGTCGAACCCATCGGCTCCTACCCGCTCCCCAATGTGCCGGGCAAGCGCGTCACCATCGTTCGGGTCTTTTACGGACCTGGCGGCTTCTCGCGGCCACATCGCCACGCCGGTTCGGTCACCGCCTACATCACCAAAGGCGAGATCCGCTCGCAACTTGGCGGGGGCGCGGTCGAAACCTTCGGCGTCGGCCAATCCTTCTTCGAGCCGCCGGGGTCGACGCATCTCGTATCGGCCAATGCCAGCGCCACGGAGCCTGCGGAACTGATCGCGGTGTTCGTGGCGGACGAAGGCGCGCAACTGACGACCTATCTGGACTAGGTCGGCGGTCTTCCAGCTGCATCCAGCATCGTCCGAGCCTATCAGTCAGACTGTGATCCCCTCAATCGCTTCCACGCGGGGGCGAGAGCGTATTCGACTGCGGGAATTGCGAGCGCGCCGACAATCAGTCCAAGCACGCCCGAGATCAGCGCCTCGACCGTCCACGCGATGACGCCTGCAACGGATGGGAGTGCGTGCGCCGCAGCTTCGGTGGCGGCATGCACCGTGTGACCGATCGCAGGCGGGCCGTATTGCTCGATGCCGTGCAGGATGATGCCGCCGCCGACCCAGATCATGGCCGCGGTGCCGATGATGCTCAGGACGAGCAGGAAGCCCGGCATGCCGCGAACCAGCCCGCGTCCGACCAGGCGGATTACGCTTCCCAAAGCTGAGGCCGCGTCGTAGCGCGCAAGGGCCAGGCCGACATCGTCCGCCTTCACGATCAGTGCGACGACGCCATAGACGCCAACCGTGATGAAAAATCCGACCAGCGCGAGCACCAGCGCCTGCGTCCAGATATTGCCTGCCGGGAGGGCCGCCAGTGTGATCGCCATGATCTCCGCCGACAGAATGAAATCCGTCTTGATGGCGCCCGCGACCTTCGAGTCCTCGACCGACCGGGCGTTCGACGCTGTCGGCTGAAGCTGAGCCTGGTCGTGGTGCGACCGATGGGGCATCACGGCTTCCAGCACTTTCTCGGCGCCCTCGTAGCAGAGAAATGCTCCGCCCAGCATCAGCAGAGGCGTCACCGCGGCGGGCAGGAAATAGCCAAGCAGCAAGGCAACCGGAAGCAGGATCAGCAGTTTGTTGCGCAGCGATCCGAGTGCGATCTTGCCGACGATCGGCAACTCGCGTTGCGACGCAAAGCCGATGACATAGTTGGGCGTGACGGCGGCGTCGTCGATCACCACGCCGGCCGCCTTGGTTCCCGCTTTGGCCGCCTGGCCCGCGACATCGTCGAGCGAGGCTGCTGCCACCTTTGCAATCGCCGCGATGTCGTCGAGAAGACCGATCAGTCCGACACTCATCAACCCTGTCCTTCGTGTTTCGAGCCGCATCCGGGTAAGACAACGCGCTCGGCGTCGGAACGAGCCAGGTCTCAATTCTCGTCGCTGCTCGAACCCTCGCGGGGGTCGGGCTTGATGACATCTTCAGGTCGTGCATGGGCGACCGGTTGCGGCGAAACGGCGATTTCGGGACCGATCTCCCGCCCGCGGGCATGGATCAGACGCTCATAAGCCGAAATGAGCGTGACATAGGGGTTGACCCAGATCCAGCCGTCGCGCGTGAACACCTGGACGTCGAAATGCAGGTGCATCGACGTGCCGGCGGGACGATCGAGATCGTTGGAGACCACGCCGATCTTCTCGCCCTCCTGGACGATGCGTCCGTTGAGGACGCCGTCGGCATTCAGGGCCTGCGGATTCATATGCATGTAGCGGAAGCGAATGTGCTCGGTCCGGCTGTTGACTTCGAGGATCGCGGCCTGATCCTTGGAGGCGCGGATCACCGTGGCATCGCGCACCGCGACGACGGCGCGCTGCTTGGGATCGCATGGCTCGCGGCCTTCGCCTGGCGGCGGGCACTCGGCGGCGCGAATGTCCTCGCCCTGGTGGCCGTAGCCGCCGGCGCATTGCCAGACCTCGAAACTGCGGGACTCGCAGAAATTGTCACGCCATGGGTAGGAGGTGGGTCCTTCGCCCTTGTCGCGTTTGGCGTAGGATTGCGAGCGGACGAAGGCGGGCGCCTTCTCAAGCGGGAAGCGGACCTGCGAATAGGCCATCACGTCGGGATGGCCGGCCTTGTTGCGGTAGCCGGTGTTCGGAATGATGTCCCCGCTGGGCCGATAGGTGAAGTCGGCCGAGCGCTCCGCAGGGCGCTCGATCGGGCTCGAGGCAATGTCCGTCAGCGGCCGCTTGCGCTGTCCGCCCGCGATGCGCAGCGCCTTCAGGAATCGTTCGGCGACGGGATAGGCTTCCTTGCAGGCCAGCCGTCGCGGCTTGGCGACGCTGTCCAGACACTGGATCGACACCACATAGGGGATCCCGAAGCGGGTGAAGGCGTAGCGGACATACCCTTCGCGGATGAATTTGCGCAGATCAGGATAGAGCGCGGCAAGCTGCTTCACCGGCTCGCCCTTGCCGCCAAGCGGATCGGCGATGTCGTAGATCAATGCCGATCCGGTGATCTGAACCTCGACCGGCTTTGCGAAGACGCGCACTGGCATGCCGTCGCCGACGCCAGGATCGAGCGAGAAGGATGCGCTGTAGCCCGCCGGGCCTGCATCGAACATGTCGACCGGGCTGAAATCGGCCTGGAAGCGCGGCAACGGCAAGATCTGTTGGGTGCCGCTGCGACGTGCTTCCTGATAGGCGGCGGCGTCGAAGGGCAGCAGCACCGGGACCGGGCTGCGGGCGATGCCGGTGAAGAATTGCGAGGAGATCGCGTTGAGCTGCACCAGCGCGGGCGTGGCGCGCGGATCGTAACGCGGCACCGAGCGGCGCGGCGCGAAGATGAAGTCCTCCGCAACCTGCGGCCGGCTGTTGATCTCTGTACGGAGCTGGTCGAGGGCTGCGCGCCAGTCCACGCGCAGGCCTGTGAGCGAGGGGCTGCGGAACTCATCCGCAGCCAGGGGACATGCCGTGAGAATCGAAACTGGCGCCAGCAGAAGCGAGACGAAGCGGAGAATCTTCCCAACCACTGCCTCGCCCCCCGGCGATACCTGCTCGCTTCCGGCCCCTTGGTCAGTCCTTGGCGCGTTCCGCGTAGGACCCGTCTTCGGTCATCACCACGACGCGGGTGCCGACCGTGATGTGCGGCGGCACGGTGGTACGAACGCCGTTGGACAGAACGGCGGGCTTGTAGGAAGAGGAGGCCGTCTGGCCCTTGGTCACCGGCTCGGTGTCGACCACTTCGAGCGTCACGCGCTGCGGCAGCGCGATCGAGACCGGATTGGTGTCGTGCATGGACAGCTTGACGGTCATGCTCTCCTGCAGATAGGCAGCGGCGTCCCCGACGACATCCTTGGGAACCTGGACCTGATCGTAGGTCTCGGGATTCATGAAATGGTAGCCGTCGGCGTCTTCATAGAGGAAGGTGTAGTTGCGCTCTTCGATCGTGGCCTTCTCGACCTGATCAGTGGTCTTGTAGCGTTCGGAGATCTTTACCCCGTCCGAGATTCGGCGCATTTCGATCTGGCTGACCGGGGTGCCCTTGCCGGGATGGATGTTCTCGGCGCTCACGACGACATAAAGCTTGCCGTCTTGCTCGATCACGTTGCCCTTGCGAATAGAACTGGCGATGACTCTCAAAGCTGTATTTCCTGCTTGCTTGGCCCGGCACCGGCCAGGACGTGGTCAAATCGATGGGCGGGCTGAGGCTCAAGACCGGGCCTCGGCGCCCGTTTCGGGCCGCAACATAGCGATTTTGCCGTTGGATGCCAGCCTTTTGCTGGGTGGCGAGGGCGTGGGTTAATGGCTGGGGACAAGCCGATCTCGCCGTTCTGGTCGCCCTCGCGACACCTCGACCGCCGCCCATTTCTGCAGGCGAGGGGGGCCATCATGGGCGCTGTCCGGGGGTTTTTCACGGAGCAGGGCTTCGTCGAGGTCGAAACCTCCGTGCTTCAGGTCTCCCCCGGCAACGAGACCCATCTGCATGCCCCCCGGACCGAGCTCGCCCGGCCGGACGGCAGTCGTGCCACCCGTTACCTGCGCACTTCGCCCGAATTTGCCTGCAAGAAGCTGCTGGCGGCTGGGGAAGAGCGGATTTTCGAGTTCGCCCGGGTCTTTCGCGACCGCGAGCGGGGCGACCTGCATCTGCCTGAATTCACCATGCTGGAATGGTACCGGGCGGGTGCACCCTATGACGCCATCATGGCCGATTGTGTGGTCGTCATCGCCCGTGCGGCGCAGGCGACCGGGATCGGGACCTTCTCGTTTCGCGGCCGGACTGCGGATCCCTTCGCGGAGCCGGAACTGCTCACGGTCGCGGGCGCCTTCGCGCGCTTTGCCGGGATCGACCTGCTCGCGACCATTTCCGGCAGTGAAGGAGATCGCGCCGCGCTCGCCCGCGTGGCCGCCGGCAAGGTCCGCATTGCCGACGACGACACCTGGTCCGATATCTTCAGCAAGGTGCTGGTCGAGCATGTCGAGCCGCAACTGGGGCAGGGTCGTTTGACCGTCCTGTTCGAATATCCATCTCCGGAAGCGGCGCTCGCGCGGGTCACGCAGGGGGACGCGCGTGTCGCCGAGCGGTTCGAGGTCTATGCCTGCGGCGTCGAACTCGCCAACGGGTTCGGCGAACTGACCGACGCAGATGAGCAGCGCCGGCGGTTCACGGAAGCGATGGCCGAGAAGCAGCGCCGCTACGGCGAGGCTTATCCGCTCGACGAGGATTTCCTGGCTGCCGTCGCGGCGATGCCCGAGGCGAGCGGCGTCGCGCTTGGTTTCGACCGGCTGGTGATGCTGGCGAGCGGTGCATCGCGGATCGATCAGGTCGTGTGGACGCCGCCGGTACATGAACATTAGTGGGCGCATGACCAAAACCCATCCCTTACGAACGCTGCGCGAACCCGCCGAACTGGTCGCCGAGAGGCTTGCTCCGGCCGAGGCCTTGCCGGCGCTGGAGCGCGTTGCGGCGCGCTATGCAGTTGCCGTCACGCCGGCGCTGCTTGACCTGATCGACCGCGCCGATCCCGATGATCCCATTGCCCGTCAGTTCATTCCGAGCGCGGCCGAACTCACCACCCAGCCGGGCGAAAATGCCGATCCCATCGGCGATCATCCGCATTCGCCTGTCCCCGGCATCGTGCATCGCTATCCCGACCGCGTGCTGTTCAAGCTCGTTCACGTCTGTGCGGTCTATTGCCGCTTCTGCTTCCGGCGCGAGATGGTCGGCCCCGGCAAGGACAATGCCCTCTCCGATGCCGCCTATCGCGCCGCGATCGACTACATCCGCTCCCATGGCGAGATCTGGGAGGTGATCCTGACCGGCGGCGATCCCCTGATGCTGGCGCCGCGCCGCATGCGCGAGATCATGGCCGATCTCGCCGCGATCGATCACGTCAAGGTCATCCGCCTGCACACCCGCCTGCCCGTGGCCGACCCGGCCCGCATCAGCGACGAGATGGTTGCGGCGCTCAAGGTCGATGGGGCGACGACCTGGGTTGCGCTGCATGCCAATCATGCGCGCGAACTGACCGGGCCGGCCCGCCAAGCCTGCGCGCGGCTGGTCGATGCCGGAATTCCCATGGTGAGCCAGTCGGTGCTCTTGCGCGGCGTCAATGACAACTTCGCCGCTTTGTCGGATCTGATGCGAGCGTTCGTCGAATGCCGGATCAAGCCCTATTACCTGCATCACGGCGATCTCGCGCCGGGCACCGCGCATCTGCGCACGACCCTGGCGGAAGGACAGGATCTGATGCGGCAATTGCGGGGGCGGGTGTCCGGATTGTGTCAGCCGGACTATGTGATCGACATTCCCGGCGGCGCAGGCAAGTCGCCGGTCGGGCCGAATTACGTGTCGGAGTCACGGGATATCGCGGCCGACGCGGGTGATGCGGAACTGAAAACGCGCTATCGTATCGTCGATTATTGCGGCGACGTACATCTCTACCCACCCGAGACCTGAGTATCGGGGCAGACGGAAGCCGGCTCGCGGAATGGAGGACAAGACATGAAGAAGATCATGATGGCAGCATCGCTCGTGGTCTTGCTCGGGAGCGGCGCGGCGATCGCGCAGACCGGCACCGCGAAGGGGTCGAATTCGGGCGGTGCGACCTCGGGGGCGCTTCCGCAAGCGCCGGTCGGACATCGCCAGCCGCGCGCCAGCGACGTGCCCAGCGAGAAGAATCTGAGCGATCCGAACAATCCCGTGAACAAGGAAGACGCGGCGCTCGACAAGAAGATCAAGAGCATCTGCCGCGGCTGCTGAGCCGCGACAAAGGCGGGCAGGGCGCGACAGTTCGGCCCCGCCCGCATGCTTTGCCGGGCCTAGGCCGAGCGCTCGTGAAGTCCCGCGCGCTTGCTGTTGCGGCGGATCTCGACCGCGTCGGCGAGTTGCTCGAGCACCGTCGCGGTGGTCGCCCAGTCGATGCAGCCGTCGGTGATGCTCTGGCCGTAGACCAGAGGCTGGTCCGCAACCACGTCCTGGCGACCGGCGACCAGATTGCTCTCGATCATCACGCCCATGATGCGGCTCTCGCCCCCCGAGATCTGGCCGGCGATGTCGGCCATGACGAGCGGCTGGTTTTCCGGCTTCTTGCTCGAATTGGCGTGGCTCGCGTCCACCATCACCAGCGGCGCGACGCCGGACTTCGCCAGTTCGTTGCAGGCCGCGGCGACGCTCGCCGCATCGTAGTTCGGCTTGCTGCCGCCGCGCAGGATGATGTGGCAGTCCTCATTGCCCGCGGTCGAGGCGATCGCCGATCGCCCACGCTTGGTCACCGCCATGAAATGATGCGGGTGCGAGGCCGACTTCACCGCGTCGGCGGCGATCCGCACATTGCCGTCGGTGCCGTTCTTGAAGCCGACCGGGCAGGACAGCCCCGATGCCAGTTCGCGATGGATCTGGCTCTCGGTCGTGCGGGCGCCGATCGCCGCCCATGAGACCAGATCGGCAATGTATTGCGGCGTCGTCATGTCGAGAAATTCGGTGCCGGCGGGCAGGCCGAGATTGTTCACGGCCGACAGTACGTTGCGCGCCAGCCGCAGGCCCTTGTTGATGTCGAAGCTGCCGTCGAGATCGGGATCGTTGATCAGGCCCTTCCAGCCGACGGTGGTGCGGGGCTTCTCGAAATAGACGCGCATCACGATCTCGAGCTGGTCGGCGAGCTCCTCGCGCAATTTCGCGAGACGCTCGGCGTAGTCGAGCGCGGCCTTGGGATCGTGCACCGAGCAGGGGCCGACCACCACCAGGAGGCGGTCGTCCTGGCCGGTCAGGATGGCGTGGATGGCGTTGCGCGCCGCCATGACCACGCGGGTCGCGGTCAGCGTGCGCGGGACTTCCCGCATCACCTCTTCCGGGGTGCTCAGTTCTTTCAGTTCGCGGATACGAAGATCGTCGGTCGTGCTCAGCACGGCGGGCTCCTGTCTGTTTCGAACCTGCCGGCAATAAAAAAGCCGCCAGGTCTGGCGGCTTGTTCGGACGTTTGCTGCAATGTGTCAGATTGAGCGCGATCCTCCCGCCGCCAGCGAGCTGTCGAAGCTAAAGTACCAATAATAGCTGGTGGCGACGGTGATCATGGTTCGCTCTATAGCGTGCCGGCTTCGGCTTGTCACCCCCAAAAGGGCGGGGGCGGGGCCCGCTCAGCCGGCGCCCTTGCGTGCTGCGAGCGCAATCCCGATCAGGCTCGCCCCGCCGAACAGCAGATTGATGCCGACGAGAACGCCGATCGCCCATTCTGCCGAACTCGGCAGGCCCGCGATCACCATGAAGGAGATGGCGATGTCGACGAGACCCGAAATCAGCAGCCACGACCAGCGGCCGCTGAGCTCGCGGCGGTGCTCCAACGCGTACATGATGGTGGTGACGCCCTCTGCAAGGAAATAGGCGCCGAGCACGATCGTCAGCGTCAGCACGCCCTGCACCGGGCGCGCCAGCAGGATGCCACCGGCGAGCACGGCGAGCGCCGCCGAGATCAGAGACCACCAGAAGCCCGGCGTGTTGCGCGCCCAGTAGGTGGCGATCAGCCCGCCGATGCCGCTGATCAGGAACATCCAGCCCAGGAAGATCGCCGTCGCAAGGCTCGCGAGCGGCGGCAGCACCAGGGCGGCGACGCCAAGCACGACCAGCAGGATGCCTTCGAACAGGAAAGCCTTCCAATGCGACTTGACCGCCTCGCTCATGGCGGTTTGCAGCCGCGAAAATTCTTCAGGCATGGTCATCTGCAGGCTCCCGTTCCAAAATCGTGCGCGCAGTCTATGCCGCCGCGGGCCGGCTGGCCATTGTCGTGGATCAATGTCCGCCATGCGCGGACGAAAAACCCTCTGCGCTGGTGCGGATGCGGTTGCGGCCGAGAACGTAGATCGCCGTCGTGACAACCAGAAGAGCGAGGCCGAGCAGAATCGACACGAATCCGATCGGGATCAGCGCCAGCGTGAGATTGCGTTCGGGATTGATCAGCCAGTGATGGATCGAGGTCAGCACGAAGGCGAGGCCGAGAAAGCCCACGCCGCCGCCGGCGAGCCACAGCGCCCACATCCGCCGCAACTGGCTGAGGCGCTCGCGGGCGATCTCGGTGCGGGGCGCATGGTGGCGCGCAACGCGGCGCACCAGCCGGATCGCGAAGGCGATCGAACTGAAACCGATCAGGAGGCTGGCAGCGCCCAGCCATATCCGAAGGGTCGGATCGAGATCGGGCATGCGCTGCAGGGCGAGCAACGGAAAGTCGAAGGCCGAATGCAGGGCGAGAGGGCCGGCCAGCATCAGAAGCCGGCTCGACAAGCGCGCCCAGTCGCGATTGTGGCGATTGGCGCCGAGCGCGGTGCCGGCCCGCGCGATGGTCAGATAGGCACCTGCGATGATCCCGAGCGCGCCGTGAAACGGAACGGTCAGCACGCTGCGCAGCGCCGCCAGCGAGCGCCACATGTCGGCATGCTGGACGAGATAGGCGAGGTTTTCATAGGCGGCAAAGCCGAGCCCCACCGCGGCGCCATAGACCACGGTGTCCATGGGGTTGGCGAAGGTCCGCCGCTTGGTCGAGGAAACCAGTACGATCGCGACCACCTTGACCGCTTCCTCGGGAAGGGCGACGCCGAAGATCGAATGCATGGCCAGCTCGGCCCAGGGGTTGTCGGGGGCCTCGACCATCCTGGCGAAGGGCGCGCGGGCGAAGCCGAGCAAGGAGATGCTCGCCGCTCCGAGCAGGAACGCGGTCCAGACCTGCGCTGGCGGGCCTGGGCGCTCCTCCGCGGCGATCACCAGCCACAGCATCAAGAGGGCCGGGGCGATGGCCGCGGTTCCGATGACGGTGGGCAACGCTTCAATCAGGTACATCGGCGCCGAAAATAGGTTCCCTGGCCCAGCTAATCTACGTCGATCGATGCGACCATGTGTCATGGACTCGCTGTCGGGCCGCTGAACGGGCCTGACAGCGTTCGTTCATCCACATCCTCGCAGAACGGCGACAAGGCAAGCACAATCAATCGGCTGCGGCGACTGCCTCGTCAAAAGCTCCAATCAGGCCGTGAGCCCGCCCGCTGCAGCCAATGCCAAGTCTTATCAAGGCATAGCAGCCAACTGCTGGAGACGCGGTTGCGGACGGACTTGCCTATTCGCGTTCCCTTGCGCGCCGGCGGGGCGAGGCGGTGATCCGGCGGGTCCGCATCTGCTCCAGCTCCCAGACGGCGCGCACGAGGCATGGGCCGAGACAGACTATGATGAGGAGCAGCAGGATGGTTTGGTCGAAATAAGCGATCTCTGTCATGCCATGCACTAAGCAACGCACATGCCACGAGTTCCCGGAACGGCCTGCGTTCCGCGCAAGGCCATCTTGCCAAGGACGAGGGTTGGCGGGACTGCGAATCGAACCCCCGGGGGCCGCGAGCTCAGTGCGACCAGCTCGGCTGCGCCTCGGGTGCGACGTCGAAAGCGCCGAGGTGAAATTCCTCGCCTGGCGACTGGTCCGGCGCGAGCGGATTGGCCAGCAGCGTGAAGGCGGCGTTCGGATATTGCTTCCAGATGTCGAGGTCGCCGGCGGTGATGGTGAGCCAGCCGAACGTGTACATGTAGCGTCCGGGCGTGGTGACCCGGCCAACCCGGTCCCAGGTGATCTTGTCGACGGCCATCCGGTCCCCCCGATCGCGAGCCTTCAAGGAACGTCCGGCGTCTGGCGCGGACGCCTAAGGCTGAGCGCGCATTTTGGCCACGGCGTGGCGGAGTTGCGGAGGCAAGATGGATTCAGGCCGGTCGCGGCAGCGGCGAGCGCACGATCAGCCGGACCAGTTCGTCGCGCTTCTGCTTCTCGGCGAACTTGACCGCAAAGCCGTTGTCGAACTTGCGGATGACGCGTCCGACGCAGGTCCCGACCGCGAGCGGCGTCCCGACCGGAGGATCATATTCGGCGGACACCGCAACGCCGGTGGTCGAGACGTCGATGATGAAGCAGGAATGCACATTGCCGTCGGCGAGCGTCAGGAAGGCGTGGGAGACCTGCGGCACGAAGCGGGCGTCCCGCCGCAGCTCCTTGATGCTGGCATCCTTCTGCTTCTTCTCCAGCCAGGTCAGCTTCTCCGACATCCAGGCGCGCCGCGCCCGCGTCATTTCCAGCTCCATCAGGAAGCCCGTCTGGAGCGTCGCGCTGATGGTGCACTGGAACTTGCCGAAATCCTGGAAGTAGGAGGTCACGCGCTCGCCGATCTTGCCGACGACGGGCACGTCCACGATCATCCGGAACGGCGAGACGCGCTTGGTGCGGCAGGCAAAGTTCCGCAACCGGCCCTCGCAATCGTACCAGCGTTGCAGCGAGTAGCTTCCGCCCACGCTGACGTCCACCGCACGTTGTCTGAGAAATTCCGCAAGGGACATGAGGGCCAGCCGTGGTTCGGATGAATTCCGTAATTTCACGTACCGCCGAGACATCTAAGCGAGTGATACCGCCACTCGGGAGCAGGGGTAAATTTTCGGTAAATGGGCGAGCCGGTAGGAGACCGGGGACGGCACGACATGACCGGCGCCATTTGCGCGGCATGTCTCAGTGCCGATGGGCCAAATGCGATTGATGCTGTTCAAAAGCCGTCGCTGCTCGAAGACGTCAGGGCGAGCCTTGAGGATACGGGCGCGATGGCGCTCCCTAGCGGAAACTGAGAGCGCGAGCGCATCGCATTGAAAAGACAAAGATTTTAGCTGCCCGATTACGTCGCTGTGTAGCACGGCGGGGGAGCATAGTCGAGGACGTTTCAGTGGTATGTTCATTTTTTGTTCTATTAAGTTATACTGTCCAAGTGGCTGTTGATTCTGGGGGCAGATGAGCTCTCCGCAAACAGCGCTGGTGTGGCCACGCTATAGAGCTGAGAACATAAGTCCTGAAGTGGTCCTGTCATGTACGAAGCTCGCAAGGTCTGTAACTTCCTCCTGGCGAATTTCGATGCGGTCGAATTCGACATCACCAACCTGCGTATCAACAAGCTGCTGTTTTTCATCCAGGTCGCTGCGCTGAGACGGTTGCCGGATGGCCTGATCCGAAATCACTTTGAAGCTTGGCAGTATGGTCCTGTTATTCGGCCGGTTTTCGACGCCTTCAAGGTGTACAAGGAGGAGCCAATAAGAGCCCCCGCTGAGTACCTGGATTATGCTTCCGGCAAGCGAATGCCCGTCCCCTTTGAAGATATTCGTGAGGAGCATCGGCAGATAATCATCGCGGAGTTCTTGAACTACACCCACTTCACCACCGGCCAGCTCGTATCACTCTCACATGAACCGAACGGACCGTGGGACATCATTTATAGGGCGCACCTCGCAGACCCAACGGTGAGCCCCCGTATCCCTAATCAGCTCATCCGCCGCCATTTTGCTGGGGAAGAGAAATCCACCACACGGCATTGAATCCACTATCTGGGGTATATTGCTCCGAGTAGGCGAATCGGACTACCCAGTCCTGTTCTGCTCCCATGTCGATTGGAGGGACCTAGATGGTGGGGCGTGGAAAGTATTTCGAGCTTTTGGACTTCCCGAAGTTTGCATACCCCTCTGTGCTAAGTATGGACTCGGCACTCACTGCGAACAACCTGAGAGAGCGTCTCGCGGGAAAGTCGTTCATGTCTTACAGCATGATCTGGCCCCGCTTAGAGATGGTCGTCGCAGGCTATGCGAGTGAGGCGTATATCGTCTCTGAGTTCAGCCGTTACGAAGACGCCTGGAAGAACGAGAATCTCCGCGAGGTTACACGTCTTCTGCGATCCTATTTTGGCGGACGCGGTCGTTGGTATCGTGAGCCATCTCGACCTACGAAGGTTCTTGGTTTTTGGTTCAAGCCGAGCATCAAAGGGATCTGGTGGGTCGATGGTCAAGCCTACGCTGTGTTAATAAATGCCCGTAAGCAGCAGCCTCTCTTTCCTGAGCATGTGCGCTTCCTAGGTCGCGGTATCTATGAGTTGCACTGTATCAACGACCCGAACGATCCTATCCCGCTCATCATCGATGTCAGCTCACCGGATGGCGGCAAGGAGCGTGAGCTTCGCGTCTATGAAGTGCCGGTGGAGAGATCGGCCCCGCTCGAAGAGTTTGACTATGCCGTGCGGCAGTTCCTCAAGGCACTTCAGCTCGCAGGCGTAGCGCTGCCGGTCGATGCAGATGATGCAGCGATTGATATCCTCACGCTGCTTAAAAAGAGATAGCGACGCTAGTTTTAGGGGTCACAAACTCGAAGGGTAAGGCGTGGGGGCTGCAACGCAACTTCCCCCCGTATGCCCGCCCCGGGGCCGGCCTGGAGGGGTCCGATGTAGCTTGATGGCAAGCATGCATCCTCGCCATCAACACGAGGACTACGGCAATGCTGTTCGATGAACTGCGCTATAGGAGGGCTTTGAGGAAGCAGCTCAAGCTTCACCGCTCCATGTCTCGCGCTCTAGATGAGATGCCTGCTGATCCCGAGGTGCCCGGTGATGAGCCTCGTTACAGGCATACGATGGGCAGGCAGCTCGGCATGGAGACTGTGGCCATAGACGTGTTCCGATCTAACTACCTTGTCGAGCAATCGTATCTGTATCACGTGCCGTTACCCGAGGACGATGCGAGCTGGGAGCAGCCTCGCTCTGCCTCGGAGCGCATCCTGACCGCTGCGGCAGCTCAGAAAGTAAGAGCCGATATCCGCGCGGAGCAGAAGGCCGACTGGGAATTCTTCGCGGCCCGAATAACCCTAGCGCTCGCCTTGATCGGGAGCATCTTCGGAGTGCTGGCGTACTTCAAACGTTAGGCCTCAAACCTCCGCAGCAGATTGGCCACCGAGGACGGATACCAGCGGCCACCGCGCGGCGTCATCATCTCGCGGCCATTCAGCTCGCCAGCGATGGCCTCCAGCGTCACCGCACCTCTTGCCCGGATGTCCCTCACCACCTCCGCAAGGTCGCGAGCACGTTGGTCCGCATTGAATGAGACGGTAGCGGCGGCCGCTGTGTTGCCCTCCAAGGCCGCTTGCTGCCGGGAGGTAGGTCGGCATTGCCACAATATATGCGCTAGCGTGACGGCGCTGAGGATGGTGACGAGGCGCCAGCCACGGGTGCGAGAGAAAGGCAGTGCTAAGGACGCTACACCCTCACGCTACCGCCTCCTGGTCCGTGCGCTTCGCAATCTTCGCGATAGTCGCGCGGCTGCATCCTGTCGCCTTTTGGATAGCGCTCCAGGACTGGCCGGCAGCAAGCAAGCGAGCGATACCATCATTGCGCTCAGTGTCCTCATTGCGTCCCTTATAGCGGCCCTCCGCCTTCGCCTTCGCTTGGCCTTGAGCCTGCCTGCGCCGTCTATCATCATAGTCTTTGCGAGCCACAGCCGCGAGCATGTCCAGCAGCATGCCGTTGATGGCTTCGAACATGCGTCCCGTGAACTCATCGGCGGTGTTGGTGGCCATCATCCACGAGGTCGGGAGATCAAGCGCCACCACCCGCACGCGGCGTGCCGTGAGTTCGGCGTTGAGCTTCTCCCAGTCAGGCGCGGTGAGGCGGGAGAGACGGTCTACCTGCTCCACGAGGAGAACGTCTCCAGGCGAGGCATCAGCCAGCAGGCGGAACAGCTCAGGGCGTGCCCAAGCCGAGCGATGTTGTCCGGGCGATCAAGGAGAAACACCACGCGATTGCGGCGGAATGGTTCGAACGGGGGGCGAGGCCTGGAGCTTCACCGGCTGGAGAGCGACATCCTGATTTCCGTCATGCTCAGGCTCGTCAGCATGGGCGTAGGCGCATTGCCGCTACATGATAGCGTGATCGTTGCGCGTTCGGACAGAGAGCGGGCGCGGAAGGTGATGCTTGAGGAAGCAATGCGGATGGTTGGGGCCGACATCCCGGTGAAGATTGATGGATAGGATCGCGCCGGAGCGCCTCGTCAACGCGGAGGTCACGTGGAGATTGCACAAGGTCGGCAGCGGTAAATCGCTCGCCCGCCGCCGACATCAAGCAAGAGCTCAGCTAGTTTGCAAGCAGACTATTGCTCTGCTGGTTTCTGTAACGCTGTGCGAAGGGTGCTGACATGCATCGTTGTGGCGCTGCGTCTCAACATGGGAGCAAACACGCCCATGGCGGCAAAACCGAGCATCATCATGGCCCAAGTCGACATTTCGGGCACCGCCGGCGTGGTGTCGACCGGTACACCGTATTGAACTGTTCCATGCCTTTCTTCGCTAATCCCAAATATTAACCCACCCCCGTAAGTGTAGTACCTGCCGATAACCGACACGCGGGTCAAATCACCTACACAGGAGTTTGCGGTGCCAGACAAACACCACATGCCACCGTTACTAAACCACGCAAACGAAAGCCAGCCGGATGACTCGTGATCGAAATAGAGTCCGTTACTTGTAGCCAATAATGAGGCGTGCCTCAGTTGCGAATTGGATGGCATGAGCGTCCCGAGGTATCCGCCGTTTCCAAGAAGGTCGAGATTCCAAGAGATCAAATTGGCCGCAGTGAGCGGTCCGAGGGTCCCATCGGTCGTGATCGTCCCGTGAACCTGAAGACCGTAACCAGGATAGTTGAAGTCCGGCGCGGCATCGTGAACGCTGTAAATTATTCCAGCCCTTGACTCGGTGGTAAGGCACACGCCCGATGTCAGCGCGACCAGAACCGTTAGCAAATTCCTCAACCTGAGCATGTTGGCACCCCAATCAATTTCCTCCGGCGGGAGCAAAAGAACGCGTTGAGCAGAGCCAGCACATGGTGCAGATTGTCGCAGGTGCAGAAAAAATAAGTCGGCCGCGACGATACGACGTCAGAGTAGTGAGACACTTGCATTTTCTCAAGGCAGTAAGATTGGCTGATTTCTTACGCTTCCACTATGCAGCTCTAGGCCAAGCTCAAGGCGTGACCGTGAGGATCAGAGCCCTCCACAGTCGATTGCTCATCGACCACCATCACTGAGGGAATGCAGGGAGGAGTGCCTCACAGTACATCCGGGTATAGCCTCAAAGTGACCTAGAAGCTCTACCACCTCACACCGGACCAACTTCAAGGGTCACGCACATGAGAGCCCAATGCTCTGAACTCAATGCCCCACCTCAACGCTCTCGCGAGTGAGACGAAGACTCTCGATGCATCTGCTCAATGCGATGAGGGAGAGAGAGTGAGGGAAGGAAAGCATCGTGGGTGAAGCTCAAGGTTCATTGTCGCAGGTTGAGAACCTCAAGGCCTAGCTGCCGGCCAGTGCATCATGATCCCGCAAGGGTGTAGATGATGTTGGTGGTCGATACAATTGCGAGGTATATTCCTGCGATTGACACTGCTTGCAGGCGCGATAGGGAGTTTGCATTGTTTGATTAAGTAATGGGAGGGGGCAGTGAAATATGGTTCGATGGAATACCATTACGCTCAGCCCATCGCACAGGGCCTCGTCGAAGACGCTAACTTCAGGCGCTGGATATTATCGAAGTCAAAGTTCTCGTACGCCTCTGAGGCGCGTACGCTCCACCAGGAGATGAAGGCCTATAGGAACAACCCCACGGCAGAGTGGTGGAGATTCTACTTCACTGAGGGGTGCCGTTGTTCAGGCTGCAGCGGGAAGGAGACCGACATCTTCACGATGTTTGAAGACGCCGCAGGTTTGAGGTTCGCTTTACATTTCGAGGTCAAGCAGCCAAAGGACAAGTTCAAGGCTGATGGCGTCCAAGCGCGAGGGTATCCTCTGCGGGCCGAATGCTGGGTACGGAATCCACCATCTAGGGTGATGCCCCACCAAGATGCATCGACCGGAGTATTCTTCAGTGAGACCAAGAGGTCCGAATACGGTCGCCATCTGAATAACTTCCAAACACAAATCACCTTTGAAGAAATTGAAAGACACTTTCCGCACTTGGCCGTTTGGTGACCGGAAAACAATCAGAACCCGTCACGCTTCGGGTGTCCGCCAAGCCAACCCCGACAAATCTACCGGGGCCTCTATCTGTGCCATCGCTTTGGCCAGGGGCTTGATGGAAAACCCTTTGCCATAGTCGCGACCTACGCCACCGTCACCGCTCGCATGCCCGGTGATTGCGTCGTGAAGCTCCTCATAAAGCCCAGCATCGCGGGCCATACGCTTGAAGGTGTGGCGGAAGGAGTGAAAGACCTTCGTGCTCTCGGTGATGCCGCACTGGTCGCCAAGATACTTGTTGATCCACTTCGACCACGCGGCCGACTTGACGCCCGGCCATAGGGGATCGCTCGGGCGGCAGCCGAGTTCAACGAGCCATGCGCGGTACTTGAGGAGGCCGATGCGCAATAACTCGGGATGGGCGGGGATGCGCCGGATGGAGGTTACGGTCTTGGTGCGGCGACCACCCTTGCGGCTCACATCAAAGAACCACATCCCATCATCCGCATCTTCCTGCAGGTCCATAAGCCTTAGCAGCGCAATCTCACTGATCCGCATGCCGCTGAGGAGGGCGATAAGCGGGATCCAGAATGCCGCTTCTCCCTTGCCCCCATCGGTCCTCCAGCCGCTTGCGTAGACCGGCGAGGAGAAGATGGCCCGCAGGTCCGCCTTGGAGAATATCTCACGCTCCTCAGTCTCACCTTCATCCACCCTGAACTTGACAGCCTTCCCGAATGGGTTGGCGAATCTGTCCACTTCATCGAGGGCGCCTTGCGCGTCCGCATGGGAAATGATGGCCCCGAGAAGCTGCACCCCCTTGTTGATGGTGGTCGCGCCGCGAGCGGGATAGTTTGCAAGATCAGGCCGAGCTAGAAGCTGGGGCAGAGGCATCTTGCGCCACGCTGCGGGCAAGTTCTTAGGAACCTTGGCGATGGTGTCCCGAAACTCTCGCGCGGTCTTTTTGGTGATGTCCGCAACCCGCATGTCCCCGAACAGGTCCGTGAAGAACCTGACAGCCTGCTGCGCTTCGGTCACGGCATTGTCGCTGGGCTTCTTTGAGCCTCGCACCGAGCCACCGCCAGTCTTCCACATCTCGAAAGCTTCGGAGAGAAGGGGGCCGCGAGCCTCTGCTTTTGGTTCGGCCGGCGTCGGAAGGTCATCGCCCTGATTGCGTCTTCGAATCGTCTCATAGGCCCGCACGTGAGCCCGCAGCACCTCAAGCGCCACGGTCTGGAACTCTGCCGAGGTTTTGTCCAGGGTGGAGGCGCCGCGTTTCTTCAGCTCAAGGCTTGTCTCAGCGGTTACGATGGACGAATCACGCCGCGCATAGGCTGCCCGGTATTCCGCGGCCAAGTCGTGGGTCTCAGCCGCGTAGACCAGTGGCGTGATCGATCTGCATCCCTGCGCCGGAAGCAGGTTTAAGGGGTTCTAGGTCCGGCCACTCTGTTGCGCGGTCCATATTCAGAAGGCGCCGGTCGTCAACCATGAGGCGTTCTGCTTCGTCGCCCTCAAGCAAGCTCCGATAGACCGCCTCTCCGATCTCTTGCGGGTCTACGCTCTTGGCGGGCTGAGAGCTGTGCTGCTGAGCGGTGAGGGCGGCTTCGGCCTCCTCCACCATCACCGCAAGCCTAAAGGCGATCCTGTGCGCTTGCTTCTTCGCGGCCGGCGCTTCTTTCGTGTCCAGCGACTGCACGAACTCGTTCTTAAACCTCCGCGTGCTGGTGTTGATGAGGTCCGGGAATCTGTCCCGCATGTGCGTGGGAACGTCTTTGCCGGCGAGAGCCTGCGGCAATCGCTTGCGGAATTCATAGAACCCGGAACGCCTTCTTTGGACGTAGCTCATCAGTGCCATGTGGACCACCCTTGCGGGCTACAGTTGTGTAGCAGGGCGGTCTCTCTAAGCTCATGATTGCTCAGAGTTTTCAGCTTCTCAATGGCTTAGATTGCGGCTGGCGCTCCCTAGCGGAATCGAACCGCTCTCTCCACCGTGAAAGGGTGGCGTCCTAACCGATAGACGAAGGGAGCAAACGCGGGGCCATGCCGTTTGCCACGGCGCGGCCGCCTGCCGGCCGAGTCGTTGCCGGCGGCTTGCAGCGGGCGAACGTATAGTGGCGTTTGCGCGCGACGGCAAGCCGTTCCGGACAGGCCTCGGAAGGGCGGTGGACAGCCGCAGGCCCGGGCTAATTCGGATGGAGAATTCAACGGTTTATTAGGGGCCCCTGAGCTAGCGCTGGAGCGGGAGATCGTTCACGCCATGCCACAGCCCAAGAAGCGCGCGGCCCGCAAGCTGCTGTCGCGACACGCCTGGATCACGCTCGAGGGCGGGTTCGCGGCGCGGCATTGCCTGGTCGACGACATCTCGAGCTCTGGCGCCAGGATCACGCTGGACGAGGACGCCAGCCAGCTGCCGGGCGTGATCCGAATGGGATTTGCCCGCGATGCCCGCACCGGGCGGAGCTGCCAGGTGGTCTGGCGCCGCGGCAACTCGGCCGGGGTCAGGTTCCTCTGACCGCGCAAGCCGCCGCATGGCGCGCGGCGGCCGCCCGCGCTACAAGGCCCCGATGCGCGCCTGTGTTCTCGCCCTCGTTCTCGTCCCGTTTGCCGCCGCGCCCCTGCGCGCCACGGAGACGTTGCGGCTGCCGCCGTCCGGCAAGGCCCTGCCGCTGAAGGGCGCCGGTGGCGCCGGCAAGGCCAATGCCTGTGCCTCCTACGGGCCGCGCTTCGTCATGGTCGAGGGCACCGGCACCTGCGTCAGGATCGGCGGCTCGATCAGCATCGACACCACGATCCGGCGCTGAGGCCGCGCATGCCTGCGGACCTGCTGCGGCTCGATATCCTCGTTCCCGTCCTGATGTATTGCGCGCTGCTGTGGTGGATCGGCCGCGGGCTGAGCTGGCCCGCGCGGCTCGGCACCGCCGCCGTCACGCTGGTCCTGATCGCCATCGTGGTGCTGGTCGAGCGCGGCTGGCGCTAGCCCCGCACCAGGCGTGCCAAAACAACCCCATGCAAAGGAACGTCAAGTCCTTCCCTGCGGCCGGCGCGTTGTGGGCCAAAGAGGCATTTTCTTTTTAAATTGAAGGGCTTGGAGGCTTTGGGCGCTCACGACATCGGCGGGGCGACATAGCGGGCGTAACCGGGCCGTTTGGCGAGGTCGGCGAGCCAGCGGGTCAAATGCGGCTGCGGGGGCCGCGTGATGCCCTCGACGCCGAGCCAGCGCCGCGCATAGGCGCCGAGTGCGAGATCGGCGAGGGTGAAGGCGTCGCCCTCCAGACAGGGACGGCCCGCCAGAAGGCGATCGGCGATCGCCCAGACTTCGGCTGCGGCATCGGCATCCTTCTGGATCTGGACCATGTCGCGCTCGGCGGGCGGGGTGCGCACGATGCCCCAGAATACCGGGCGGTCGACCGGCTGCACGGTCGACAGGGTCCAGTCCAGCCAGCGCTCGACGCCGGCGCGGCGCTGCGGCGCCTCCGGATAGATCGGCGTGCCGCGCCCATGGGCGAGGCAGAGATAGCGCATGATGGCGTTCGACTCCCACAGCACGAAATCGCCCTCGACCAGCGTCGGGATCCGCGCATTGGGATTCATCGCCAGATATTCGGCCTCGCGCGTCTTGCCGTATTGCATGCCGGCATCGATGCGCGTGAAGGGCAGGTCGAGCTCGGCCAGGCACCACAGCACTTTCTGCACATTGACCGAATTGGCGCGGCCCCAGATCGTGAGCGTGTGGTCCGGCATGAATTCCTCCCGCGGGGCTCTTGCAGCCGTTGCCCGCATGGAGCGAAGCGCAATGCGGGGGGGGGACGACTGCAGCTGTTGTACGTCGATAGCGGAATTTGCGCGCAACGGCGATGGGTTTGCGGCGAGCCCCTCATGCGAAAAGCTCCGCCCGGGGGGCGGAGCTTTGAATTGCAGGCCGGTCGAAGCTCAGTGGCCGAAGAACAGCCACAGCAGAATGATCACCGGAATCGGCACGCCCAGCATCCACAACAATAATCCACGTCCCATGTCTTCCTCCTTGATCCTGTTGTCGGGAGGTGAACGCATGCGGCGCGGGCTTGTTCCAGGAGTGCGCGCGCTTACCAGTGGCCGGTGTTCGGCATCGAGGCCCAGGGCTCCTGCGGCGGCTTCGGATCGCCCTTCTGGAGCAGTTCGATCGAGTGCAGATCCGGCGACCGGACGAAGGCCATGTTGCCGTCGCGCGGCGGCCGGTTGATGGTGACGCCGGCCTTCATCAGCTTCTCGCAGGTGGCGTAGATGTCGTCGACCTCATAGGCGAGATGGCCGAAGAAGCGGTCCTCGCCGTACTTCTCCTCGTCCCAGTTCCAGGTGAGCTCGACCAGCGGCGCGCCGCGGGTCGGCGGCTGGCTCTTCAACGCATCGAGGTCGTCGGCCGAGCACAGGAACACCAGCGTGAACCGCCCCTTCTCGTTCTCGATCCGTCGTACCTCCTTCAGACCGAACGCATCGACATAGAATTTCAGCGCGACGTCGAGATCGCGCACGCGCAGCATGGTGTGGAGAAAACGCATGGTCCAAAGCTCCTTGGGTGTCTTGATGGGGCGTGAGAGAGGGCTCGTCGAGGCACCAGATAGCAGTAAAATCGATCGAGGGCACTGCCATGCGTGCGCGTCACGCGCCGGCCAAACTCACTTTGTCATGATGTTTCATGTCTCGAATCCCGGGCCGACATGGCCGTCCAGAACGCATCGGTGCACGCCCCCTAACGCCGCGCTCCGTCCTTGCCGCGCCTTGTCTCCTCAGCCTCGTCCACGAGCTTCAACGCGGCGCCGTCATAGCTCAGCTTCAGCCCGCGGCCGACGATCCAGATCCATCCCTCCCGGGCGTCCCTCGTCGGCTGGGCGTTGAACTGGTCGGAGATCGATTTGACGGCGGCGTCCTGCGAACCCGGATTTTTCAGGTTCGCCGTGACGCGCCAGATGGGGTGCCTGGCGTCGGCCTCGTCGCGGTCGATGGTCACCTTCGCATCATCAATGGCGCATTCGAGAGTGTAGGAGTCGCGGAGCTGAAGGCAGCGATAGCGGCGCTGCGTGATGAGCTTGCTCGTCTCCTCGAACGTCATGCCGGGTGAAAAGCCGAGGATGTCGGACTTCTTCACGAGGGCGAGCGAGGCTGGCTTCAGAAAGTCCGGCTGGATCGCCACGAGGGCAGCAATGGCAACAACGATCAAACCGGCAATCACAATGGCAATCTTCATCAGTCCCTCGCGCAAGACGCCCCACCATACAACAGGCGCCGCATCGTGCTAGTCGGGCTTATACGTCATCTCAGTTGGTCGACGCTGAGATGGATTGGGCCACAGTGCTGGGCTTCACCCGCGGGTGAGGCACGAGGGTGCCTGTGACGGGGCGTTTGCCGTGGCACCTCCAAGAAGTCCTCAGATCAATATTTACAACCCTTGGATGCGCCACTAGGTTGTTTCCGTTGGTATCGTGAACTTTAGAAATTCAAAGTCCCTTTCATCAGTTTGCGAGATTCTTTCATGCACCTGATCGCATTGATCGTGTTTTTTGGTCTTGCTCTGGGCGCACAAGCCGTCGCGGAGCAAAAATCCAGCAAGGCAGCGGCCAAGCCGAAAACATGTACTTACGACGAATGTGTTTCGGTCAACAAAGCTCGCGGGTGGGATAGTTCGGCCGTCAGCCGATGGTGCACCGCCAATCCCGGCAAGTGTGACAATTGAAGACCAAGCGAATAGCCCATTCGACCCATTCACACCAACGTTATAGCTTTGCAACAGGAGAGCTAAGTGCGTTTGAGATTATCGATTTTTGTCGCCCCGCTCGCTGTGTCGTGGTTTGTCGCACCGGCCCAGGCAGCCGGTAGCATGGACAAGTGCACGGCCTCAGGCTTCTCGACCTCTTGCTGTTCGCAGGCGCAGTCGAAAGGCCTGTTTGCCGGTGACGACACCAGTTCGGTTGCCATGCGCTGGGACTTCCTCGGCAAGTGCAAGGCGCGCGAGGATCAGAAGGGCAAAAAGTAGAGTCGAGGTTGGGGGGTAGGATAGGCTGCTGCACTTCGTCCCGATTGGCCTGTTACAGCCAAAGCTGTCACCGAAATGATCGTGTCTCACTTTAGGGGCAGTCCACTCCCGTCGCCGCAATCCAGAAAAAACCGCCCCTGGCTTGACCAGGAGCGGCTTTCGAAACGTCGGCGGTCAGCCTTAGTGGCCGGTCCCGGGCTTGCCGGGCTTCGGCGCCTTGCCGTCCTCGATGCGGCCCTCGTTGCGGAGGTCGCGGCCTTCCTGGGCCTTCTGCTGGCTCTCGGCCGACTTGCCGTGCTCGTAGAGCTCTTCCTTGACGTAACCGGCAGCTTCCTTCGCTTTACCTTCGATGCTCATGATGTTCTCCTGTTGTGGAGAGGCAACGCGAAGGCGCGGGGACGGTTCCGGGATCGGGTGTCGCAGGTGAAGCGAGGTGAGGGACGAGCAGTGCTTCGGGTTCAGGGATGCGACATGCGGTTCGCGGCATGACCCCATCTGGTGAATTGCGGGCGGCGCTCGGCCGACGCCTGACGGAGCGCTGGCGTGCCGAAGGCGGCGACGGACAGATCGACGTGCGCGCGGACGTGCCGCTGGAAAGTCCTCCGCACCGGATCTCCGTGGCGCGCGGCCGCGACGATGTTCGCGTGTGCTGCCATGACCGGGTCCTGACGAATCCCAACGAGGCCTTTCACCGCGTCTGGGCGATCCTCGACCTGGTCGGCGACGTCGCCGAGGCGAGCGGCGCAACCTTGCAGGCGGATGTGTCGGATGGCGAGGAGGGCGAGGGCGGGCTGATCGGCTTCTGCAGCCGCGATCCCGACTCCATTCTGGTGCCCGACTACGTCTTCGTGCGCACGCGCGGCTATCACGCCCAGCGGGTTCTGGCGCGCGTGAGCGCCAACGACTGGTCCGCGCGTAGCGACGTCATCGTCTGGCGCGGCACCAGCACGGGCGCGGGCCTCGTGGCCAAGCCGGAACTCTCGGCCGCCGATCCCGCCCTGATCGCGCGCACCCGGCTCTGTCTCGCCCTGAAGGACGTGCCGGGGACGGATGCCAGGCTGAGCGCGGTCGCGCAGACGCCGGACACCGCGCGTGACATCGCGCGCCTCTCGCAGGCCGGGCTGCTCGGCGACTACATTTCGCCGATCGCCTGGTACGGCTTCAAGTTCGCCATCGACATCGACGGCAATTGCAACGCCTTCGCCAATCTCTTCACGCGCCTGCTGATGGGCTGCTGCGTGCTCAAGGTCGCATCCGCGGCGGGATACCGGCAATGGTACTATGGCGATCTGAAGCCATGGGTGCACTACGTGCCGGTCGCGGCTGATCTGTCGGATCTCCGCGACATCATCGCCTGGTGCCGCGCGCACCCGGCCGAATGCCGCAGCATTGCCGCGCAGGGGCAGGCCCTTGCCCTTTCGCGCGACTTCGCGACGGAAATGGCGGCGGCGCGCGCCAATCTCGCGCACGAACTAAGCGAGCGCCGGCTGCGCGGGCCGCCGTCACGCGCGGCAGGCTGAAGCCTGCCGCCGCGCCTCGTCCTGGCAAGCTACGCTGCGAGCCGCTGCTCCACCGGCGCGGTGAGCAGCTTCAGCACTTCCGCGTGCTCGAGATCCGGAACCGCGATGGCGGTGTGGCTGTAGACGGCATGTGTGCGCGATTTTGCGATGTTGTCGAGGATCTCGCCGCCCTTCACGACATGAAGGCCCATGCCTTCTGCGGTGGGGAAGATCGCGAGCACCACGTCATAGGCTGCAATCACGGACCGCAGCGCCGCGGCCTTGTCTTCGGCGACGTCGATGAAAATGCGAACGTCCGCTGCGAGTTCACGCAGCTCGTCAAAATTCAGCACTGTGGGGTACTCCAACGCAACAGGTTACTGAGGCGGAGAGTGGAGTTGTTAGGTTACCGAAGTCTCAACAATGCGAACGATGTCCGAGGTTTCACGATGAGGTGACGCGAGAGACGCAGATGTCCACAGGCCATGCAGCCGCGCACGCCGGCCGGGTCTGCCGGCAAGCGGGGCCTCGTCATGCGAGACAATCTTGGAATTCCACTCAGTTCATTGAGTTGACGTCACTCAGCTCACGTCGGTGAGCCCGCGTCCGTCCAGCTCACGTCATCAGGTCACTTCATCAGCTCACGGCATGAGCTCACTTGGCGTAGCCCTGCGAGCGGAGCCAGGCGATCTTGCGGTCGCCGTTGATCCAGTCGTCGGCATCGGCCTTGCTGGTGAAGCCCTTGATTTCACGCTGTTCGATGCCGGGATAGTCGGCGAGGATCTTCCAGTCGCCCTCGGCGACACGGACGGTTCTGAACGTCACTTTTGTTTTGGCCATGGCGCACTATGCACAAATGGCCCGAAAAGAGAACCCATTGTGTCAAACTTGCGCCCGTGACTGTGCAAATCCGGCCGATCGCAATCCGGTACCGCGGAACCGGCATGGCCCCGCGGCTTGCGTTTTGCGGCCCGATGGGCTCTAAGCCCGTCGCCTCATGACATCAGGGCATGATTCAGACAGCGCGCTGCGCGGCTGGCCGCGTCGGAGCGAAGACTCGCCCGCGCGCACAGGAATTCACACACAACAGGACTTCAGACATGGCGAAGATGACGAAGACGCAATTGATCGATGCGATTGCCGAAGGCACGCAACTGGCGAAGAACGACGTGAAGTCGGTGATCGAATACATGGCGACGGTTGGCTACAAGGAGCTGAACGAGGCCGGCGAGTTCGTCATTCCCGGCTTCGTCAAGATGTCGGTGGTCAACAAGCCGGCGACCGAGGCGCGGATGGGCGTCAATCCCTTCACCAAGGAGCCGATGCAGTTCGCGGCCAAGCCGGCCAGCAAGTCGGTGAAGGCCTCGCCGCTCAAGGTCGTCAAGGACGCCGTCTGATCCCGTACCCGGGACGAGGCTCCAGGTTGCGGAATGGAACCTGAGGCGTTGTTCGGTCATTTCTATCCAAACGGGAGGAAATGACATGACAGGCCTCAGCGAAGACGACATCCGCAACCGCGCCTATCTGCTCTGGAAAGAGGCCGGCGAGCCCGCCGGCCGGATGGACATCTACTGGTACGAAGCGGAAAAGGAGCTGCTCGACGAGCGCGTCGGGCAGGGCGACACGCCACCTGGCATGACCGACAATCTGCCGGTCTGACCGCGGTACCACTATCGATCCCCGATGGAGAAAAGCCCCGCAAGGCTCTTGCAACCGCAAGGCTCGTGCGGGGTTTTTCATGGCCGGGAAGCCGTCTCGCACAGCGGACGGCACCACCCATGTCGCTTTCACGATATCGCGCCAGCGTCATGCCGTGACGTCGACGATCGCCGGCGGATCGATCTGCCGCTTGCGCCAGACGATCAGATCGCGCTTCGGATTGAGCCACTGATATTCGCTGCCACGCGTGCGCAGATGTTCCAGCGCGGCATCGCCGGCGGCATCCGCGTCCGGGGCCTCGACCATGATCTCGATGGTCTCCTCGATCTGACGTACCACCTCGACGGCGTAGAATTTTCTGGTCACGGTCCCTCTCTCCGGCAGGCATGCCTAACGGAGAGGAGGCTGATCCCGTTCCATGTGTCGTGACGCGACGGCTTTCGGGACGAATTCATCCCCACAAATTTCATTCTTTCCGGCTGGACATTTTGTTCTTCTTTTGTTCCAATGGCCGTATTGGATGAATCCCGTTGGAGATGACCCATGACCGTCGAAAAGCAACGTGAGGCGATCAGGCTCTGGAACGAACTCAGGAAGCTCAAGGGCCCCGCCGCCGAAGAACTCCGCATTCAGATACTGGAATGCTTCTCCGAGAAGGGGAAAGACAAGCGCGCGGCCTGACGCGCGCTGCAACCGACAGGCGCAGCCCGTTCGGTGTTGCTCCGAGGCGCGGGATCGTCATCGTCACCGCGTCCCTCCCGCGCTCAGCAATGGCCGTCACGGGCTGCGCCTTTCATCGATCGTTAGCATGTGAGTCGCGCGGGTTGGCCGGCGTCGATTCGTTCTTTCGGAACGAAATGGAGTCGGATGCAGAACGGGGCGTGGCTTCTGTCTCGATTGAGGACACATGCGTCGTGGTCGCGCGGTCGTGACTCGTCGCGGCGATCCGCGACATGCGTCTTCGCTGCATCGAGACAGTGGCGCGTCGTGGTGCGGGATCACGGCGCACATGCGCAGCGTGCCGGACAGTGCGCGGCGCAGCTCGTTCGTGCGCCAACGATTTGTTAAGACCTGGCGCGATGCGATTTCGTCGATTCCGATTCGTTCTTCGAGAACGAAATGGTGTCGAAGCTCGAACAAAGCGGGGGATTGCGTTGGCCGATGCGTGCGCCACCGTGTGGTGGCGGAGCTCTCGGCAAAGCCTAACGGAGTCTTGCCGCGACGCAGATAACCCTATTCGGTTAGGTTAAAAGCCCAATCGCGTTGCACTCGGCGCTGCTTGCGATAGGTGTCTGTCAAGGACACAAGAAACGCCTTTGACAAGACTGCATTCATGAGCCCGTTTTCAGAACCGACATTCTTTCAGGGCGACCGGCACACCTACCGGCGCGTCGCCGTCGTTGGCACGCTGTTCTGTCTCGCCTTCGTGGTGGTGAGTTTCTCGCTTCGTCCGCAGATCGAAGAGACCCGCGTCGCCGTCAAGGCCGACCGCCTGGTGCGCACGGCAGGTCAGCCGCCGCGCGCCAACTAGTCGTCGCGGACCAACTGTGGTCCCGCGCTAGCTCTGGTCGACAGACTCGTCGGGGATCGCAGGGCTGCGGGTCGCGATGGCGACGAAGCCGGCATAGCCGGACAGGTTCAGCAGGATTTCAAGCCAGGCAGGCATATCGCATCTCTCTCGTCGGGAAGCGATGCAACGTGCCGGCCGCCAAGCCGTTCCGCACGCCGACCGCGCCTCCTCAGAGCGGGGTCGTCGGATCGAGGCGCCGTCCGAGTGTCGCGACCGATTCCGTCGAGGGCGCCTGCTTGAGGAACTCGGCGATGGCGCGCGCCAGTTCGTCGTCGCTCAGCGGCGTCGGTGGCGACCGCAGCGTGCCGATGCCGAAATGATGCACGATCTCCTCATAGTGCCGATCGCTCGCGCTCGGAACGAGCTGCCTGATACGGGCCAGCAACGCAGCTATCGGCAAGGTGGTCTTCCCTTCGCAAGCCGGGGTTGATCGAATGTCGTCGATCGGCGGAGCATGCGCGCGACCCTTGCAAGACAAGAACCGCGAATTTGTTCCGGCGCCGCCATGGTTTTTCAGCGGAGCTGCCGCGCAGGCCGCGCGCAACCATCGCGGCGCTGCGGCGTTGTCTCGCCAGCAATGAAGGAGGACATCATGAGAAAGACATTGGCAGTCCTGGCGACGGTCGCGGCGGTCGGCGTCACCGCGGTTGCGGCGCCTGCACCGGCCGAGGCGCGTGGTCGCGGCATCGGTCCGGGCCTTGCGTTCGGCCTGGCCGCCGGCGCGATCACGGCGGGCGCGATCGCCGCGTCGCAGCCCTATGGTTACGGCTATGGCTATTATGATCGTCCGGCCTATTATTACGGTCCGGGACCGTACGCCTATTACGGCGGCGGGCCGTACTACCTCCACCATCACTACTACCGTCACTGGTAGTCCAGCCAGCGAAAAGCCCGGGGCAACGCTCCGGGCTTTTTTCATGCGTGACGCTTTCGCCGGCCGTTACGGCCAGAGCGAGGGTCGCTCGGCCTTGCGGGCGTTGTCGAGCGTCGAGACGCAATAGGCCTCGCGCTCGCGCCGGAACTTCTCCTGCGTGGCACGGAAGGCGGCGACACGGGCGGCGATCTCGTCGCGTTCGCTGACTTTGCGTTTTTCGTCTTCGGTCATGTCCATCCCCATTGCTTCGTAAGTCCCAGCGCCGTCCGCCGCCATGCGCGCCTTGAGTCGCTTCAACACATGCATTGGCGCTTCGGAATGGGGCGTCAATGGGGAGGCGGCATTGCAGGATTGTGATAAGCGAAGGGCGGGAAAAAATGCCGACATGGTCCGCACAATGGTGGATAAGCACGTCAACGATCTTGTCGCTTGCGCACGACGCAGCTAGCCCGAGAAGCAAACCGCATCAGCCATGATTGCATCAGATCTTCAGAGCGGGGTGGAGCTGCTCGGCGACATGATCGCCGAAGCGCGGACGATCGTGCCGTTCACCGGCGCCGGCATCTCCACCGAATGCGGCATCCCTGATTTCCGCTCGCCGGGCGGGCTCTGGACCCGCAACCGGCCGATCCCGTTCGACGAGTTCGTCGCCAGCCAGGAGGCGCGCGACGAATCCTGGCGCCGGCGGTTCGCGATGGAGGAGACCTTCGCCGCGGCGCGGCCCGGCCGCGGCCATCGCGCGCTCGCTGCGCTCTACCGCGCCGGCAAGGTTCCCGCGGTGATCACCCAGAACATCGACAATCTGCACCAGGCCTCGGGCTTCGCGCCGGAGCACGTGATTGAACTTCATGGGAATACCACCTACGGGCGCTGCATCGGATGCGGGCAGACCTACCCGCTCGACTGGGTGAAGCGCCGGTTCGAGGAGGAGGGCGCCGCACCCAACTGCACGCTGTGCGACGAGCCGGTGAAGACCGCGACGATCTCGTTCGGCCAGATGATGCCGGACGATGAAATGCAGCGCGCCGGCGAATTGTCGCGGGCCTGCGACCTGTTCATCGCGATCGGCTCCTCGCTGGTGGTGTGGCCGGCGGCCGGTTTTCCGATGATGGCGAAGAATGCGGGTGCGCGTCTGGTCATCATCAATCGCGAACCGACCGATCAGGACGACATCGCCGATCTCGTCATCCGCCACGACATCGGCGAAACGCTCGGGCCGTTCGTCGGCAATTGAGCCGATGGTTTGATTCGCGGCTGTGCAAGCTGTTCATAGCTCCCGGCGAATCTCTTTTTTGTCTATGCCTCGCAACCGGGAGTGTTATCTTTTGATTCGAAAGATTCGCATCGCGTCGAATTGAGAAGTTTCTCTAAAGACGCGTGTTTCGTCGCCGCCGATGTGGCGGGTTGCATGGGATGTGTGGGGTCCGGGGTTATGGGGTCGTCGGACGGATTTGAGTCCAAGAAGCTCGGGGTTCCCGGGCAGGGCACGTCGCCGGGGCGGATTGCGCCGGGCGAACTCGGTGGCGCCGGCCGTGACGGCGCGCTCAGCCCCTTCACCGGTCTGGGGGAGGCAGGCGCCAATCTCGTCGAGGTGACCGGCGTCATCAAATGGTTCGACGCCTCCAAGGGCTACGGCTTCATCGTTCCCGACAATGGCTGGCCCGACGTGCTTCTGCACGTCACGGTGCTCAGGCGCGACGGCTTCCAGACCGCCTATGAGGGCGCCCGCATCGTCGTCGAGTGCATCCAGCGCGCCAAGGGCTACCAAGCCTTCCGCGTCGTCTCCATGGACGAGTCCACCGCGATCCATCCGGCGCAGATGCTGCCGCCGCGAACCCATGTCACGGTGACCCCGACCAGCGGGCTTGAGCGGGCCCAGGTCAAATGGTTCAATCGCCTGCGCGGCTTCGGCTTCCTGACCTGCGGCGAGGGGACGCCCGACATCTTCGTGCACATGGAGACGTTGCGCCGCTTCGGCATGACCGAGCTGCGGCCCGGCCAGTACGTGCTGGTCCGTTTCGGGCCCGGCTCCAAGGGCATGATGGCGGCCGAGATCCATCCCGAGTCGGGCTCGCCGGTCTCCTCCCACTAGGGGGGTAATCCCGCGATCGTGAGCAGGCGCGCACGGCCCGGCCGGGGCGCCTCTTTATTTTCCGGGGGGCGCCGCGTAGAGACGTGGCACGTCCAACGCCGCGAGTGCTCACCTCATGTTCCCTGATCCAAAGGCCGTCCGGTCCATCGCCGCGGGCTGGCTCGCCGCCTTCCTTGTCACCCTTGCCGTCAGCATTGCCGTCGCTCTCGCGCCGGCACGCGCCGCCAGTTTCCAGCCGCTCGAGATCGTCACCAAGAACGGTGTGCAGGTGTTCTCGGTCGAGATGGCAACGACGGAAGAGGAGAAGCAGACGGGCCTGATGTACCGCAAGGAACTCGCGGACGGCAAAGGCATGCTGTTCGACTTCAGCCCCGAGCAGGAAGTCTCGATGTGGATGAAGAACACCTACATCTCGCTCGACATGATCTTCATCCGCGCCGACGGCCGCATCCTGCGCATCGCCGAAAACACCGAGCCGATGTCGACCAAGATCATCTCGTCCCGGGGCCTCGCCAAGGGCGTGCTGGAGGTGCCGGCCGGAACGGCCCAGAAATACGGCATCCGCCCCGGTGACCGCGTCGGCCATCCGCTGTTCGGCAGCAAATAGCGGCCGGAACGGCCCGGACACGGAGCGGGCGAGGGTCCCAAGCGGCTTGCTGGCGGTTTGGGAAGCGTGTATCGACGTGGCTCGCCGGACATTCGGGGTATAGCGCAGCCTGGTAGCGCGGCAGTTTTGGGTACTGCAGGTCGTTGGTTCGAATCCAGCTGCCCCGACCAGTCCCGACATATTTCTATCGGTATGTTTTATTGTGGCTTTAGCCGGCGCTCGAGCTTAGCGATCGCACAATTAGCGATTGCCTTGTACTCATTCTCAATCGCGTGGCGCGGCGCACATTTGTTCGTAGCGATTTTCGGTGTGTCCAAGAACCCTCGGCTCGTGTGGAGGTCCGGTTTAAGAAGGCGCTGCTCGACTACATTGGTTGCCGTGAGTCTTGCGCTTCGCAATATTAATGACCGATAAACGCAGTATTAAGCCAGCGTTGTTTCGCGTAGGATATACTTCCCGGCTATCAACGAAATGAAAGACACAGGAGGTTCTGGAAATGTTGATGGTCATCGCGAGCTTGGCGCTCGCGCTCCAGGTCAGCCCAGGGCACGAAATCACTCCTCCGGTTGAGCAGATCCAGTACCGAGTTCCGGTGAGGCCGCCGCCGTGCGGCGATCATTGGGACCTAAGTGCGCGGGACGGCCTCTGTTACCCCAACGGGTATCTTCCTCCCCAAGATCAGGCGGCACTGCAGGGGCGATATTATCGGCCCGACTATGGATACCGTCGACGCCCGGTGCCGTGCACCGACGGTGCCGACCGCGATATTCGGGACGGCCTCTGCTATCCGAATGGCACCGTGCCTGAAAGATTTCAATCAGCTCTGCAGGGCTATTATGGATACCCTCCGCCGCGGCCGAGGTACTATTATCGAGATTAGATCCTACGAGCTTCCCGAGGATTGATCGCGGCATTGGCACTTCATTCAGCGCTCAAAACTCGCTGCTTGCGAGGCCGTCGTTGCGGCTTTGACGCTGGAGTTTCCTAAGCTTTGCGGGGTACCACAGTTGGTATTAAGTGCCCCTACAAGCCCCGGGAATTATGCTCTGGGATCCCAAGCGCGGATAGTCGGCCATGCGCCCTAGGCAAGGACGCCGGTCCAGGCGATCATCGCGACGGCCGCAACGCCGAGCCAGCAGATCGCGAACGGCGAGGTAACGGGCTGCTGCGGCAGCGTCTCGGTGGTTTGGATCTGGCTCACTGCATTCCTCTTGCGCCTTCTCTGATTTGGTCGTCGCAGGCGGCGAAGAATTCATCGGCGCAGCGCCGGCTCACGCGGACGTGAGACGTTCGGCGCGCCGCTGTTGCGGTGACCGGAATTTCGCCGCCCGGATCGGGGCGCTGCCGCGTTGAACTGGAGACGCGGGCGCCAGGGCGTGCTCCGGTCAATGCAAGGTGAGGGTCCCATGTCGATCAGTGCGGTGGCTTCAATCAGTCATGCGGCGACGAATGCAGCCGCGAGTACGACGTCCTCGGCAACGGGGACGTCGGCGACGTCTTCGACCTCATCCACGTCAGCCACCTCATCCACGTCGGCAACGTCGTCCGCATCGTCGTCACAGGCGGCGGGCGGCAGTTCGGGCGGCGGGGGCGGCAGCTCGGCCAAGACCGTCGTCAGCGAGGTCTCCATCACCGTGGACGGAATCACCACCACGACCATCACCTATTCCGACGGCTCCACCGAGGTCGAGACATCGCAGAGCGCACAAGCCAGCCAGGGCAACCAGGCGGGCCAGACCTACAACGCCCAAGGCTCGATTGGCGGCGCCGCATCCAGCGCGTCCGACGCGTCGAGCGCGCTTGCCGGAGTGTCGTGAAGCCCAGGCGTTTGGTCGCGCCGTCTTGCGACTTGTGCGCGATGTTTCAAGGGATTGCTGATGTGGCGATGCAGCCGCCGACGCAAGTTGCGTCGAACCTTTGAGCGTCGCCGAAGACAAAAGAAGTGTTGGGGATTTCAGCGCCCAATATCTAACGGACGCCGCCGAGCGATAATACTCCGCTCGTGCGGCGTTGCGCTTTTCGTGGTCAGTTCGAGGCGTACCAGCCGAACGGAAACGGCACGTAGGGCCAAGCCAGCAAATTGTCGTTCGCCGATTTCGGCGCGTCCTGATCCGACATCCTGACGAGGGAAGTCGCCGTCATCGATCGCACCGCGAGGCGCAGCCGTGCATAGCGCAGGTTCATGGTGAGCGTCCCAGCCGGTAAGTGCTTCTGAAATTCGATGACGATCAAAATCGACAAACAGGCGCCCAAACGGCGCGCTTGGCCTTAAATCATCCAGCGAGTGTAGGAAAATCGGCGCGACGTTTCAACCTCCGCACCGCCGCGGACCGCCGACTTGCTGGGGACAGGTAAGGTTGACCTTTTAGGTTAAAGGCAAGCGGCGGTTGCGGCCGCTTTGGCGACTGTTATCAGATCGGGTGAGGTCGCGACCGGATTGCCACTTGCCATGCAGGCGGCCCAGCGCCGCGACGCTCGTATCCTTCGAGTTGTGCGCCATGTCTTTCGATCGCATCGTCAAAACCGTCAGTCCGCAGGCGAACTGGACCGAGATCTGGCACCTCTGGACCGTGATCGTGCCGCGGCGCTCGATCAATGGCCAACTCGTGATCGGCAAGGTCTGGCGGCGCCATGACGGCCGCGACTGGATCTACAAGAAATTCACCGAATTTGACGGCGAACAGGCCGCCTGACGCGCGATCGCATGATCGCGCGTCGCAATGACCGCCGTGTTTGACCGGCCGATCGGCTAGGTCGAATGCCGCTCGCCCGCGGCCGATCCCGGCGTCTGCACGCGCGGCAACGGCAGTTTGAAGTGGCGCTTGGCGTAGGCGACGATCTCCTTGTCGGAGGGATGATCGGCTGCCTCGACGGCGGCGATCCGCTTGGCGAGATCGGGCGCGTGGCTTCGGATGTGGCTGGCGAGCTCGGTCTTGGCGCTGGCGGGACCGATGATCAGGATCTCGCCGGCATCGGCGAGCGCCTTGGTGATGTCGGCGTAGAACGCCTTGTCGGGGGCGGCATGGCCGCTGCCGATCGCATTGGCCTTGTGATGCAGATGACGGGTCGCCAGGTGCGGATGCAGCGTGACTTCGTCGGAGCCGCTGAGGCCCAGATGGAAGATGCGGGCCTGCGAATGGTCGAGCCAGACCACGGCGTGGAAATGTGAGGGCATGTGCTTTGGGCCTTGTCCGGGAGGAAGGCCGCTGCCGACATCGCTGCAGCGGCCGGTGTCGCAATGACACTAGGCCGCCGGACCGTCGCCGGGGTTGACGCAGGTCAATCCCCTGCGGGCCGAACCAAGGCGCGGGCTCAGGCCGCCTTCGCCGGAGGCGCTGCGGCCGGCTTGGCCGGCGGCGGCTTCAGCGGCTTGTCCTGGCGCTTCGACCACGAGATGTAATAGGCCACGGTGGTCATGATCGCGATGCCCGCGACGCTGATGAAGATCTGCGCGAGCAGCGAGCCCGAACTCATCGACAGTTCGAAATGGCCGACGAAGGACAGGAACACGCCGACGCAGAACACGGCGAGCGACTGCTGGCCGCAGACGATCAGGGGATCGAACACCTTCCACTCCAGGCCCGGCCATTCCTTCGGCACGAAGCGGATCACCAGGATCACGATCACGACGAAATGCAGGAAGCGGTAGGGGGCGAGGTTGGTCTTGTCGTTGGGGTTGAAGGCCGAGAACAGCCATTCCGGAAACATGGCACCGAAGGCCGGGAAGCGGCCGGCCATGGTCATCACCAGCGCGAACAGCAGGTAACCGAGGCACAGCCAGAGCGTGACCGGCGCATTGATCACACCCATCGAGCGACGCGCGCCGCCCATCGCGCACCAGGCGCCGAACACGAACAGCACCTGCCAGCAATAGGGGTTGAAGTACCACTGGCCGGCCGGATAGGCGGTCAGGTTCCAGCCGAAATGCCGGGCGGCCAGCCACAGCGCGATGGACAGGACCATCGTCACGTCCGGCTTGCGCAGCATGAACCAAAGCACCGGCGGAAACAGGCCCATCAAGACGATGTAGAGCGGCAGCACGTCGAGATTGAGCGGCTTGAAGCGCAGGAACAGGCCCTGGCGCAGCGTCTCGGTGGCGTTGTCGACGAGGCCGGCGACGTTGAACTCGTTGATCATCTCGGAATCGCCGAAGCGCAGCGCCAGATAGCTGATCGAGGCGATGTAGATGACGAACAGGATGATGTGGGCGACGTAGAGCTGCCAGACCCGCTTGGTGAGCCTCGTGGCGCCGACGATGAAGCCGCGGTCCAGCATCATCCGCGCATAGACGAAGGAGGCGGTGTAGCCGGAGATGAAGACGAACAGGTCGGCGGCGTCGGAAAAGCCGTAATTCCGCGTCGTGATCCAGTTCACGACGTTGTCGGGGATATGGTCGAGGAAGATCGCCCAATTGGCGACGCCGCGGAACAGATCGAGCCTGAGGTCGCGACCCTTTTCGGGGAGGGTGGCATTGATGTTCAGAAAGGCCATGCGACGGGAGCTTTCGGAAGAAACCAGAAAAACACGAACGTCGGCGGGACCGCCGCAATAGCCTCGGGCCGCTCACCGGGGGCAACGGGCGCGAGATTGTCACGGCGTGGCATAATGACTATACCGGACGGCACGGCAACCCCGCGGGAGCGGAATCACCGATCAAGTTCCCGGTGGTGTCTCTATACTATCCCCGGGGTTTCCACCAAGTACCTCGGTGACGCACAGTCTGAAGGATCCGGCCGCCCCATGACCGCCCGTATTTTCAAGCCCGCCAAGAACGCGATGCAATCCGGCAGGTCGAAGACCCGCGAATGGCAGCTCGACTACGAGCCCGAGCAGCCGCGGTCGGTGGAGCCGCTAATGGGCTGGACCTCCTCGGCGGACATGAAGCAGCAGATCACGCTGCGCTTCCATACGAAGGAAGAGGCGGTCGCCTATTGCGAGCGCAAGGGCATCGCCTACCAGGTCATCGAGCCGCATGAATCGGTCCGGCGCCCGGTCGCCTATGCCGACAATTTCTCCTTCCGCCGCGGCGAACCCTGGACGCATTGAAGCCGTCCGTCCGCCTCCAAACCATCGCTATGCCCGGGCCAGTCCCGGGCATTTGACGTTTCGGCCGTATCTCTCCCGAGATCGTCGAGATATCGACATCGGTGAGGAAGGAGCGGCGAGGCGGCGATGTCGGCACCGCCGGCGGCCAAGACCCTCTTGGCATCGATTGCCGCGCATGCTTCGCTGGTACAATGAGAGGGATTTGGCGAGGTGGGGGTTATGGCTGGGGGTGACCAGCTCGACGTCATCGATCTGAAAATCCTGTCCGAGTTGCAGCAGGACGGGCGCATCCGCAACAACGAGCTGGCGCTGCGGGTCGGCGTTTCCGCGCCCAACTGCCTGCGGCGGCTGAAGTCCCTGTTCGGGCGGGGCGTGATCCGGGCGGTGCGGGCCGTCATCGACGAGCGGCGGCTGGGCTTTGAGGTGGTGTCGTTCGTCTCGATCCAGCTCGGCAGCCAGGCCCAGCCGGTGCTGGAGTCCTTCGAGCGCTCGATCGCCGCGATCCCGCGCATTCAGCAGTGCTGGCGGATCTCGGGCGATACCGACTATCTGCTGAAATGCGTCGCGCCGAGCGTCGAGAGCATGCGCCAGCAGCTGTTGCATTTCGCCGCGATGCCCGATGTCAGGAACGTCCGCAGCTTTCCGGTGCTGGGTGTCGCCAAGGACGTGCCGCTGCCCCTGCAGGAGCGCGTCGTCGCACTGGGATAGGGGATCAGTCGGCCGGCCGGCGACACTCCCGGAAGCCGGAAGCGAATTTCGATTATTATGAATTAATGACTGAGTAAATCACATAACTTTGACATGTGAATTCGGAGGGCCTGCAATGCGCTGCGCCGTGATTGCCGGTTCCCTGTCGCGGTCTACATCACGAAGCGTGAACCCTGGCGCGCGCAGCACAGCACGCCCGGGCGTGTGGACCCTGAAACAGGACAAGACAATGACCCTGCACTCGAAGACGTTCGTCGCCTCCGCCGCGACGCTGTTCGCATCCGCGTTTCTCATGATGACGGCACCGGCCGCACAAGCCGAGGACTATTGCATCACCAATGGCGCCCAGGCCGCGCATGGCTGCGGCTATCCCACGATGGAAGCCTGCCGGCAGGCCGCTGGCGGCATCGGTGGCACCTGCTCGCAGAGCGGCGGCGCCAAGACCACCAACGATGCGCTCGCGTTCCAGCCGAAGCAGGCCAAGCAGCCCAAGCTTCGCTCGGGCGGGCAGACCAACTCGAACTGACGCCGGACGACCGCAGTCATTCCGGGGCGCGCGTTGGCGCGACCCCGGAATGACTGCGGCTGCAGCACTGGTGAATGAATGGAGTCCGGTTCATGCTTCGCATGTCCCGTTATGAGGCGGCCGCGGAAGGCGCGTCGTCTCAGCGATAGCGTCCGCGAAACTCGCGCGGGCTGGCGCCGGTCCAGTTGCGGAAGGCGCGCGAAAAGCTCTTCTCGTTGCGGAAGCCGGCGATCTCGGCGATCCGCTTGATCGGCGTTCGCCCCCGCATCAGTTCATGCTTGGCGAGCTCGAACTTCGCCTCCTCCTTGAGATCGCGCAGCGACGTTGATTCCTCGCGCAGGCGCCGGTGCATGGTGCGGGTGGAGAGCGCCAGCTCACGCGCGACGTCCTCGGCACCGAAGCTGCGGCCGCGTGCGTCGCGCAGCACGCGGCGGACGCGTTCGACCAGCATGCGGTCGCGGCGATAGGGCAGCACGGTCAGCCGCAGCGCGCCCTTGAGCATGCTGTCGAGATCGGCGGCGCTTCGCGTCAGCGGCAGGGCCAGATAGTGCTTGTCGAAGACGATGCGGGCGCTGGTCGCGCCGAAGAAAAGCGTCCGGCAAAAGATTGTCGGATAGACCGACACATGTCCGGGCTCCGGATAGGGAAACTCGGCGGCGCGCAGGGCGATCGCCGAATCCACCGCCCAGCAGGAGAAGCCGAGCACGTAGCGGAGCAGGGTGACGAGGCAGAACTCACGGAAATCACCGAGATCGCGTTGCTCGCGCAGCGAGATCGTCGCCGTCTCTTCGCCGACGGCGAGTTCGAACAGCACGTCCTCGGTCAGCAGCCGGTGATGCCGGCACCAGCGTTTCAGCGCAACCTCGAGGCTGGGGGCGGTGATGGAGGCGCGGCACAGCATGCCGTAGGTGCCCCAGGGCAGGCGGCGCGAAAACCAGCCGAGCGCCTCGTCGTCGAGTTCGCGCATGGCATGCCCCGCCAGCGCCTCGAACTGGGCGGCCGTGACGCGCGCGTGATCCGACCGCAGCAGATCCCCCGTCACCTGTCCCCTGGCAAGCGCCCCGGCCGGATCCTGGCCGTACCGGCCATAGGCACCGACCACGCCGCGGACGAAGGCGGCGGGGGTCATGGCGCGGCGGTTGGCGATGGTCGCGGCTTGAAAAGACATGAAAAATCCTCGCCAAACTTGGCGGAAAATGCAACCTTTTCGACCGAAGCGGCACCCGGGGGCGGATAGGTTCGGAGGCCGAGAAGAAGACCGGAGGAATCGTCTTGAACATCCCGAGCATCGATTTCGATCTGGGCGAGGACATCGCCATGCTGCGCGACACCGTGCGCGCGTTCGTGGAGGCGGAGCTGGCCCCGCGCGCCGCCGAGATCGAGAAAGCCAATCTGTTCCCCGCCGACCTCTGGAAGCGCCTCGGCGATCTCGGCCTGCTCGGCATGACCGCGCCTGAGGAATATGGCGGCTCGAACATGGGCTATCTCGCCCACGTCGTGGCGATGGAGGAAGTGTCGCGCGGCTCCGCCGCGGTCGGACTGTCCTATGGCGCGCATTCCAACCTTTGCGTCAACCAGATCCGCCGCAACGGCAATGATGCGCAACGGCAGCGCTATCTGCCCAAGCTGATCTCCGGCGACTATGTCGGGGCGCTGGCCATGTCCGAGCCCGGCGCCGGATCGGACGTGGTCTCGATGAAGCTGCGTGCCGACAAGCGCGGCGACCGTTACGTCCTCAACGGCTCCAAGATGTGGATCACCAATGGCGGCGATGCCGACGTGCTGGTGGTCTATGCCAAGACCGATCCGGAGGCCGGTCCGCGCGGCATGACGGCCTTCCTGATCGAGAAGGGCTTCAAGGGCTTCACCCACGGCCAGCATCTCGACAAGCTCGGCATGCGCGGTTCCAACACCTATCCGCTGTTCTTCGACGAATGCGAGGTGCCGGAGGAGAACGTGCTGGGCAAGGTGGGCGAGGGCGTCAAGGTGCTGATGTCGGGCCTCGACTACGAGCGCGCGGTGCTTTCGGGCGGGCCGCTCGGCATCATGGCCGCGTGCATGGATGCGGTGGTGCCCTACATGCACGAGCGCAAGCAGTTCGGCCAGCCGATCGGCGATTTCCAGTTGATGCAGGGCAAGCTCGCCGACATGTATTCGACGTGGCAGGCGACGCGGGCCTATGTCTACGCGGTCGGCAAGGCCTGTGATCGCGGCGGGCATGCCCGCACCCTGCGCAAGGACGCGGCGGCTGCGATCCTCTATTCGGCCGAGAAGGCGACATGGATGGCCGGCGAGGCGATCCAGGCGCTCGGCGGCGTCGGCTACACGACCGATTTTCCGGTCGGGCGGCTCTGGCGCGACGCCAAGCTCTACGAGATCGGCGCCGGCACGTCCGAAGTCCGCCGCATGCTGATCGGCCGCGAGCTGATGGCCGAGACCGCTTAACGCTCGCGCGATCGCCATTGCCGCGACCGGTTGGTCGCGGCCTCCCACTGTGCCTCAAGTCAACGCGGGACCCCATGCCGCTTCATTCCAGCATCGATCCATCTTCCCAGGATTTCGCACGCAACGCGGAGGCCATGCGCGGCCTCGTCGCGGATCTGCGCGACAAGCTCGGCCAGGTCGCCGGCGGCGGCGGCGAGGCCTCGCGCAACCGCCATACCTCGCGCGGCAAGATGCTGGCACGCCAGCGCGTCGACCTGCTGGTCGATCCCGGCACCGCGTTCCTGGAACTGTCGCCGCTGGCGGCCTATGGCCTCTATGGCGGCGACGTGCATTCAGCCAGCATCGTGACCGGCGTCGGTCGCATCGCAGGTCGCGAATGCGTGATTGTCGCCAACGACGCCACCATCAAGGGCGGCACCTATTACCCGATGACCGTGAAGAAGCATCTGCGCGCCCAGGACGTGGCCCGGCAGAACAATCTTCCCTGCGTCTACATGGTCGATTCCGGCGGCGCCTTCCTGCCGCTGCAGGACGAGATATTTCCAGACGAGCGGCATTTCGGCCGCATCTTCTACAACCAGGCCCAGATGTCCTCGCAAGGCATTCCGCAGATCGCCATCGTGATGGGCTCCTGCACGGCCGGCGGCGCCTATGTGCCGGCAATGTCGGACGAGAGCATCATCGTGCGCAACCAGGGCACCATCTTTCTCGGTGGGCCGCCGCTGGTGAAGGCCGCGACCGGCGAGGTCGTCACCGCCGAGGAGCTCGGCGGCGCCGACGTGCATTCGCGCCAGTCCGGCGTGACCGATCATTATGCCCAGAACGATGCCCATGCCATCGGCATCGCCCGGCGGATCGTCGGCACCTTGAAGCCGAAGGTCACGCCGAATCTCAACATGCATCCGCCGCGCGAGCCGCTGTTTCCGGCCGAGGAGATCTATGGCGTGGTGCCGGTCGACGGCCGCAAGCCGTTCGACGTGCGCGACATCATCGCCCGGGTGGTCGATGGCTCGGAATTCGACGAGTTCAAGAAGCTCTACGGCACCACGCTGGTCTGCGGCTTCGCCCATATCTTTGGCTATCCGGTCGGCATCATCGCCAACAACGGCATTCTGTTCAGCGAGAGCTCGCTGAAGGGGGCGCATTTCATCGAGCTGTGCTGCCAGCGCGGCATTCCGCTGGTGTTCCTGCAGAACATCACCGGCTTCATGGTCGGCAAGAAATACGAGGCCGGCGGCATCGCGCGCGACGGTGCCAAGCTGGTGACGGCGGTCGCGCCCGCCTCGGTGCCGAAATTCACGGTCGTGATCGGCGGCTCCTATGGCGCCGGCAATTACGGCATGTGCGGCCGTGCCTATTCGCCGCGCTTCCTCTGGATGTGGCCGAACGCGCGCATCTCGGTGATGGGTGGCGAGCAGGCCTCGATGGTGCTGAGTCAGGTCCGCCGCGACAATATCGAGGCCAAGGGCGAGAGCTGGTCGAAGGAGGACGAGGACACGTTCCGCGCTCCGATCCGCGCGCAGTATGAGAGCCAGGGGCATCCTTACTACGCCACGGCGCGGCTCTGGGACGACGGCGTGATCGACCCCGCCGATACCCGTCTCGTGCTCGGCCTCGGCCTCTCGGCGGCGTCGAATGCGCCGATCGAGCCCACCAAGTTCGGCCTGTTCAGGATGTGATGCGATGGATCGTTCAAAGCTCTACCGGCGTTTTCGCACGCTCCTGATCGCCAATCGCGGCGAGATCGCCTGTCGCGTCATCCGCACGGCCCGCGCCATGGGCCTGCGCACCGTCGCGGTCTATTCCGAGGCCGACCGCGACGCGATGCACGTCGCGCTCGCCGACGAAGCCGTCCTGCTCGGCCCCGCGCGGGCCCGCGACAGCTATCTCAATGTCGAGCGGCTGATCGAGGCCGCGCGCAAGACCGGCGCCGAGGCCGTGCATCCCGGCTACGGCTTCCTGTCGGAGAACGCCGAATTCGCGCAGGCGTGCCTCGATGCCGGTCTCGTCTTCGTCGGCCCGACCGCGGAGATGATGAATGCGATGGGCTCGAAATCAGGCTCGAAGGCGCTGATGGAGAAGGCCGGCGTGCCGCTGGTGCCCGGCTATCATGGCGATGCCCAGGACGATGTCACGCTGGCGAAGGCCGCCGAGAAGGTCGGGTTCCCGGTGCTGGTGAAGGCGTCCGCCGGCGGGGGCGGGCGCGGCATGCGGGTCGTCCGCTCGGCCGAGGAATTGGGACCGGCGATCGTCAGCGCCAAGCGCGAGGCCAAGGCGGCGTTCGGCGACGACCGGATGCTGATCGAGAAGTATGTCGACAATCCCCGCCATATCGAGGTGCAGGTGATCGGCGACAGCCACGGCAATCTGCTCTCGCTGTTCGAGCGCGAATGCACCCTGCAGCGCCGGCACCAGAAGGTGATCGAGGAGGCGCCATCGCCGACCCTCAACGCGGCCCAGCGCGAGGCCGTGTGTGCCGCCGCGCGAAAGGCGGCGGGCGCTGTGAACTATGTCGGCGCCGGCACCATCGAATTCGTGTCCGACGGCAAGGACGTCTTCTTCATCGAGATGAATACGCGTCTCCAGGTCGAGCATCCCGTAACCGAGCTGATCACCGGGATCGACCTGGTCGAATGGCAGCTGCGTGTCGCCTTCGGCGAGGCGCTGCCGCTGAAGCAGGACGAGATCCGGTTGAACGGCCACGCGATCGAGGCGCGGGTCTATGCCGAGAATCCGACCAGGAACTTCATGCCGTCGGTCGGCAGGATCTCGACCTGGCGCATGCCGACGGAAACCGGCGGCCTGCGCATCGATGCCGGCTATCGCGAGGGCGATACCGTCTCGCCCTATTACGACGCCATGCTCGCCAAGGTGATCGCCTGGGCGCCGACGCGCGATGGCGCCATCGAGCGGCTCAACCGCGGACTGGAGGAGGCCGATGTCCGCGGCATCGTCACCAACATCCCGTTCCTGTCGGCCCTGGTCACCCACCCCGAGGTGCGTGCCAACACGATCGACACCGGTTTCATCGAGCGCGAGCTGGCTGCGCTCACCGCGGCGGCGCCGGCGCCCGGCGCGCTCGAGCTCTGTGCCGCGGTCGCCGCGATCCTCGATCAGGAACAAAAGGCGGCACAGGCGGAGCCGCATTCGCCGTGGCAGACCTTCGGCTGGATGCCTGTCGGTCGCCGCCAGCGCAGCTTTGCCTTCCGGGTCGGCCACGATCCCGAGCACCGGGTGACGTTGAATTACGGCAGCGGACCATCGACGCTGGTCGTCGGCGAGCATGAACTGGCCTTTGGGATCGCGCCCAGGGACGGGGGCTTCGATCTGACGCTGGACGGCGTGAAGTCACAGGTCGCGGCCGTGGTCGACGGCCACGAGCTCTATTTGCGCACCCGCAACGGGCGCTTCGACCTGCATTGGGTCGATCCGTTCGGCGGCGAGACCGAGGAGCAGACCGGCGCCGACAAGATCGCGGCGCCGCTGCCGGGCACCGTGGTCGCGGTGCTGGCCGAGGAGGGGGCAACGCTCGAGAAGGGCGCGGCGATCCTCACTCTGGAAGTGATGAAGATGGAGCAGACGTTGCGCGCGCCCTATGCGGGCGTGCTGAAATCCATCCGGTGCAAGGTCGGCGACATCGTCCAGGAGGGCGTCGAACTCGCCGTGGTCGAACCTTCGGCAGCATGACTTGGAGCCTGACATGAGCGAAGCCGTCCGCATCATCGAGATGGGCCCGCGCGACGGGCTCCAGAACGAGAAGGTTCCCGTCAGCGTTCCCGCGCGCATTGCGTTCGTCGAGGCCCTCGTGGCGGCCGGGCTCGATACTGTTGAGGTCGGCGCCTTCGTCTCGCCCAAGGCGATCCCGCAGATGGCGAGTTCGGATGCGGTGCTGCGCGGCGTCAGCGCCATCAAGGGCGCCGAGTTTCACGTGCTGGTGCCCAATGAAAAGGGCTACGAGGCCGCCCGCGCCGCGGGCGCGCAAGTCGTCTCGGTGTTCGCGGCGGCGTCAGAAGGCTTCTCCCGTGCCAACATCAATTGCTCGGTCGCCGAGTCCATCGAGCGCTTCAAGCCGGTGCTGGCCCGTGCCAAAGCCGACGGCGTCAAGGTGCGCGGCTATATCTCCTGCGTGCTCGGCTGTCCCTTCGACGGCGAGATCAGGCCGAAGGCGGTCGCCGATCTCGCGGTGACGCTGTCGGAGCTCGGCTGCTACGAGATTTCGCTCGGTGACACCATCGGGGTCGGCACGCCGACCAAAGCCAGGGCGATGCTGCGCGCGGTCAGCGCCAACCTCCCCGCGGGCCGGCTCGCGATGCATTTCCACGACACCTATGGCCAGGCGCTGGCCAATCTCTATGCGGGGCTGGAGGAGGGCGTGCGCGTCATCGACGCTGCGGCGGGCGGGCTCGGCGGTTGTCCCTATGCGCCGGGCGCGACCGGCAATGTCGCGACCGAGGACGTCGTCTACATGCTCGAGGGCATGGGGATCAGGACGGGCATCGACATGGACCGTTTGCTCGCGGCCACCAACGAGATGAGCGACGTGCTTGGCAAGCCGCCGGTGAGCCGCGTGGCCTCGGCCTTGAATGCGAAGAGGAAGCGTCGCGCTTCCTAGTTCCCCGTCTTTGCGAGCGCAGCGAAGCAATCCAGGAATGTCTCCGCGGAAACAGTCTGGATTGCTTCGTGGCTTTGCTCCTCGCAATGACGACGGATAGGGTTTTCGAGGTTCACGCCGCCTTCAGTCCGACATCCGGCAGGCGCGGGCGGGTCTTCAGCGCCTTGGCCATCATCGCCTCCACTTCGGCTTTCTCCTGCGGCAGCAGTGCGAGACGGGGCGGGCGAGTTAGTGCGGTGCCGCGGCCCATGATGTGCTCGCACAGCTTGATGCACTGGACGAGGTCCGGGCGCGCATCGAGATGCAGGAGCGGCATGAACCATTCATAGAGCGGCATGGCCTCGGCGAGGCGGCCGGCCCGAGCGAGGCGGAACAGCGTCTCGCCCTCGCGCGGGAAGGCGTTCGACATGCCGGACACCCAGCCGACGGCGCCCATCGCGACGCTCTCGACGATGACGTCGTCGAGCCCGGCGAACAGCACGAAGCGGTCGCCGACCATGTTCCTGGTGTCGATGAAGCGCCGCGTGTCGCCGGAGGAATCCTTGAAGCACACCACGGTCTCGACGTCGGCGAGCGTCGCCAGGATGTCGGGGGTGACGTCGTTCTTGTAGATCGGCGGGTTGTTGTAGAGCATGACCGGCAGGTCGGTCGCGCTGGCGACCGCGCGGAAATGCGCGGCGGTCTCGTGCGGCTTGGAGGAGTAGACCAAGGCCGGCATCACCATCACGCCATCGATGCCGACGCGCGCCGCCTCCTTCGCGGTTTCGACCGCAAAGGCGGTGGTGAACTCGGCGATGCCGCACAGCACCGGTACGCGGCCGGCGGCGACGGATTTGGCGGCCTCCATGATCGCGATCTTCTCCTTGCGCTCCAGCGAGGTGTTCTCGCCGACCGAGCCGCAGACGATCAGGCCGGAGACGCCGTCGCGGATCAGGCCCTCGATCACCCTGGCGGTGGCGTCGATGTCGAGCGAGAGATCGTCGTGGAATTGCGTGGTGACGGCCGGGAAGACGCCTTCCCAGGAAACGCGGCGGCTCATGAAAACACTCCAGATGTCTTGCCGGCGGGGGGCTGGCGCCGCCGGATGCTGTGAAGAGGATGGCGAAAAGGGATCAGAGCGTCGCGCCGACCTTGCGCAGCTCGGCAAGAACGGGGGCCTTGGGCAGCCAGATCTTGTCGAACTCGGCGATCACGGCCTCGGTATCGCCGGCCGGGACCTGACGGATCGGGATCGGCGCGTTCTTGAAGTTCTCGATCAGGGTGGGCTCGTTGCCGGCGAGCTCGTCGATCTGCGCGTCCAGCGTCGACTTGATGGTCTTGGCGATCAGTTCGCGGTCGGCGGCGGGAAGCGACTGCCAGACGCGGCCGGAGACGACCGCGGCCATCGGCATGAAGACGGCGTTCATCTGCAGGATGACCTTGGAGACCTTGTCGAAGCGCTGGTTCCAGGAGAATTCGAGATCGGCCTCGAGGCCGTCGACCTGGCCGTTGGCCATCGCGTCGAACACCTGCGGCGTCGGGATCGGCGTCGGCGCGGCGCCGAGCGAGGAATAGAAGTCGCGATAGACCGGCGTCGGATTGATGCGCAGCTTCATGCCCTTGATGTCGGCGAGGGAATTGAGATCCTTCGACGAGAACACCGCGCGCATGCCGGTGATGCCCCAGCCGAGGCCGATCGTGCCGGTCTCCTGCGGCAGGACGTCGAACAGCTTCACCGCCGCGGGGTGTCGCACGAATTTGGCGACCGACGGCGTGGAACGGACGATATAGGGGGCGTTGATCGCGGCGATATGAGGGACGCGCGAGCCGAGCTCGGCGGCCTGGATGAAGCCCATGTCGAGCGCGCCGGACTGCAGCTGCTGCATCATCGCCGGCTCGTTGCCGAGCTGTCCGGAGTGGAACACGGTCAGGGTCAGGCGGCCGCTGGTCGCCGCCTTGAGGTCGTCGCCGAATTTGATGGCGGCCTTGTTCCAGGAATGGCCGTTCGGCGTGATGAGGCCGAGGCGGAATTCCTTGGCCTGGGCGAGTGCGAGCGACGGCGCAAAGATCGATGCGGCGGCACTGGCGGCGAGAAAGCGGCGGCGGGACAGCGGCATGGTCGGGCTCCTTGGCGTTGGCCTCGGTGATGGGCCTATTTGATGAGGATGAGCGAGAGCGAGGGATAGAGCGAGAGCAGGACGAGGAGGACGCAGGAGATGACGAAGAAGGGCAGCGTCACCATGAACATCTTTCCGGGCTTGGCGCCGGTGACGGCGGCCGCGACGAAGAAGCAGAGCCCGACCGGCGGCGAGAGCAGTCCGAGCACGAGGTTGATCACCACCACCACGCCGAAATGCCTTGGATCGATGTGGTAGACGTCGGTCGCGACCGGCAGCAGGATCGGCACGGTCATGATCAGGCCGGGAATGCCGTCGATCACCGTGCCGATCACCAGCAGGATGACGTTGCAGATCAGCATGAAGCTGATCGGATCCTTGGCGGCGGTCTGGATCCAGGCGGCGGTTTCCTGCGGGACCTTGCCGAAGATCAGCACCCAGGAGAACACCGCCGCGGCCGCGACGAGGAACAGCACGATCGCGGAATAGATCGCGCTGCGCAGCATCATCTGCGGCAGCTGGGAGAACTCGAACTCGCGCGTCCAGTATTTCCCGACCAGCGCGGCCGCGACGGCGCCGACGGCGGCGGATTCGGTGGCGTTGGCGAGGCCGCTGAGGATGGTGCCGACGATGACGATGGGGATCAGCAGCGTCGGCGAGGTCCGCAGGATCGTCATGACGCGCTGGCGCGGCGTCTGGTAGTCGGCGCGCGGATAGTTGTAGACGTATCCCATCAGCGCGATGACGAGGCAGAACATGACCGTCAGGATCACGCCCGGCACGATTCCCGCGATCAGCATGTCGCTGACCGAGACCTGGGCCAGCACGCTGTAGACCACGAACATCACGGAAGGCGGGATGATCGGGCCGAGCATGCCGCCATAGGCGGTCAGGCCGGCGGCGAAGGTCTTGTCGTAGCCCTTCTTCTCCATCTCCGGCACCATGATCTGGGCCATGATCGCCACCTGCGCGGTCGCGGAGCCGAGGATGGAGGAGATGAACATGTTGGCGAGGATGTTGACATAGGCGAGCCCGCCCTTGAGCGAGCCGACGAAGGCCATCGCCATGTCGACGATGCGTCGCGTGATGCCGCCGCCGTTCATGATCTCGCCGATCAGGATGAAGAGCGGAATGGCAATCAGGCCGTAGCTGTCGACGCCGCCGAACAGCTGAAGCGGATAGGACTGGAACAGCACGGGATTGCCTGAGGCCGCGATATAGACGAGCCCGGCGAGGCAGAGGCAAAGGCCGATCGGAACACCGACCAGCATGATTGCGACGAAGGCGGCCGAGGTGATCATCAGTTGACCCCGTCGAGTTCGGAGAGCTGAAAACCCTTCGGCGGCACGCGCGGCACCAGCTCGAGATCTTCCAGCAGGTTGGCGAGGCCGTGCACGGTCATCGACACCGCGAAGATCGGCAGCGTCAGGTAAAGCACCCAGGTCGGCCAGTTCAGCGTCTGGGTGCGCTCGGTGTAGAGGAAGTTGAAGGTCTCGGCCGCGAGCTTGCGCCCGTCGAAGCCGGCGCGCGCGAGGCCGACCGGGTCCATCCACAGCACGCAGGTTACGGTCAGGGCGATTCCGAACACCACGACGAGGCCGGTGGAGATCACCTTGGCGAGCTTCTGGTGGCGCGGCGACAGCCGCTCGGTCAGCATCGTCACCGCGAAATCGAGCCGCAGCCGCGTCATCGCCGAGGCGCCGATGAAGGTGAGCCAGACGACGCAATAGACCGCGGATTCGTCGATCCAGTAGATCGGAAAGTGCGAGTAGCGGGTGATCACGTTCACCAGGATCAGCCCGGTGAGCAGCCACATCAGCCCCATCAGCGCAATGCGTTCGAAGGCGAGCAGGGCGCTGGAGGCGCGGAGCACCATGCCTCGGACGCTGAAGGCGCGCGTGACCGCCATCGTCTGCTCCATCGTGAAAGGCCCCGCTGCCCGTGAAAAACCCCGTGCTATTCACAAATGTATAATTTATACATTTCGCGTGTCAAACGCAGATTGCGGTGAATTCGAGGGCATTGCGCGCGTTTGCTAGGCAGCAGCGCCGACTGCGCGAGCGGCTTTTGCGAGCCGCCTCGTCATGCAAGACAGGGACCGCTTCGGCCGCGCGAGTCGGGAAGAGAGACGGAAGGTCAGATGAAACAGCCTCTGAAGCATCGCACCCTGTCGGCCGCGATCGTCGACCAGCTCCGCCAGGCCATTCTCGACGGCACCTACAAGGCCGGTTCGCAATTGCGTCAGGATGCGCTCGGCGAGGCCTATGGCGTCAGCCGCATTCCCGTGCGCGAGGCGCTATTCCAGCTCGAGGCCGAAGGGCTGGTGCGGATCGTGCCCCAGAAGGGCGCGATCGTCTCGGAGCTCTCGCTGGACGAGATCAACGACGTATTCGACCTGCGCTGCATCCTGGAGCCGCGGCTTCTTGCTCAGTCAGCGCCGCGCTTCACCGCGGAAGACTTCGAGGCGCTCGACGACATTCACAAGAACTTCGAAAAGGCGATCAAGGCCCGCAACGTCACTGCGTGGGGGCAGCTCAACGCCGATTTCCACATGGCGCTCTATATCCGCGCCTCGCAGCCACGCACCCGCGCGATCGTGCTCTCGCTGCTCCAGACCAGCGACCGCTACACGCGCCTTCAGCTGTCCAACACCAAGGCGATGGGGATCGCCGAGAAGGAGCACGCGCAGCTGATCGCGCTGTGCCGCGCGCAGAAGGTGGATGAGGCCTGCGGCTTCCTGGAGCGGCACATCGAGGCCGTGCGCAAGGATCTGCTGCAGGTGGTGGCCGGCAGCGCGATCGCGCCCAAGGGACGGCGGAAGAGCGAACCGTAATCCATGCGCTCGCAGGGTGGGCAAAGCAAAGCGTGCCCACGCCACCTTGGTTGTATCACGACGAGATGGAGGGCACGGCGCTCTGCGCCTTGCTCACCACACGGCAGTCGTGATGGCCGCTACCGGCTCCCGTCCGGCCCCATCACCAGATCCGGCAGTCCGGTCGAGATGCCCGGGAAGACGCAGAGCAGCAGCACCGCAAGCATCATCAGCAGCACGAAGGGCAGGGTGCCCCAGATCACCTCGCTGAGCGGAATGTCCGGCGCGACGTTGCGGATGACGAAGATGTTGAGGCCGACCGGCGGGTGGATCAGCCCCATCTCCATCACGATGGTCATGACGACGCCGAACCAGATGATGTCGAAATTGGCGGCCCGGAGCGGCGGCAGGATGATCGGCGCCGTCATCAGGATGATGGAGACCGGCGGCAGGAAGAAGCCGAGCACGACCACCATGACGAGGATCGCGAACAGCAGCTCCCAGCGCGGCAGGTGCATGGCGACGATGGATTCGGCGACCGATTGCGAGATGTGCAGATAGCTCATCACGTAGGAATAGAGCAGCGACATGCCGATGATCATCATCAGCATGGTCGATTCCCGGATCGTCGATTTCATGATCGGACCGAGGTCGCTCGGCCGCCACACGCCGTAGATCGCGGCGATCAGCGCCAGCGCGAGCAGTCCGCCGAGGCCGGCGGTTTCCGACGGCGTGGCATAGCCGCCATAGAGCGCAACCATGACGCCGGTCAGCAGCAGCACGAAGGGGATCACGCGCGGCAGCACGCTGAAGCGTTCGGCCAGCGTGTACTCGTCGCGGGCGAGGATCGGCGCCTCGGGGCCGCCCTTCCTGTAGATCGCTTCCGCGGCGGCGTATTCGCGCCGGAACCTGAACACGGCATAGACGCCGAACAGGGTGACCAGCAGCAAGCCGGGTCCGATGCCGGCGAGGAACAGGCGGCCGAGCGATTTTTCGGCGGCCACCGCGAACAGGATCATGGTGATCGAGGGCGGCAGCAGGATGCCGAGCGTGCCGCCGGCGGCGATGATCCCGGCGGCGAAGCCGCCGGAATAGCCGCGCTTGCGCATCTCGGGGATGCCGGCCGAGCCGATCGCCGAGCAGGTCGCGGGCGAGGACCCCGCCATGGCGGCGAACAGCGCGCAGGCGAACACGTTGGCGACGCCGAGGCCGCCGGGCACGCGATGCAGCCAGGCGTGCAGGGCCGAATAGAGGTCCTGGCCGGCGCGCGATTTGCCGATCGCCGCGCCCTTCAGGATGAAGAGCGGAATCGACAACAGCGTGATCGAGGCCATCTCCTCGTAAACGTTCTGCGTCACCGTATCGAGCGAGGCCGCGGGCATGTAGATGCCCATGAACACGACAGCGACGGCACCGAGCGCGAACGCGATCGGCATGCCCGAAAACATCACGACCAGCGTCGCGGCGGCGTAGGAAAGACCAATACCGAGGACGCTCATGGCCGGCGGGCTCCCGTCAGAGGCTGTGCGAGCTGCACGAGGATCTGGACGCAGAGCAGGCTCATGCCGAGCGCCATCAGGGAATAGGGAATGGCGAGTGGCGGCGACCACATCGAGTTGGAGACCTGGCCATCGACATAGGCCTCATGGGCCAGCGTCCATGACTTCCAGGTGAAGAAGGCGCAGAACAGCAGCGTCGCGGCATCGACCAGCCAGAGTCGGATCCGGTTCGCCAGCGGCGACAGCAGGCCGACGAAAGCCTCGATGCCGATATGGCCGCGGTTCTGCTGCACATAGGCCGCCGTCATGAAGGTGGCGCCGACCAGAAGGAACACGGCAGCCTCGTCCTGCCAGTAATTGGCGGCCTTGAACAAGGCGCGGCTGAGCACGCTGTAGCTGAGGATGCCGCAGGCGGCGACCAGCGCGATCGCCGCGAACACGACGATGATGCGGTTGAGGATGGCGAGGATGCGATCGAACGCCGCCGCAAGACCTGTGCTTGCGACGGCGGTGGCCGGGTCGTCACGATCCGGGAGCGGACCGTGGCTCATGCCGCGACGTCGGAAGCGAGCTTGAGCAGGTTCGCGCAGGTCGCGGTCTTGGCGCCGTAGTCCTTCCAGGCGGTATCGCGCGCGATATCGCGCCACTTGCCGACGGTCGCGGCATCGAGCGCAGAAACCTTGGCGCCGGCCTTCTCGTAGACCTTGGTGACCTCGACGTCGTCGTCCTGGGCGCCCTTGCGGCCGAACGCCTCGAGTTCGCTGCCGACCGCGAGCAGGATGTCCTGGTGGTTCTTCGGCAGCTTGTCGAAGATCGCCTTGGACATCATCAGCGGCTCCAGCATGAACCAATACGAGGCGCCGGCGCCCGAGGTCAGCGACTTCGCGACCTCCTCGAGGCGGAACGAGATCAGGCTGGTCGAGGAGGTGATGCCGGCATCGCAGGCGCCGGTCTGCATCGCCGCGTAGATTTCGTTGGAGGGCACCGACAGCACCGAGGCGCCGGCGGTCTGCAACACCATGTCCATCTCGCGCGAGCCGCCGCGAACCTTCAGGCCCTTGGCATCCTCGGGCGAGACGATCGCCTTGGAGCGGCTGGCGACGCCACCGGCCTGCCACACCCAGGTGAGCAGGATGATGCCCTTGTCGGCGAGAAAGTCGGTCAGCGCCTTTCCGACCGGCTCCTTCTTCCAGCGCAGGCCCTGGTCGTAGGTGGTGACGAGACCCGGCATCAGGCCGATATTGGTCTCGGGCAATTCGCCGCCGGCGTAAGGCATCGGATAGAGGCTGATGTCGAGCGCGCCCTTGCGCATCGCGGAGAATTGCGCGTTGGTCTTGATCAGCGAGGAGTTGGGGTAGATCTCGGCGGCGAGGTCGCCATTGCTGCGTTTGGCGATCTCGGCTGCGAACATGCGACAGAGCCGGTCGCGGAAGTCGCCCTTGTCGATCGTGCCGCCGGGGAATTGATGCGAGATCTTCAGCGTCGTCGCGGCATGCGCGGTGCCGACACCGAAACGCAGAATGGCGGGTGCGGCGACCGCTGTCGCGATCAGATGGCGGCGCGTGAGCATGATGTGATCCCCTGGGACTGTTCTTGTTGGCAATGGTCGGGTCAGGTCTGCCAGATCGGTACGGAGGCCCATCCTAGCCGGTCTGTCGCCTGGTATTCTCTAGTCTGATAGTTCGAGACCGAACACCCCGGCAAGGGGCGGTCGTGCTGCGCTGCACACCGGCCCTCCGGATGTGCCGGTCCCGCGGACAGCTCGCATATGGACGGCAACGATCCGGCGAAAATTTGTCAGCATCACCGTAACAACGTCGCCTCGCGAAACGTCGAGACTGATGAGCGGCGTTCGTCGCTGACACACATCATCTCGAAGGGAAGTTGAACCATGACCATTCGTACCCGCATCGCGCTCGGCGTCTCGGCTGCCGTTCTCTCGTTCGGTCTGGCGCTGTCGCCGGCTGCCTTCGCTCAGGACAAGATGGGCAAGGACGATGGCATGATGAAGAAGGACACCATGTCGAAGGACGGCATGAAGAAGGACACCATGTCCAAGGACGACGGCATGAAGAAGGACACGATGTCCAAGGACGGCATGAAGAAGGACGACGGGATGATGAAGAAGAACTGAGCCGTCGTCCCGTTCGCAGACAGCGTCGCCCGCGTTCGAAAAATCCCGGCGGTCACGTGACCGCCGGGATGACGATATTCTGATGAAGGCTGAACGCGACGCGATCAGCCGCGAAGGCGTGCGGCGCTACTTGCGCTTGTTCTTGCGGGCGGCGTAGCGGGCGTCGCGCTTGGCCTTCTGTTCAGCCTCGAGCGCTGCGGCCCTTTCGGCGGCTTCCTCGGCCTCACGCGCGAGGCGCGCGGCTTCGGCGGCGGCGGCTTCCTCGGCCAGACGCTTCTGCTCGGCTTTCTCAGCTTCACGCGCGGCCTTGGCCTCAGCGCGCTTGGCGGCGAGAGCCTCGCGTTCGGCGCGCTTCGCCGCGACCGAGGGATCATCGGGCCCCGGCTGCGACTTGAATTTGTTCAGAAGGTTCTTGCGGGCCTCCTGCGCAGCTTTTTGCCGGTCTGCGAAACCTGGTTCCCTGAATCCACTCATCGACGAGCCTTGTCTTCCTCGCTTTCGATCCTACATCGCTGCCTGTTGGTACGTCGGCTGGGCACGGCAGGCGCCACGCGACGAGGTAGCGTGTACATCGGCGCGCGTCACGAAGCCACCCATAATCGCAGTTGACCAGGTCGACGATATCGCCACCCCGACGGTCCATCGTAGTCCGGAAAAACTGCCGAATTGTGATGTCCCTCATAAGGGGGCGTCAGGGCGACGCCTAGCGTCCGCCCCCGACACGACGGAGCACGGCATGACCATCTTTCCCCTGGGCCTCAAAACGCTCGCAATCGCTGCGGCCGTGGCCGGCCTGTCCGCGGGTGCGCTGCTGTTCGCGCGTCCACAGCCGATCGAGAGTGCCGTTCTGGGCGCCGATTGGGAGTGTACCCGGACCGCCTTCGTGCTCACGTCCTGCGCGCCGCGGGGCCAGCAGGCGATTCCCTCCGTCGAAACCTTGCGCAGGGATGCGATCCAGGCGACCCGCGGCTGAGCCGGTCTCGAGCGGCCGGATGTGACGCCAGGTCGCAGAGGTGATAGAGCACCCGCCAGGCCAGCAAACGGAAAGTCATGTCCGAGTCCCGCGGCGCCAAAACGCCAGGTCCGTCCCCGAAACCGCAGCCCGGTAGAAATCGCCGTGGCGCCATTGCCGGCCTCGTCATTGCCATCGTCATTCTTTGCGTCGGCTGGTGGCTGGCGCGCAGCCTGACGGCGGCCAGCCGGATGCAGGACTGCCTGATGTCGGGACGGACCAATTGCAACGTGATCGAGCCGGTCCGTTAGGGTCGTTTCGCCCCGCGCGCTCCAGACCAAAAATTGGCGTGATCTTAATCATTTGTAACGCGACTTGACGACTGACTTGGTCGAAGAATCAGGTCAGTTGGGCCCGACTGCATCATCGGGCCGGCGCGATGGATCATCCGGCGCGCTTCGATCATCACGAGAATTTGGGGGGCAGCACATATGAGTGCTTCCGTTGGCATGAAGATCATCATTCCCATGGTTTCGGCCATGTCTCTGCTCGCGCTCCAGGCGCAGGCGCAGGAGTCGCGGCCGCCGCTCGGAGCAGGCCAGCCTGCGGCTGGTCCGGCCGCCGGCACCCCGCCGGCCAACCAGAATGTCCGAAAGGGGCCCCCGCCGCAGCAGACGGCCCGTCCTGCGCCGCAAGCCGGCGGCCAGCCTCGTGCGGCCGGTCCCGGTCCGAACCCCAATCCCGGTCCGCGCGCCGCCGGCGGCCCTCCGCCCGGCCGTTACGTGGCCCGCGGCCCCGCACCGGCCCGGGACTGGGGCGGCCATGCCTATCGGGGCAATGTCGCCTGGGAGGGCGGTCGTTGGCGCCGCGACGTCCGCAACGGCCGTGACGGCTGGTGGTGGGACGTCGGGGGTGTGTGGTATTATTATCCGCAGCGCATGGCCGGACCGCCGGCCTACATCTCCGAGGACTATATCGACGACGTGCCGGTGGCCTATGCGCCTCCGCCGGTTGCCTACGCACCACCGCCTCCGCCGCCGGCGGCCGATCCCGGTGCCAGCGCGCTGGGCGGCGCCATTGTCGGAGGCGTACTCGGAGGCCTGATCTCAGGCAACGCAACCGGTGCCGCCGCAGGCGCGGTTCTCGGCGGCGCAACCGGTGCGATCGCCGGCGCCAGCGCGGCATCGCAGCCCGGTTATTACTGGGCGCAGGGCGGTTGCTACTATCGCTACCCGAACGGCCAGTACGTGCAGGCTGATCCGCGCGCCTGCCGGTAACGGACGGAGCGTAGTCGTGATGCGCGCCCGGGCCTGGACCCCGGGCCTGGACCCCGGGCTTGGGCGCGCCGTTTTTGTCGAGGGTCGGTGGCTTCGCGATGCGCACGCGGCTGTTCGGCGCCGCACAACAATTGCCTCAAATTAGCGCTGGCGCTCGCTGCTGCTTCAAGCTTCTCTCAAAAGAAAAAGTCGGGAAGGGATTCGCGGGGAAGGATGGGACATGCTGGATGCAATCCAGATCAGCCTGGCATTGTGGGCCATGATCGTATGCGGCGGAATCAAGCTGACGCAGCTGGTCTCGGCTCTGTTCTAGCTGACGAGCCAGCTGAAGAAGGCAATCGCGCCCCACACCAGACCGCTGATCCATGCCAGCATCACGATGCCGATCGTCGCGAACAGTATGATGCCGACAGGATCGCGCTTGCGTTGCGGTGCCGGCAGATGGACTTCGGCCGCTTGCCTCATCACCGGAACCCCATTCCTTCGCGTCAGATGCGGCGTGCATCGTCTTGTAGCGCCGCCGCCTCATGCGCGCTGTGATGCCCTTCACAGATGGCCACAATGAGTCCTGGCCTGACTGCTTCGTACGCCCCGCTTAGAAACATTGGAGCGGCTCGCGACTTACTCCTTCTGTCAGGATACGAAGGAGAATGTCATGAAACTCACCACGATCACCTTGGGATTGGCGCTGGCCCTATCGTCGACCGCCGCTTTTGCGCAAGGAGCAGGCGGGGCTGGCGGCGGTTCTGCTTCGGGTGGCGCATCGGCGGGAACCGGCAGCGTCTCGTCCGGAACCTCCGGAGCCACGACGGGAACCGGGACGGGTGGGGCGACCGGCGCCACAGGCGGAATGAACACAACCGTCAACCCGTCCGGCAACACGCTCCTGCCCAGTGGGCAAAGCCCGTCGCAACCGGCCTCGCCGCCGAGTTCGCCCAACCGGTAAGCTTCGACCAGAGCCGATCAGGCCGAAAGCCAGTGCAGGGATCGCTGCGCCGGCTTTCGGCCCCCAAGCCTGCGGACGGCGGGCCTGGCCCAAGGCATGACCTGGACAACACCGCAATCCTACGGCCCGCCTTTGCCATGTGCGCGTCGTTTTCGGCTGGCTAGATCGACCCATGTGGAGCGAGTACCATCCCCAGCGCGAGGCCGAGGCGGCCATGAAGCGGGCCGCCGATGCGGAGGGCGCCGAGCGGCAGAGGCTGATCCAGTTGGCGCTGGTGTGGCAGCTTCTCGCACGCGGGCCGGCCGGTCGGCTCGAACCGGAGCCAGAGGTGTGATGGGGGCGGTGTGATTGGTGCGCTGATGGATACTCTCGCCGGCTCTTGACGGCTCTTGCCGCTGGGCCCGGGGCCACGGTGCCTCGTGCTTGAAGTCGCCCTGTCGCTTGCCCCTGCTTGATCCAGCGCAACATCCCGTTCATCGCGTTCACTAGGCTATTGCCAGTCCAACACGGTTGAAGCAGCGCCGGATGGCCAGCATCCTCTGGCGCGCCGGACTGCCGGTGCCGAGGCAAGTGGATGCTGGTTCGGGCCTCTATCGCACCCAACGAAATACGGCTGCTCGGTCGCTTCTGGCGCAGTGCGTCCGGATTCTGGCGGGGCCGGTCGTCATGGCGTCCATGGCTTCTCGTCGCCCTGATGATCGCCACCGCGATCCTGCAGCTCGTGACGCAATATGGATTGAATTTCTGGAACCGCGACTTTTTCAATGCGATCGGGCGCAAGGATGCGGCCGACGTCTGGACCGAGGCCGCGCGCTTCGTGCCGCTGGCGGCCGCCAGCCTTTCTCTCACCATCCTGTCGGTGTGGAGCCGCATGACCATGCAGCGAACATGGCGCGCGTGGCTGAGCACGCAACTTTATGACTATTGGCTCGACAAGGAGCGCTACGTCAAACTCCGGTTTGTGGCGGGTGACCATCAAATGCCGGAGTATCGGATCGCCGAAGACGCCCGGGTCGCGACGGACCTGCCGATCGACCTCGCGCTTGGTCTTTTATCTTCGCTGCTGACGGCCGTCACCTTCATCGGCGTGCTCTGGTCGGTTGGTGACGGCCTGGTTGTTGATCTCGGTGGACGATCTCTTGCCGTGCCGGGCTATCTCGTCATTTCAGTCGTGGCCTATTCCATCATGCTGTCGGCAGCCACATTGCTGATCGCCAGGCACCTGACGCGAGTCATTCAGGAAAACAAGCGCAGTGAAGCCGAGTTGCGGTCGATCGGCACGCACCTTCGCGAAAGCGGCGAGGGGACGGCGCTTGCGGACGCGAAGTCCGACGGTCGGCGCGAGATCGGCGTGGCGCTGGCCGCGGTCATCGCGAACTGGCGAATCTATTGCTGGCAGCTGATGCGGCTGACGCTCATCACTTACACGAGTGTCCTGGTCACACCGGTCGTCGGCCTTCTGCTGTGTATTCCGAAATATCTGACCGGCGCGATGACCCTCGGCGAGGTCGTCCAGGCGGCGGCCGCATTCGTCGTGGTGCAGGTGGCATTCAGCTGGTTCGCGGACAATTATGCGCGCCTTGCGGAGTGGGCGGCATCGGCCAACCGCGTGGCATCGCTGCTGCTGGCGCTTGATACGATCGATCTCCCGCCAGATGGTGAGGCATCGCAGGTCCATCATTGAGATGGATCAACTCGCGGCTTTGGTCCGCCTGTATCCATGAACACACTGCCCGTGTGAGGGAACGCTGGGCTTGCATCAGCCGCGACCGATGGAGGATCCGATCAGCCGCCTCCGCACCCATACGGAAAAACACCTCGTCGAACGCATCGGATGGTTGCGAGCGGCGGTGCTCGGCGCCAATGACGGCATCATTTCGACCGCGAGCCTGATCGTCGGCGTGGCGGCTGCATCCACCACGTATAGCGACGTTCTGGTTGCCGGTGCGGCGGCCCTGGTCGCAGGCGCGATGTCGATGGCCGCCGGCGAATATGTCTCGGTGAGTTCGCAATCCGACACCGAGAAGGCGGACCTCGCCCGGGAACGACAGGAGCTTCGCGACGATCCGGACGCCGAGCATGACGAGCTTGCGGCCATCTACGTCAAGCGGGGCGTCGATCCCTCCACCGCGCAGCAGGTCGCAAGGCAGCTGATGGCGACGGACCCGCTGGCCGCGCATGCGCGCGACGAGCTTGGGATCTCGGAATTCACCACGGCCCGCCCGGTTCAGGCCGCGCTGACGTCGGCGGCCACCTTCTCGGTTGGCGCCGCGATGCCTTTGCTGATGGTGGTGGTGGCGCCCACCAACCTGCTCGTCCCGATCGTCGCGGGCGCCTCACTGGGCTTTCTCGCCCTGCTCGGCGCCATCGGCGGCCAGGCGGGCGGGGCCAACGTGCTGCGGGCGACGCTGCGGGTCACGTTCTGGGGGGCCCTCGCGCTGGGCATCACCGCGGGCATTGGCAAGCTGATGGGTACGGTCATCTGACCCTGGAGGGGGCCGTGGTGACGAACGGAACGACGCACTGGTCAAAATTGCTCAGTTCTGTGTCGCCACAAGTGTTAACGAAGACCATCACCGTGCGGCCCCTGGCATCTACCGGTGATGGAACGCCGTCTTGCGCTTCCGCCTCCATTCCTTGTGGGAAGGAGACCATCATGCGGACGCGACGCAATCACACCTTGCCTGAACAACTTCTTTCCGCAGATCCGCTCCGTCTCCCGGAGGACGCGAACCTGTTTCCGATCGCGATCGACTCAAATCGTTCGATGAAGCTTCGACCTTCCTTGTTGCCGGAGGCGTTCACGTGCCCGTTCGAAGCATCGGCGGGATTGCGGGACGGCCTTTGCGATTTCGAATTTCCGCGTTGCAGGGGGTGCCCGAGGTTGCGATCGGAAGATGCCTGCGATCCGGGTGATCCCATGAGGTCGCCGATCTGGCACGGTTGGATCGCCGGCCTTTCCAGCGCTCAGAAGTAGGGGGCGCAGCAAGGCGCGTTCCGGAGAATGGCGCGCCGATGTCGACGGGACATTCAGGCCAGGGCAAGAGTGGTCGCGCGGGCGGCAGGGCGTAGCAAGCGGGCGAATCGAGGGTCCTCCTCAATTGGCCGTTGAAAGCAAACTTGGAAATCAAATAGCCTTGGAAAATTGAGCCGACGGCTGGCGATCCCAGCAGGACTCGAACCTGCAACCCGCGGAGTAGAAATCCGCTACTCTATCCAGTTGAGCTATGGGACCGTCGCTGCGCCGGCCTCGGCTACCGCCGCCGGTCTTCTACCATGGCACATATGAAAAATCCGCGATCCCGCCAAGCCCCTTCTAGCCCGGGACTATGCCTTTGCAACGTGAATCGCCGGATGACGGTCCGCCCATGGAAGGGCCTGCTCGAGCTGGCCCGCGAGCCTCAGCAGAAGATCCTCAGCGCCAAAACGGGCGACGAACTGCATGCCGAGGGGCATTCCTTCCCGGTCGATCGCCAGCGGCAGGCTGATCGCGGGCTGGCCCGTCATGTTGTACAGGGCCGTGTAGGCGGCGTGATTGAACAGACGGTCGTACCAGCCTCGCGCATCCAGCGATGAATCATTTGCATCGATGTGTCCAAGCGCGACCGTTCGCTGTCCCAGCGTCGGCGTCAGCAGCACGTCATAGGCGTTGAAGAAGGGCGCTACGGACCGGCAGACGATGTTGGCGAAGGCGTCGGCCATCTCCAGATCGACGAGCTTGAGGCTCATCCCATATTCGTAGCAGGCGAGCGTGGTGGCTTCGAGCGTCTCCGGCGACGGCTTGCGTCCGTTGAGCTGGGCGGTGCCCAGAACCCCCGCGGCCAGGAAGCCGCACCAGTAGACGATATTGGCCTGGTGGAACATGTCTTCATCATAGTCCGGCGAGGCTTCGCTCACCTCATGGCCGAGACTTTCCAGCTGGCGTGCAACGCGCATCACGGCATCGCGCACCTCGCCTTCGGCGCGGGCCCCCTTCATGCCCGCCAGTGACACGGCGATCCGCAGGCGCCCGGGTTCCGTCGCGATTTCGCTGGCATAGGCACGCGTCGGCGGGGGAATGATGAAGGGATCGCCAATTCCAGGGCCCTGTACGGAATCGAGGACCGCCGCGCAATCGCGCACGGTCCGCGTCACGACGTGTTCGATACCCAGGCCGTGCAGTGGCTGGCCGAATTCGGGACCGGTCGGCGTCCGTCCCCGGGTCGGTTTCAACCCGACCACGCCGCACATCGCGGCCGGGATGCGGATCGACCCGCCTCCGTCATTGGCATGGGCGATGGGGACGATGCCGGCCGCCACGGCGGCGCATGAGCCTCCGCTGGAGCCCCCGGCGGATCGCTCGACATTCCAGGGGTTGCGCGTCGGCCCGTAGAGCACCGGTTCGGTCGTCGATGCAAAGCCGAATTCAGGGGTATTGGTGCGACCGATCGCAACAAAGCCAGCAGCCTTGAAGCGGCGCATCAGCTCCGTGTCGTGCGGCGAAACGAAACTGTTGTCGACGAGCCTGCTGCCCATGTCGCAGCGGACGCCTTCGGCGTGGATGACGAGGTCCTTGATCAGGAACGGCAGCCCCGCGAATGGACCGCCGGCCGACGAAGGCGCCTGCGCGTCGATCTCACCGATCACGGCGTTGAGGGCGGGATTGACCTTCTCGATGCCGAGGCGGGCGGCAGCCGCCAGTTCTGCGGCACTGACCTCACCCTTGCGGACCAGTGCGGCGAGGCCCAATCCGTCGTAGCGGGCATAGTCGTCGAGGTTCATCTCTGTCTCCTGACATGTTGGCTCGCGTCCCCAAAAGGGCTCGCGTCAGGAAACCGGGATTGCGGATCAGGTGCCATCGACCAGATGTTCCACCCTTGGCCGATTCGTCCGGAGCGAATGGGACGAGGCAGCCTAGGGGGAGCCGAGGCCGCCGGTGCGATGCAGGAGTGCAACCTTGTTGCGCACGCCCAGCTTCTCGTAGATGGCGCGAAGATGGTGCCGGACCGTATAGGGCGAGCAGCCAAGATGCGCCGCGATCTCCTTGTATGAACGGCCTTCGCGGTACAAAGCGACAATTTCCGCTTCGCGCGGCGACAGGCGGGCGGTCAGATCGCGGGGGTGGCAGCGAAGCACGGCCAGATCATGGTGACGGACGACATCGACGCTCAAGGCCCGGCCATCATAGCGCCGACCGGCGTTCACCGCATCGCGCAACGCACGGGGCAATTCAGGCCCGCGCCACCGCGGCCATTCGAGGCTCATCAACCCGGCGAAGGTCGCTTCACTCGCGTGCAGGAGACCGTGACGGTCGGCAACAGCAAACCCCTCCTGCAGGCGCTCCAGGCCGGTCCGCAGTCCTGCGACATGATGCAGCCGGTTCGCATGCCAGGCCGCCGCGACGTGAGGCATGATGATCTCCTGGAACGTTCGGTCGGCACGGTCGAATTGCGGGGCATCGGGCGGCCGATAGAGCGAGAGAAAGGCAAACAAGCCGGGGACAGGGGTGCCAACCGCCACCGAGATTGCGCTGGCGATGTCGAACCGCTCCCCCATGGCGGCGAATTCGGCATGCCCCATGGACGTTGCCGTTGTACTGGCCGCGACGCCGGGGACGGCAACGACTTTTGCGGCGAGGACGTCCTTGTGCTTGACGGCCTCCCAGTCCCGCACGAAGTCGTGCGGCAGAACGTCGACGTAGGAGCAGTGCAGCGTGAGTGCGCCGCGGGGCTGCACCCGCAGCATGCCCCAATAGGCAGAGCGAAACGGCAATTGGTCGCGCAGCCGGGAAAGCGTGGCGTCCTGAAAGCGATCGAGCGGCAGTGTACGCGCCATTTCATAGAGGTCGAGCAGAAGGGCGCCGGTGCGCCGGGCAAGGTCAACGCCGCGCGTGCCACGGACCCTCATGTCAGCCGTGCCCCGGGCAAGCCGGCCGGGCGGTGCGCCGGGAATCGGATGATGGCTCTCTCCTTACAGCTGTGCAGGTCAAGAGACGGCGGTCCCAATCCAAGTCATTCGAACGCGCATCATGTCAGTGTCACACAGGGGCGGGCTCTATTCCAGTGGGGGATCCCAGAGGAGCCGCGCAATGGCCGGGCCGAGGATCGCCGCTCCCTCGCGATGCAGAAAAATGCAACGTCCGCCAATCTTGACCGAACCGATGCGCGCGACGGCGCGACAAAGCGGGACGGTGGTGTGTCGGGGTGTCCGGACGAGGGATCAGCTTGCCGAGAACGATGATACGCCTCCGGCATACGGCCGCGCTCGACGGGTCAGGAATGCCTGGGTCGTCGGAACAATGCGCGCCGGTATTTCGATGGGTCTCTTCAGGCTTGCCTTGTGATGGCGAATGCGACGAATAGCAGCTGTGGTTCCATCGCCTTGAGTCCGTCACCTTTCCGCGCATTCCATGCTACCCGCGGCGCTGGTCCGCGATTTCCGGGAGTCCATTCATGATCGGTCTGGTCCGCGCCGTCACCATCTGCGCAGCGCTCGCGTTCGGCCTCACGGCCGCGCAGGGGGCCGACAAGGCGTTCAAGCGCGACGACCTCGCCGATTCCGCCATCAAGCTCGAGGCCCAGATCAAGGGCGAGGCCGGGCCCGTCGCCAAATCCAGCGCCAGCCTGCGGACCGACGCCGATGCCGCCTTCCGGCGCAATGATTTCCGTACCGGCCTGTCGGTGCTGGGCCAGATCGCCGCCACGACGCCGGACGACGCCGGCAACTGGCTGCGGCTCGCCAAGGTGATTTTCCAGATCGCGCCGAAGAGCTCGAGCGAGCAGACCTTCCTGCTGGAGCGCGCCTCGACCGCCGCCTACATCGCCTATCTGCGTGCCGGCAATCCCGGCGAGGAGGCGGATGCGCTGGCCGTGCTCGGCAAGGCGCTGGCCGACCGCAAGCTCTGGCGTCCGGCGCTCGACGCGCTGCGGCTGTCGCTCGACATGCGCGAGGTCGCGGACGTCCGCGGCCAGTACGAGAAGATGCGCGACGAGCATGGCTTCCGGCTGCTGGACTACACGGTGGACTCGGACTCGGCCAGCCCGCGCGCCTGCTTCCAGTTCTCGGAGGAGCTGGCCAAGCGCACCGATTTCGCGCCGTTCCTGGCGCTGGCGGGCCAGGACAAGCCGGCGCTGTCGGCCGAGGGCAAACAGCTCTGCGTCGACGGGCTCAGGCATGGCGAGCGCTACAACATCAATCTGCGCGCCGGCCTCCCGTCGACCGTGAAGGAGGGGCTGCCGAAATCGGCCGAATTCAACATCTATGTCCGCGACCGCAAACCCTTCGTCCGCTTCACCAGCCGCGCCTACGTGCTGCCGCGGACCGGACAGCGCGGCATCCCCGTGGTCAGCGTCAACACGCCGGCGGTCAACATCAGCGTGTTCCGGATCGGCGATCGCAACCTGATCAACACGGTGGTCGACAGCGATTTCCAGAAGGCGCTGTCGCGCTACCAGCTCTCCGATCTCGGCGACGAGCGCGGCGTGAAGGTGTGGTCGGGCGAACTCGCGACCGCGATGACGCTGAACCAGGACGTCACCACGGCGTTCCCCGTCGACCAGGCGCTCGGCGAGCTGCAGCCGGGTGTCTATGTCATGACTGCCGCCGCCAAGGGGCCCGGTTCCGACGACGATTCCCAGCTGGCGACGCAGTGGTTCATCGTCTCCGATCTCGGCGTGTCCGCCTATTCCGGCAATGACGGCATCCATGTCTTCGTCAACTCGCTGGCCTCGACCGATCCCGTCGGCAAGGCCGAGGTGCGGCTGGTGGCCCGCAACAACGAGATCCTGGCGACGCGCAAGACCGACGAGAGCGGTCATGTGCTGTTCGAGACGGGCCTGGCACGCGGCGAGGGCGGATTGTCGCCGGCGCTGCTGACGGTGACCGGCGAGAAGGCCGATTACGCGTTCCTGAGCCTGAAGACCTCCGCTTTCGATCTGTCCGACCGCGGCGTGTCGGGCCGCGCGGCGCCCGCAGGGGCCGATGCCTTCGTCTATGCCGAGCGCGGCGTCTATCGCTCCAGCGAGACCGTCTATCTCACCGCGCTGCTGCGCGACGGGCAGGGCAAGGCCATCACCGCCGGTCCGATGACCCTGGTGGTCGAGCGTCCCGACGGCGTCGAGTTCCGCCGCGCCGTGCTGTCCGACCAGGGCGCCGGCGGCCGCACGCTCGCTGTGCCACTCAACTCGGCGGTCCCGACCGGCACCTGGCGGGTCCGCGCCTTCACCGATCCGAAGGGATCGTCGGTCGGCGAGACCACCTTCATGGTCGAGGATTACGTTCCCGATAGAATCGAATTCGAGTTGTCCTCCAAGGACAAGCTGATCAAAGCTAACACTCCTGTGGAGCTGAAGGTGGACGGCCATTTCCTCTATGGCGCCCCGGCCTCCGGTCTCCAGCTCGAAGGCAACATGCTGATCGCGCCGAGCGCCGAGCGTCCCGGCTTCGCCGGCTACCAGTTCGGCGTCGCCGACGAGGAGACCACCTCGAACGAGCGCACGCCTCTGGATGGCCTTCCCGAGGCCGATGCCAACGGCGTCGCCACCTTCCCCGTGACCCTCGACAAGCAGCCGGCCTCGACCCGGCCGCAGGAAGCCCAGATCTTCGTCCGCATGGTCGAGACCGGGGGCCGTGCGGTCGAGCGCAAGCTGGTGCTGCCGGTGGCGCCGGCCAGCGCCATGATCGGTGTCAAGCCTCTGTTCGGCGACAAGAACGTCGCCGAGGGCGACAAGGCCGAGTTCGACGTCGTGTTCGTCTCGCCCGAGGGCAGGACGCTGGCGCGCGACGGCCTGCGCTACGAGCTCCTGAAGATGGAATCGCGCTACCAGTGGTACCGCCAGAACAATTACTGGGAGTATGAGCCGGTCAAATCGACCTCGCGCGTGGCCGACGGTGACGTGGTCATCGCCGCCGACAAACCGACCCGGATCGCGCTGAACCCGCAGCCGGGACGCTACCGGCTCGACGTCCGCTCGAACGATGCCGACGGTCCGGTGACATCCGTGCAGTTCGACGTCGGCTGGTATTCGGAGGGCAGCGCCGACACGCCGGACCTGCTGGAGACCTCGATCGACAAGCCGCAATATTCCTCTGGCGACACCATGACGGTGTCCGTCAATGTCCGCACGCCCGGCAAGCTGACCATCAACGTGATCGCCGATCGCCTACTGACGACGCAGACCATCGACGTCAAGGAAGGCACTGCGCAGGTCAAGCTCCCGGTCGGCAAGGACTGGGGCACCGGTGCCTATGTGGTGGCGACGTTGCGCCGTCCGCTCGATGCGGCCGCGCAGCGCATGCCTGGCCGGGCGATCGGGCTGAAATGGTTCAGCATCGACAAGCAGGCCCGTACCCTGCAGGTCAAGCTGACGCCGCCGGCCCTGATCCGGCCGAACACGACCCTCAAGATCCCCGTCAAGATCGACGGGCTCAATCCCGGCGAGGACGCCAAGATCGTCATCGCAGCGGTCGATGTCGGCATCCTCAACCTCACCAATTACAAGCCGCCGGCGCCGGACGACTATTATCTCGGTCAGCGCCGCCTCTCCGCGGAGATCCGTGACCTCTACGGGCAACTGATCGACGGCATGTCGGGTACGCGCGGCCAGATCAAGTCCGGCGGCGACGCCGGGGCCGCCGAGCTGCAGGGCTCGCCGCCGGCCCAGAAACCGCTGGCGCTCTACTCCGGCATCGTCACCGTCGGCGCCGACGGCTCGGCGGAGGTGAGCTTCGACGTGCCGGAATTCGCAGGCACCGCGCGCGTCATGGCTGTGGCCTGGACTGCGACCAAGCTCGGCCGCGCCAATATCGATGTGGTGATCCGGGATCCCGTCGTGCTGACCGCGACGCTGCCGCGCTTCCTGCTCAGCGGCGACCGCGGCACCGTCAACCTCGAGATCGACAATGTCGAGGGCCAGCCCGGCGACTATGTCATCAACGTCAAGGCGGCCGGTCCGCTGAAGATGACCGGCAATCCCACCACCACGGTCAAACTCGCGGCCAAGCAGCGCAATTCCTTTGCGCTTGCGATCGACGGGACGGCGGCCGGGCAGGCGACGCTCGATGTCGACATCAAGGGGCCGAACGGGCTGACGCTGGCGCGGCACTATGTCCTCGACGTCAAGCCGGCGACCCAGGTGCTGGCGCGGCGCTCGGTCCGGACGCTGGCGAAGGGCGAGAGCCTGACGCTGACCTCCGACATGTTCTCGGATCTCGTGCCGGGCACCGGCAGCGTCTCGATCTCGGCGAGCCTGTCGACCGCGCTCGACGCCGCGACGATCCTCAAGGCGCTCGACCGCTATCCCTATGGCTGCTCGGAGCAGATCACCAGCCGCGCCCTGCCGCTGCTCTATGTCAACGATCTCGCCGCTGGCGCGCATCTGGCCATGGACACCGAGGTCGACCAGCGCATCCGCGATGCGATCGAGCGGCTGCTCGCGCGCCAGGGTTCGAACGGCTCCTTCGGCCTGTGGTCGGCCGGCGGCGACGACGCGTGGCTGGACGCCTATGTGACGGATTTCCTCACCCGCGCCCGCGAGAAGGGTTTCGTGGTGCCGGACGTGCTGTTCAAGAATGCGCTCGATCGCATCCGCAATTCGGTGGTGAACGCCGACGAGCCGGAGAAGGACGGTGGGCGCGAGCTCGCCTACGGCCTCTACGTGCTCGCGCGCAACGGTGCGGCACCCATCGGCGATCTGCGCTACCTCGCCGACACCAAGCTCTCCAACCTCGCAACGCCGATCGCCAAGTCGCAGCTCGCCGCGGCGCTCGCGCTGGTCGGCGACCGCAACCGCGCCGAACGTGTCTATGGCGCCGCGCTCGACAGTCTCGCGCCGAAGCCGGCGCTGGAGTTCGGCCGCACAGACTACGGCTCGCAATTGCGCGACGCCGCGGCTCTGGTGTCGCTTGCCAGCGAGGGCAACGCGCCGAAGGCGACGCTGACCCAGGCGGTGTCCCGGGTCGAGACCGCGCGCGGTCTGACGCCCTACACATCGACGCAGGAGAATGCCTGGCTGGTGCTGGCGGCCAGGGCGCTTGCCAAGGAGAACCTCTCGCTCGAGGTGGATGGCCAGCCGGTCAAGACCGCGCTTTATCGCAGCTACAAGGCAGCGACACTCGCCGGCAAGCCGTTGAAGATCACCAATACCGGCGACGCGCCGGTGCAGGCGGTGGTCTCGGTGTCTGGCTCGCCGATCACGCCCGAACCGGCGGCGTCCGCCGGCTTCAGGATCGAACGCAGCTATTTCACGCTCGACGGCAAGCCGGCCGATATCAGCAAGGTCAAGCAGAACGACCGCTTTGCGGTCGTGCTGAAGGTCACCGAGGCCAAGCCGGAATATGGTCACATCATGGTGTCCGACTATCTGCCGGCCGGCCTCGAGATCGATAATCCGAAGCTGGTGTCCTCGGGTGACACGGGCACCCTGGACTGGATCGAGGACGGCGAGGAGCCGGAGAATACCGAGTTCCGCGACGACCGCTTCACGGCGGCGATCGACCGGGCCTCGGATTCAAAGTCGATCTTCACCGTCGCCTATATCGTTCGCGCGGTGTCGCCCGGCAAATACGTGCTGCCGCAGGCCTATGTCGAGGATATGTACAATCCCTCGCGCTACGGGCGGACGGGCACGGGGACGGTCGAGGTGCGAGCAGCGAAGTGATGGTGGGCTCGAGCTTGAGCTGGATTGTATGAGCAAAGCGGAGCCACATACACAGTCGTCATGCCCGGGCTTGTCCCGGGCATCCACGAACTTTGGTGCTGCGGCTGAGAACGTGGATGGCCGGGACAGGCCCGGCCATGACGGAGCGAGGGGCGTGGGCCGTCGTGTCCTCTCCGCCGCCGCGCTGGCCCTCATCCTCGCCATCGTCGGCTTCGTGGGCTGGGTCTATTCCCTCGGTCCTCTCCCGCTCGTCGAGGCCCGACAGGTCTCCACCACCATCGTCGACCGCAACGGCAAGCTGCTGCGCGCCTACGCCATGGCCGATGGTCGTTGGCGGCTGCCGGTCGAGACAAAAGCCAATGTCGATCCGACCTATCTGAAACTGCTGCTCGCCTATGAGGACCAGCGCTTCTACGCGCATAACGGCCTCGACCCGCTCGCGCTCGGCCGCGCCGCCTTGCAGCTTGCCACGCGCGGCCACATCGTCTCGGGCGGCTCGACCATCAGCATGCAGCTTGCCCGCCTCATGGAACCGCGGCGGCAGCGCTCGCTCCATGCGAAGCTGCGGCAGATCGTGCGGGCGATCGAGATCGAGCGCAGCATGACCAAGGCCGAGATCCTCGACCTCTATCTCGCGCTTGCGCCCTATGGCGGCAATCTCGAAGGCATCCGCGCAGCCTCCATCGCCTATCTCGGCAAGGAGCCGAAGCGGCTCTCGCTGGCCGAGGCCGCGTTGCTGGTGGCGTTGCCGCAATCGCCCGAGACGCGCCGGCTCGACCGCTATCCCGAGGCGGCGCGCAAGGCGCGCGACCGCGTGCTCGATCGCATGGTCGCCGAGCACGTGGTCAGCGCCGACGATGCGACGCAGGCCAGGGCCGTCCCAATACCAAAACTCCGCAAGCCGATGCCGATCCTGGCGCCGCATGCCTCGGACACCGCGCTGACGTCGGTCAAGGACACGCCGGTCGTCAAGCTGACGCTGGATGCGAATTTGCAGAAGGTTCTGGAGCCGTTGGCGCGGGACCGCGCCCTGGCGCTGGGGCCCAACATCTCGGTCGGCATCATCGTGGTAGACAATGAAAGCGGCGACGTGCTCGCGCGGGTCGGCTCGGCGGATTATTTCGACGAGAGCCGGGCCGGGCAGATCGACATGACCCGGGCGATCCGTTCGCCGGGCTCGACGCTGAAGCCGTTCATCTACGGCCTCGCCTTCGAGGACGGTTTCGTGCATCCCGAGAGCCTGATCGAGGACAGGCCGGTCCGCTTCGGGTCTTACGCGCCGGAAAACTTCGACATGACTTTCCAGGGCACGGTACCCGTGCGGAAGGCGCTGCAACTATCGCTCAATGTGCCTGCCATCGTGCTGCTCGACCGGGTCGGCTCGAGCCGGCTCGCCTCGCGGCTGCGCCAGGCCGGGGGCAATCTCGTCCTGCCGAAAGACGAAGCGCCGGGGCTGGCAATGGGCCTCGGCGGCGTCGGGGTCACGCTGCAGGATCTCGCCCAACTCTACGCCGGCTTCGCCCGTCTCGGCACCACCAAGCCGCTGCGCGAGATCGTGTCGAGCCATGACGACCGCGAGACGCTCCGGCTGCTGGATCCGGTGGCGGCCTGGCAGGTCGGCAATGTGCTGCTGGGGACCCCGCCGCCGGAAAACGCCGCCCACAACCGGATCGCCTTCAAGACCGGTACCTCCTATGGCTATCGCGATGCCTGGTCGGTTGGCTTCGATGGCCGCATGACCATCGGCGTCTGGGTTGGCCGGCCCGATGGCGCCCCGGTTCCCGGCCTGATCGGCCGCGTCGCAGCCGCGCCGATCCTGTTCGACGCCTTTGCCCGGACCGGCAAGACGCTGACGCCGCTGCCAAAGCCGCCCAAGGGAACCCTGGTGGCCAGCAACGCCAAGCTGCCGCTGCCCCTGAAGCGGTTCCGACCCGTTGGGGACCTCCTGAGGACCGGCAGCGAGCAGGCGCTCCATATCCAGTTCCCGCTCAACGGCTCGCGGATCGATGTCGATCGGTCGGGCGGTCCGGAGGCCGCCGCCCTGCCGGTGAAGGTCGCGGGCGGCGTTCTGCCCATGACGGTCCTCGTCAACGGCACCGCGCTGGGGGAGATCGACGGTCGCCGCCAGCGCCTGATCGACCCGCCGGGGCCGGGCTTTGCACGGCTGACCGTGATCGATGCCACGGGCGCCGCGGACACAGTCGTCATTCGAATTCAGTGACCCCGCCTCAAGCGGTTGTGGCGATGACGGTTTCGGCGTAAGCGGAACCAAATGGCCGAGACCTACCCGACCCCTCGTTTTGGAGCGCCCCGCGAGCCGAAATCGCCCGTCAACCCGGGCAGTCGGCTTGAATCCTTGTTTGACGTCGCCACGGCCGGCCATGCCCGTGCGGTCGCGTTCCTCGTCGTCTGCGCGCTGTTGCTGTTCATCCCCGGCTTCTTCACGATTCCGCCGATCGATCGCGACGAGGCACGGTTCGCGCAGGCGACCAAGCAGATGGTCGAGAGCGGCGACTATGTCGACATCCGTTTCCAGGAGGATGTTCGCTACAAGAAGCCGGTCGGCATCTATTGGCTGCAATCGGCGGCCGTCGAAGCCGCGACCGCGCTGAAGCTGCCGAAGGCCGAGTTGCGGATCTGGGTCTATCGCCTGCCATCGCTGATCGGAGCGATCGGCGCGGTGCTCATGACCTATTGGGCGGCACTCGCCTTCCTGACGCGACGCGCGGCAGTCCTCGCCGCGCTGCTGATGTGCGCGTCCGTGCTGCTCGGTGTCGAGGCGCGCCTCGCCAAGACCGATGCCATGCTGCTGTTCTGCGTGGTCGCCGCGATGGGCGCGATGGCGCGGGCCTATCTGTCGTGGCAACGGGGCGAGGACGATACGCGTCCGCCCTGGAGCTGGCCTGCGATCTTCTGGACCGCGCTGGCGGTCGGCATGCTGATCAAGGGTCCGCTGATCCTGATGTTCGCGGCGCTTACCATCGTCGTGCTGGCAATCCAGGACCGCGATGCGTCCTGGCTGTGGCGGCTGCGCCCCGTGTGGGGCCTGATGTGGATGCTGGTGCTGGTGCTGCCCTGGTTCGTCGCGATCTTCTGGCGCGCGGGCGAGGCCTTCTTCGCCGATTCCGTCGGTGGCGACATGCTGAGCAAGATCGGCGCGCAGGAATCCCACGGTGCGCCTCCCGGGCTCTATCTCGCACTGTTCTGGATCACGTTTTGGCCCGGCGCGCCGCTGGCGGCGATGGCGGCGCCGGCCGTGTGGCGGGCGCGGCGCGAGCCCGGCGCGCAATTCCTGCTGGCCTGGCTGATCCCGTCCTGGATCGTGTTCGAGGCCGTTCTGACCAAGCTGCCCCACTACGTGCTGCCACTCTACCCGGCGATCGCGATCCTGACCGCCGGGGCGCTGGAGCGGCGCGTGCTGTCGCGCTCCTGGCTGATGCGCGGCTCGGCATGGTGGTTCGCGATTCCGGCGGCCGGTTCGATCATCGCGGTGGTCGGGGCTGTGATGCTGACGCGGCAGCCGGCCTTCGCGGCCTGGCCGTTCATCGCGGCGTCCCTGATCTTCGGCCTGTTCGCGTGGTGGATGTATGACAACAACCGCGCCGAACGCTCGCTGCTGAATGCGCTGGTCGCAGCCCTGATGCTGGCCGTCGCGATCTACGGCATCATCCTGCCGTCGCTGACGCCGGTGTTTCCGAGCATCGAGATCGCGCGCGCGTTACGCAACGTCACCTGTGTCGGACCGAGGGCGGCTGCAGCCGGCTATCACGAGCCCAGCCTGGTGTTCCTCACCGGCACCCAGACGCTCCTGACGGATGGCTCGGGCGCGGCCGATTTCCTCCGGCAGGGGAGTTGCCGCTTTGCGCTGATCGAGCAGCGCTCCGAGCGCAGCTTCGTGCAGCGTGCCGAGGCGATCGGGCTGCGCTACAAGGTCGGTGCCCGCATCGAGGGCTACAATTTCTCGCAAGGCCGCGCGATCTCGATCTCGATTTTCCGCTCGGAAGGCACCGAGTAGGATGGCGGCACCGAGCACTCAGGTTCCAGGCGACAGCTATGTCGCGCAACTGGTCGCCATTGCAGGCCGGGCGCTGGCGCAACTGGTGCGCACGCCCTCGCATTCGCGCCGCGCCGAAGCCGCGCGGCGCATGGCGCGGCACTGGTTGTGGTTGAGCGCCCTGGGCGCAATCCTGGTTGGTACGCTCATGGTCGCCTTCGATGCGACCGAAATTCAGCTAATGCCGGCGCGCGGCACGCCCGCGCTCTGGCCGATCCGCATCCTCACCGATTTCGGCAAGGACGAGTATGTGCTGTCGGTTCTGGGGGCGGCGCTGGTGATCGTGGCCTTGGTTGCGGCCGGGACACGCGGATCGCGGCGGGCGCTGCTGCTTGGCCTCGGCACGCGGATCCAGTTCGTGTTTCTGTCTGTTGCTCTGTCGGTTTTCGTCGGCGAAATCCTGAAGTTTCTGATCGGCCGCGGCCGTCCCTTCGTCGGCGGCACGGCCAATCCGTTCAACTTCGTCCCCTTCGACGGCACGGCCGCTCATGCCAGCCTGCCGTCGGGGCATGCGGTGACGGCGTTTGCGCTGGCTTTCGCGGTGTCGGCGCTGTGGCCGCGGCTGCGGATATTCATGTTCACCTACGCGATCGTGATCATGCTGACGCGCCTCGTCCTGCTCGCGCACCACCCCAGCGATGTCGTGGCCGGCGCGCTGGTGGGCATGGTCGGCGCGATGGCGGTCCGGTACTGGTTTGCGGCCCGCAAGCTCGCCTTTGCGATCCGCGCGGACGGCACGATTGTGGCGCTTCCGGGGGCGCTCTCCGACCGCTTCAAAAGGGTTGCCCGCAGGGCGTCGGCCCCATAAAAGCGGCTGCCTACCGGGCCCGCCGGTTCCCCGCATCAGGCCCATTCCAACCACGAGCCTCTCTTGTCGTTGTCACCCCAGCCCTCGGTTTCCATCGTCGTTCCCGTACGCAACGAAGCCGACAATATCGAACCGCTGATCGAGGAGATCGCGGCGGCGCTCGATGGCCGCTGGGCCTATGAGATCATCTATGTCAACGACGGTTCGACGGATGCGACCGGCGAACGTCTGTCCGCGGCGATGAAGCAGCGGCCCAATCTGCGGCAATTGCGCCACGCCAGGTCCGGCGGGCAGTCGGCCGCGGTTCGAAGCGGCGTGCGCGCCGCGCGCGGGACCATCGTCGCAACGCTGGACGGCGACGGCCAGAACAATCCGGCCTTCCTGCCCGATCTGATCGCCGCCGTCGAGAAGGGTTCGCAAGTCGGGCTTGCGGCCGGCCAGCGGGTCGGGCGCAAGGATACAGGTTTCAAGAAACTCCAGTCGCGCGTCGCCAACGGCGTCCGCAACGCCATCCTGAAGGATGGCACCCGCGACACGGGCTGCGGCCTGAAGGCATTCCGGCGCGAAGTCTTCCTGATGATGCCCTATTTCGACGGGCTGCATCGCTTCCTGCCGGCGCTGGTGCGCCGCGAGGGGTTCGACATCGCCTATGTCGACGTCATCGATCGGCCGCGCCGCTCCGGCGTCTCCAATTACGGCTTCTTCGACCGCCTCTGGATCGGCATCATGGATCTCGCCGGCGTGTGGTGGCTGATCCGCCGCAAGAAGCCGACACCCGAAGTGACCGAGGTAAACGCATGATCATCCAGTACGGTCAGGCGCTGAGCAATTATCTCTACGACGTCTTCGTCGCCAAGTTCGATTTCTGGCTGGCGTTCGGCCTCGTCGCGCAGCTGTTCTTCACGGCCCGGTTCCTGGTGCAGTGGATCGCGAGCGAGCGCGCCGGCAACAGCGTGGTGCCGATGGCGTTCTGGTTCTGCTCGATGGGCGGCGGGCTGATGACGCTGGTCTACGGCGTCGTCAAGCGCGAGCCGGTCATCATCCTCGGCCAGGCGCTCGCCACCATCATCTACATCCGCAACATCATGCTGATCTGGAAGAACCGCGGCAAGGCGTCGAAAACGCTGGACCGGTGAGCCGGAGCCTCAGCGCGTGAGTGCCGAGGCCGTGCCGTTTGCGGGCAGGGCGGCTGCGGCGGCCTCTGGCCGGCGATAGGGCTGTCCGGCCGCATCGAGCACGGGATAGGCGACCGAGCAGATATGCGAATGGATGCGCCTGAGGTCGCGCAGCACGTCCAGATGCAGCGACGTGGTCTCGATCGTTTCGGGACGGCCCTCGCGAAGACGATCGAGATGGCGCTCGACGGCGGCGAGTTCGGCGTTCTTCAGCGCAGTTTTCTCCACCAGCAACTTGCGCGCTTCGTTGGGGTCGCCCGACATGAACACGCCGAAGGCGATCCGCAGCGAATCCATCGTGCGCTTGTGGAAGGCGGCGAGTTCCTCGGCGCCTTCGGCGGAGAACTGGAAGCGTCGCTTGATCTTCTTGGCGGCGAGCTCGCTCAGGCTCTTGTCGATGATGTCGCCGATATGCTCGAGGTTGATGGCGAAGGAGATGATCTCCATCGCGCGGCGGCTTTCGCTCTCGTCGAGGCTGCCACGCATGAGCTTGGTGACGTAGAGCCGGATGGCCTCATCGAGGCTGTCGACCACATTGTCCATCTTGGTGACCTGGTCGACCAGCACGCGGTCTCCGGTCATCATCGCGGCCATCACCTTGCGCATCATGACTTCGACGATGTCGCCCATGCGCAGCACCTCGCGGGCGGCATCGGCCAGCGCGAGCGAGGGCGTCTCCAGCGCCGTATCGTCGAGATAGCGCGGACGCGCCGGGTCGGTCTCCTGGACGCGATCGGGCAGCAGGCGGGTCAGCAGGCGCGACATGGTGTCGAGCAGGCCGATGAAGATGATCGCGGTTCCGACGTTGAAGGCGATGTGGAAGGCCGCCGTCATCTTCGCCAGGTCCGGCTGCCAGACATGCAGGTGTTCGGCGATCACGGTCAGAAACGGCAGGACGAGGACGATCCCGACCATGCGGTTGATGAGATTGCCGACCGGCAGGCGATAGCTGGCGGGATCGTCGCGCCGGGCTCCCTCGAACACGGGATTGATGGCGCTTCCGAGGTTGGCGCCGAGCACGAGCGCGAGCGCCGCATAGGGCGTGATGAACTGCGAATAGGCCAGCGACATGATCAGCAGAACGCTGGCGACGCTCGAATGCACCGCCCAGGTGATGAGCGCCGCAATGACGATGCACAGCACCGGATCGCCGGTGATGGAGGCCATCACGACGCGGACGCCGGGCGCGTTCTCGGCCGGCGCCAGCGTGTCGAGCAGGATGTGCAGCGACAGCAGCATCAGACCGAGCCCGATGCAGACACGGCCGATGTCCTTGATCCGCGAGCGCGGGCCCGACCGGAAGGCGACGAGGCCGAGCACGAAAAGAACCGGCGCCACCGCGGCGATGTTGAACGACAGCGCCTGCACGATCAGCGTCGTGCCGACATTGGCACCCAGCATGATGGCGAGAGCGGCCACCAGACTCAGCAGGCCCTCGGCTGCAAAGGAGGTGGTGAGCAGCGCGGTCGCCGTGCTGCTCTGGAGCAGGCCGGTCAGGCCGAGACCGGCCGCGAAGGCGCTGAATCGGTTGCCGAGCGTCTTGCCGAGCACGCGACGAAGGTCGGGGCCGAAGGCGCGCAGGATGCCGCTCTGCACCATGTGCAGGCCCCACAGCAACAGCGCCACGCCGCCCATCAGATCGAGCAGTACCAACGTTCCCATGCTCCGTGTCCGGATTGGAGTCGAAGGGACAGGCTAACGCCAAACGGGCGGGGATCAAATCATTTGTTGATCCAAGGCGTTAACGATCATGCTGGCGGCGCGTTCCGGCGGCCTGGCTGCCGTCTGCGCAGGCGGGATGCCTCGCAGACGGGCTCAGATTGCCGCCTTCAGGGCAGCAAAGCCCCGATCGAGATCGGCCTTGAGATCGTCGACGTTCTCGAGACCGATGTGAAGGCGCAGCGTGGGGCCGCCCGGCGCCCATTTGGTGGCCGTGCGATAGCTGTCGCAATCGAAGGGAATCACGAGGCTCTCGAAGCCGCCCCAGGAGAAGCCCATGCCGAACAGCTGGAGCTGGTCGAGCATGGCATCGACAGCCTTTTGCGGTGCGGGGTTCAGCACGATGCTGAACAGACCGGAGGCGCCGGTGAAATCGCGTTTCCAGATCGCGTGGCCGGGGTCGGTCTCGAGTGCCGGGTGAAGGACGCGCGCCACTTCGGGTCGCGCGGCGAGCCAGCGCGCCATCTCGAGTCCGGATTTGTGGTGCTGCGCAAGGCGGACCGACAGCGTGCGCAGGCCGCGCATCGCGAGGAACACGTCGTCGGGACCGGCGCAGACACCGAGCAGGCGGATGCCTTCGGCGATCTGCGGCCAGGCTTTGGCGTTCGCCGAGATGGTGCCGAACATGATGTCCGAATGACCGCCGATATATTTGGTGGCGGCCTGCATGCTGATGTCGACGCCCTGTTCCAGCGAGCGGTGATAGAGCGGCGTGGCCCAAGTGTTGTCGTCGATGACGAGCGCGCCGCGCGCATGGGCGACCTCGGCGATCGCGCGAATATCCGGCATCTCGAAGGACTGCGAGCCCGGCGCCTCCACGACGACCGCGCGGGTGTTGGGCTTGAAAAGCTGCTCGATTCCGGCACCGATCAGCGGATCGAAATAGCTGGTCTCGACGCCGTAGCGGGCCAGCATGCCGTTGCAGAAGTTGCGCGTGGGCCGATAGACGTTGTCGCAGACCAGGATGTTGTCGCCGGCTTTCAGCACCGAGAGCAGGGTGGTGGAGATCGCCGACAGGCCCGATGGCACGATGCCCACGCCGGCGCATTGCGGCCCCTCCAGCGCCATCAGCGTGTCCTGGAACGCCCTGGTGGTCGGGGAACCATGACGTCCATAGGTGAATTCGCCACGATGGGCGTGCAGATCCTCGGCGGTCGGATAGAGCACGGTGGAGCCGTGAAATACCGGCGGATTGACGAACCCCCTCTGCGCCTTGGTGTCGCGGCCCGACGTGATCAGCCGGGTCTGGATGTGCTGCTGCGAGCGGTCCGAGGAATTCATGGGTCTGCTTTCCAAGCGAGTTTTGCCGGCGCGCGTTGCCCGCAGGGCGGCCGGGCGGCCGCTCGGGTTAATAACAGAACACAGAAGAGTCCCGTCAACCCCTTGACCCGGCTGGCCAGTCGTTCTGTGATGCGCAGGTGCTATTCAGTCGCCGCATGTTGAGGGGCCTGCTGCGACCTTCGGTCCATCGTCTGACGAAACCACGCGCGAAAAAACCTTGCGCGCGGGCGCATGCGGCGGGGATCAGGGTTTGGCTTCTCGGCATCGGTGGGTGTTCGGCAATTTCCAGCATAAGTCTTGCAGGGCATACCGCGGTACGGCAAGCCCAGGCACGGACGATCCTGAGATGACGATCCTGACCTTTGAGACGACGACCTTGAAAGGCCTTCAGCCCATGAAACGCGTAACCCTGGCTATCACCCTCGCTCTGGCCGCCGGCCTGACCGCCCAGACTGCGGCCGCTCAAACGCTCAAGACCGTGAAGGACCGGGGCGTATTGTCCTGCGGCGTCAGCCAGGGCCTGCCTGGCTTCTCCTCCCCGGACGACAAGGGCAACTGGACCGGGCTTGACGTCGACGTCTGCCGCGCCATCGCCGCCGCCGTCTTCAACGATCCGACCAAGGTCAAGTATCTGCCGACCTCGGCCAAGGACCGCTTCACCGCGCTGCAGTCCGGCGAGATCGACGTGCTGTCCCGCAACACCACCTGGACCATCTCGCGCGATACCTCGCTCGGCGCCAACTTCACCGGCGTGACCTATTACGACGGGCAGGGCTTCATGGTGAAGAAGTCGCTCAAGGTGAACTCGGCGCTCGAGCTGAACAGCGCCTCGGTGTGCGTCCAGACCGGCACCACCACCGAGCAGAATCTGGCCGACTACTTCAAGGCCAACAACATGAAGTACGAGGTGATCGCGTTCTCCACCAACGACGAGACCGTCAAGGCCTACGAGGCGGGCCGCTGCGACGTCTTCACGACCGACCAGTCGGGCCTCTATGCCAACCGCCTGAAGCTTGCCAATCCCAACGACCACATGGTGCTGCCGGAGATCATCTCCAAGGAGCCGCTGGGTCCCATGGTGCGCCATGGTGACGACCAGTGGTTCGATATCGTCAAATGGACGCTGTTCGCCATGGTGACTGCCGAGGAACTCGGGATCACCTCCAAGAACGTGGACGAGAAGATGAAGCTGGAAAATCCGGAGATGAAGCGCGTGCTCGGCACCGACGGCAATTTCGGCGAGCAGCTCGGCCTGACCAAGGATTGGGTGATCCGCATCGTCAAGGCGGTCGGCAATTACGGCGAAGTGTTCGACCGCAATGTCGGCGCTGGCTCGCCGCTGGCCATCAGCCGCGGCCTGAACAATCTCTGGAACAAGGGTGGTCTGCAATACGCCCCGCCGATCCGCTGATTTGCGCCTGACCCGCTGGCAGCGGCGATGAGCATCGAGGCTCGAAAACCGCCGGCCCAGATCGCGCTGAAGATCCAGCGCCTTCTGGGCGGCAAGGCAGGCTGGAACGGCGTCGTCGTCCAGTTTGCCTTCGCGGCGATCCTGGGCTGGATCGGCTACGAGATCATCTCCAACGCCCGCAACAATCTGGCCAACCAGAATATCGCTGCCGGATTCGGCTTTCTCGGCAATAATGCCGGCTTCGACGTCAACCAGACCCTGATCCCCTACACCGGCTCGGACACGTTCCTGCGCGTGTTCGTGGTCGGGCTTCTCAATACGCTCGTGGTCTCGGTGGTGGGCATCGTGTTCGCAACCGTGATCGGCTTTATCATCGCGCTCTCCCGGCTCTCGCCCAACTGGCTGTTGTCGCGGGTCGGTGAGTTCTACGTCGAGATCATCCGCAACCTGCCGCTCCTGTTCCAGATCCTGTTCTGGTATCTGGCGGTGCTGGCGGCCTTGCCCAACCCGCGCCAGAGCATCTCGCTGCTCGGCGTTGCCTTTGTCAGCAATCGGGGCCTCGTCGTGCCGCGGCCGATCGGCGAGGGCGGGTTCGAACCCTTCGTCCTGATGCTGGCGCTCGGCATTGCCGGCGCCTTTGTCCTGCGCTTCTACGCGCGGCGGGCACTGTTCCAGCGCGGGCACATGATCCGCATCTGGCCCTATGTCGTCGGTCTCGTGGTCGGTCTGCCGCTTGTCAGCGTACTGATCTTTGGCGCGCCCTTCAGTTTCGAACTGCCACAGCTCAAAGGATTCAACTTCGCCGGCGGTTCGCGGCTGATCCCCGAATTCGTCGCGCTCACGCTCGCGCTGTCGACCTATACTGCCGCTTTCATCGCCGAAATCGTTCGCGCCGGCATCTTGTCCGTGCACAAGGGGCAGATGGAGGCGGGGGCCTCGCTCGGTCTCAGCCGCGGCACCACGCTGCGGCTGATCGTGGTGCCGCAGGCGATGCGCGTGATCGTGCCGCCGCTGACCAACCAGTATCTCAACCTCACCAAGAACTCCTCGCTGGCGGTCGCGATCGGCTATCCCGACCTGGTTTCGGTGTTCGCCGGAACGTCGCTGAGCCAGACCGGGCAGGCGATCGAGATCATCGCGATGACGATGGGCGTCTATCTCCTGATTTCGCTGGTCACCAGCGCACTGATGAGCCTCTACGGCTGGCGCCTCAACCGGAGTCTCGGCGCATGAGCGATGTGACCGCGTCCACGTTTGTGCGCCGGGACCTGGTCAACGAGCGGCCCGCCCCGGTCAAGACCACGGGTTTCGTCGGTCTCGTGCGCACGCGCCTGTTCAATTCGCCGACCAATATCCTGCTCACGATCGTCGGCGCCTTGCTGCTCTGGTTCACCATTATTCCGTCGGTGAAGTTCCTGCTGGTCGATGCGGTCTTCACCGGCAAGGACCGGACGGCCTGCCTTCCCGAAAACGCAGGCTTCACCGTCGGCGCCTGCTGGCCGTACATCCAGGCCAAGCTGCCGCAGCTGATTTACGGCTTCTATCCCGAGGCCGAGCGCTGGCGCGTCAACCTCGCGCTGGTTCTCGGCACGGTGCTGCTGCTGCCCTTGCTGATCCCGCGCCTGCCGGCAAAGGGGCTGAATGCCGGCCTGTTCTTCTTCGCCTTTCCGGTCGTCGCCTTCTTCCTGCTGCACGGCGGCGGCATCGCCGGTTTCGGGCTGAGCTGGACAGCAGGCCTCCTGCAATTGTTCGACGACAGCCTCCTCGGCGCCGGACGGGTCGTTATCGGCCTCAGCAAGACCTCGGCGATAGCGCCGCTGTTTTGGGTGGTCGGCAATCTCATCCTGCTGGTCGGCACGGCGCTCCATTGGCTGATCCTCCCGCTGGTCTGGTTGCGCGCGCAGATCCACGGGAGCAGCGAACCGGTGTGGGCCGACTTTGCCGCCACGACGGCGATCGTCAGCGTGATGGCGTTCCTGATCGGCGGCGGGCTCCGCAGCGGATGGCGCGCGCTGATCTCGAGCCTTGTCGCCTTCGCTGCGATCGCGGCCGTGATCAAGCTGATGGGGCTTGATCGGGGCGGCCTGCCGGTGGTGCCGACCAACCTGTGGGGCGGCCTCCTGGTGACGCTGGTGGTCTCGATCACGGGTATCGTCACGTCGCTGCCGATCGGCATCGCGCTGGCGCTCGGACGGCGTTCCACGATCCCCCTGATACGGATATTCTCGATCACCTTCATCGAGTTCTGGCGCGGCGTGCCGCTGATCACCGTCCTGTTCTTCGCGACCTACATGCTGCCGCTGTTCCTGCCGGGCAATTTCAGTGTCGACGGGCTGGTTCGCGCGCTGATCGGCATCGCGCTGTTCACCGGTGCCTATCAGGCCGAGAACGTCCGTGGCGGACTGGCCGCGATCCCGCGCGGGCAGGGCGAGGCGGCCGCGGCGCTCGGCCTTTCCTGGTGGAAGACGACCTCGCTGGTCGTGCTGCCGCAGGCCCTGCGCCACGTGATCCCGAACCTCGTCAACAGCTTCATCTCGCTGTTCAAGGACACGTCGCTGGTGTCGATCGTTGCACTGTTCGACCTGCTGGGCTCGCTGCGGGCGTCCTTCTCCGATCCGAAATGGTCGACGCCGTCCACAGCCTTCACGGGCTTCGCCTTCGCCGGCATCATCTACTTCATCTTCTGCTTTGGAATGTCGCGCTATTCGCTCTTCGTCGAGCATCGTCTCAACGCCCATCGTCGCAACTGAACGAGTCCGCCATGTCCGCTGACCCCATCGTCAAGATCTCCGGCCTCAACAAATGGTACGGCGACTTCCACGTGCTGCGCGACATCGACCTATCCGTGCACAGGGGCGAGCGCATCGTGATCTGCGGTCCGTCTGGGTCGGGCAAGTCGACGCTGATCCGCTGCATCAATGCGCTGGAGGAGTTTCAGGAGGGCGAGATCGTGGTCGACGGCATCGCGCTCGGACCCAACCTGAAGCACATCGACGCGGTGCGCCGCGAGGTCGGCATGGTGTTTCAGAGCTTCAACCTGTTTCCGCATCTGACGGTGCTCGAGAACTGCACGCTGGCGCCGATCTGGGTCCGCAACATGCCCAAGAAGGACGCGGAAGCCACCGCGATGAAATTCCTGGAGCGGGTCAAGATCCCGCATCAGGCCAACAAGTTTCCGGGGCAGATGTCCGGCGGACAGCAGCAGCGCGTCGCCATCGCCCGTGCCCTGTCGATGAACCCGAAGGTGATGTTGTTCGACGAGCCGACCTCGGCGCTCGACCCCGAGATGGTCAAGGAGGTTCTCGACACGATGGTCGACCTCGCCGAGGAGGGCATGACGATGCTGGTGGTCACCCACGAGATGGGGTTCGCCCGCGAAGTGGCCAACCGTGTCGTGTTCATGGATGCCGGCCAGATCATCGAGGCCAACACGCCGAACGAGTTCTTCGCCAGCCCGCAGCATGCGCGTACCCAGCTGTTCCTGAGCCAGATCCTGCGCTGACCACCGGGACATCCCGGGCCTTGCCGGTCGTGGCTTCCGGGCGGCTCGACGCGCGAATCAGCTAGACTCGGCCCACTGGGTTCGGTGGGAGAAGACACTTGCAGAGCAGCGCCGGTGCGCGCGCGTTCCAGAACGCGCGTTTTCAGAAGAAGTTCAAGAAACAGGCGGAGGCTCTTCTCGCCGCCGCGGCGACCGCCTATGGCAAGGGTCGATATGCCGAGGCCGAGGCGCTCTGTCGCCAGATCGTGAAGGAACTTCCGGATCATGTCGACGCCACGCATCTGCTCGGCATGTGCGCGCATGACGGACGACGCTTCGACGAAGCCCGGCAGCTGCTCGAGCGCGTCATTGCCCTCGACCCGCGCCTGCCCGACGCCCACAACAATCTCGCGACGGTGCATTTCGACCTCGGAAATTACGAGGAGGCGCGCCGCTGCCAGGAGCGGGCGATCGCTCTCAAGCCCAACTTTCCCGTCGCCTTAACCAATCTCGGCAACACCCTGATGCATCTGGGGTTGTTCGCTGCAGCGATCGAGATGCACGAGCGTGCGATCAGATTGAAGCCGGACTATGCCGATGCGTACTGCAATCGCGGCATGGTCGAGGTGGCCGTCGGGCTGTTTGCCCGGGCCATGGAGAGTTTCGACCGCGCCATGCTGTTCCAGCCCCGGCATGCCGAAGCGATCGTCGGCAAGGGCATCGTCAACCTGGAGCTTCGCCACTACGAGGAGGCCGCCGCAAAATTCGCCGCGGCGCTGGCGATCAAGCCCGGTTCGCCGCGAATCCTGGCGCAGCGTGGACGTCTCTATTTTGAGCTCTATCGGATGGACGATGCGCTTGCGGATTTCAACGCGGCGCTGGCGCTTTCGCCGAAGCTGGAGCTGGCTCTGCGCGGGAAGGTCCAGATCGATCTGATGCGGGGGAATACCGCTCAGGCGATCGCGACCTGCACGACGTTGCTCGAACATAATCCGCGCTCGGCTGTCGGGCTGGTGTTCATGGGCTTCGCCTATTCGAACCAGGGCGACATGGACGTCGCGATCGAGTACCTCGATGCCGCGCTGGCGATCAAACCGGATTATCCGGATGCGATCAGGACCAAGATATTCCTCCAGGACTACCGCGCCGAGGCCGATTTCGCGCTTCAGCAGCAGGTGCGACGATATTGGTGGGACATGATCGGCTCGAAGCAGCCGCGGCGAACGCTGGAGCCACGGTCCCTCGATCCCGACAGGCGCATCGTGGTGGGCTATGTCGGCACGGAATTCCGGCAGCATTCGGCCGGGTTCACCTTGCTGCCGGTCCTTCGTCACCATGATCACGAGCGTTTCAAGATCATCTGCTACTATTCCTGGCCGAGCCAGGATGAGTTCACACAAGAGTTCAAGCAATGCGCCGACGAGTGGGTCGACGCCATGCAGCTTTCGGACGACGAACTGGCGGACCGGGTCGAGGCGGACAAGGTCGACATTCTGATCGACGTGTCGGGCCACACGACCGGCAACCGGCTGCTCGTTTTCGCGCGCAAGCCGGCTCCAATCCAGGCGACCGGCTTTGGTCACGCGACGGGCACCGGCGCCGACACCATGGACTACGTGCTGGCTGATCCGATCTTCATCCCGCCTTCGGTGCGGCACCTGTTTCCGGAGAAAATCCTCGACCTGCCATGTCTGATCACGATCGATCCGATCCTCGATGTGCCGCCCTCCGAACCGCCGATGCTGCGCAACGGCTACGTCACTTTCGGCGTGTTCAATCGCATCTACAAGATCTCGGAAGAGGCGATAGGCGTGTGGTCGCGCATCATGCGTGAGGTTTCGGGATCTCGGATGATCATCAAGCACGGCTTGCTCGACGACCCCCTGATTCGCGACAACCTGCTGGCGCGCTTCGCGGCGCAGGGGGTGGCCGAGGACAGGATCACCTTGTTGGGATCGACGCCGCGCAAGGCGCATCTGGCGGCCTTCGCCGACGTCGATATTTCCCTCGATACATTCCCGCAGAATGGCGGCATCAGTACCTGGGAGTCGCTCTACCAGGGCGTGCCGGTGGTGGCCAAACTCGGCAATGGCGCCTCGTCGCGCGCCGGGGGCTCCATCGTGACAGCGATCGGCCTTGGTGACTGGGTTGCCGAGGACGATGATGGTTACATCGAAATCGCCCGCAAATTCGCGGCCATGCCTGAATATCTGGCGAAGCTGCGAACCGGCTTGCCGACGCAGATTGCAGCCTCGCCGGCCGGTAACGTCGAGACCTTCACGCGTGAGCTGGAGGCCGGATATCGCCGGTTCTGGAGAGATTATTGTACTGCGGCATCGCAGGCTGGCGACGCGGCCTAGCGATGTGCTTCGTCACCGGGCTGCAGGCACCGGGAAACCACGGGGCATGCCGGGCTGGCCGCGCGGCCCGGGCGCTGCGGCGAATCAGCTAGACTCCCATCTGGGCTATTCTCCGGAGAGATATCTTGCAGAGCAGCGGCGCCGGCGCGCGCGCGTTCCAGAACGCGCGATTGCAGAAGAAATTGAAGAAGCAGGCGGACGCTGTCATCGCCGCCGCCGCCACCGCCTACGGCCAGGGCCGCTACGCCGAGACCGAAGCGATATGTCGTCAGATCCTAGAGGCTGTGCCGCAGCATTTCGATGCCACGCATCTGCTTGGCTTGTGTGCCCATAACGGCCGGCGCCTTCAGGAGGCCCAGGGGCTGCTGGAGCGGGCGATCACACTCGATCCGCGGTCGCACGAGGCCTACAGCAATCTTGCCGCGGTGCATTTCGAACTCAGGCGGTACGAGGACGCGCGCAGCTATCAGGAGAAGGCCATTGCGCTGAAGCCAAACTTTCCGGCGGCGCTGACCAGTCTCGGCAACACGTTGCTGCACCTCAATCACGCCGACCAGGCGATCGAGATGTATGATCGCGCCATCCGGCTGAAGCCCGACCACGCCGATGCGCTCTGCAATCGTGGCCTGGCGGAGCTGGCGCTGCGCCGGTTCGACCGCGCGAAGCAGAGTTTCGAGCGCGCGCTTCTGTTTCAACCGCGCCACGTGGAGGCGCTGATCGGGAGCGGCGTCGTCAGCATCGAGCTGAAACGTTACGACGAGGCGGAAGCCGCGCTGCGGGCCGCGCTGGCACTCAGGCCGGGTTCGGCGAAGATCCTTGCACATCGTGGACGTCTCAACCTGGAGCTCTCCCGGCCGGAGCAGGCACTGGCCGATTTCGAAGCGGCGCTGGCGTTGTCACCGAGGCTCGAGATCGCCCTGCAGGGGAAGGCGCAGGTCGCGCTCGGCCTCGGCAAGACGGCAGAAGCCATCCAGGCCTGCAATGCCTTGCTCGAGGAAAACCCGGGCTCCACGATCGCCATGACGCTGCTCAGCGCCTGCCTGGCCAATCAGGGAGAGATCGCATCTGCGCTCGCTCATCTCGAGGCAGCGCTTGCCGTCGAGCCCGGCCGCGCGGACCTGATCGGGCGGAAGATCTTCTTTCTCGACTATCTGCCGGATGCCGACTTCGCCGTTCAGCAGGCCGCGCGCAAGCAATGGGGAGAGGCCGTCGGCTCCAGATTTGCGCCGCGCACTCTCGCGCCCCGGCCGCTCGATGCCCAAAGGCCGATCGTGATCGGCTATGTGTCGGCGGAGCTCTGGTATCACTCCGCCGCATTTTCGCTGCTGCCGGTGCTGCGCCATCACGATCACGCCCGGTTCAAGATCGTCTGCTATTCCGGCTCGCCGACGCAGGATGAGATGACGGCGCAGTTCAAGTCGCTGGCCGACGTCTGGGTGGAGGCCTGGCAGCTTTCGGATGAGGAACTGGCCGATCGTATTCAGGCCGACGGGGTGGATATCCTCGTCGACGTGTCCGGGCATACGACCGGCAACAGGCTGCCTGTGTTCGCGCGCAAGCCGGCGCCGATCCAGGTTTCAGGCTTCGGACATGCGACCGGGACGGGCCTTCCGACGATGGACTATTTGCTCGCCGATCCGGTCTTCATTCCGGAGGCCGCGCGCCATCTGCTGGCCGAGAAGGTCCATGATCTGCCTTGCGTGATCACGATCGATCCCATCCGCGATGTGCCGCCGTCAGATCTTCCCATGCTCCGCAACGGATATGTGACGTTCGGCGTATTCAACCGCATCTACAAGATCTCGGACGAGGCGATCGCCGTGTGGTCGAAGCTGATGCGGCAGGTTCCTGGATCGAAGATCGTCATCAAGCACATGCTGCTCGACGATCCGTTGGTCCGGGATCGATTGCTGGCGCGACTGGTCGCTTCCGGCATCGCGGCGGAGAATATCTCCCTGCTCGGTGCGAGCCCGCGTGACGAGCATCTGCGAAGCTTCTCCCAAGTCGACATCTCTCTCGACACGTTTCCGCAGAACGGTGGCATCAGCACCTGGGAATCCCTCTATGCGGGTGTCCCTGTCGTCGCCAAGCTTGGCAACGGATCCTCCTCGCGCGCCGGCGGATCCATCGTCGCCGCGGTCGGTCTTCGCGATTGGATTGCGGAAGATGACGCAGGCTATGCCGCGATCGCGAGCAAATATGCGGCGCAGCCCGGGGAGTTGGCCAAACTGCGTGCCGAGCTGCCGGAGCGGATCGCGGCTTCTGCGGCCGGTGACGTCGCGGTCTACACGCGCAAGGTCGAGTCGGCCTATCGACAGTTCTGGCAGGACTACTGCTCGTCGGTGCGGGGCGAAGGGGCCTGAAGAGCGATCGATGGAACGCCTCAAATTGCCAGCGTTTGATTCATCGTCCCGAAACCATTCGCCGCGACAGGTGCGAGAACCCGTTCATTTCTCCTAAATTTGTTCGGGTTCAAATGGCGCACGAAAGGTGCTCCATGCTTGGCTTCGTCTTCGGCTTCAACGCACGCCTCGGGCGTCTGCAGTTCTTTCTGGCTTCGCTCGCGCTGGCGGTCGTGATGACGGCGATCTGCTTCGTCATCGCGATGACGTTGCTGCGAAACTCATCCTACGGCACGATCGGGCCCGAGGAGATCATCAGGAACAGGGGTTTCATCGCCGCGGTCGTGTTCTTTGGGCTGGCGACCGTGACCCTGCAATCGATGCGCGTCCGCGACATCGGCTGGGATCCGGTCTGCGTGATCCCGGCGTGGATCGCCCTGTTGATGGTAGATCATGTGATGGCAGCGCGTTTTCCGGCCTGGGCGATTGGGCAGGAGCATCAGGCAACGTTCGTCGGCGGGGCCGTCAATCTCGTCTTGATGCTGGCGCTCACCTTCTGGCCGGGTGCTGATGACGAACGTTCGTCCGCAAACCCGTTCCAGCAGACCACGGCGAGGCCGACGCTTTCGAGCGACCGGCTCGCCCGGGCCGCGCAGGGCTCGCCGCGCCCGACCTGGCAATAGGGAGAGAGCGCGCCGCTAGACGAACGGTAGCTTGATGTTGCTGCGCTTCTCAAGCCAGTCGGGCACCGGGAGATTCTTGGCGCGCATGAAATCGGCGTTGAACAGTTTCGACTGATAGCGGCTGCCGGAATCGCAGAGAATCGTCACGATGGTCTTGCCGGGGCCGAGCTGTTTGGCGAGGCGGATCGCGCCAGCGATATTGATGCCGGAGGAGCCGCCCAGGCACAGGCCCTCGTGCTGGAGCAGATCGTAGATCACCTTGACGGCGTCCTCGTCGGGAATGACGAAGGCATCGTCGACCTTGGCGGTTTCGACGATCGGCGTGGCGCGGCTGAGCCCGATGCCTTCGGTGATGGAGTCGCCGGGCGTCACCTTCGCTTCGCCATTGCGGAAGTATTCGTACATCCCGAACCCCTGCGGGTCGGCACAGGCGGTACGTATGTTGCTGTTTTTCTCTTTCAGAAAGCGACTGGTGCCAGCGAGCGTTCCGCCGCTTCCGACTGCGCAGATGAAGCCGTCGACCTTGCCGCCGGTCTGCTCCCAGATCTCGGGACCTGTCGACTCGTAATGGGCCTTGGCGTTGTCGAGATTGTTCCACTGGTCGGCGAACAGAACGCCGTTCGGCTCGGTCTTGCGCAGCTCGTCGGCGAGCCGCCGGCCAACATGCTGATAGTTGTTCGGATTGGCGTAAGGCAGCGCTGGTGATTCCAGCAGCTCGGCGCCGCACAGGCGCAGGAAGTCCTTCTTCTCCTGGCTCTGTGTCTCAGGAATCACGATCAGCGTGCGATAGCCGCGCGCGTTCGCGACGACGGCAAGGCCGATGCCTGTGTTGCCGGCGGTCGATTCCACCACCAGCCCGCCCGGCTTGAGCTCGCCGCGTTTTTCCGCCTCCAGGATCATCCATTTGCCGGCGCGATCCTTGACCGACTGGCCGGGATTCATGAACTCGGCCTTGCCGAGAATGGTGCAGCCGGTCAGCTCCGAGGCGCGCTTGAGCTTGATGAGCGGGGTGTTGCCGATCGCGTCGACAACGTCGATTTTGAAGGTCATGTCAGGCAATTACCGGCTGAGTGCTGGGGGTCGTTCAGACCCTAAAGTAGGCACTCCGCAGGCACAAGGCGAGGGCGGAACTTCTTAATGCTGCTTTGCGAAGATGACCTGCCGGACATCGATATTCCCGGACAGGAATCCGGCCTCGCAATACGAGAGGTAGTATTCCCACAACCGCCGGAAGCGATCGTCGAAGCCGAGCGGGACGAGGCCGGGCCAGGCGGCGCGGAAGTTGTGTCGCCAAGTCGCCAGAGTCTTGGCATAATCTTGCCCGAAAATACGCTCGCGAATGACAGGAACGCCAAACTTGTCGCCGAAGGATTTCAGCACGCCAGGCGAGGGCAACATGCCGCCGGGGAACACGTAGCGCTGGATGAAGTCGACCTCGCGACGGTAGCTGTGGAACAGCTGGTCCTGGATCGTGATGGCCTGGATGCCAGCAAGGCCGCCCGGCAGCAGGCGATCGCGCAACTGGGCGAAATATTTCGGCCAGAACTGCTCGCCGACCGCTTCGATCATTTCGATCGAGGCGATCCGGTCGTAGCGGTCGCGCTCGTCGCGGTAGTCCTGCAGGCGGATCTCGACCTGCTCGGCCAGGCCCGCCTCCTGGATGCGCTTCTGCGCGAAGTCGCGTTGCTCCGTCGAGATCGTGAGGCCGACGACGCGTGCGCCGTAGGTCTTGGCGGCGAATTCGGCAAAGCCGCCCCAGCCACAGCCGATCTCGAGCAGCTTCTGGCCCGGTCTCAGGTCGAGCGCCTCCGCCAGCCGGCGATATTTGTTGGTCTGCGCGGCCGTGAGGTCCGAGGTGCTCTCCTCGAACAGCGCCGAGGAATAGGTCATGCTGGGATCGAGCCAGGCCGAGTAGAACGCATTGCCGATGTCGTAATGGGCGTGAATGTTGCGGCGGGCCTGCCGCCGGGTGTTGCGGTTGAACCAGTGCTGAACCATCTGCGCGAACCGCATCAAGGGCTTGTCGCTCAGCATGGCCGCGATCAGGTCGTGATTGACGCAGAACAGATAGAGGAACTGGGTGAGATCTGGGGTGTCCCAGTCGCCTGCGAGATAGGCCTCGGCGATGCCGATATCTCCGCCGTTGATGAGGCGGGAGGCGAAGCCGTAATTGTGCAGCCGCATCGCGGCCTTCGGGCCCGGCTCCTGTCCGCCGAGCCTGAGCAGGCGGCCGTCGGGCAGGGTCACGTCCAGCGTGCCACGTCTTAACCGGGAGCCGAAGCTGAGCGCGAGGCGAACCATGCGCGGCAGGTCGGGGAGCACCGTTTCGATATTGTCCGGCGTCACCGGGATTGCATTCGGCATCGGCAAATCCATCAACTGAACGGATATTGTCCCGCCCGCGAGCCCGACGCGCCCCATCCGGCCATGATCGCTGGACCCGGCGCGCCCTGCCAACGGTCAGCGGGGGCTAATATAGGCGTGCGCTTTGCCGGCCGCCAAGGTGGTTTCGCGGGTGACATCCGTCGGGGCCTGCGGTCGCGGCTGGAGCCGCGCGCCCTTGAGCCAGAGCCGCAGGGCCTCCCAGTGGATTGCGGCCATGATCTTGAAGGTCATCAGCGGCAGCGCCAGCGCCGATCGCAGCAGCGCGCCGGAACCCAGTTTCCGGCGGCAGCCATGGAAGGTCGCCGCGAGGAGGGGACCTTCGCTGTCGGTCTCGAGGATGCGCAGCTTGACGGTGTCCGACGGCGGCAGGACGCGAAACTGATAGCGCATCTCCATCGGCACGAAGGGCGAGACATAGAACAGTTTGTCCTGCTGCTGGCGCAGTCCCGCAGCGCTCAACTCGCCCGGCCTGACCGGCAGGACATACGGGTGGATCTCGCCGAAGGTGTTGCGCACCTCGTAGATCACCAGCGCGAGCTCGCCAGAGCGGTGATGGCAGAAATAGACCGACAGCGGATTGAAGCCATAGCCGAGCAGGCGAGGGTAGCACAGCAGCTCGATCCGGCCGCCGCCGAGGTCGATGCCGTGATCGGCCGCGCAGCGCTCGGCATAGGCGCGCAGCGACGAGCCATCGCGCGGGCCGTGATCGGCCTCGTGAAAGCTGTACAGGGCGGCGCGATTGACGCCGAACAACGCCGACTGCCGATCGGCCTCGTCGAGCCGGTCGAGATCGATCAGGAGGCTCATGACGCGGTAGCTGAACCGGTGTCCCATCGGCTTCAGCCGCGCATGCATGACCTCGCCGAAATACAGCGAAGCGGCATCTGTGGGACGGGCGTCCGTGGCCATCTTCGTTACTCCGCGGCCTCCGCCAGTTCGACCGGTGCCGTGCGCCAGGGTGGGGTCACCCCGAGCGCTTCGGCCACCGCCAGCCCCGAGCGCAGGCCGTCCTCATGGAAACCATAGCCGGTCCAGGCGCCGCAGAACCAGGTGTGGCGCTGGCCCTGGATTTCGCCCAGCCGCTTCTGGGCAGCGAAGGCGGCGGCATTGTACTGCGGATGCTCGCAAAGATATTGGCCAAATGTCAGCTCAGGAGCCGGTTCGACCGGCGGGTTGAGGCTGACGAACAGCGGCTTGTCCTGCTCGATGTCCTGGAGGCGGTTCATCCAGTACGTCACCGCCACATCGTTCACGGCGCCGCCCTCGCGCTGCCAGCGCAGGAAGTTCCACGAGGCCCAGGCATTGCGCCGCTTCGGCATCAGCCTGGTGTCACGGTGCAGATAGATCCGGTTCGGGGAATAGCCGATCGCCCCGAGGATCTCGCGCTCGCGCGGGTCGGCATCCGCGAGCATGGCGAGGGCCTGATCGCTGTGGGAGGCGATCACGACGTGATCGTAGGTCTCGTGACGCCCATGGCTGTCGTGAACGACGACGCCATGCGCCGTGCGCTCGATCGAAGTCACGGCGCAGCCGAGGCGGATGCGGTCCTTGAACGCGGCAGTCAGCTTCTCGACATAGCGCTGGCTTCCGCCCTCGACTGTGCGCCAAACAGGCCGGTCGTAACTGAGCAGGCGATGGTTGTCGAAGAAGGCCACGAAGTTCTCGGCCGGGAAGTCCAGCATCTCGCGCGCCGGCGCCGACCAGATCGCCGCGCCCATCGGGGCGAGATAGTCGGACAGCAGCCGCGCAGAGAAACCGCGCTGACGGAAATAATCGCCAAGGCTCACGCCGGCGAGGCGGCCGGCACGGAGGTCCTCGACGCTCTCGCGGCCGAACCGCGGGATGTCGCCGAGCATGCGCAGATAGGAGGGCGAGAGCAGGTTCCGCGGCTGGGCGAACAGGCCTGCTGCCGTCGTCAGCCAGTCATTGCCGCCACCACGCCATTCGAATCGGCCGCCATCGGCCGACACGGAGAAGCTCATGCAGCTTGCGACGGTCTCGACACCGAGATGGTCGAACATGGCCGTGAGCTCGGGATAGTTGAGCTCATTGTAGACGATGAAACCGATATCGACCGCGACCGGTGTGCCCTGATAATCGATCGTCACCGTGTGGCTGTGACCGCCGGGGCGCAGTTCGCGGTCATAGACTGTCACGGCATAGCGACGTGACAGCGTCCAGGCCGCCGCATTTCCGGCGATGCCTGTTCCAATGACTGCGATGCGCATGCGTAGGGGTCCCCTGCCTTGAATTGGCCAAGCTACGTTGCGCCGCAGTGCTGGTTTCAGTGGAGAGATCGGCGGGTCGAGTCGCTCTGGCGTGAGTGTGGCAGCAATATCACATGAAATGTTGGTAAGCTTGCCTAGTTTCGGAATGTTTCCGGAATCAGAGAAGTCGCTGCAAAACGGGGATATTTCGCATTCCGAAGGCGAACCTGCGGGGGCGATCGACCGGTCGCTTCGGCACCGCGGCACTGTCCCCCTGTTCGGCGCCCGGCTAGGATGAAGGCCGGGATCTTAAGAAAGCATCACCACTGTGAACGCCCTCCATCAGGCCTTGCGACATCGCCGGTACGAATCGGTTGGCCCGGCCGTGCCGCCGGCTGGTGCGACCGGTGAGGCTTTGACGTGACCGGGCGCCTTCCTGCGGTCGTCGCATGGCGGTCCCGTTGCGTGGCGCCCGTGCTGCGCTGGGTGGCCGTGCTTGGCCTTGCCGGAGCTTCGGGGGCCTGCGTGCTGACGCAGGATCTGCCCGACCCTGCGCTCGATGTGCCCGCGACCTACAAATACGCCGGGAAGGCCGATGCACCGCCGTCCCTCGACTGGTGGCGCGGTTTCCGCTCCGCGGAACTGACGCAACTGATGGAAGAGGCGCAGACCGTCAATCTCGACATCGCCGCCGCCGTCTCCCGCATCATCCAGGCCGATGCCCAGGCGCGGCAGGCCGGCGCGGCGCTGCTGCCGAGCCTGTCCGGGGGCGGGCAGGAGACCTATTCGCGCACCTCCGGCTCCTCGGCCTCGGGCCTCACCAATGGCGGCCGCGAGGTGGTCAACTACCAGGCGTCGCTCAGCGCCAGCTATCAGCTCGATTTCTGGGGCCAGAACCGCGACGCCCTAAAGACCGCTGAAGAGACCGCGAACGCCAACCGCTTCGACCGCGACGTCGTGGCCCTGACCACGCTGGCGAGCGTCGCCAACGCCTATTTCCAGGTGCTGGCCTCGCAGGACCGCATCAAGACGTCGCAGCGCAACATCGCGAGCGCGCAGCGAATCCTCGACGCGGTCCGGGAGCGCCGCAAAGCCGGGACCGGCACCGACCTCGACGTCGCCCAGCAGGAGAGCGTGCTGGCCAACCAGAAGGCGCTGGTGCCGCCGCTGCGCCAGACGCTCGACCAGAACGTCAACGCGCTCGCCGTGCTGGTGTCGCGACCGCCGGAAAGCGTGCGCGTGCTCGGCGGCTCCCTGAACAGCATCGCGATCCCGCGCGTGACACCCGGCCTGCCGTCGGAGCTGCTGACCCAGCGACCGGACATCCGGCGGCAGGAGGCGCAGCTCGCCTCGGCAACGGCCAATGTGGGCAATGCCCGCGCGCAGTTCTTCCCGACCATCCAGCTTACCGGCAATGGCGGCTATCAGAGTTCGGCGCTGGTCTCGCTGTTCCAGCCGCATGCGGCGTTCTTCCAGCTGGTCGGCAGCGCCACGCAGCCGATCTTCGACGGTGGCCGCATCCTCGGCAATTTCGAATACGCCAAGGCGCGTCAGGACGAATTGCTCCAGACCTATCGCAAGACCATCGTCCAGGCCTTCACCGATGTCGACAATGCGCTGTTCTCGATCAGGCAGACCACGATCAAGCTGCAATTGCAGCGCGAGGTGGTTGCCGCCTCGCGGCGCGCCTTCGACCTTGCCGAGCAGCAGCTGCGCGCCGGCACGGCCGATATCGTGACCGTCCTCAACACCCAGCTGACCCTGTTTACGGCGGAAGACGCGCTGTCGCAGGCCCAACTCGCACGGCTTCTCGCAATCGTCAGCCTGTACCAGGCGCTCGGCGGCGGCTGGGAGCCGCGCATGGAGAAACCGGTCAATGCTCTTTAAGCCGGATAGCAAAGAAGGGACGAAAGAGGGCGCCGCGACGCGGTCGCGCAGCCGCGGCCTCGTCATGACCCTCGTCACGCTCGCGATCCTCGGCGGCCTTGGCTATATCGGCTGGATCGCGACGCACCAGCAGCCGCAAGCCAATGGTCGCAACCAGCGTCCTGATCTGCCGGTGCCCGTGCTCGCCGCGACGCCCCGCATCCAGGACGTGCCCGTCTATCTCGATGGCGTCGGCACCATCCGCGCGCTCAACACCGTGACGGTGCGTGCCCAGGTCGACGGCAAGCTGATCTCGGTCAATTTCACCGAGGGCCAGGACGTCAAGAAGGGTGACGTGCTCGGCGAGATCGATCCGGCCCTGTATCAGGCGACCTATGACCAGGCCGTCGCCAAGAAGGCGCAGGACCAGGCCCAGCTCGCCAACCAGCGCATCGATCTCGCGCGCTACGAGCAGCTTGCTGCGTCCAATGCCGGCTCCAAGCAGCAGGCCGACACCCAGCGCGCGCTGGTCGCGCAGACCGAGGCACTGGTGAAGGCCGATCAGGCCGCGATCGACAATGCGGCGGCGACGCTGAGCTACACCAAGATCGTGGCGCCGATCTCGGGCCGCGCCGGCCTGCGCCAGGTCGACCAGGGCAACATCATCCATGCCTCGGACACGACCGGCCTCGTCATCATCACGCAATTGCAGCCGATCGCGGTGTGGTTCAGCCTGCCGCAGCAGCAGATCATGCGGGTCAACGCCGCGGCTGCCAAGGGCGCGCTCGCCGTGGACGTGTTCGGCAATGACGGCATCACCGTGATCGACACCGGCAAGCTCACCGGCATCGACAACCAGGTCGACCAGACCACCGGGACGCTGAAGCTCAAGGCGGAGTTTCCCAATGCCAACCGTCAACTCTGGCCGGGGCAGTTCGTCAATGTCCGGCTCAAGGTCGAGACGCTGACGCAGGCGCTGGTGGTTCCGACCTCGGCGGTGCAGCGCGGGCCGCTCGGCACCTTCAGCTATGTCATCGGCGAGGACAACGTCGTCGCCGCCAAGGCCGTGACGGTGACGCAGCAGAACGAGCATGACGCCGTGATCGCCAGCGGCCTGTCGCCGACCGACAAGGTGGTGACGACCGGATTCGCCAATCTGTCAGACGGCTCCAAGGTGACGATCGGCCGCGACGACCAGACGCCGTCGGCTGATCTCGCTCCGCGGAAACGCTCGCGCGGCCCCGATGCCCCGAAGAAGGAGGGCCAGTCCGGCGATGGCGAACTGCGTGCCAAGCGCAAGGGCGGCGAGGGGGACCAGAAGGGACAGGCCGGGCCGACGCCGGGTCCGGGAGCGACCCCGGGCGCCCCGAGCGGAGCCAGACAGCCATGATCCCGACAACGGCCGCCTGAGGCGGCAGGCATATCCATGGGCGTCTCCGAACCCTTCATCCGCCGGCCAATCGCGACCTCGTTGCTTGGCATTGCCCTGTTGATCGGCGGTGCGCTCGGCTATTTCGCGCTGCCGGTCTCGGCACTGCCACAGGTCGACTTCCCGACGGTGCAGGTGACGACGCAACTGCCTGGCGCCAGCCCCGACGTGATCGCCTCGCTGATCACGGCGCCGCTGGAGCGGCAGATGGGACAGATCCCGTCGCTGACGGCGATGAATTCGACCAGTTCGTTCGGCGTCAGCCAGATCTCGCTCCAATTCGACCTCAACCGCGACATCGACGGCGCCACCCAGGACGTGCAGGCCGCGATCAATGCCGCGGCCGGCGTGCTGCCGAAGACGCTGCCCTATCCGCCGACCTACGCCAAGGTGAACCCGGCGGACGCGCCCGTCATGACGCTTGCGCTGCGGTCGGACACGATCTCGCTGCGGGCGATGAGCGATATCGCCGACACCATCCTGGCGCAGCGGCTCAGCCAGATTTCGGGAGTCGGACGCGTCTCCGTGCTCGGCGGGCTGAAGCCGGCGGTGCGCATCCAGGCCGATCTGGCCCGGCTGGCGGCCTATGGCATCTCCATGGAAGATCTGCGCACCGCGATCGCCAATGCCAACGTGTCGGGCCCGAAGGGCTCCCTCGACGGCGCGCAGCAGGCCTACATCATCGCGGCCAACGACCAGATCGCCGCGGCCGACGCGTACAAGCCCGTCATCATCGCCTACCGCAACGGCTCACCGGTCACGATCGCAGACGTTGCCCAGATCGTCGACGGGCTGGAGAACGACCGTACCGGCGGCTGGTACCAGGGCACGCCGGCCGTCATCATCGACATCCAGCGCCAGCCTGGCGCCAACGTCATCGACGTCGTCAGCCAGATCCGTGCCGAGATCCCCAAGGTCCAGCGCGCCATTCCGGCCGGCGTCAACCTGACCATCGTCTCGGACCGCACCGTCACCATCCGTGCCTCCGTCCACGACGTCCAGTTCACGCTGGTCCTGAGCGTGGTGCTGGTCACGCTCGTGGTGCTGCTGTTCCTGCGCTCGCTGCGGGCGACGCTGATCGCCGGCGTGGCGCTGCCGCTGTCGCTGATCACCAGCTTCGGCATCATGTATTTCGCCGGCTTCAGCCTCGACAATCTGTCGCTGATGGCGCTCACCATCGGAACCGGCTTCGTCGTCGACGACGCGATCGTCATGATCGAGAACATCGTGCGCCACATGGAGAATGGCGAAAGCGCCATGGAGGCCTCGCTGAAAGGCGCCAGCGAAATCGGCTTTACCGTGATCTCGCTGACGGTGTCGCTGATCGCGGTGTTCATCCCGCTGCTGTTCATGTCGGGCCTGGTCGGCCGCATGTTCCGTGAATTCGCGCTGACGCTGACGATCGCGGTGGTCACCTCGGCCGTGGTCTCGCTGACACTGACGCCCATGATGTGTTCGCGGCTGCTCAAGCACGCCCACGAGGAACTGGCCGTTCCCGGCCTTGCCGCGGTCAGCCGTTTCATCGACCGCACCGTCCAGGTTTACCATCGGACCCTGCTCTGGGTGCTGGAGCGCCAGCGCGCCACGCTGGTCGTCACCTTCGTGACGCTGATCGCGACGCTCGTGCTCTATGTCGTCGCGCCCAAGGGCTTCCTGCCGCTGCAGGACACGGCCTCGATCACGGCCGTGACGGAGGCGGGACCCGACGTGTCGTTCGCGGAGATGCAGAGGCGGCAGGCCGAGGTTGCCGACGCCATCAAGGCCGATCCGGACGTGACCGGCGTCGTCTCGGTGATCGGCGCCGGCTCGGTGAACCCGACCACCAATGTCGGACGCCTCGTCCTGTCCCTGAAGCCGCGCGGCGAGCGACGCGACGACGTCTCGGCCGTCGTGAACAGGCTGAAGGAGCGCGTGGCCGGCATTCCCGGCATGACGGTCTATTTCCAGCCGGTTCAGGACGTGCAGATCTCGACCCAGTCGAGCCGCTCGCAGTACCAGTACACGCTGACCGGGACCGATGCCGCGCTGGTGTCGGAATGGGCGCGCAAGCTGGTGGCGGAGATGCGGCGCGATCCGCTGTTCCGCGACGTCTCCTCGGAGGCGCAGGAGGGCGGCCTGCGGGCGCAGCTCGATGTCGACCGCACCCGCGCCGGGCAACTCGGCGTCAGCCTCCAGGGCATCACCGACACGCTCAACGATGCCTTCGCGCAGCGCCAGATCTCGACCATCTACGGCCAGGCCAACCAGTATCGCGTGGTGCTGGAAGCGCTGCCCATGTACCAGCGCGATCCCTCGGTCCTGTCGAAGCTCTATCTGCCGGGCGCGTCCGGCGCGCAGGTTCCGCTCGATGCCGTCGCCACGCTCAAGCGCACCACGGCGCCGCTGGCGATCTCGCACCAAGCCCAGTTCCCCTCGGTCTCGCTCAGCTTCAATCTCGCGCCCGGCGAGGCGCTGGGGGATGCCGTCGAGGCCGTCAAGAGCATCGAGACCCGCATCGGCATGCCCAACAGCATCGTCGGCGTCTATGCCGGCGATGCCGCCGAATTTGCCAAGGCGCTCGCCGGTCAGCCCTGGCTGCTGCTGGCGGCCGTGATCACGATCTATATCGTGCTCGGCGTGCTCTATGAGAGCTACATCCATCCCATCACGATCCTGTCGACGCTGCCCTCGGCCGGCGTCGGCGCCATCCTGGCCCTGATGCTGTGCGGGCAGGACCTCTCGGTGATCGGCCTGATCGGCATCATCCTCCTGATGGGCATCGTCAAGAAGAACGCGATCATGATGATCGATTTCGCGCTCGATGCCGAACGCGGGCAGGGCATGCCCGCGCAGGAGGCGATCGTGCAGGCCTGCCTGCTGCGGTTCCGCCCGATCATGATGACGACGCTGGCGGCGCTGTTCGGCGCGCTGCCGCTGGCGATCGAAAGCGGCACCGGCGCCGAGCTGCGCTTCCCGCTCGGCGTCTCTATCATCGGAGGCCTGCTGCTCAGCCAGCTTCTGACGCTCTACACCACCCCGGTGATCTATCTGGCGCTCGACCGCATCAACCGCCGCCTCGAGCAGGCCGTGCCGCCCGCGGCGCCCGGGGGGCCGCCCGTCGCGGGCGCGACCGAGGGGATGCAGTGATGGCATCGATCTCGGAGCCTTTCATCAGGCGTCCGGTCGCCACCACGCTGCTGTCGATCGGATTGTTCCTGCTGGGCATGGTCGCCTACGCCTTCCTCCCGGTCGCTTCGGTTCCGAACGTCGATTTTCCCGCGATCTTCGTTTCGGCGAGCCGGCCGGGTGCCGATCCCTCGGTGATGGCGGCGACGGTCGCATCGCCGCTGGAGCGGCGGCTCGGCGAAATCTCGGGCATCAACCAGATCACCTCGACCTCGTCGCTCGGCACCACCAGCATCCAGCTTCAGTTCGACATCGGCCGGAACATCGACAAGGCCGCCCGCGACGTGCAGGCCGCGATCAATGCAGCGCTGGTGGACCTTCCCAGCGACCTGCCGACGCTGCCGAAGTTCAGGAAGGCCAACACGGCCGGCGCGCCGGTCTTCGTGCTCGCGCTGACCTCGAAAACGCTGTCGGCCAGCGCGATCTATGACGTCGCCGATACCGTGCTGGCCCAGCGCATCTCGCAGGTGCCGGGCGTCGGCGACGTCACCGTGTCCGGCGCCGACCAGCCCGCCGTCCGGGTGCAGCTCAATCCCGTCGCGCTGTCCAATGCCGGCATCGCCACCGACGACGTTCGTACCGCGATCATCAACGCAAACCCGCTCGGCCCGGTCGGCATCTTCAACGGCGAACGCCAGAGCGAGACGCTGGCGCTGAACCGGCAGATGCGCACCGCGCAGGAATTCCGCGACATCGTCATCAAGAGCTCCAGCGGCAATTTCGTGCGGCTGTCCGATGTCGCCGAGATCGAGGACGGCGTCCGCAACGCCCGATCCATTGCCTGGTTCAACAAGCAACCGGCCGTGCTGATCCAGATCACCAAGCAGGGCGATGCCAATGTGATCGACACCGTCGATCGCGTGAAGGCACTGATCCCGGCGCTGAAGCAGTGGATTCCGGCCGGTGTCGACATCTCGATCCTGGTCGACCGCACCAGCACGATCCGCGCCAGCGTGCTCGACATGCAATGGACGCTGCTGGCGACCGCCGTTCTCGTCATGGTCGTGGTGTTCGTGTTCCTGCGGCGACTGACGCCGACGATCGCGGCCGGCATCTCGGTGCCGCTGGCGCTGGCCGGCACCTGCGCGGGGATGTGGGTGGCGGGCTTCTCGATCGACAATCTGTCGCTGATGGCGCTGGCAATCTCGGTCGGCTTCGTGGTCGACGATGCCATCGTCATGATCGAGAACATGTACCGCAATCTCGAACATGGCATGCGTCCGCTCCAGGCAGCTCTCGAAGGGGCCCGCCAGATCGGATTCACCGTCGTGTCGATCAGCCTGTCGCTGATCGCCGCCTTCACCCCGCTGATCTTCATGGACGGGATCGTCGGGCGGCTGTTGCGCGAATTCTCGCTGACGCTCACCTTCGCGATCGTCGTGTCCACGCTGGTGTCGCTCACGGTGACACCGATGATCTGCGCCCAATACATCCGGCAGACCACCTCGGGCACTGCGACCCTGTTCGATCGCCTCGTCGAGGGCTCGCTGTCGCGCGTCGTTGGCCTCTACGCCCGCAGCTTGCGCGTCGTTCTGGACTTTCCACTGCTGACGCTGGTGGTGTTCTTCGCCACGATCGGCCTGACGGTGACGCTCTACATCAAGGTGCCGAAGGGCTATTTCCCGACCGACGATTCCGGCTTCATCATCGGCGCAACGCGCGCCTCGGCCGACATCTCGTTCCAGTCGATGCTGGGTCTGCAGCAGCGCCTCGCCGACATCGTCATGCGGGACCCCGCCGTCGCCGGCATCGGCTCGACGGTCGGCAGCGGGGGCGGGCCGGGCGGCGGAGCGTCCTCGAACCGCGGCACCATGTTCATCAGCCTGAAGCCGCCGGAAGAGCGCGACCACGTCTCGACCCAGGTCGTGATCGACCGGCTCCGGCGGGCGCTGTATCCGGTCCCGGGCATCCGCCTGTTCATGTTCGCCGCCCAGGACGTCCGGGCCGGGGGACGCCAGAGCGACTCGGACTACCAGTACACGCTGAGTTCGACCGATCTCGGCCTGTTGCAGCAATGGGCGCCGATCGTCGCCAAGCGCATGCAGAGCGTCGAGGGCATCACCGACATTTCGAGCGACCGGGATCCCGGCGGGCTCCAGCTGACGCTCAGCATCGACCGGCAGAAGGCCGCGATGCTCGGCGTCAGGGTCCAGGACATCGACAACGCGCTGAACAACGCGTTCTCGCAGCGGCAGATCTCGATCATCTATACCCAGCGCAACCAGTACATGGTGGTGCTGGAGATCGATCCGAAATTCCAGGTCGACCCGTCGAACCTCGACCGCATCTACGTGGCCGGCGCCAATGACGCCCAGGTGCCGCTGTCCGCCGTGGTCCACGCCACGCGGGGGCTCGCGGCGCTCGCGGTGTACCACTCGCAATCGTTCCCCTCGACCACGGTGTCGTTCAACCTGTTGCCTGACGTGCCGCTGCAGGCCGCCACGCAGAACATTCAGCGCGCCGTGGAAGAGTTGCACATGCCCGAGGGCATCCGCGGCAGCTTTGACGGCAATGCCGGCGATTTCGCCAAAACCAGCGGTCGCCAGCCGCTCCTGATCCTCGGCGCGCTGGTCGCGATGTATATCGTGCTCGGCGTGCTCTATGAGAGCCTCGCCCATCCGCTCACGATCATCTCGACGCTGCCGTCGGCCGGGCTCGGCGCCCTGCTTGCGTTGCTGCTGACCGGCACGCCGCTCACCGTGATCGCCTTCGTCGGCATCATCCTCCTGATCGGCATCGTCAAGAAGAACGGCATCATGATGGTCGATTTCGCGCTCGATGCGGAACGCCATCGCGGCCTGTCCTCGGCGGAGGCGATCTTCGAGGCCTGCCAGGCGCGTTTTCGCCCGATCCTGATGACGACCATGGCGGCGCTGTTCGCCGGCATTCCGCTGGTGATCGCCACCGGCCCGGGCACGGAGCTGAGACGTCCGCTCGGCATCACCATCATCGGCGGCCTGTTCGTCTCGCAGATCCTGACGCTCTACACCACGCCGGTGATCTACCTCCTGATCGACCGCCTGCGGCGGCGCGGGGCGCCGCGGCCGCTGGCCGTGCCTGCGGAATAGGTTGTTGAACGCCTGCGCGAAGCGTATAGCGGCGGCCATGTCGAACCCTACCGCCGTCGCTCCGGCCGAGCCGATCCCGGAATGCCCGCACTGCCAGAAGCCGATGCCGTTGTGCATCTGCGACAGTGTGACTCCGGTCGAAAACCGTTTGTCGCTGCTGATCCTCCAGCATCCGCAGGAGCAGGACAGGGCGCTCGGGACCGCGCGCCTGCTGGCCAAACATTTCGCCGACGCGACGGTGCGCGTCGGCCTGTCCTGGCCGAGCCTGTCCAAGGCGCTTGGCCGGCCGGTCGAGAACGCCTCGCACTGGGCCGTGCTCTATCTCGGCTCGGCGCGTGCCGCTGATCTGGAGGTCGAGGGCGAGATCGTCGCGCTCGACCGCAAAGGGGGAGTGGCGGACAACCAGCGAACGCGGCTCGGCAGGCTCGAAGGCGTGGTGCTGCTCGACGGCACCTGGAGCCAGGCCAAGGCGTTGTGGTGGCGCAATCCCTGGATGCTGAAGTGCCAGCGCGTCATCCTCAATCCGGCGCACGCCTCGCGCTATGGCCGCCTGCGCAAGGAGCCGCGCAAGGACGGGCTCTCCACCATCGAAGCTGCGGCGACGATTCTGTCGGGCCTTGAGCGGCGCCCCGACATCGCCGAGACCTTGAATGCGAGTTTCGAACGCATGCTGGCACGCTACCGCGAGGTTCAGGCGGAGATGCCGGAACTGGCGCCGCGGCCCGCGGCGAAGGGCCGCTCGCGCGATTACAGGCGCCGAAAAACGCCATAATCAGCCAATTCATCGGAACGACGGATTGCCGCAGGCCGCCGGGGCGGATACAGACCTGCGGCGCCGGAAATTGTCGGCCTGGCGCAAGGACGTTGAGGAAGTCGAAGCGGAATGGGCATTCGGATTCAATCCGCCGCGAAGGAAATCATCGCACAGGCCGTCCAGTTCGATCGTTGGGGCACGCTCGCCCTGATGGACATCTCGCTGCGCTACCGGCGCACCGTCATTGGCCCGCTCTGGATCACGCTGACGCTGGCGGCGACGGTGGCGAGCGTCGGCACGGTCTATGCGACGCTGTTCAAGCAGGAGATCTCAAGCTTCCTGCCGCTGTTCGCGGTCGGCCTGATCGTCTGGACACTGATCGCCACCACGCTCCAGGAGGGCTCGAACATCTTCGTGGCCTCCGCGCACCTGATCAAGGCCGTGCCGGCACCGCCGATCGTGCACGTTCTGCAGATGCTGGCGCGCAACGTGCTGATCTTCGCGCATCACATCGTCATCGTCCTCGCGCTTTACATCGTGGCGCCGTGGCCGTTGCACGCAAACATGCTGCTCGTGGTCCCGGGCTTCGCGATCCTGCTCGTGGCCCTTCTCGGCGGCGCGGTCTCGCTCGGGATTCTCTGCGCGCGGTTTCGCGACATCGGCTCTGCCATCGTCAGCGGCCTGCAGTTCGTCTTCTTCCTGACGCCGATCATCTGGACCGAGGACAGCGTGCGCGGCACCGCCTTCCACTGGCTGATCCGCGCCAATCCTTTCGCGACCCTGCTCGATCTCGTGCGTCGGCCGCTGCTGTCGCAGCCGACCGATCTGGAACAATGGCTGTTCGGCGCGGGCTACGCGATTGCGGCGGCCGCGATCGGCCTCGTCTGCTACGCGAAGTACCGCCATCGCGTGGCGTACTGGCTGTGAGTCCGGCATGAGCATCACCGCGAAGATCCTGCTCCGCAACGTCTCGGTCACGTTTCCCGTGCTGTCGTTTCGCGACCGCTCGCTGCGCAGCCGCTTCGTCAATGCGGTGACGCTGCGCCGGACGCCATCGCGTCCCCACATCGTCAGCGCGCTCTCCGACGTCAGCCTCGACATCCGCGCCGGTGACCGGCTCGCTTTGGTCGGGGCCAACGGCGCCGGCAAGACGACGCTGCTCCGTGTGCTGGCCGGCATCTATCACCCGACGGTCGGCAGCGTCGAGGTGGACGGCCGCTGCCTGTCGCTGTTCGACCTGTCGGCCGGGTTCGACGAGGAGGCGACCGGCTACGAGAACATCATGCGACGCGGCCTCGTGATCGGGGCCCGCCGCGCCGAGATCGACGCGCGGCGCGCCGAGATCGCCGAGTTCACCGAGCTCGGCGACCGGCTCGACCTGCCGTTGCGGACCTATTCCAGCGGCATGATGCTGCGCCTGATCTTCGCGGTCGCCACCGCCGTCGAGGGCGAGATCGTGCTGCTGGACGAATGGATCGGTGTCGGCGACCAGCGCTTCCGCAAGAAGGCGCGGGAGAGGCTGGACGAGATCGTCGCGCGCGCCGGCATCCTGGTGCTGGCCTCGCATGACGTCGATCTGATCAAGAGCACCTGCAACCGTGCGGTCCTGATCGAGGAGGGCCGGATCATCGCAGCCGGCACCACCGACGAGATTCTCGACCGTTATCTCCGGGGCCCAAAGGCGTAGGCGCCCGGCCGGGGTTGCCTAACCGCTTGATCCCCTATATTGCTCCGCCCTTACGGGGCCACGTGGCGGAGTGGTTACGCAACGGTCTGCAAAACCGTGTACACCAGTTCAATTCTGGTCGTGGCCTCCATCTCCAAGTCTTTGATCTTGCGAATTTTTTCAGTGCCGCTGTGGGTTCCCCGCGGCGCATGGGATCTCCATGCACCGGGTTTGCCCGGGGCCTGGCGGCAACGGCCGATTCATCCTCGATGGCATAGTCTTCGCATCTGCGAAGAGATGCAGTCCCATCCACCGAGCGCTGGAGCAGAAGTGGGCGAGGTCGTTCGATTTGTCCCGAAATCAGAGCTGGAGCGCGCCCGCCTCATTCGCGAGGCGCGGGCCATCTATGACAGCATCTTTCCGCCGGCCGCTCCCGAGCGTGCGCCTCAGGGGCCCGACGAGCGTGCCGAGACCTGATCGGGGCGCGTTGCGCTTCAGCGTGGGGGTTCAGCAGGTCGCGTACCAGCCGTCGGGGAAGGGCAGCATCGGCCAGGCGCCTTCGTTGTCGTTGGCGGGCCTTGAGGTCTGCTTGAACGCTGCATCGTACGACCATGAAGCGGGCATCAAGTCCGGCTCCGGCGCGGTCGCGAAATCTTCGTACAGCATGGCGTCCCGAACGCTATCCAGCAGCAAGTTGAATTCGGCTTCGCTCATCACACCCTCCGGAACGCGGATGGCGCAATGTGACAAAACCGGCTTGTGTCCCGATTGAGCCGATCGGTCGCATTTTAGCGATCGGGCAATGCGGGCTCGATTGGTTAGCAAATGGTGAAGGCGTCCCTGCGTGAGGGTACGTCCCGCCGGTCCCGCGCCCGTGTGAAAGAGATCACATTCCCGCGGCTTTATTTCTCCTACGCCTTCGTGCACCGGCCGGACGGGCTGGGCACAAGGGAGACGGGTCATGAAGGCGAGGTTCTTGCGGTCTGCAGGTGTGAAGAGCCGGGCGCGTCGCGCCTCCACGGCGGACTGTTCCTGACGCTGTTCACATCGGTCGCACATGCGCAGGGAACGGCGGAGCAGCGCAGGGCCTGCACACCCGACGTCTACCGGCTCTGCGCCGGGGAAATCCCCAACACGCGCGCCATCACGGCCTGCCTGCGCCGCAACCGGGCCAGCCTGAGCGAAGCTTGCCGCAGCGTCTTCGACCAGGCCGGCGGCTAGGCTGTGGATCTGTGCGCAGCAAGTGAACGGCTCGCCACCACAATCCGGAAAACCGAGCCTGTGAATATGCTGCGGACAAGCTGGGGACAGAGGTGGATCATGCCGCGGGCGGACGCAGATGCTGCTCGGGGCCGCACGAGTTCATCCGCCTCCGGAGCGCATTAACTCAAGTCTTTGCATCATTAAGGCTCTGGGGCCGGATCAGTTGGTTTGCCCGCTCCCCGGATTCTGGAGCGCACGCCGCGCTTTGCGAATAGTTTTTGTGCAGCGACTTGCCCAAATCGCGGGCCCCTCCCATCCAATTATTTGTACGCCCGCGGACAAGCTTTTCCCGGCGCTTCCCACCTAGGCTCGATCCCGAGATGGAACATGGCCTGTGCCATGACAATTCGAAGGAGCGACAGATGGAAAGACGGGTTTTGCCCCAGGCGCGGGGGACGGCGCGCACTTCTTTGCCATGGCACAAGGTCGCGCTCGGCGCCGCGCTCGCGCTGGGGCTCGTGGCTGCTGCGCCGCTGAGCGCAAAGGCTGCGGCGCCCGCGGCCTGTGCCGCCCTCCAGGAGAAATACCCGGACTGGAAGGGCAAGACCCTCGTCAACGCCATCAACCCGCACACCCCGGGCTATGAGACGATCGATCCGAAGGATCCGAGCAAGTATATCGGCTTCGACATCGATCTCGGTGAAGCCATCGGCGAATGCCTCGGTTTCAAGCTGACCTACAAGCCGGTGACGTTCGCGGCACTGCTGACGACGCTTGCCGCCGGTCAGGCCGACATCGTCATCTCCGATATCTACGCCACCAAGGAGCGTGCCAAGGCCGCCGACTTCATCACCTATTCGAAGGTGTTCGACGGCGTGCTGGTCGCGAAGGGCAATCCGAAGGGCATCACCGGCATCAATCTGTCGATGTGCGGAACGGCGGCGGCCGAGAACACCGGCTATGTCGAGGTGCCGCTGATCCAGGCCCTGATTCCCGAGTGCAAGAAGGCCGGCAAGCCCGAGCCGACCATCCAGCTCTACGACAACAATGCCAACTGCATCCAGGCGATCCTCGCCGGGCGCGCCGATACCTACATCAACGACGTCAATACGGTCGACAGCGCTGTGAAAGCCTATCCGGACAAGCTGGAGAAGGCGATCGCGGTGACGATCCCGTATTCGGTCGGCATCGCCGTGCCGAAGGACAAGCCGAAGTTCCGCGACGCCGTGCTCGCCGCGCTGATCGAGGTGCAGAAGGCCGGTACGCACATGGAGCTGCTGAAGAAGCACGGGCTCGACGTCAACAATTTCAAGGAGCCCGATATCCTGACCGCCGACTGACGGCGCGTTCCCAAACGACGGCTCCACCTCTCTTTGTCGTGAGAGGTGGAGCGTGCGGCCCGAGACTGTGTGTCCGCAAGCTGAACCATTCCGCTCTGACGCCGGCTGAGTGATGTCCCTGTTCCTGCACTATCTGAGCATGCCCTATCTGCTCCAGGGGATCGAACTGACCCTGGAGGTGACGGCCCTCGGGCTCTTCGGGGGACTGATCCTCGGTCTGATCCTCGCCGGCATGCAGCTCTCCCGCTTCTGGCTGCTGGCAGCCATCGCCCGGGCCTACACCGTCATCTTTCGCGGTACGCCGCTGATCCTGCAGATGGTGTTCGCCTATGACGCCCTGCCGCATATCGGCATCAAGCTGCCGGCGGTGCTGGCCGCCGGGCTTGCGCTTGCCTGCAACGAGGCGCCTTTCATCGCCGAGATGCTTCGCGCCGGCGTACTCGGGGTCGATCGCGGGCAGGTGACGGCCGGGCAGGCGCTCGGCATGACACCGTCCATCCTGATGCGCCGGGTGATCGCGCCCCAGGCGATCCGCACCATGATCCCGGCCTTCGGCAACGAGGCTGTCAGCGCCCTGAAGAACTCCTCGCTCGCTTCGGTCGTCGCGGTGCAGGAACTGACGCTGCGCTCGACCCAGCTGGCGTCGTCGACATTCGACTTCTTCTCGATCTTCTTCGCCTCCGGTCTGCTGTATCTCGTGCTGACGGCCACCATCAGCGGCATCCAGCTTTTCGTCGAATGGCTGCTCGACCTCGACCGCGTCTCCGGGCGCAAGCGCAAGCTTGCCGATTACCTGCCGTGGCGCCGCGTCGAACTCGGCATCAGCCTCGATCCGGCCTCGGCCACCTCAGGCGCTCAGGTGCCGGTTCCCGCGGAGAGCCCCGACACGCCGCCGCTGGCACTGACGCGCGAGGCCCGCGCCAGGCGCGCTGCGACGATCGCGCGCAACAACATCGCGGTCGAAACCCGCGATCTCACCAAGAGCTATGGCGCGACCAAGGTGCTGGACGGTCTCGATTTCACCGTGCGGGTGGGCGAGGTGGTGGCCCTGCTCGGGCCCAGCGGCTCCGGCAAGAGCACGCTGCTCCGCTGCATCAATCATCTGGAGAGCTGGGACGCCGGCATGGTGCGCGTCGGCGGACGGCGCCTGGGGTTCGGCGACGACGGCAAGCTGCTGACGCCGAGGGCCCTCGCCAACGAGCGCGCCAGCGTCGGCGTCGGCATGGTGTTCCAGCAGTTCAACCTGTTCGGCCATCTGTCGGCGCGGGAAAATATCGCGGGTCCCTTGCGCTGGGTCCACGGCATGACCCGCATCGATGCCGACCGCCGCGCCAGCGAACTGCTCGACCGCGTCGGGCTGTCGCATCGCGCCGACGCGCTGCCGCGGCATCTGTCCGGCGGCCAGCAGCAGCGTGTCGCCATCGCCCGCGCCCTTGCGCCCAATCCGAGCGTGCTGCTGCTCGACGAGCCGACCTCGGCGCTCGATCCCGAACTGGTCAACGAGGTCCTCGAGGTGATCCGGCGCCTGGCCATCGACGACGGCCTCACCATGATCATCTCGACGCATCAGATCCGCTTCGCCGACGAGGTCGCCGACCGCGTCGCGTTCCTGAGCGGCGGCAAGATCATCGAGGAGGGGCCCGCCCATGACGTGCTCTCCAATCCCCGCAACCCGCTGACCGCACGTTTCCTGAGCGTGATGGAGGCCGACAAGACCCCGGAGGCGGTGCGATGAGCGCAGCCCCGGTCAAGACCGCGTTCCCCGAAGAGGCCTTCTCATGAAGCATTTCACGCTGCCGGTTTCGCCGAAAACCGTTCACTGGGGCTATTTCTCGAAGAAGGTCGCACCGGCCCTGACGCTGCGCTCGGGCGACCGCGCCACCATCGAGACGCTGACCCATCATGCCAACGACGACTATGAGCGCATGATCCAGGGCGATCCCGGCGCGGAGAGCGTGTTCCAGTGGACGCGCGAGCACAAGGCCGTGGCCCGCCGCGGCTCCGGCCCGGTCGAGGGACCGTTCATCCGCGGCGCAGGCGAGGGCATCGGCGTGCATCTGCTCACCGGGCCGGTCGCGATCGAGGGCGCCGAGCCCGGCGACATCCTGGAGGTTCGCATTCTCGACGTTCGGCCGCGGCCGAGCTGCAGTGCCTGCCACGCCGGCCGCTGCTTCGGCTCCAACGTCGCCGCGAACTGGGGCTTCCACTACCACGACCTGATCGAGGAGCCGAAGCCGCGCGAGGTCGTCACGATCTTCGAGCTCGATACTTCGGGTGAGCCCTATGCCAAGGCGGTCTACAACTACGTCTGGACGCCGCAGACCGACCCCGACGGGATCGTGCATCCGACCATCGACTATCCCGGCGTCCGCGTCGATCATGCCACGATCAGGAAGCGCGAGAACATTCTCACCAGCGTGAAGGTTCCGGCGCGGCTGCATTTCGGCACCATGGGGCTCGCTCCGTCGGAGGCCGACTTCGTGAGCTCGATTCCGCCGAGCTATACCGGCGGCAATATCGACGACTGGCGGATCGGCAAGGGCGCACGGATGTTCTATCCGGTCGCCGTGCCCGGCGCCTATTTCTCGGTTGGCGATCCCCATGCCGCGCAGGGCGACAGCGAGCTCGGCGGCACCGCGATCGAGACGTCACTGACAGGCGATTTCGAGTTCATCCTGCACAAGAAGGCCGACCTGGCCGGCACCCATCTGGAAGGCCTCGATCATCCGATGCTGGAGACCGATCAGGCCTGGTCGTTCTACGGCTTCACCTATCCGAACTATCTCACCGCGCTCGGCGCCGACGCACAAACCGAGATTGCCAATCATTCCAGTCTCGACCAGGCGATGCGCGACGCGTTCCGCAAGCTGCGCCGCTTCCTGATGACGGTGCACCACCTGAGCGAGGACGAAGCGATCTCGCTGCTCTCGGTCGGCGCCGATTTCGGCGTCACGCAGGTCGTCGATGCCAATTGGGGCGTCCACGGCACGCTGCGCAAGAATATCTTCCGGTGCGACTGAGCTCCCTCGGCAACTCGCGAGCCAGAACGTGACCGACCAGTCCCATTTGCGCCCCGTCGCCACGACGGACGATCCCGTGCGGGTGGCACGGAGGTTGCTTCGATCGACTGCAATCTGGGTCGATCCGATGAGCTTCCGTCCGTTCACGAGCGAGTCCTACGCGCAAGACGACCGCCCCGAGGCCTGGCGGGACGTCCTGGCTGCGGTCGGGCTGCGCCCGGCGGCCGTTCATGCCTTCGACGGACATGCGACGGCCTCGCATCGTCAGACCGCCGGCGTGGCGCTGACGCGGATGGCGGCCGGCGCGCAAGGTATCGCGCCGCTCGTGCAGACCAATGAGGACCTGCCGATCGCGCTGATGCCGCTCGAGGACGGCATGGTGCTCAAGAGCGGCCATGGTCACCGCATCGTGCCAGTCGGCCACCTCGTGCTTCTGCCACGCAGTGGAGACTGGAGCATCGTGTTCCAGCGCGACATGCGTGCGATCGTGCTGGCGGTGACATCGGAGGCGCTGCATGGACGACTCTCCGGCAAGCCCCGACTCGGTGAGCCCCGCGTCGTGCCGCCCGGCGGCTTCGCCGACGTCTTCGCGCGACTGCTCGATGCCACCGCACGTACGCTGGACAATCTCGGCGATGCCGAATGGAATGCGATTGCGCTGTCCCTGGTCGATCTGCTGCTGACGCTGGCGCACCAGCTGGCGGCCTCCGCTCCGGATGCCGGATCGAGCGCGACACAGGCGGCACTGCTGCACCGGATCTGCCAGACCATCGAGCGTCGTCTCGATGATCCCGACCTGGCACCGGCCCGCGTTGCACAGGCCGAGGGGATCTCCGAACGCTATCTGCAGAAATTGTTCGAGACCGTCGGGGACAATTTCACCCATTACGTCCGCGAGCGACGCCTGCAGCGCGCCTGGGCTGACCTGTCCAATCCCGCGGAGGCGCATCGCTCGATCTCCGAGATCGCCTATGCCTATGGCTTTGGCGATTCCGCCCATTTCAGCCGCGCCTTCCGTCACCGCTTCGGCCTGCCGCCGCGGGAGTTTCGGCAGCAGGAGGCGGAACGGGCGACCTCGCAGCATGGTGTACCCGGTCAGCGCGGCTGGCCGCAGGAGGCGCTGGCCCAGCTTCGTGCTCATCCGCCGGGCGCCGACGCGCGCGGCAGCGCTGCCTGTGCCGGGACCATCGCGCCCAGTACCGGCGAGCGCAGCCATCACCATCTTCCGGTCGAGGCCAGCCGGGTCCATTGGGGCTATTTCAGCCGGTCTCTGGCGCCGCAGATCGAGATTGCTTCGGGCGACACCATCACCATCGAAACGCTCACCCAGCATGCCTCGGACGATCCCGAACTGATGATCGCGGGCGATGCCGGCGCGGAGAGCGTGTTCGGCTGGACCGCCGCGCGCAAGAACGTGGACCGCCGCGGCGCCGGTCCGATGGATGCCAGCGTGTTCGGCCGCGGCGCAGGCGAGGGGTTCGGCGTTCACATCTGCACGGGACCCGTGGCCGTGAAGGACGCCCAGCCCGGCGACGTGCTGGAGGTGCGCATCCTCGACATCGTGCCGCGCGCGAGCCGGCATCCGACGCATGCGGGACGGGTGTTCGGCTCTTCGGTCGCCGCCTGGTGGGGCTATCACTACAGCGAGTTCCTGGGCGGGCCGAAGCCGCGCGAGGTCGTCACGATCTACGAGATCTTCGACGACGAACAGATGCCGCATGCACGCGCGCTCTATTCCTATCGGTGGGCCCCGCAGACCGATCCGTTCGGCGTCGCGCATCCGACCTATGACTATCCCGGCATTCCCGTTGCCCCCGGCACGGTTAAGCGCCGGCACGCCGTGCTCGACGGCATCCGTATTCCGCTGCGACCGCATTTCGGCGTGATCGCCGTGGCGCCGCGCGAGGTCGACTTCGTCGATTCCGTGCCGCCGTCCTATTTCGGCGGCAATCTCGACAATTGGCGGCTGGGAAAGGGATCGACCGTCTATCTGCCGGTCTCCGTGCCGGGCGCACTGCTGTCGGTCGGCGATCCCCACGCCACGCAGGGTGACGGCGAACTCAGCGGCACCGCGATCGAATGTTCGATGACGGGCACTTTCGAGGTGATCCTGCACAAGAAGGCCGACCTCGCCGGCCGTCCGTTCGCCGATCTCTCCTATCCGCTGATCGAAACCGAGACCGATTGGGTGCTGACCGGCTTCAGCCATCCCAACTACCTCGCCGAATTCGGTGCGCAGGGCCAGAGCGAGGTCTATGCCAAATCCTCGCTGGATCTCGCGATGAAGGATGCCTTCCGCAAGATGCGGCGCTTCCTGATGAACGTGAAGGGACTGAGCGAGGACGAGGCGATCGCGCTGATGTCGGCGGCCGTCGATTTCGGCGTCACCCAGGTGGTCGATGGCAATTGGGGCGTGCACGCGATCGTCAGCAAGCGCCTGTTCCAGGATGCGATCTAGCGAGGATATCTCTCACGTGAAATTCCACATGATCAGCGGCGGCCCGAAGCCGGTCGCGCCCTTCAGCCACGCCGTCGAGACCGACGGCTTCGTCTTCGTCACCGGCCAGATGCCCGACACGCCGCAGGCGCCCGGCGTGCTGCCCGAGGGGATCGTCGCGCAGACGCGCGCCGTGATGGAAAATCTGAAGGTCGTGCTCGCCGGGCTCGATCTCGGCCTCGACCATGTCGTGATGTCGCGAATCTATCTGACGCGATTCAAGGATGACTACGCTGCGATGAACGAGACCTATCGCAGCTATTTCCCCGCCGAACGGCTACCGGCCCGCACATGCGTCGGCGTGACCGGACTGGCCTATGACGCCCTGATCGAAATCGACCTGGTGTGCCGCCGCCCCTGACGTCGCGGCCAAGGCGATCCGGGCGCACAAACACCCATCCTTCCTGACGATGCGAAGGCATGTCCGCGCGCGTCCGTGGGACGTCGTCATGGACGCGGGGACGAGACACCAAACGCCATCGAACTATGAACCTCCGTTCATTGCTGCGGAGAATTCGAATCGATAAAACGGCGCAACTTGGTGCGGGACGCGCAACGTGATTGCGGGGTCGAACCGTTCGACCGCGTTTCGAAGCGATCGTTGTCGGCATTGCCATCTGTCGCCGTGGCAGCTGCCTCCTCGTGCTTCTGCACCGGGGGATTTTTTGATTGGAGAGGTTCACATGAAGTACCTTGTCGCCGGCCTGATAGCGCTGGGATTGTCGGTTGCAGCTACGCCATCGCAGGCGGCGGATGCCCGCAACGTGACTGTCGTCAATGAGACCGGCTACGCCATCAAGTTCCTGGGCTTCAACGCGCCGGACGACGGTCTGGATGAATGGGACAACGAACTCGAGTCGGTCCTGCAGAACCAGGCTTCGACCTATGTCGAGTTCGACGACGATGACGACGGCTGCGTCTGGAACATCAGGGTCGACTGGCAGAATTACAACGAGGCCGTGCTCTGGAAGAACGTGAACCTGTGCAAGCTCACGGCGCTCAGGCTCCGCTACGACCCCGGCACCAAGACGACGTCGTTCGTCGCCGAATAATCTGCCGGATAATCTCCTGGCTTGCGGGCCGTCCGGAGCAGGGCGATCGACCCCTCCATCGGACGGCTCGGAGAGAGCGAATTCGTCCTTTGCAAGCGCAAGCGGCTTTGTTATACGCAGCCGCGCGCGAACGACGGGTTCGCCATTTTCCTCGGTAGCTCAGCGGTAGAGCATCCGACTGTTAATCGGATGGTCGCTGGTTCGAATCCAGCCCGGGGAGCCAAATTCCGCTTAAAAATCAGCAGCTTGCAATGATGCCCTGATGTGGGGCGCGATGCTGTTGAATGCGTTTCTCAGCACCGCATCGGCGCACGCGGCGTCCGGCGGGAGCAGAATCGGCTCAAGCCGATGTGTCCGCCGGACATATCTGGACATGCAGACGGCGCCAAATTGTCTCAATTCGCATGAATCGTTGTCAGCGCCGGTATCTTGCGGAGCCGATTCCCATGCCAGACATCCTGCTCGACGTTTCTCTCCTGGCCCCCTCGATTCTGCCGGCCGACATACCCGAACTCAGCGACGACGAATGCATCGCCTGTCTGGCTCGTGCGGTCGAGGCGCCCGAATCGGCGCGGCTGGATGAAGTCGCGGCGCTGATCGGCCGCCTCGCCGTTGCGATCGAATAGATCAGCCGGGTCCATGCACTCTCCGCTGGTGGCCCGGGTCATTCCGGGCCTACGGCCATGTTGCGTTTTTGCCGCCCATGTTCCAAAGATGCCGCCACGTTTCGTCCGCGGCAGCGTCCGCATTGCAGGGTCCGTAAATGTCCGGTTTCTCGACCGCGCGCCAGAAAATGGTCGATGGCCAGGTGCGCACCAATGACGTCACCGATCGCCGCGTCCTCGATGCCATGCTGACGGTTCCGCGCGAGGCCTTCGTGCCGGCGTCGCGGCAGGCTCTGGCCTATCTCGACCTTGATCTGGATGTGAGCGAAGGCGGCGCCAAGCGATACTTGATCAAGCCTGCCCTGACCGGCAAGTTGCTCCAGGCCGCCGAGATCGGCGAGGGCGACAAAGTGCTCGTGGTCGGCTGCTCGACCGGCTATGTGGCGGCGCTGGTCGCCAGGCTCGCCGGTTCCGTTACCGCAACCGAATCCGATTCGGGTCTTGCGGCCAAAGCCGGGGGGGCATTCGTTGCGCTCGGGCTGACCAATGTCTCTTGCAAGGCCGCGCCCTGCACCGAGGGCGATGCCTCGGCCGGTCCTTTCGACGTCATCGTTCTGAATGGCGCCACGGAGGTCACACCGCGGGCGCTGCTTGGGCAGCTCAAGGACGGGGGCCGCCTGGTGGGGGTGTCTGCCGAATTCCGGCCACCGCGAGCCGTGATCGTGACCCGCACCCACGGGGAATTCGGGCATCGCGCCCTTTTCGACGCCGCAGCACCGCTCCTTCCCGGGTTGGAACGGACCCCTGAGTTCGTGTTCTGACCGCGCAGCCTGATAAAATCCCGTTCTGAATCATGAGTGTGGCAGGGATGCTGCACGTTAAGAGTTTCCACCGGGAACTGCGTTCAGGTGGTTCCGTTGCGCTTGACCGCGGCCTATGTTGCGTCGGGGCAACGACTCCACTCGGTTAGCGATAAGCCAGCTCGCGGGCACGAGCCGGTCGTTACAATGAACGGAATTTCAGGGATGCATGGGGTGAAGCTCTTCACCGGAGCTGCGGTTTCGGTCCTGTTGCTGTCGCTTGCCGGGCCGACGCCCGCGTTGGCCGACACGATAGAGGCCGCGCTTGTGCGCGCCTATCAGAACAATCCGCAGCTCAACGCGCAGCGTGCGCAGGTGCGCTCGACCGACGAGAACGTGCCGCAGGCCCTGTCCGGTTATCGCCCGAAGGTGTCGGTCACCGCGAGCGTCGGCTACCAGTACACGGACACGAACAGCACATCCGGCGGTTCGCCGACCAACATCGTGCGTACCGAAATTCACGGCACCAACGCGCCGCGCAGCGCCGGCGTCACCGTCTCGCAGAATCTTTTCAACGGCAATCAGACCGCCAACCGCACCCGAGCCGCCGAGAGTCAGGTCTCGGGCGCGCGCGAAGCGTTGCGGGTGATGGAGCAGAGCGTGCTGCTCCAGGCCGCGACCGTCTATATGGACTATCTGCGGGACTCCGCGACGCTGGAGGTCCAGCGCAGCAACGTGCGCGTGCTCGAGCAGACTCTCAAGCAGACGCGCGATCGCTTCAATGTCGGCGAAGTCACCCGCACCGACGTCGCGCAATCCGAGGCGCAGCTCGCGGCCGGCAAGACGCAGGCGCTCACCGCCGAATCGAACCTCACAACGACGCGTTCCAATTTCCGCCGCATCATCGGCAACGAGCCGGAAAATCTGGCGCCGGGCTCCCCGGTCGATCGCTATCTGCCGGCCTCGCTGGCCTCGGCGGTGAGCCTCAGCCTCGTCGAAAATCCCAACGTCACCGCCGGCATGTACGGCATCGACGTGAACTATCTCCAGGTCAAGATCAACGAAGGCGCGCTGCTGCCGACCATTAATTTCCAGGTCGCCGCCACGCAGTCCTACGAGCAGACCATGACGGTGTTCCGCTCTTTCGGTGCCTCGGCGGTCGCGCAGGTCTCAGCCCCGATCTATCAGGGCGGCGCCGAATACGCGCTGATTCGCCAGTCCAAGGAAAACCTGGCCCAGCAGCGCCTCAACCTCGAAACGACGCGCGACCAGACCCGCGCCAGCGTGGTGCAGGCCTGGGGCCAACTGCAGGCCGGCAAGGCCCAGGTGCAGTCGGCACAGGCCCAGGTGACGGCATCCGAGATCGCGCTGAACGGCGTGCGCGAAGAAGCCAAGGCCGGCCAGCGCACCACGCTCGACGTGCTCAATGCGCAGCAGGCTCTGGTGAATGCGCGCGTTGCGCTGGTCACCGCGCAGCACGATCGCGTCGTTGCTTCCTACTCCGTGCTCTCGGCGATCGGACGTCTTTCGCCGACGGTGCTCGGACTCAACACGACGGTCTACGATCCCAGCGTGCACTATCAGCAGGTCCGCGACAGCTGGGCCGGCGTGCGCACGCCCGACGGACGCTGACATCCGTAAGAGTCCGGTCGGCTTCGCAAACAGGCGAGACCGACCGGGGCTTTGCTTGCAATCGTCAAAATCCCTGACATAGCCTTGTCGATACGATGCGGGTCGATTCGCCTCGCATCCGATGTTGCATGCGTGATGAATGCGTGCCGGGGGCAGGGGCGCACCGCCGCAAATTGAGCTGCGATCTGGGGACAAGTGGGGCTTGCCGCGACGAAAATGTCCGGCGGCCGATCCGGAACCGGCCAATCCTGTCGTGCTTGGTGTAAAACAACGCATGCGAGGGCGTTGATGATGTGGAGTCGGAGATGACGCAGCCTGCAAAGGTCACAGAACCCTCCATGGAGGAGATTCTGGCCTCCATCCGGCGCATCATTGCCGACGACGAGGCCAAGCCGCCGCCGTCCGACGCCGCGAAGCCCGAGAAGCCGGCGCCTGCTCCCGCGCCCAAGCCGGCGATGAACGACATTCCGCCGTCGAAAGTTGCGCCCGCAAAGCCCGCCGCCGCAGCGCCACCGCCGGCGGCAAAGCCGGCGCCACCACCGCCCGCACCGGCCGCGGACGCCTCCAACAGCCAGGATGACATCGACGCATTGCTGGCGGGCCTCGATGCCGCGACGCCCGCGCCCGAGATGCGTGCTCCGGAGCCGGAACCCGAGCCGGAGCCGGAACCGGAGCCCGATGTCCTCGAACTGACTGATGACATGGCGATGGAGGTCGCGCCGCCGCCTGCGCCGAGTTTCCAGAAGGTTGAGCCGCGCGACGATCTCGAATTCGCCGAGACCCCGCGCCGCCAGACCCCGCCGCCGCCTTATGCGCCGGTGAACTATGATGCTGCCCCGCTGCCGCCGCAGCAGCCGATCCTGGCGCAGTCGACCGTCTCGGCGGTCGAATCCGCGTTCAATTCGCTGGCCCACACCGTGCTGAGCAGCAATGCGCGGACGCTGGAGGATCTGGTCAAGGAAATGCTGCGGCCGATGCTGAAATCCTGGCTCGACGACAACCTGCCAGGGCTGGTCGAACGCATCGTCAAGGCCGAGATCGAGCGCGTTTCGCGCGGCGGACGCTAGAGCAGGGCCGTCCGGCCTTCTCCGAGCGACGCGCCTGCGCCCCCACGCGCCGCCGGAGAGGCCGCGTGCGCCTGTCACGGACGGGCGATCGATCGCGTTTTGCCAGAGCTTTTCGTTGACTTGCCCCCCGCGCGCGGCTTTCTAACGCCCCATGATCGAGAAAAATTACCAGCCCGCCGATATCGAAGCCCGCATGTCATTGGTGTGGGAGGACGCCCTTGCCTTCAAGGCCGGCCGCCCCGACCGCCGCGATGCCGTTCCCTTCACCATCGTGATCCCGCCGCCGAACGTGACGGGCTCGCTGCACATGGGCCATGCCCTCAACAACACGCTGCAGGACATCCTGTGCCGGTTCGAGCGCATGCGCGGCCGCGACGTGCTCTGGCAGCCCGGCACCGACCATGCCGGCATCGCCACCCAGATGGTGGTCGAGCGGCAACTGACGGAGCGTCAGCAGCCCGGCCGCCGCGAAATGGGCCGCGAGAAGTTTCTCGAGCGGGTCTGGCAGTGGAAGGCCGAGAGCGGCGACACCATCATCAACCAGCTGAAGCGGCTCGGCGCCTCCTGCGACTGGTCGCGCGAGCGCTTCACGATGGACGAGGGCTTGTCGAAGGCCGTCGTCAAGGTGTTCGTCGAGCTGCACCGCGAGGGCCTGATCTACAAGGACAAGCGGCTGGTGAACTGGGACACCAAGCTGCTCACCGCGATCTCCGATCTCGAAGTGCAGCAGATCGAGGTCAAGGGCCATCTCTGGTACCTGCGCTATCCGATCGAGGGCAAGACCTTCAACCCGGAGGATCCGACGAGCTTCATCGTCGTCGCCACGACGCGGCCCGAGACCATGCTCGGCGACACCGGCGTCGCCGTGCATCCCGAGGACGAGCGCTACCAGAAGCTGGTCGGCAAGAACGTGATCCTGCCGCTGGTCGGCCGCAAGATCAGGATCGTCGCCGACGATTATTCCGATCCCGAGAAGGGTTCGGGCGCGGTGAAGATCACGCCGGCGCACGACTTCAACGACTTCGAGGTCGGCAATCGCCACGGGCTCGGCCGCATCAGCGTCATCGACCGCGAAGGCTGCCTCGATCTCATCGACAACGAGGATTATCTGCGCGACCTGCCGGAAGGCGCCGCGCAATTCGCCGAGGAGTTCCACAAGGTCGACCGCTTCGCGGCGCGCAAGCGCCTCGTCGAGCGGCTGGAGTCGTTCGGCTTCGTCGAGCGGATCGAGCCGCACACCCATATGGTGCCGCATGGCGACCGTTCGGGGACGGTGATCGAGCCGTATCTGACGGATCAGTGGTATGTCGACGCCAAGACGCTGGCGAAGCCGGCGATCGCGGCGGTGCGGTCGGGCGAAACGACCTTTGTGCCGAAGAACTGGGAAAAGACCTATTTCGACTGGATGGAGAACATCCAGCCCTGGTGCATCTCGCGACAGCTCTGGTGGGGGCATCAGATCCCCGCCTGGTACGGCCCGGACGGCAAGGTGTTCGTCGCCGAGACCGAGGAGGAGGCCGTCAGCCACGCGCTCGGCTATTACGTCGAGCAGGAGGTCATCACGGCCGAGCAGGGCCGCGAGATGGCGCTCGACCGCAACAAGCGCGACGGGTTCATCACCCGCGACGAGGACGTGCTCGACACCTGGTTCTCCTCGGCGCTGTGGCCGTTCTCGACGCTCGGCTGGCCGGACGACGCGCCGGAAGTGCAGCGCTACTACCCGACCAACGCGCTCGTCACCGGCTTCGACATCATCTTCTTCTGGGTCGCCCGCATGATGATGATGGGCCTGCACTTCATGAAGGAAGTGCCGTTCTCGACCGTCTACATCCACGCCCTCGTCCGCGACGAGAAGGGCGCCAAGATGTCGAAGTCGAAGGGCAACGTCATCGATCCGCTCAGCCTGATCGACGAATACGGCGCGGATGCGCTCCGCTTCACGCTGGCGGCCATGGCCGCGCAGGGGCGCGACATCAAGCTCGCCACCAGCCGCGTCGAGGGCTACCGCAATTTCGCGACCAAGCTGTGGAACGCCTCCCGCTTCGCCGAGATGAACCAGTGCGCGGTGCCCGAGGGCTTCGAGCCCGCGAAGGCGAAGGAGACGCTGAACCGCTGGATCGCGCATGAGAGCGCCCACACCACGCGCGAGGTGACGGAGGCGATCGAGGCCTATCGCTTCAACGATGCCGCGGGCAGCCTCTATCGTTTCGTCTGGAACGTCTATTGCGACTGGTATCTCGAGCTCGCCAAGCCCGTGCTGCTCGGCCCCGACAGCCCGGCCAAGGACGAAACCCGAGCCATGGTGGCCTGGGCGCGCGACGAGATCCTGAAGCTGCTGCACCCCTTCATGCCCTTCATCACCGAAGAGCTGTGGGAGGTGACGGCGAGGCGCGACGGGCTGCTGGCTCTGGCGTCATGGCCGCTGAAGCGAACCGAGCCGACGCCCGAACAGCTGGCGTTGCTGGTAGCGGCAACCGGGCCGACCGATCCCCTGGTCTCGCCGGTCTTCATCATGCCGATCTTCGACCATGCCGACTTCACCGATCCGAAGGCGGAAGCCGAGATCGGCTGGGTGATCGACCTGATCACGCAGATCCGCTCGGTGCGCGCCGAGATGAACATCCCGCCGGCGACGCTGACGGCGCTGGTTCTGGCCGGCGCATCCGCGGAAACCCATGAGCGCGCGCCGCGCTGGACCGACGTCATCAAGCGCATGGCGCGGCTGTCCGACATCTCGTTCGCCGAGCGGGCGCCGGACGGCGCGGTCCAGCTGCTCGTGCGCGGCGAAGTCGCCGCACTGCCGCTCAAGGGCGTGATCGATGTCGCGGCCGAGCGCGCGCGGCTCGACAAGGAGATCGGCAAGGCCGACGCCGACATCAAGCGTGCCGAATCCAAGCTCGCGAACGAGAAGTTCGTCGCCAACGCGGCCGAGGAGGTCGTCGAGGAGGAGCGCGAGAAGCGTGAGGCGGCGCTGGCGCGCAAGGCCAAGCTGCTCGAGGCGCTCGAGCGGCTGAAGCAGGCGTCTTAGGGCGACTTCGGAAACGGCTTGCTGAGGAATTTCGAGCCCCTGACGCCGTAGCGCCAGGGCAGTTCGATGGCCTTGGTGATGCCGATCCTGGTTCCGGTTGCCACTTCGACATCCTCCGTCCGCGCATGGAGGGCGATCGGAGGTCGGTCCAGCGGCAGGCCGTTATGCGCAAGACTGATGCCGAGCGCCTCGGTCAGTTTGCCTGGGCCCGAGCAGAGCGCGTGCAGATCCTTGAGATGCCGGCGGCGGCGCATGGCCGCAAGGCCGTGCGTCGGCTCCAATGCGCGGATCAGGACCGCTGCGGCCGAGCCTTCTTCCTCGCAGACGAAATTCACGCACCAGTGCAGGCCGTAGGAGCGATAGACATAGGCAAAGCCGGGCGGGCCGAACATGACCTGGTTCCGCGGCGTCGGACCGTTGTAGGAGTGCGCCGCGGGCTCGCTCTGGTGATAGGCTTCGACCTCGACAATGGGGCCGCCGACGCCGTCCACGAGCAGGGTCGCCCCGATCAGCTCGCGGGCGACATCGCGGACGTCCCGGGCGAAAAAGAACCGCTTCAGGACTTTCCCGAGCCGCGGCGAAGCTGCCTTGGAGGAAGCTGCCTTGGAGATCGAGGATGTTCTGGGGATTGGAGCCATTCGAGATGAGAATCGCCTGAGAACAGAGCAGGATATTGCCCATATCTGCCATGTCCCCTGAAGTCGCGCGAGCCGGGTTGCGGCAGCTGGGCAGACCGACTAGGTAGGACTGAACAGACCGGACATCCCATGGTCGTCATTGTCGATACCATCGCCAACCCGCTGCGCCCGCGCCACCCCGAAAAGGTGAATCGCCCGGACTCCGCTTCGCCACCGAAGCCGGACTGGATCCGCGTGCGCGCGCCCAATACCCGCGGCTATGCCGATACCCGCAACATCGTGCGCGCCAATGGCCTGCACACGGTGTGCGAGGAGGCGGGTTGCCCCAATATCGGCGAGTGCTGGGACAAGAAACACGCGACCTTCATGATCATGGGTGACACCTGCACCCGTGCCTGCGCCTTCTGCAACGTCAAGACCGGCCTTCCCAACGCGCTCGACGCCGCCGAACCGCGGAACGTCGCCGAGGCCGTCGCCAAGCTGGGCCTCGCCCATGTCGTCATCACCTCGGTCGACCGCGACGATCTCGCCGACGGCGGGGCGGAGCATTTCGCCCAGACCATCCGCGCCATCCGCGCGGCCTGTCCGTCGACCACGATCGAGATCTTGACGCCCGACTTCCTGCGCAAGGAGGGGGCGCTCGAGGTCGTGGTCGCGGCAAGGCCCGACGTGTTCAACCACAATCTCGAGACCGTGCCGTCGCGCTATCTCACCGTGCGGCCCGGTGCGCGCTACTTCCATTCGATCCGGCTGCTGCAGCGGGTCAAGGAACTCGATCCTGCCATTTTCACCAAGTCCGGCATCATGGTCGGCCTCGGCGAGGAGCGCCACGAAGTGCTCCAGGTGATGGATGATCTGCGTTCCGCCGACGTCGACTTCCTGACCATCGGCCAGTACCTCCAGCCGACCCGCAAGCACCATGCGGTGATGCGCTACGTGCCGCCGGACGAGTTCGCGTCCCTTGAGAAGGTCGCCTACACCAAGGGCTTCCTGATGGTGTCGGCAAGTCCGCTCACCCGGTCCTCGCACCATGCCGGCGAGGATTTTGCCAGACTGAAGGCCGCACGGGCCGCCAACGCCCGCTGAAACGTCATGCCCCGCTTTTCGAGCAAGCGCCGTGTCAATCACAGCGCGTCCGAGATGTTCGACCTGGTCGCCGATGTCGAGCGCTACCCGGAATTCGTGCCGCTATGCAGCGCGCTCAAGGTGCGGCAGCGGATGCCCAAGCCCGACGGCACCGAGGTGCTCGTCGCCGACATGACGGTGTCGTTCAAGCTGGTGCGGGAATCCTTCACCAGCCGCGTGACCCTCGATCGCGCCAATCTCAAGATCCTGGTCGAATATCTGCAGGGTCCTTTCAGCAACCTCGAAAACCGCTGGACGTTCGAACCAAAGAGCGAGGAGGGCGGCCATGGCGTCTGCGACGTCGGCTTCTTTCTGTCCTACGAGTTCAAGAGCCGCATGCTGGCGATGCTGATGGGCTCGATGTTCGACGCCGCCTTCGCGAGGTTCTCGACCGCGTTCGAAAAACGCGCGGACGCGATCTACGGCCGGCCGAAGCTGGCGTCGTCCTGATCGATCCACCGCGGGATGTGCTTCTGCCGGATGCCGACCCGGGCGACGATGTCGCATCGGAGTCAGGAGATGGCCGCCTGTCCGATGGCGGCCGCGAGTCCGGCAGGATTATCGATGGCTATTCCGTGTCCCGCCTTTGCCACGACGGCGACGTTCACCCCCTGTCGCGGCAGCGATGTCGCGTCGGGACTGTTTGCCAGAGACAGCTCGCCAAAGATGACCGTCCGCGGCATGGGCAGCGCGAGAAGCATGTCGCGCCATGTCGGGGCGCTGCCGGCGACCAGGGATCGCGATGCGCGGTGGATCGCGACCGGCGCGCTGAGCGCGAGCGAGGCCGCCCAGGCGATATTGCCGTCCAGCCTCGACGCCCTGATCAGGACGTCGTGGCCCTGACTCGAATAATCGGCCTCCGACATTGCCGCGATCTTTTGGCTTGAGGCTCCACCACCGGGATCGAGATTGGGTTCGGCCAGGATGAGGTTGCGAACACGCTGGCCAAGCAATTTGCCGGCTGTGATCGCCACCGCCCCACCCATGCTGTGCCCGAACAGATCGACGCCCTCCGGCGCGACCCGTGTCACGACCTCAGCGATCGCCTCTGCATGGTCTGCCACGGTGTAGCCGAACCCGGCGGGCCTATCGCTGAAACCTGACCCGAGCAGATCGACCAGAAGCATGCGCCGGCCGGCCAATGCATGATCGGCGGCAACGGCCGGATAATCGCAGGACGAAGCGCATCCTAATCCGTGAATGAAGATCAGCGGAACCTTGCGGCCCGGAATGTCGTGATAGAGCAGGTTGGCCCTTGCCTTGGTCAGCCGGAACGACTTCATGGGCCGCCTATCGCGGCTGAGGCGAGCGCGGCGGCCTCCGCTTCACCACATGCCTTCGCGGCGAGCGGGTCACGCGCGGGCGCAGGCGGGTCGCGGCGGCCGCGCGTTTCGGCTTGGCGGCGGCCTGGGGGCCGCGGGCGAGCTCCATCAGGAGACGCAGCGCCTCCACCACCGAGCGCTGGCGCACGGTGCTGCGGCCGATCGCGCCGAACCGGTGCTCGCGATGGATGATACGTCCGTCACGGGCGGCCGCGGCGAAATGCACGAGGCCGACCGGCTTGCCCGGCGTGGCGCCGCCGGGGCCGGCGATGCCGGTGATGGCGACCGCCAGATCGGTGCCGGCCCGCTCCAGCGCACCGATCGCCATCGCGGTTGCGGTCTCCTTGCTGACCGCGCCGAAATTGGCCAGCGTGCCCGCCTCGACGCCGAGCATCGCGCGCTTGGCGTCGTTGGAATAGGTGACGAAGCCGCGGTCGATCACGTCGGAGGAGCCCGGGATGTCGGTCAGCGCGCCGGCAACCAGGCCACCGGTGCAGGACTCGGCGGTCGCGACCGTCAGCTTGCGCATCCGGCACAGATCGAGCAGCGAGCGGGAGAGGGCGCGTGCGTCGCTGCCGCCCATGGCCTTACACGCTCCAGGGAAGACGGATGGTGGCGCTCGCGGTGGCCGCGATGCCTTCCTCGCGGCCGGTGAAGCCCAGCCGCTCGCTGGTCGTCGCCTTCACCGCGATGCGGGAGATGTCCACTCCGGAGATCTCGGCGATGCGCGCGCGCATGGTGTCGCGCAACGGGCCGATCTTCGGCCGCTCGCAGATCATCGTGACCTCGAGATTGGCGACGCGGCCGCCGCGCTGGGTGACGCGCTCGATGGCGTATTTCAGGAACTGATCCGACGAGGCGCCCTTCCATTTCGCATCACTGGGCGGGAAGTGCGAACCGATGTCGCCGTCGGCCAGCGCGCCAAGGATGGCGTCGACCAGCGCATGCAGGCCGACATCGCCGTCGGAATGGGCGAGGAATCCCTTGCTGTGCGGCACGCGTACGCCGCAGATCATCACGTGGTCGCCTTCGCCGAAGGCATGCACGTCGTAGCCGGTGCCGGTCCTGATGTCGCCCAGCTGTGCGGCCAGGCGTGCTTCCTCGCGCACGAAATCCTCGGGGGTTGTGAGTTTCACGTTGGCAACATCGCCTTCAAAGGTTGCAACCGTCAATCCCGCCCATTCGGCAATCGCGGCGTCGTCGGTGAAATCGCTGCGCCCGTCCTTTGCCGCGCGACGATGGGCTTCGAGGATGACGTCGAAACGAAAGGACTGCGGCGTCTGCGCGATTCGCAACCGCGCGCGGTCCGGCGTTTCCTCGACATCGCCGCTTTGGCTCGTGACCTTGATCGTGTCGGTGACCGGGACCGCGGGAATCGCTGCGCCGGTCCGGCTCGCCGCCGCGATCGCACGCGAGATCAATCCTTCCGAAACGAAGGGACGGGCGGCATCATGAATCAGGACGATGTCGGGCTCGTGCTTGGCGAGCGCTTCGAGGCCGGCCAGCACCGAGGCCTGGCGGGTGGCGCCGCCGGCGGTCGGCGGCTCGTGGCTGAGACCTGCGACCGCGGCGGTGAACATGGCGCTATCGTCGGGGTTCACCACCGGCTGCACCGCGGAGACATCCGGGTGCCGGCTGAACGCTTCCATGGCGCGGGAAATCACGGGGCGGCCGCCGATCTCGCGATATTGCTTCGGCCCGCCCGCACCGGCGCGCAGTCCTCGTCCGGCTGCGACGAGGACGACTGCGGTACGCACTGATTTCGCCATAGGACTCGATTATCGTTATGAGATGAATGGGGGTGTTGGGTGATTGCCGCATGCCTCTAGCACGGCAGGGCCGCAAAAAAAGGGGGTTTCCCCGCATTGTGGGAAACGGCATTTTGCTGCACTGCACTTGAAAGATTTGCAGAACTGTCTAAACTGTAGGCATGGCGCTTGACTGCACAAGAATTGTGCGCAAGATAGGTCATGGCAGGTGCGATGAGGCCCTGCCCAGTCAACGGGACCCCAGTGACCGCCTCGGCAGTATCAGGCTCTAAGCCGTTGAAGATAGGCGATATTGACGTCGCCACCCCGGTTTTCCTGGCGCCGATGTCGGGCATCACGGACTCGCCCGTGCGCCGGCTCGCGGCCGAACTCGGTGCCGGTCTGGTCGTTTCCGAGATGACGGCGAGCGATGAACTCGCCAGCGGCCATTGGATGTCGCGGTTGCGCTGCGAAGCCACCGGGATCGGCCCGCACGTGGTCCAGCTGGCCGGTTGCGAGGCGCACTGGATGGCGGAAGGCGCCCGGATCGCCGAGGCCGGGGGCGCCGACATCATCGACATCAACATGGGGTGCCCCGCGCGTCACGTCACTGGCGGCCAGTCCGGCTCGGCCTTGATGCGCGATCTCGACCACGCGGTCAGCCTGATCGAGGCGACGATTGCCGCCGTGAAGGTGCCGGTGACACTGAAGATGCGGCTGGGCTGGGACGATCGCACCCGCAACGCACCGGAGCTGGCACGCCGGGCCGAAGCCGCCGGCATCAAGCTCGTCACCGTGCATGGACGCACCCGCTGCCAGTTCTACAAGGGCGAGGCCGATTGGGATGCGATCCGCGCGGTGCGCGAGGCGATTTCGATTCCGCTCGTCGTCAACGGCGACATCACGTCCTACGAGAAGGCGCTGGCAGCGCTCGAAGCCTCCGGCGCCGATGCCGTGATGATCGGGCGCGGCGCGCAGGGGCAACCCTGGCTGCCCGGTCAGATCGGTCGCCGCCTGAAGGGCGGTCCCGTCGAAGCGACGCCTTCGCTCGACACCCAGCTCGATTATGTCCGCACGCTCTATGAAGGCGTCTGTGCGCTCTATGGAATGCGCATCGGGCTCCGTCACGCCCGCAAGCATCTCGCCTGGGCCCTGGACGTCGCGGCGGATTCGAGCGGCGCGCCGACGGAGAAGCTGAAGGACTGGCGCCGGAAAATCCTCACCTCGGAGGATCCGCGCCTCGTCCAGAAGTCCCTGCAAGATGCCTTCGACGATTTCGCATGGAGCGCTGCTGCATGAGCTCAGCCGCTGAACATCGTCGGTCGCTTCCGGCCGACAGCGATGCGATCCTGGACGCATTGCCCAATCCCGTGCTGCTGATCGGGCCTGACGGCAAGATCGTCGCCGCCAACATCGCGACCGAAGCCTTCTTCGAGATCTCCACCCAGTTCCTGAAACGGCAGTCGCTGAAGGAACTGGTGCCGTTCGGCAGTCCCTTGCTGGCGCTGATCGACCAGGTCCGCTCGTCGAACTCGCCGGTCAACGAGTACAAGGTCGATCTCGGCACGCCGCGCATGGGCGGCGATCGCCAGGTCGATCTGCACGTCGCTCCGCTCACCGAGCGGCCGGGTCACATCGTGGTCATGCTCCAGGAGCGCACCATCGCCGACAAGATGGACCGCCAGCTCACCCATCGCAGCGCCGCGCGCTCGGTGATCGCGCTGGCCGCGATGCTGGCGCACGAGATCAAGAACCCGCTGTCGGGCATCCGCGGCGCCGCGCAGTTGCTCGAGCAGCAGGCCTCGTCCGAAGACCGCATGCTGACACGTCTGATCTGCGACGAGGCCGACCGCATCGTGACGCTGGTCGACCGCATGGAGGTGTTCGGCGACGAGCGGCCCGTGGTGCGCGGGCCCGTCAACATCCATTCCGTGCTCGATCACGTGAAGCGACTGGCGCAGTCCGGCTTTGCCCGCAACATCCGCTTCATCGAGGATTACGATCCCTCGCTGCCGCCGGTTCTGGCCAATCAGGACCAGCTGATCCAGGTATTCCTCAACCTCGTCAAGAACGCCGCGGAGGCCCTGATCGACGTCCCTGACGCCGAGATTCAGCTCACCACCGCATTCCGCCCCGGCGTGCGCCTGTCAGTCCCCGGTCAAAAATCCCGGGTATCCCTGCCGCTCGAATTCTGCGTGAGGGACAACGGACCAGGCGTGCCCGACGATCTGATGCCCAACCTGTTCGATCCCTTCGTGACCACCAAGCAGACCGGCTCGGGCCTCGGCCTCGCGCTGGTCGCCAAGATCATCGGTGATCACGGGGGCATCATCGAATGCGAGTCCCAGCCGCGCAAGACGACCTTCCGCGTGCTGATGCCGATGTATTCCACATCGGTCAAACATGCCGATCAAAGCAGTCGCGACGGCTCTGCCGGGAAGTCGTCGGCTGCATCACAGGGCGCAAAATGAGGATCAACGATGCCCGCAGGTAGCATTCTCGTAGCCGATGACGATACCGCCATCCGCACGGTTCTCAATCAGGCGCTGTCACGCGCCGGCTATGAGGTTCGCCTCACCGGCAACGCCGCCACGCTGTGGCGCTGGGTCAGTCAGGGCGAGGGCGATCTCGTCATCACCGACGTGGTGATGCCGGACGAAAACGCATTCGATCTGCTCCCGCGCATCAAGAAGATGCGGCCGAACCTGCCGGTCATCGTCATGAGCGCGCAGAACACGTTCATGACGGCGATCCGCGCCTCCGAGCGCGGCGCCTACGAATATCTGCCCAAGCCGTTCGACCTGAAGGAGCTCATCGCCATCGTCGGCCGGGCGCTGGCCGAACCGAAGGAGCGGGTCTCGACGCCGGACGAGGACGCCGAGATGGAGGCGATCCCGCTGGTCGGCCGCTCGCCGGCGATGCAGGAGATTTATCGGGTGCTGGCGCGCCTGATGCAGACCGATCTCACCGTGATGATCACGGGCGAGTCCGGTACCGGCAAGGAACTGGTGGCGCGTGCGCTGCACGATTACGGCAAGCGCCGCAACGGCCCGTTCGTGGCGGTCAACATGGCGGCGATCCCGCGCGATCTGATCGAATCCGAATTGTTCGGCCATGAGCGCGGCGCCTTTACCGGCGCCAACACCCGCGCGTCCGGCCGGTTCGAGCAGGCCGAGGGCGGCACGCTGTTCCTCGACGAAATCGGCGACATGCCGATGGAGGCGCAGACCCGCCTGCTGCGCGTTCTGCAGCAGGGCGAGTACACCACGGTCGGCGGCCGCACCCCGATCAAGACCGACGTCCGCATCGTGGCGGCCTCGAACAAGGATCTGCGTGTGCTGATCCAGCAGGGCCTGTTCCGCGAAGACCTGTTCTTCCGCCTCAATGTCGTGCCGCTGCGGTTGCCGCCGCTGCGCGAGCGCATCGAGGACCTTCCCGATCTGGTCCGCCACTTCTTCACGCTGGCCGAGAAGGACGGTCTGCCGCCCAAGAAGCTGGACGCGCTGGCGTTGGAGCGGCTGAAGCAGCATCGCTGGCCCGGCAACGTGCGCGAGCTTGAAAATCTCGCCCGCCGTCTTGCCGCGCTCTATCCGCAGGATGTGATCACGGCCTCGGTTATCGACGGCGAACTCGCGCCGCCCTCGGTCAGTCCGGGCGCTGCGGTCCAGCAGGGCGTCGACAATCTCGGTGGCGCCGTCGAGGCGTATCTGTCATCGCACTTCCAGGGCTTCCCGAACGGCATGCCGCCGCCCGGCCTCTATCACCGCATCCTCAAGGAGATCGAGGTGCCGCTGCTCACGGCCGCGCTCGCCGCCACCCGCGGCAACCAGATCCGCGCCGCGGACCTGCTCGGCCTCAACCGCAACACGCTGCGGAAGAAGATCCGGGATCTCGACATCCAGGTCTATCGCAGCGGGGGCTAGCCCTGCAGCCGGTCGGTGGCCCAGCTCCGCTCGTTCAGGGCGGAACTGAGCCTGTCCGGATCGCGCTGACCGACGGCGGCCGGCGCGGCAGGTAGAAGTCCAAACCGGATCGAAATGTTCCCGGGGGCGATCACCTCGCGGAGAATCGCGGCCTGCCGGTCGATCACCTGACGGGCCCCGGCATCCTCAGAACGCGGGCGACGTCCGCGGTCGGCTCTCTCAGGCTGCCGTTGACCAGCAGCCCCGCGGCCGCGATCAGCAGCAGGACCGCCGACACCATCATCGCGAGGAAAAATTTATCCATGCGGGTCAAGCCGTTGCGGCGCGAAACCGTTCCCATCGGCTGAAGATGGAATTGCGCTGTGGAGCGGGCCGGCCAGGAGGAGGCAGACGCCGCGGAATTGTCGCAATTCGGCAACAATGTGGTATGAATACATCAGTGTCCGCCCGCCGCGGCTCCCGTTTTCAGCACCCATTGCCGGAATGACCAGCGCAGAGACTTCGGCCGCAGCCTTTGACACGACCCCAGCCGACGAGCCCCGACGCTGGTCGGTGCGGCGCTGGCTGGCGCCGGTCGCCGTGGCGCTGGCGCTGCTGTCGGCCTTCCTGACCTTTCTGGTCCTGACCGGACTGACCTCGATCGAGCCGACCCCGGAAGTGGTCCGCTCGTTCTACCTGATCAATGCGGCCACGATCCTGCTGCTGGTCGGGATCATCATTCGCGAACTCTGGCAGCTCATCCTGGCCCGGCGGCGGGGCCGGGCGGCGGCGCGGCTGCATGTCCAGATCGTCAGCCTGTTCTCGATCGTGGCGGTGCTGCCGGCGGTGCTGGTCGCCGTGGTCGCCAATGTCACCATCGAGCGCGGCCTCGACCGGCTGTTTTCCGGTCCGACCAAGGAAGTGATCCAGAATTCGCTGACCATCGCGCGTGCCTACATGCAGGACCATGCGCAGCTGATCCGCGGCGACATTCTCGGCATGGCCAACGACATCGCCCACGCCCGGCCGCTCTACGATCAGGATCGCCGCTCGTTCCGCGAACTGCTCGCCACCAGCGCGGCCTCGCGCAACCTGCCGGGCGCGATGATCATCGACAAGAACACCAACATCCTGGAGTCGGCCGACACCGGCATGCGGCTGGCCTATTCGCCGCCCGCGCCGGACTTCCTCAGCAACGTCAACGAAGCCGAACCCGAAATTGCGGTGCTGCCGGATGCGAGTTTCGTCGCCGCCGTGATCCGGCTGCGCGCCTTCAACGACACCTTCCTCTATGTCGCGCGGCCGCTCGATCCCAACGTGGTCAATCAGCTCAAGCAGACCGAGGTCAGCGTCGCCGAATACGCCCAGATCGAATCGCGTCGGCTCGGAATCCAGGTCGCCTTCGCGCTGATGTTCGCGGTGATCGCGCTGACCATCCTGATGGCCTCGGTGCTGATCGGCCTGAACTTCGCCAACTCGCTGGTGGCCCCGATCCGGCGCTTGATGAATGCGGCCCACACCGTCTCGACCGGCGACCTCCACGTCAAGGTGCCGGTGCACCAGTCGGAAGGCGATCTCGCCCAGCTCGGCGAGACCTTCAACAAGATGACGCAGGAGCTTCGCAGCCAGCGCGACGAACTCGTCAACGCCAGCGACCTGATCGACAGCCGCCGCCGTTTCATCGAGGCCGTGCTGTCATCGGCCAGCGCCGGCATCATCGGCGTCGATACCTCCGGCAGCGTCGGCATCCTCAATCGCTCCGCCGAAAAGCTGATCGGGCACTCCGAGGCGGAGACGCTCGGCCATCCGCTCTCGGACGTGCTGCCAGAGCTCGACGACATGATGAAGACGGCGCGGGAAGGGACCCAGCGCCTGGTGCAGGGGCAGATCACGATCACGCGCGACGGCACCGAGCGCAATCTGTCGGTCCGCGTCAGCGCCGAGAAGACCACCCAGCCCTACGACAGCTACATCATCACACTCGACGACATCACCGAACTGGTGTCGGCGCAACGCACCTCGGCCTGGGGCGACGTGGCGCGGCGCATCGCGCACGAGATCAAGAATCCGCTGACACCGATCCAGCTGTCGGCCGAGCGCATCCGCCGCAAGTTCGGCAAGGACATCACCGAACCCAAGGACAAGCAGATATTCGACCAGTGCACCGACACCATCGTGCGCCAGGTCGACGACATCAGGCGCATGGTCGACGAATTCTCGCGCTTTGCCCGCATGCCGAAGCCGGTGATGGAGGGCGAGGACGTCGCCGATGCCGTGCGGCAAGCGGTGTTCCTGATGAAGGTCGCCCACCCCGAGATCGATATCGAGGCCGAGTTCAAGCAGGATCCGCTGCGCGCCCAGTTCGACCGGCGCCTGATCTCGCAGGCGGTCACCAACATCGTCAAGAACGCCACCGAGGCGATCGAGCAGGTGCCGCCGGAGGACCTCGCACAGGGCTACGGCAAGGGCCGCATCGACGTCTTGGTGTCGCGCGAAGGCGACGACGTGCTGATCGACGTCATCGACAATGGCATCGGGCTTCCCAAGGTCGCGCGCTCGCGGCTGCTGGAGCCCTATGTGACGACGCGCGCCAAGGGCACCGGGCTCGGCCTTGCGATCGTCGGCCGCGTCCTCGAAGACCATGGCGGGCGGATCGAACTGAAGGATGCTTCCGACTTCCGCGAGGGCCAGCGCGGCGCCTGGATGCGGATGCGCTTTGCGATCTCCGGCCAGGCCGCCAAGCCCGACGCGGGCGCAACGGTTTCGGCCGCGAAGCCGGCGGCTGAGGAACCGGTCAGGGCGCAGGACACAAAAACGACGTCGGCCGAAACCAAAGAGCTGGCTGAACAGACCAATGATTCAACGAAAATCGAAGCCTCAACAGGCGGCTAAGAAGACAGGCGCGATCCATGGCAAGTGAAATTCTGATTGTCGATGATGAGGCCGATATTCGAGATCTCGTTGCGGGCATCCTCGAAGATGAAGGCTTCGTCACGCGGACCGCGCGCGACAGCGATTCGGCGCTCGCCGAGATCGCCAACCGCAGGCCGCATCTGGTGTTCCTCGACATCTGGCTGCAGGGCTCCAAGCTCGACGGCCTGCAACTGCTCGAACAGGTCAAGAAGGACAATGCCGATCTGCCCGTCGTGATGATCTCCGGCCACGGCAACATCGAGACCGCGGTCGCCGCCATCAAGCGCGGCGCCTACGACTTCATCGAGAAGCCGTTCAAGGCGGACCGTCTCATCCTCGTCGCCAACCGGGCGCTGGAGAATTCCAGGCTCAAGCGCGAGGTCAAGGAGCTGAAGCAGCTCGCGCCGAGCGCCAGCCAACTGGTCGGCCGCTCGCCCAGCATGAACCAGCTGCGCCAGACCATCGAACGCGCCGCCAAAGCCAACAGCCGCATCCTGATCGTCGGTCCCGCAGGCGCGGGCAAGGAACTCACCGCGCGCACGCTGCACGCCGCTTCGGGCCGCGCCGACGGTCCTTTCGTGGTGATCAACGCCGCCGCCATCACGCCCGAGCGCATGGAGCACGAGCTGTTCGGCGTCGAGCAGTCCAATGGCGAGAATCCCCGCAAGCCGGGGGCGCTCGAGGAAGCCCATGGCGGCACGCTGTTCATCGACGAGATCGCGGACATGCCGCGCGAGACCCAGAACAAGATCCTGCGCGTCCTCGTCGAGCAGTCGTTCCAGCGCGTCGGCGGCACCGCCAAGGTGCAGGTCGACGTCCGCATCATTTCCTCCACCGCGCGCAATCTCGAGGAGGAGATTGCCGCAGGCCATTTCCGCGAGGATCTCTATCACCGCCTCTCGGTGGTTCCGATCCGCGTGCCGGCGCTGTCCGAACGGCGCGAGGACATCCCGGAACTGATCGACTATTTCATGGAGCAGATCTCGGCCGGCAGTGGCCTGCCCAAGCGGCAGATCGGGCAGGATGCCATGGCCGTGCTGCAGTCTCACGTCTGGCCGGGCAATGTGCGCCAGCTCCGCAATAACGTTGAGAGAGTCATGATTCTGGCGGCGGGCGGGCCGGAGGTGATCATCACGGCCGACATGCTGCCCCAGGACGTCGGCTCCATGGTCCCGGCGATGCCGACCAGCAACAATGGCGAGCACATCATGGGCCTGCCGCTGCGCGAGGCGCGGGAAGTATTCGAACGCGACTATCTGATCGCGCAGATCAGCCGCTTTTCCGGGAATATCTCGCGTACCGCGGAGTTCGTCGGGATGGAACGCTCTGCGCTGCACCGCAAGCTGAAGGCGCTCGGCGTGGGGTGACCCGCGGGGGTCACCCTGCACGAAACACTGGAGAATTCGCCGAATCCCGTAGTTTTTCGGAGGAGGAGGGCGTGGCCTGCCAGCGGAAGCGGCTTGCCTAATATCCCGTCCTGTCCTCTAATCACATTGCTGTTCCTCCCGAGGGGGATCTCATGAGGAACGGCAACCGGACGAGGCCCCGAACCATCAAAAGAGGGCCGCAACCGGCGCAATAAAAAGAAACTCAAAGCGAGAAAAAAACAATGGCGGCAGACCGCGCACAAAACCTGCAGGACACCTTCCTTAATCACGTTCGCAAAACCAAAACGCCACTGACGATCTTTCTGGTCAACGGAGTGAAGCTCCAGGGCATCGTGACCTGGTTCGACAATTTCTGCTTGCTGCTTCGGCGCGACGGTCATTCGCAGCTCGTCTACAAGCATGCGATCTCGACCATCATGCCGGGCGCTCCGATCCAGCTGTTCGAAGGCGGCGAGGATCAGCCTTCTTGAGAGTGATCTGATTGGAACCCCGGAATTTCGACGGGGATGCCGACCGTTCGCGGTCGGCGGAGGCTAAGCAAACGGGGCGGGTGCTGGTCATCGGCCCCTATTTGCGGGTGCGTGCGGGAAGTGCCGACGCGCAATCGGAAGCTCATGTCCAACGCAATGCCGAGGCCCGGCTCGACGAAGCCGCGGGCCTCGCACGCGCGATCGACCTCGTCATTGCCGACGCCATCATCGCACCGATCAGCCAGATTCGACCCGCGACTTACATCGGCAAGGGCAAGGTCGAGGAGATCGCCGCGCTGGCCAAAAGCCTCGAGGTCGAACTCGTGGTGATGGATTGCGCGCTGGCACCGATCCAGCAGCGTAATCTCGAGAAGGAATTGAATACCAAGGTGCTCGATCGCACCGGGCTCATCCTCGAAATCTTCGGTCGCCGCGCCAAGACCCGGGAAGGCTCGCTCCAGGTCGAGCTCGCCCATCTCAATTACCAGCGCTCGCGCCTGGTACGGTCCTGGACCCATCTGGAACGCCAGCGCGGCGGCTTCGGCTTCATGGGCGGGCCCGGCGAGACGCAGATCGAGGCCGACCGCCGGCTGATACAGGAACGCATCTCCAAGCTCGAGAGCGAATTGAAGAAGGTGCAGGCGACGCGTCGGCTGCATCGCGCCGGCCGCCAGCGCGTGCCGTATCGCGTGGTCGCGCTGGTCGGCTACACCAATGCCGGCAAGTCGACGCTGTTCAACCGCCTGACCCGCGCCGACGTGCAGGCCGCCGACATGCTGTTCGCGACGCTCGATCCCACCTTGCGCGCGCTCACGCTGCCGCATGGCGGCAAGGCCATGCTGTCGGACACGGTCGGCTTCATCTCCAACCTGCCGACACAGCTCGTCGCCGCCTTCCGCGCCACGCTGGAAGAGGTGCTTGAGGCCGACGTCATCCTGCATGTCCGCGACATCTCGCACGAGGACGCCGAAGCGCAGCAGAGCGACGTCGATGCCGTGCTGCGCCAGCTCGGCATCAATCCTGATGATTCCGGCCGCATCATCGAGGTCTGGAACAAGATCGACCGCTACGATTCCGAGCAGCGCGAGGAATTGCTCAACATCGCCGCGCGTCGGCCGGAGGATCACCCGGCGATGCTGGTCTCCGCCGTCTCCGGCGAGGGCATCGACGCGCTGCTTGCCGCGATCGAAGAGCGGCTCGCCGCCAAGCGGACCACGCTCGATCTCTCCATCGACGCCGCCGACGGCGCCGGCATCTCCTGGCTGCACCGCAATGCCGAGGTGCTGGTCAAAGAGCTGCACGACGGCCGGTTCGACATGACCGTGCGGGTCGACGAGACCAAGCGGGATATCGTGGTGTCGAGGTTCGACGCGGTGCCGCATCTGCCGGCGTGAACCGCCTTGTCGCCCGGATGAAGCGAAGCGAAATCCGGGCTTCGTGCGTCCTGATGGGCTGGTCCTGGATTTCCCTTCGCTGCATCCAGGCTACGCACGCGGCCGGGACTAAACGGAGTTGGAGGCGCGCGCCTGGTTGCCTGTCTCGGCAGCAGGAGCCTTCGTCTCCCCACCCTTTGCCGCATTCCACAGCGCGTCCATCTCCTGTAGCGACGCCTGCTCCAGCGAGCGCCCCTGCGCCGCCAGCGCGCGCTCGATGAACGCGAAGCGCCGCTCGAATTTCGCGTTGGTCGCACGCAGCGCGCTTTC
>CAYREH010000009.1:73046-181724 GCA_964423245.1 uncultured Bradyrhizobium sp. | reverse complement strand
GTGCGCGGACGCCTTTGCAGTTGCCCACCCCTACGTGCCTGTGCCAAGACGCCTGCAAAAGGGAGGGGTTTGTCATGACCGTACTCATCGCCGGCGGCGGCATCGGCGGGTTGACGCTCGCGCTCAGCCTGCACCAGATCGGCATTCCAGCCAAAGTGTTCGAGAGCGTGGCGGAGCTGAAGCCGCTCGGCGTCGGCATCAACGTGCTGCCGCACGCGGTGCGCGAACTGATCGAACTCGGCCTGATGGACAGGCTCGACGCCAGCGGCGTGCGCACCCGCGAACTCGCCTATTTCTCCAAGCACGGTAAGCCGATCTGGAGCGAGCCGCGCGGACTGGAAGCCGGCTACAAATGGCCGCAATTCTCGATCCACCGCGGCACGCTGCAGCAGATCCTGCTCGACACCGCGATCGAGCGGCTCGGACGCGAGAACATCCTGACCAGCCATCACCTCGCCGGCTGGAGCGAGACGGCGAATGGCGTCCGCGCCGACTTCATCGACAAGGCGACCGGCAAGGCCCGCGGCAGCTACGACGGCGACATCCTGATCGCGGCCGACGGAATCCATTCCGCGATCCGCGAAAAGCTCTATCCGAACGAGGGCCCGCCGATCTGGAACGGACGCATCCTCTGGCGCGGCGTCACGCCGGCCAAGGCCTTCCTCACCGGCCGCACCATGATCATGGCCGGGCACGAGATCCTGAAGTTCGTCTGCTATCCGATCAGCAAGGCGCCCGATGCGGCCGGCAATCTCCAGATCAACTGGGTCGCCGAACGTCACATGCCGCCGACCTATCAGTGGCGGCGCGAAGACTATAACCGCACGGCGCGGCTGGAGGAGTTCCTGCCCTGGTTCGAGAATTGGCGGTTCGACTGGCTGGACGTCCCCGGGCTGATCCGGAACTGCCCGCACGCCTACGAATATCCGCTGGTCGACCGCGATCCCGTCTCGCAATGGACGTTCGGCCGCGTGACGCTGATGGGCGATGCCGCGCATCCGATGTATCCGATCGGATCGAATGGCGCCTCCCAGGCCATTCTCGATGCCCGCGTGCTCACCCGCGAGATCCTGGCGCATGGTCCGACCCAGGCGGCGCTGCTGGCCTATGAGGCGGAGCGGCGTCCGGCCACCACGGACCTCGTGCTGCTCAACCGCAGGAACGGCCCCGAGCAGGTGATGCAGCTCGTCGAGGAGCGCGCGCCTGACGGCTACAAGGTCGTCACCGACGTGCTGTCGCAGCAGGAGCTGGAAGACATCGCGGCGAACTACAAGCGCGTCGCCGGATTCCAGGTCGAGGCGCTGAACGCGAAGCCGCCGATCGTGAGCCGGGACGCAGGTCGGGTGAGCGCGTAGGCGGCGCGACTATTGGCCCACCACCCTCGCCGCCTCCAGCAGCCGCTCGCTCGCGGTTGCGGTCGCCAGCACCGTGCCATCCTCGGCCATCAGCTTCGCCTCGACGAACGCAATGGTCCTGCCGAGCTGCGTCACCGTCGCCTCGGCGACGATCGGGCCGGGCCTGGCAGGGCTGAGGAAGTTCACGGTCATGCTGATGGTCGTGGTGTAGAGCCGGCCTTCGCTCATCACCAGCACGGCGGGGCCCATGGTGTCGTCGAGCATCGCCGACAGCATCCCGCCCTGGATGAAGCCCGCAGGGTTGCAGAATTCGGGGCGGCCGTCGAAGCCGACCCTGAGCCAGCCCTCCTGCGGCCGCGCGTCGAGCAGGCGCCAGCCGAGCAGTTCGGCACAGGGCGGCTTGCGGAAATCGTCGAGCGCAGTCTTCATCATCGGCCCCCTCGGTTTCGCATCTCCTAGCAAAGCGCTGCTGCCAGCGTGCTGTCAGGAGGCGCGATCAGAGACCCAGCGCGTGCGCGATGACCTTGCGCATGACGTTCGGCAGCGCTTCGTCCGCGAGCGTCGCGACCGGCACGAAGCGCATGCCCTCGGGCGCGCGCGTCCGCGCGGGGACATGGGCGGTGTAGACCACGAGCTCCAGCGGAAAATGCGTGAAGACGTGGGTGACGACGCCGACTTTGCGCTGCCAGCGCGACAACCCCTTGAGCTCCGGCGCCCCGCGTTTCGCGGTCGCATCGTCCTGATCGGCCAGCCAGTCCGAGCCCGGCACCTCGGTCATGCCGCCGAGCAGACCCTTTTCGGGGCGCGTGCGCACCAGCACCTCGTCGCCGCGCGTGACGACGAAGGCCGCGCCCCGCCGCAGCGTTCCGCTCTTCTTGGGCGCCTTGCGCGGGAAGGTCTCCTGCGTTCCCAGCGCGCCCGCCGTGCAAGCCTCGTTGAGCGGACACAGCGAACAGGCCGGCTTCTTCGGCGTGCAGATCGAGGATCCCAGATCCATCAGCGCCTGGGCGCTGTCGCCGGCGCGGGACTTGCCGTCGCCGGCGCGGTGATCGGCGAGCAGCGTCGCCGCGAGCGCCTGGATGCGCGGCTTGGCCTGCGGGAGCTCCTCCTCGACCGCAAACAGGCGCGACACCACGCGCTCGATGTTGCCGTCGACCGGCATGGTGCGCCGGTCGAAGGCGATCGCCGCGATCGCCGCCGCCGTATACGGCCCGATGCCCGGTAGCGCGCGGAGGCCCTCCTCGGTGTCGGGGAACACGCCGCCATGGTCGCGGGTGACCGCGACCGCGCAGGCATGCAGATTGCGCGCACGCGAATAATAGCCGAGCCCCGCCCACATCCGCAGCACATCGTCCTGCGAGGCCCGGCCAAGCGCCGTGACGTCAGGCCAGCGCGCCACGAACTTCTCGAAATAGGGGCCGACCGCCTTGACCGTGGTCTGCTGCAGCATGATCTCCGACAGCCAGACGCGATAGGGATCGGACGCCTCGCCCGGCGCAGCGCGCCAGGGCAGACGCCGACGGTGGCGGTCGTACCATTGCAGCAGCAGGACCGGGCGATCCGATGCCCCCACGGGTTCCGAGTGCGCCCTCAAGGCGGATTTGGCGTTCATGCGCCCAATGTAGCGACAGGGCGCCGATCTCTCCATCGTGGGCCAGCGTTCTGCGCATGCATCCACGCCTTTCTTGGGGGAGCACGTGGATCGCCGGGATAATCTCGGCCGTGACGCGACAAGCCTGCGGCCGGCGGGGTCCGCCATGCTATAAGCGCGCATGTCCAAATCCGGCCCCATCTTCAAGCCCGGCCCGCTCAGCGCCAAGCCGCTGTCGCTGCTCGCCAACGACATCTTCGCCGAGGCCTATGCCAAGCAGGGCTTTGCCGCGCGCGAGCTGGTGACCCGCTGGGCACAGATCGCGGGGCCCGAGATCGCGGCCCATGCCGAGCCGCTAAAGATGCAGTGGCCGCGGCCGGTCGAGGGCCAGCCGCAGGAGCCGGCCACGCTGGTGCTGCGGGTCGAGGGGCCGATGGCGCTGGAGATCCAGCATTCCGCCGACGTGATCCTGGAGCGGGTCAACCGCTTCTTCGGCTGGCAGGCGGTCGGCAAGCTGGCGTTCCGCCAGGCGCCGCTGTCGCGGGCCCGGCGGCGGCCCCGCGCCGCCCCGCCGGACCCCGCATCGGTGGCCCGGGTGGCCGAGGGCCTCGCCGACATCGAAGATGAACAATTGAAGTCGGCGCTGGCGCGGCTCGGGGCCGCCATCAAGCGAAATTGAGCCTCATTCCGTCGCTAATCTGAACCATGCGCTGCCGCTCGCCATTGCCTCACACGGCGTTTCAAGCTAGCGACAGGCCGCCCGGGACGGGAACCCCGGGCCATGCCAGCCAATTCGGGAGCCGACCTTGATCATCACCCGCCGCGCCTTCACCACGATGCTGTCGCTGACCGGGCTCGCCGCGTTCGCCGGGCTGTCACCGCTGCGGCTGATCTCGGACGCGATGGCCCAGGGCGCCGCCGACGTCGCCAAGCCGGTCTCGCTGCCGGACATGGCGCTCGGCCCGAAGGATGCCGCCGTCACCATCACCGAATACGCCTCGATGACCTGCCCGCATTGCGCGGCCTTCAACGAGCAGGTGTTCCCCAAGATCAAGTCGGAATACATCGACACCGGCAAGGTGCGTTACGTGTTCCGCGAATTCCCGCTCGACATCAAGGCCGCCGCCGGCTCGATGCTTTCGCGCTGCATCGCCAATGGCGACGCACCGAAATATTTCGCGGTGACCGACATGCTGTTCCGCCAGCAGGGCGACTGGGTGATGAAGAACACCACGGAGACGCTGACGCGGATCGGCAAGCAGGCCGGCCTCACCCAGCAGCAGGTCGAGGCCTGCCTGAAGGACCAGGCGCTGCTCGACAAGATCGCGGCCGACCAGAAATACGCCAGCGACGTGCTCAAGGTCGATTCGACGCCGACCTTCTTCATCAACGGCGAGAAGATCAAGGGCGAGACCTCGTTCGAGGAATTCGCCAAGAAGATCAATCCGCTGCTGAAGAGCTGAGCCGGCCCGCGCGGCCGCTGATTCGCATCGTTACAGCCGTATCATTCCCGTCATAAATCCCTTGGGAAAAGCGGCTTTCGCAGGTTGCCCTCACCGCGCGCGGCGGCCATTGTCCGCCGCAAGAGGCGCCCCCACGCGACTCGCCCAGACAGTGACATTGCCTTTCATGGTATTGTCCCGGCAGGGGGATTCGCGCCTGCCAACAGAGATGCGTGTTCATGAAAATCACCCGCCTGCGCCTTCACGGCTTCAAGTCCTTCGTTGAGCCCACGGACTTCGTCATCGAGCCCGGCCTCACCGGCGTGGTCGGCCCGAACGGCTGCGGCAAGTCCAATCTCGTCGAGGCGCTGCGCTGGGCGATGGGCGAGACGTCCTACAAGAGCCTGCGCGCCGCCGACATGGACGCGGTGATCTTCGCCGGCTCCGGCAATCGTCCGGCCCGCAACCATGCCGAAGTGACGATGACGATCGACAACGCCGATCGTACCGCGCCGGCGGCGATGAACGACAGCCAGATGCTGGAAATCTCCCGCCGCATCGAGCGCGAGGCCGGCTCCGTCTACCGCATCAACGGCCGCGACGTGCGCGCGCGCGACGTGCAGATCCTGTTCGCCGACGCCGCCACCGGCGCGCGCTCGCCCGCCCTCGTCCACCAGGGCAAGATCGGCGAGATCATCCAGGCCAAGCCCGAGCAGCGCCGCCGCGTGCTCGAAGACGCCGCCGGCGTCGCCGGCCTGCATGCCCGCCGCCACGAGGCGGAGCTGCGGCTGAAGGCCGCCGAGACCAACCTCACCCGCGTCGAAGACGTGATCGGCCAGCTCTCCGGCCAGATGGAAGGCCTGAAGAAACAGGCCCGCCAGGCCGTGCGCTATCGCGAAGTCGCGGCCAAGGTGCGCAAGGCCGAGGCGACGCTCTATCATCTGCGCTGGATCGGCGCCCATGCCGACGTCAACGAAACCGCGCAGACCCACGATCTTGCCGTGCGCGAAATGGCCGAGCGCACCCAGCACCAGGCCGAAGCCGCACGCATCCAGGCGATCCGCGCCACCGAAATGCCGGCGCTGCGCGATGCCGAGGCGCGCGCCGCCGCCGGCCTGCAGCGATTGACCAATGCCCGCGAACTGCTCGACCGCGAGGAAGAGCGCGCCAAGGAGCGCGTCGCCGAACTCGAGCGGCGCCTCGCGCAGTTCGAGGGCGACATCTCCCGCGCCCAGCAGCAGACCATGGACGCCGACGTTGCGCTGCAGCGGCTCGACGCCGAGGATGCCGAGCTCAAGGAAGAGATCAAGTCGCGGGTGGAAAAGCGCTCCGGCGTCGACGAACGCGTCGCCGAAGCCGAGGCGGTGCTGACCGAGACCGAGCAGCAGTTCAGCGAACTCACCACCGCGCTGGCCGATCTCACCGCCAAGCGCAACCAGCTCGAAGCCAATGTCCGCACCCACCGCGACAAGCTCGCCCGGCTCGACCAGGAAATCGCGAACGTCGCGGCGGAGGAGCAGAAGCTGGCCGTCGATACCGGCGGCTTCGGCGATCTCGACGAACTGACGGCCACGGTCGAGACGGCCGAACAGACGCTGGCCGCTTCGGAGGCCGCAGCGCAGGCCAGCGAAGCCGCCCACGTCGCCGCACGGCAGACGCTGGAATCCTCGCGCGCGCCGCTCAACGAGGCCGACAAGCGCGTGCAGCGGCTCGAGACCGAGGCGCGCACAATCTCCAAGATCGTCAACGGTGAGACCAAGAATCTGTGGCCGCCGATCATCGACGGCATCACCGTCGACAAGGGGTTCGAAAAGGCGATCGGCGCCGCGCTTGGCGACGATCTCGACGCGCCGGTCGATCCGTCGGCGCCGATGCGCTGGACCAATGCCGGCGTCACCGAGGGCGACCCCGAGCTGCCGGACGGCGTCGTGCCGCTCGCCAACCATGTGCAGGCCCCCGCCGAGCTGGCGCGGCGCCTGGCGCAGATCGGCGTGGTGCCGCGCGAACGCGGCGCCGAACTGGTCTCGCAGCTCAAGACCGGCCAGCGGCTGGTCTCGCCCGAAGGCGACGTCTGGCGCTGGGACGGCTTCGTCGCCGCCGCACACGCCCCGACCGGAGCAGCTCGCCGGCTGGCCGAACGCGCCCGCCTCGTCGACATCGAGAACGAGCTCGAGCAGGCCCGCATCGACGCGCAGATCAAGCGCCAGGCGCTTGAGAACGCCGAGTCCGAGCTGCAGATGGCGGCCAGCACCGAGGCCGCCTCGCGCGAAGCCTGGCGCGCCGCGCAGCGCGAGCTGAACGTCGCCCGCGAGCGCCACGCTGCCGCCGAGCGCGAGATCAGCCGCCACGCCGCGCGCAAGGCCACGCTGTCGGAAGCGCACAGCCGCCTCGCCGCCGACCGCGCCGAAGCCGAAGCCGCGCATGAATACGCGGCCGCCGCGATTGCCGAACTGCCGTCGAGCGAGGACACCGAGACCCGTCTCGCCGCCGTCCGCAGCGACATCGAAGGCCAGCGCCGCATGGCCGCCCAGGTCCGCGCCGAGGCGCAGGCCCTGGCGCGCGAGGCCGAACTCGCCGACCGGCGCGTGCAGGCCATCCTCGCCGAGCGCACCGAGTGGCAGAACCGGAAAGAAAGCGCGGCCTCCCATATCGACACGATCCAGGCGCGCATCGCCGAACTCTCGATCGAGCGCAGCGACCTGGAGAACGCGCCGGCCGTGTTCGCCGAGAAGCGCAGCGCGCTGATCACCGAGATCGAATATGCGGAGAACGACCGCCGCATGGCCGCCGACGCGCTCGCCACCGCCGAAAGCGCGATGGCGGAAACCGACCGCGTCGCCAAGCTGACGCTGGAGGCGCTGTCCAGCGCGCGCGAAGCCACCGCACGCGCCGAGGAGCGCATGCAGGGTGCGCAGCGCCGGCTCGAGGATGTCGAGCGCGAGATCCACGACATGCTCGAGGTCGAACCGCAGGCCGTCGCCGGCCTCGCCGAGATCGAACCGGGCGCCGAGCTGCCGCCGCTGCACGAGATCGAGGAAGAGCTCGAGAAGATGCGCCGCGACCGCGAACGCCTCGGCGCCGTCAATCTGCGCGCCGAGGAAGAGCTGCGCGAGGTCGAGACCCAGCACACCGGCCTCGTCACCGAGCGCGACGACCTCGTCGAAGCCATCAAGCGGCTGCGCCAGGGCATCCAGAGCCTCAACAAGGAGGCGCGCGAGCGGCTGCTGACCTCGTTCGAGGTGGTCAACAACCACTTCAAGCGCCTGTTCGTCGAACTGTTCGGCGGCGGCGAGGCGGCGCTGCACCTGATCGAGAGCGACGATCCGCTGGAGGCCGGCCTCGAAATCATCGCCAAGCCGCCGGGCAAGAAGCCGCAGACGCTGTCGCTGCTCTCGGGCGGCGAGCAGGCGCTCACCGCGATGGCGCTGATCTTCGCGGTGTTCCTCACCAACCCCTCGCCGATCTGCGTGCTGGACGAAGTCGACGCGCCGCTCGACGACCACAACGTCGAACGGTACTGCAACCTGCTGCACGAAATGACGGGCTCGACCGACACCCGCTTCATCATCATCACGCACAACCCGATCACCATGGCGCGGATGAACCGGCTGTTCGGCGTCACCATGGCCGAGCGCGGCGTCTCCCAGCTGGTCTCCGTGAGCCTGGCCGAGGCGGTGGACATTCTCGACCAGAACGTGGCGTGACATGGCTGTCATTCCGGGGCTCGCGCAGCGAGAACCCGGAATCCATCCATCGACCGACTCTGCCGCGCGATGGATTGCGGGTTCGATGCTGCGCATCGCCCCGGAATGACGGTGGGACGACATGATCCCGCCCACCCTCCCCGCCGAACTCAAGGCCGCCCTCGACGCCAAGCTCCAGGGCTTTTCCCGCACCGACGCCGCGCAGCGATCGCAGAAGATCTCGACCACCTATCGCGCCGGGGGCGGCTCTGGCACCATCAAGTCCGAGGCCGACGCGCTGGCCTATGCGCTGGCGCGCATGCCGGCGACCTACGCGGCGGTGGCTGCGAGCCTGAACGCGCTGACTGAGATCGTCCCCGACCTCGCACCGAAGACGCTGCTCGATGTCGGTGCCGGGCCGGGCACGGCGAGCTGGGCCGCAGCTGAAGCGTTTCCATCGCTGCAGGAATTCACCCTGCTCGATGCCAATGCCACGCTCAGCAGGCTCGCGCTCGACCTGGCGCGTGGCAGCACGCGCCTTGCGGAGTGCCGTTACCTGCCGGGCGATGCCGGCGACAACCTCGCCGAGGCCTCGCCCGCCGATATCGTCGTCGCCAGCTATGTCATTGGCGAGCTCAGCGAAGGCGACCAGCGCGCGCTTGCCGATGCGATGTGGGCCAAGGCGCGCCACGCGCTGGTCGTGATCGAGCCCGGCACGCCCGCCGGCACGGCCCGCATCCTCACGCTGCGCCAGCAGCTCACTGCTTCAGGCGCTTTCGTCGCCGCGCCCTGCCCGCACGAACAACCCTGCCCGCTCGCCCCGCCCGATTGGTGTCATTTCAGCCAGCGATTGCCGCGCTCGCAGGCGCACCGCCAGATCAAGGGCGCCGACGTGCCCTTCGAGGACGAGCGCTTCATCTACGTCGCCCTGACGCGAACGCCCGCTGCCGCTCGCGTATCGCGCGTACTGACGCCGCCGGATGTCGGCAAGGCCGAGATCGTGGCCAAGCTCTGCACCCCGCAGGGCCTTGCCGTCACCAGGCTCCCGCGGCGCGACAAGCCGGCCTATGCCGAGGCGCGCCGCTGGCGCTGGGGCGACGGCGTCGCGTCGGAATTTTAACCGAGCCCGAAGCCCCCGCTTGAACTCGGAGGGCTTCCGCTTCGACCAAATCCTACCTCCCTCGGCGCCGGGGCTCTCGCTCCGCGCCAATCTGGTCTAGGCTAGCGCCCGCCATCGTCCCTCTATCAGGAGTCCTCCATGTCGACCGGCTGGATCGTTCTCGGCGTCCTCGTCATCCTCGTGCTGTTTGCCTTCGGCGCCTACAACCGGCTGGTGGCACTGAGCCAGCGCGTCGGTCAGGCCTTTGCCGACATCGACGTCCAGCTCAAGCAGCGCCACGACCTCGTGCCCAACCTGGTCGAGACGGTGAAGGGCTACGCCTCGCACGAACGCGGCACGCTCGACGACGTCATCAAGGCGCGCAATTCGGCGATATCGGCGCAAGGGCCGGCGCAGGTGTCCGCTGCCGAGAACCAGCTCTCCGGCGCGCTCGGCCGGCTGATCGCGCTGTCGGAGGCCTATCCCGACCTCAAGGCCAACGCCAATTTCCAGCAGCTCGCATCCGAGCTCTCCGACCTCGAGAACAAGATCGCGGCCAGCCGCCGCTTCTTCAACAATGCGGTCCAGGAATACAACACCGGCATCCAGCAGATGCCCGCCGCGCTGTTCGCCGGCATGTTCGGCTTCACCAGGAAGGATTTCTTCGATCTCGGCGCCAGCCGCACCGAGGTCGAGGCTGCCCCGCAGGTGAAGTTCTGATTACCTGAGATGCCCCCTGTTCTCCTCCGTCATTCCTGGGCGATGCGACGCATCGAGCCCGGAATCGCGAGGTTCCGGGTTCGCGCCTTCGGCGCACCCCGGAACGACGGATTTTGACGAGAGCGCGTCATGGCCGCGTACGGTCTCTACACGCACATCGCCTCGAACAAGTTTCGTTCGATGCTGCTGCTCGCCGGCCTGTTCATGCTGGTCTATGTGCTGGTCTATGCCGGTGCGCTGGTGGCCGAAGTCGTTCTCAACGGCAACGGAACCGTCTCCTATTATTTGAACCGCGCCTTCGCAGACCTGCTCAAGGCCGCTCCAATCGCGACCATCGCGGCGATCGTCTGGATCGTGATCGCCTATTTCTTCCATCAGTCGATGATCGACGCGGTCACCGGCGGCCACGACGTCACAAGGCAGGAGGAGCCGCGGCTCTACAATCTGCTGGAGAACCTCTGCATCTCGCGCGGCATCACCATGCCGAAGCTGAAGATCATGGACAGCCCGGCGCTGAACGCGTTCGCGACCGGCCTCAACCCGCGGCAATATTCGATCACCGTCACCACGGGCCTCCTAGGCGCGCTGAACGACAAGGAGATCGAGGCGGTGCTGGCCCACGAGCTGACCCACATCAGGAACGGCGACGTGCAGCTGATGGTGGTCGCGGTCATCATCGCCGGCGTGGTCGGCTTCTTCGGCGAGTTGTTCTTCCGCCTGTTCACGAGTTTCAACTGGAGTTCCGGCTCCGGCGGCTCCTCGTCGTCGCGCTCGTCCTCGTCGAGCGACAGCAAGAATTCCGGCGGCGGCGCCGTCATCGTGATCATCATCGCGGTCGTGCTGATCGTGCTGGCGTGGCTGCTGTCCCAGGTCGTCAAGCTCGCCTTGTCGCGCTCGCGCGAATATCTCGCCGATGCCGGCTCGGTCGAGTTGACCAAGGATCCCGACGCCATGATATCGGCGCTGCGCAAGATCGAGAACCGCGGCGAACTGCCGGGCGCGACCTCGGCGGTAATGGAGCTCTGCGTCGACAATCCCCGCGAAGGCTTTGCCGATCTGTTCGCGACCCACCCCTCCGTGCAGTCGCGGGTCGACGCGCTGGTGAAATTCGCCGGTGGCCATGATCCCGGCGTGCTGGAGGTGCCTTCGGATCCGTCCGGCGACGGCGCTCCTGACGATCCCCAAGCAGAGCCGGCGCGGCAGGGGCCGTGGGGCGACGCCGACGCGCCTTCCGCTCCGCCTCCGATACCTGCGCAAACTCCGTCCGGAACCGCGACGGGCGCCGATGCCGGGCCTCTTGCAGGGCCTCTTGCCGGGCCTTGGGGCCGCCATTGAGCCCGCGATCCTCAGCCAAATCCGGCGTGCGTCCCGGGTTCTGAAAAAACCCCGGGAATTGCCGCAAGCGAGGCCTGCGGAATTGAATTCTCCCTTGTTTCTGCCATGTTCGCGCCCAACAGCAGACTCGGGACAATCGATCTTGAGCCCGGCCGGTCGCGATCTCGCGATCGGGGGCACGCGTTAGGGGACAGCGATGGCAAAGCCGGCAGTGGTTGTGGTGGGCGCGGACAAGGGCGGGGTCGGCAAGACCACGGTGTCGCGCACCCTGCTCGATTATTTCTCCGCCAACAACGTGCCGACCCGCGCCTTCGACACGGAATCGCCGCGCGGAACCCTGAAGCGCTTCCACCCCGACATCACCGAGATCGTCGACATGACGACCACGGCCGACCAGATGAAGATCTTCGACACGCTCAATGCGGTGAGCCCGTCGGTGACGGTCATCGACGTCCGGGCCGGCCTGCTCTCGCCGGCGCTCGCCTCGCTGCGCGACATCGGCTTCCTCGATGCGGCCAAGTCCGGCCAGATCACCTTCGCGGTGTTCCACATCCTCGGTCCCTCGATCGCTTCGCTGGACGAAATTGCCGAGACCGCGAACTACATGTCCGGCGCGAAATATTTCCTGGTCAAGAACTTCATCAACGACACCCAGTTCTTCCAGTGGGACCAGGCGACCTACCAGTCGTATTTCAACCGCATCAAGGATGCGACCGAGCTGACCATCCCCAAGCTCAACGAGATGGCTTACGAGCAGGTCGAGGTATCCTCGGTCCCGTTCCTGAAATTCGTCGCCAACAAGGGCATCAATGACGAGCCCGCGAACTACTCCTTCGTGCTGCGCGGCTATGTCCGGCACTGGCTCGCCAATGTCTGGAGCGAGTTCGACCGCATCCGCCTCACCGATCTCGTCGGCTCCAAGCCGGTGACCCGCAGCGAAAAATAGTTGCGCAGTCCGGGCTGATACGGCTGGATTGGAGCGCCGACTTCGCTCAGTACTAGCCGTCGATGCCCGCCACGCCCGTCTACATCATCTGCTCCCCCCGCCCGCAGGTCGGCAAGACGCTGCTGGCGCGGCTCCTGACTGAATTTCTTCTGCTCAAGAACGGCAATGTCGCGGCCTTCGACGTCAATCTGAAGGAGCCCTCGCTGCTCGACTACCTGCCGCGCGTGACCGAGACCGCCGATGTCATCGACACCTACGGCAAGATGCAGTTGATGGACCGCGTCATCGTCGATGACGGGATCGCCAAGGTGATCGATCTCGGCTTCCACGCCTTCGACGAGTTCTTCAAGATGACCGCGGAGATCGGCCTGTTGAAGGAAGCCGCCCGCCGGCATGTCGCGCCGATGATCATGTTCATGGCGGACACGGACCGCGTCTCGGCGCGCGCCCATGAGATGCTGCGCGAGGGAATCCCGCGCATCAGCCTGATCACCGTGGACAATGAATACGTCATCCGGGGGGAGCTGCCGGCCGCGATGGCGAACGGGCGCCTGTTCCGCCTGCCGGCGCTGCCCGGCTTCCTCAAGACCTATGTCGACCGCCTGAACTTCTCCTTCACGGGCTATCTGCGCCAGGAGAAGGACGCCTCGACCGAACTGCACCAATGGACCCGGCGCAACTACCTCGCCTTCCGCGAACTGGAGCTCAGCCTGATCCTGCAGCGCCCCTGATTATTTTATCCGGGTAATATTGACTTGAGGCGGGCGAGACCGCTATTGAACCGGGCTGAAGAACACCACCTCACCCACGGGGTCCAAGCCATGAGCACCGACCGGAAAGCAGCCATTGCCGCCTACAAGGAGCGGAAGACCGTCGCCGGCATTTACGTGCTCCGCTGCGCGGCCTCGGGCGAGGCCTGGGTAGGCCAGGCTCCGAACCTCGAGACGATCAGGAACCGCATCTGGTTTTCGCTCCGCCAGGGCGGCCATCCCTGCCGCAGCCTCCAGGCCGCCTGGAACAGGCATGGCGAGAGCAGCCTGACCTTCGGCGAGTGCGAGCGCATGGCAGACGAGGAGAGCGACTATGTCCGGCACGCGCTGCTGAAGGAGCGCGTGGCCCATTGGCGCGCGGAGCTCGCGGCCGAACCGATCTGAGGTCGCGAGACGGGCTCAGTGCCCGTCGAACGTCATCAGCGTGCGCACCGGCACGTCCATAGCGCGCAGCTTGGCGGCGCCGCCGAGTTCGGGCAGGTCGATGATGAAGCAGGCTGCGATCACGTTGGCACCGATCTGGCGCAGCAGTTTCACGGCGCCCTCCGCCGTGCCACCGGTGGCGATGAGGTCGTCGACGAGGATCACGCGCTCACCGGGCTGGATCGCATCGACATGCATTTCCATCTCGTCGATGCCGTATTCCAGCGAATAGGCGATCCGTACCGTGGTGTGCGGCAGCTTGCCCTTCTTGCGGATCGGCACGAAGCCGGCCGACAGCTGGTGCGCGACGGCGCCCCCGAGGATGAAGCCGCGCGCTTCCATGCCGGCGACCTTGTCGATCTTGTTGCCGGCCCAGGGATTGACGAGCTCGTCGACGGCGCGGCGGAAGGCGCGTGCGTCGGCGAGCAGCGTGGTGATGTCACGGAACATGATGCCGGGCTTGGGATAGTCCGGGATCGTGCGGACGCTCGCCTTCAAATCGTGGTCAAAAGTCATGCGTGCCTCTCAATTGACCGGCGCATCCAGCCGGAACGCGTTCTCGACAATCCGAAGGCCCACCTCGCCGCCGAGGGACATCAGCGATTCCGGGTGGAACTGAACACCGGCGACCGGCAGCGTCTTGTGCTCCAGCGCCATGGCAACGCCGTCCTCGGTACTGGCCGTGACGGACAAAACATCCGGCATGCTGTCGCGCTCGACATAGAGCGAATGATAGCGGCCGATGACGATCTCGTTCGGCAGATTGCGCATCAGGCGCCCGCCGCGCACCTGCACGCGCGACGGCCGTCCGTGCGCCGGATGCGTGAGCTGGCCGAGTTCGCCGCCAAAATACTCACCGATCGCCTGCACGCCGAGGCAGACGCCGAACACCGGCAGCTTCTTCTCGAGCGCCGCATCGATGGTCTTGCGGATCGCGAAATCCTCAGGCCTGCCGGGACCCGGCGACAACACCAGCAGATCCCACTTCTTTCGCGCCATCATGTCGAGCGCGTGCACATAGCGGACCACGGTCACGCTGGCTCCGACCTGACGGAAATAGTCAGCCAGCATGTGCACGAAACTGTCGTCGTGATCGATCAGCAGCACCTGCTTGCCCGAGCCGGTCGCATCCGGCGCAAATGTCGAGAGCGGCTTCGGCGGGTCGCCGCGCAGCGCCTGGAACAGCGCGGCGGCCTTGACCTGGCACTCGCGATCTTCCGCGGCCGGATCGGAATCGAACAGGCAGGTGGCACCGACGCGCACTTCGGCGAGACCATCCTTCATGCGGATGGTGCGGATCGTGAGGCCGGTGTTGATGCTGCCGTCGAAATTCACCGCACCGATCGCGCCGGCGTACCAGCGCCGCGGCGAGCGCTCGTGATCCTCGACGAACTGCATCGCCCACAGCTTCGGCGCGCCGGTGACGGTCACCGCCCAGGCATGCGTGAGGAAGGCATCGAGCGCGTCGAAGCCGGGGCGCAGCATGCCCTCGACGTGATCGACGGTGTGAAACAGTTTCGAATAGGTCTCGATCTGCCGGCGTGCGAGCACCTTGATGGTGCCGGGGACGCAGACGCGCGCCTTGTCGTTACGGTCGACGTCGGTGCACATGTTGAGCTCGAACTCGTCCTTCTCCGAGTTCAGGAGCTGGCGGATCTGCTCGGCATCGCCGATCGCGTCGCGGCCGCGCGCGATGGTGCCCGAGATCGGACAGGTCTCGACGCGGCGGCCGTCGGAGCGCACGAACATCTCGGGCGAAGCCGAGACGAGAAATTCGCCGTCACCGAGGTTCATCAACGCGCCATAGGGAGACGGGTTGATGACGCAGAGGCGCTGGAACACTTCGGCGGGCGAGCGGTCGCAGGGCTCGGCGAAGAGCTGTCCCGGCACGGCTTCGAACAGATCACCGCGGGCGAACGCCGCGCGCGCGGTCTCGACGGTGGCCTGGTATTCGCCCGGCGCGTGATCGGCAAAACCCTGCCGCGGCGTCTTGACGTAGGGGCTGTCGGCGGTCTCGCGCGGCAGGCCTTCCGTCGACTTTCCCTTCCAGGCGAAATCGTAGGAGAGCACCACGCCGCGCCCCGTGGCGCGGTCGTAGGCCAGCAGGCGATCCGGGATGTAGAGCACGATGTCGCGCTGGTCCGCCTCGCGCGGGCGCTTCTGGACGAGGTCCTCGATCTGGAAAACAAGATCGTAGGCGAAGGCGCCGAACAGGCCGAGCAACCCGTCATCGCCGGCGGAGAAAGCGCCGACGAAGTCGCGCACCAGCGACATCACGCTGGCCCGCCGCGTGCGCTGATCTTCCTCGATCGGGGCTTCACCGCGGACGATGTGGCCCGACAGGCGCGTGGCCGTCGTCTCCGAGATCACGACGCAGGGCTCGCGCAGCACCTCACCGAGAAACGCGATCAGCACCTCGCCGCGCGCATTGAGCGCTTCCAGCTTGAAATCGACGCCGCGGGTCTCGAGCAGAAGCGGCGGATCGGAGAAGCCGAGATCGAAGCTTTCGTAGCGGCCGGGCACGGTCGTGCCCGAGGACAGCACCACGCCGCGGCGGCGGTCGAGCAGGCTGATGAGATCGTCGAGCCTGTTGGCGCCGCCGATAAATTGCTCCGCTACGCGCGTGATCGCGAGCCCTGCGCGGGTCACGTAATCGCTTCGGGGCGGGAGCGCGAAGACTGTCCTGTTCATGTGGTCCTCTTACGAAACTTGCCGAGGAAACGCCACACAGGACAAACGAACAGGCCGCCGCACTGCATGGCGGCCTCTGACGATTTGGGAAAGGAAAATCGCACCGGCCACCTCTTAGGAGGTGCGCCACCAAAGACGGGCTGGGCGGACGGCGGTGCTCATGGACGGATACTCACCATGGCCGGGCGGCGGCGTCAAGGTCGGAAACCCCGACCGGTCCGGGCGGGCCCAGCGGCCGACGATCAACCGCCTGAGACTATAGCTTGTTCGCCTGAGGCGCCCAGTCGAACCTGGCCTTCTTCCGATCCCATCTCAGGACAGAGCTGCCGTCACACTCCATACATTCCCAGACGAAGACATTGCCACCCTTTCCCTTCTGAAGCGCGCCGAACTGACGGTCGATGTGAACGGCGTCGAGAAAGCGGACCTTGGGCTGCCCCTCGGCCGGTTTATCGAGGATGAGGATGAACCTGCCTTTTTGACCGGCACATTCCTGGAACACGCCCACCAAGACGATCTGCTTCTCGGCCGTGCCGTCGAAGCTGCCTTCGACGGCGAACGACAGGCCCGCCGACTGCATCGTGTCGACGCCGCCTTCGAACAGCAGCTCCTTCGGAAGCAGGTCCTTGCGGAATTCGGTCGCCTTGCACCAGCTCTTGCGGATCTGGTTCGCGGGGATGCCGCGAACCTGTGTCGTGATCGGATTGAACTCGGCGATCAACCACCAGCCCTCTTTCCTGGGATCGCCCTTGAGCGTCACAAAGGATTGCTGGGCCACGGCGTGAACCGTCGTCAGTCCCACGATGCCGCAAGCGGCAACCGTCGAACGAAACATCGGACCAAGGAGGCGCGCGAACGACGAGATCGACATCTGCCTGGCTTCCGGTTCGTCCCGAAATCAGCCCAGATGCTTGTGGAAGAACTCCGTCGCCCGGCCCCAGGCCAGTTCGGCAGCTTCGCGGTCGTGCACCGCCTGGCGCTGCTCGTTGACGAAGGCGTGCTCGGCGTCGTAGCGGAACAGCTCCAGCGTCTTGCCGGCGGCCTTCATGGCCTTCTCGAAACCGTTCACCAGCTCCGGCGTGCACCAATCGTCCTTGTTGGCGAAATGGGCCTGGAGCGGAATTCTGACGTCGGCGGGTTTGGCGGCCTGCTCCGGGGGGATGCCGTAGAACACGACACCGGCCGCGAGCTCCGGCACGTGAACCGCGCCGATGATGGTAACGGCGCCGCCGAGGCAGAAACCGGTGAGGCCGACCTTGGCGCCGTTGCGCGACAGATATTGCGCGGCGCCGCGCACCGTCTGCGTGGTGGCGTCCATGAAGTCGAGCGAGTTCATCTCTTTGCCGGCCGCGTCCGTGTCGTGATACGGCACCACCTTGCCCTTGTAGAGATCGGGCGCCAGCGCATCGAAGCCGGCCAGCGCAAAGCGGTCGCAGAGGCCCTTGATCTGGTCCGACAGGCCCCACCATTCCTGGATCACGACGACACCCGGCGCGTTGCCGCGCGCGGCATTGGCGAGATAGCCCGAGGCCTCCTTGCCGTCCGGACGCTTGAAGGTGATGGCGGTTCCCATGGTGTCCTCCGAAGATGTGTGGGGCTGTTGGCTCTATTCTGGCCGTTGGGCGCGCGCGGCGCAATCCACAGTCGCGTCATTGCGACTCGCACGGGCCGCAAACGACGTACCAACAAAAAAGCCCCCTCGCGGGGGGCTTCCTCGTATCGGCTCGCGCGTAAATCTCAATGCGCGGCGGCCCAGACCTTCTTCTTGGTGAAGTACATCAGGCCCGCGAAGATGATCAGGAACACGAACACCTGGAAGCCGAGCTGCTTGCGCGCTTCCATGTGCGGCTCCGCGGTCCACATCAGGAAGGTGGTGACGTCCTTGGCGTATTGCGCGACCGTCGCCGGCGAGCCGTCGTCATAGGTCACCTGGCCATCGCTGAGCGGCTTCGGCATCTTGATGGCGTGGCCGGGGAAGTACTTGTTGTAGTAGGAGCCGTCGGGGATCGTCACGCCCTCAGGGACATTGTCCTCGTAGCCCTGGAGCAAAGCCGCGACATAGTCGGGTCCCTGTTCCTGATACTGGGTGAAGAGGTCCACGATGAACATCGGGAAGCCACGCTTGTACGAACGCGCCTTGGCGATCAGCGACAGGTCGGGCGGCGCCGCGCCACCGTTCGCCGCGCGCGCAGCCTGCTCGTTCGGGAATGGCGACGGGAAATAGTCGGCGGGACGACCCGGGCGCTCGAACATGTCGCCGGCATCGTTCGGACCGTCCTTGACCTTGTATTCGGCCGCGAAGGCGGCCGCCTGGGCCGTCGAATAGCCGGGTCCACCGGGTTCGGACAGGTTGCGGAAGGCGACGAAGGACAGGCCGTGGCAATTGGAGCAGACTTCCTTGTAGACCTTCAGGCCGCGCTGAAGCGCGGCGCGGTCGAACTTGCCGAACGGGCCGGCGAACGACCATTTGTTGCCGGGCGGCTTGTCCGATCCCTCGGAGGCGCGGGCGCCGTCGGACGAGCCGACCAGCACCGCACCGGCCAGCGCCAGTGCGATCACGGTGGAGGCAACCGCCTTCCCCTTGGACAGGATCGCGTCGGCGATCGAGTTCGGTACCGGACGCGGCTTCTCGATGCGTGCCAGCAGCGGCAGCACGATCAGGAAGTAGGCGAAGTAGCAGACCGTCAGCACCCGGCCGGCAACGACATAGATGCCTTCCGGCGGCTGCGCGCCGAGATAGCCGAGCAGGATGCAGACCGCGACGAAGATCCAGAAGAACTGCTTGGCGAGCGGACGGTATTTCGACGACCGCGTCCGCGCGCTGTCGAGCCAGGGCAGGAAGCACAGGATGATGATCGCTCCGAACATCGCGATCACGCCGGCGAGCTTGTTCGGGATCGACCGCAGGATCGCGTAGAACGGCAGGTAATACCATTCCGGCACGATGTGCGGCGGCGTCACGCCCGGATTGGCCGGAATGTAGTTGTCGGCGTCACCGAGATAGTTCGGCATGTAGAAGATGAACCAGGCGTAGAGCAGCATGAAGCAGGCGACGCCGAACATGTCCTTGATCGTGGCGTAGGGCGTGAACGGCACCACGTCCTTTTCCGTCTTCGGCTCGACGCCATCAGGATTGTTCTGGCCGGCGACGTGCAGCGCCCAGACGTGCAGCACGACGACGCCTGCGATCAGGAACGGCAGCAGGTAGTGCAGCGAGAAGAACCGGTTCAGCGTCGGATTGCCGACCGAATAGCCGCCCCAGAGCAGCGTCACGATGCTCTCGCCGACATAGGGAACGGCGGAGAACAGGTTGGTGATGACGGTGGCGCCCCAGAAGCTCATCTGGCCCCAGGGCAGCACGTAGCCCATGAAACCCGTCGCCATCATCAGCAGGTAGATGATCACGCCGAGGATCCACAGCACCTCACGCGGCTCCTTGTACGACCCGTAATACAGGCCGCGGAACATATGGACGTACACGGCGACGAAGAACATCGACGCGCCGACCGCATGCATGTTGCGCAGCAGCCAGCCGAAGTTGACGTCGCGGACGATCAGTTCAACCGACTTGAAGGCGAGATCGGCATTCGGCGTGTAGTGCATCGCCAGGATCACGCCGGTCAGGATCTGCATCCCCAGCATGAAGGAGAGAATGGCGCCGAACGTGTACCAGTAGTTCAGGTTGCGCGGCGTCGGATAGGCGATGAACGACGAATGGATGAGACCGAAGATCGGCAGACGCCGCTCGATCCATTTCAGGGCCGGATTGCTCGGCTGGTAGTCGGATGGTCCGCTCATGATGCGATCCTGGGGAAATAAAACGACGAGACGGCACGAGGCTTCGGACAGAGGTCCGAAGCTCAGCCGATCTGGATTTTGGTGTCGGAAACGAACTGGTACGGCGGCACCGGCAAATTCGAGGGCGCGGGCCCCTGGCGGATGCGGCCGGACGTATCGTACTGCGACCCGTGGCAGGGGCAGAAGAACCCGTCGTAATTGCCTTCATGAGCGATCGGGATGCAGCCGAGATGGGTGCAGATGCCGACCACCACCAGCCATTGTTCGTGCCCCGACTTGACCCGAGCCTCGTCGGTCTGCGGATCGGGAAGGCTCGCCACGTTGACGGCGCGCGCCTCTTCGATCTGCTTCTTGGTGCGGTGGCTGATGTAGATCGGCTTGCCGCGCCAGAACACCTTGATGTCCTGTCCCTCGGCGATCGGGCTGAGATCGACTTCGATCGGCGCGCCGGCGGCGATGGTCGAAGCATCCGGATTCATTTGGGAGATGAAAGGCCAGAGCGCGGCCGCGCCGCCTACTGCTGCGAAGGCCCCGGTAGCAACGAATAAGAAATCACGGCGTGTCGGATGGTCCGCCGAAGACGCTGTCGTCACGATTCCAACCCTTTCTTCTTATGCTACCGGTGGAACCGCTCCGGGGGGCGCCCATGAGGTCCCCGGATAGGCTGCCGGCGCCCGCGGCCCCCCGCGGCGGCAGAACTCTGCGTGTCCACCCAAACTGGTGAAACAGCCATTCAGAATCGTTCTATTGGCACCCTTGCCGGGCGAGCGCAAGCCCGCTATCGGCGCGGGAGCGTGCAATGCACGAATTCCCGGGCTGTCGATGTTTTATTGAGACATTTTCCGCCATCAACCCATCCGCAGCCACCGATGCAGATAGCGCTTTTCCAACCCGACATCCCCCAGAACACCGGCACGATTCTGCGGCTCTGTGCCTGCCTGGGGCTGGAGGCCCATATCATCGAACCGGCGGGCTTCCCGGTTTCCGACAGGCATTTCCGCCGCGCGGGAATGGATTACCTCGACCATGTCAGCGTGACACGGCACGACTCATGGTCGAAGTTCGAGGCCTGGCGCGCGGAGCATGGCTTCCGCCTGCTGCTGTTCACGACCCAGGGCGCCACCGACTACCGCGATTTCCATTACCAGAGTTCGGACATCCTGCTATTCGGGCGCGAGAGCGCCGGTGTCACCGAGGCGGTCGTCGCGGCCGCCGATGCGCGGCTCGTGATCCCGATCAGGCCGGGGCTGCGGTCGCTCAATGTGGCGATGAGCGCGGCGATGGCCGCCGGCGAGGCGCTGCGGCAGTTCCGGACCCCCTGAGGCAAAAGACGCCAGGCGACGTTGAGGAGAGAGAATTGAGTTACGCGGTCAAGGAAATCTTCCTGACCCTGCAGGGCGAAGGCGCCCAGGCGGGCCGCGCCTCCGTGTTCTGCCGCTTTGCCGGCTGCAACCTCTGGAGCGGCCGCGAGGCGGACCGTGCGGATGCCATCTGCAAGTTCTGCGACACCGACTTCGTCGGCACCGACGGCACGCTGGGCGGCCGCTACGCGTCGGCGGCGGACCTTGCCGACACCATCGCCGGCCAATGGACCGCAGGCGCCGGCCCGCGCTACGTGGTGCTGACCGGCGGCGAGCCGCTGCTGCAGGTCGACGACGCCCTGATCGCGGCGCTGCATGCGCGCGGCTTCGAGATCGGCGTCGAAACCAACGGCACCGTTGCCGCGCCTGATGGCCTCGACTGGATCTGCGTCAGCCCCAAGGGCGGCAGCGAGCTGGTGCTTCGGCGCGGCCACGAGCTGAAGCTGGTCTATCCGCAAGCACTCGCGGCGCCGGAGGCGTTCGAGGGCCTCGCCTTCGAGCGCTTCTCGCTGCAGCCGATGGACGGACCCGACGTCGCCGCCAACACCGCGCGGGCGATCGACTACTGCCTCAGCCATCCGCAATGGCGGCTCAGCGTGCAGACGCACAAATCGCTCGGCATCAGATAGGATTGGTTTTCGAACAGATGTGGGAATTGACGAAATCGTTTCGCTTCGAGGCGGCGCATTCATTGTCGGGGACGACCTATGGAGCCGCGAGCGAGGAGATCCACGGCCACTCCTTCCGCGCCGAGGTGACGCTGCGCGGCACGCCCGATCCGGACACGGGGATGGTGGTCGATCTCGGCCTCGTGCAGCGCGCCATCGAGGAGGTGCGTCTGACCCTGGACCACAAGTTCCTGAACAGGATCGAGGCGCTGGGCAAGCCGACCCTTGAGAACCTGTCGCGCTTCGTCTGGGAGCGGCTGGCCCATCTCGGTACGCTGACCCGGGTCAGCATCCATCGTGACAGTTGCAACGAGAGCTGCACCTATTACGGTCCGAAAGGATAACAGCCGCAACGCCGGGGGAATTGACCATGGACGCTTCCACGCTCGACGATCGCAAGGCCCGCGCCCGCGCCTGGTTCGAGACCTTGCGCGACGACATCTGCGCGGCCTTCGAACAGCTGGAAGACGACGCGCCCCCTGCCCTCCACCCCGGCGCCGCCGGCCGCTTCGTCCGCAAGGCCTGGGAGCGCACCGACCACAGCGGCGCGAAGGGCGGCGGCGGCGTGATGTCGATGATGCATGGCCGGTTGTTCGAGAAGGTCGGCGTGCACTGCTCGACCGTGCATGGCGAGTTCGCCCCGGAATTCCGGGCACAGATTCCGGGCGCGGCGGATGATCCCAGGTTCTGGGCCTCGGGCATCTCGCTGATCGCGCATCTGCACAATCCGCACATTCCCGCCGTGCACATGAACACGCGCTTCGTCGTCACAACCAAGGCCTGGTTCGGGGGCGGCGCCGATCTGACGCCGGTGCTCGACCGTCGCCGCACCCAGGAGGATGCCGACACGGTCGCCTTCCACGCGGCGATGGCGGCGGCCTGCACCGGGCCGAACGGCGCGGCGGATTACGAGAAATACAAGAAGTGGTGCGACGACTATTTCTACCTGCCGCACCGCAAGGAGCCGCGCGGCATCGGCGGCATCTTCTACGACTGGCGCGACACCGGCGACTGGGATGCCGACCTCGCCTTCACGCAGGGCGTCGGGCGTGCGTTCCTGAAGATCTATCCCGAACTGGTGCGGCGCAATTTCGCAACGCCCTGGACCGCAGCGGATCGCGAGGAGCAGCTGATCCGCCGCGGCCGCTACGTCGAATTCAACCTGCTCTACGACCGCGGCACCATCTTCGGACTGAAGACCGGCGGCAATGTCGAGTCGATCCTGTCGTCGCTGCCGCCGGAGGTGAAATGGCCGTGAGGGAACTGCCGCGCGCAATGCTGATCGACATGGACGACACGATCCTGTCGGCCTATGGAAGGCCGGAGATCGCATGGAACACGGTCGCGGCCGAGTTCGCAGCGGAGTTCGCGCCGCTGCCGCCGCAGCAGGTGGCGACCGCCGTGCTGGCCTTCGCGCGCAACTTCTGGGCCCAGGCCGACGCCTCGTGGCGGCTGCGACTCGCCGAGGCGCGGCACCTGACCGTGAAGGGCGGGTTCGCCGCGCTCGCCGCCGCCGGCCATCGCACGCTGTCCGACGATCTCGCCATTCGCCTCGCCGACCGCTTCACGGCCTTTCGCGAGGAGGAGATGTTCGTGTTCCCCGGCGCGCATGAGGCGATCGACCGCTTCAAGGCCCACGGCGTCAAGCTCGCGCTGGTGACCAACGGCGCCGCCGACACCCAGCGCGCCAAGGTCGAGCGCTTCGAACTCGCGCACCGCTTCGACCACATCCAGATCGAGGGCGAGCACGGCTTCGGCAAGCCGGAGGAGCGCGCCTATCGGCACGCGATGGACGCGCTCGGCGTCACCGCGAAGGACACCTGGATGATCGGCGACAATCTCGAATGGGAGGTCGTGACGCCGCAGCGGCTCGGCATCTATGCGATCTGGATCGACGTGCATGGCGACGGCCTGCCCGAAGGCTCGCCGGTCCGGCCCGACCGCATCATCCGCTCGCTGACCGAGCTGGTGCCCGAGGAGGCCTGACCCCGGCCCCGCGATCGCAAAGCGCGAAAACAACCCCACGCACAGTAGCCGGCCGCCGCAAGGCCGGCACTTGCGGATTTTACGAAAGTGTTTGACCCGTCGGGCAAAACAGGGGCATAGTGTCATCGTCGCGGCGCAGGGCGTGAACCGTCTTGCGCGAGCTTTCGAACCGGCGAACTCGCCTCTCGTCACGCGACATTCCCGCTTCAACCCGTCATCTGCAATCGCAGTCCGGCGCCAGACGCGCGCTGCCGTCGCAAGCGCACCGATCCCGTGATCGGCGTGTCATGACGGCTTGCTAGCTGTTCTCGCCACCCAACCCGAAAGGATCATCCATGGAACTGCAAGCCGGCGATATCGTCATGTTGAAATCCGGCGGCCAGCCGCTCACCGTCGCCTCCGTCAAGGGCGACGAGGTCACCTGCGTCTGGATGGGCGTCGAAGGCGACCTGTTCCGCGAGACGCTCCCGCTCGCGGTGCTCGAGCGGCTGGAAGAGGTCGACGAGGACGAAGAGGACGACGAAGACGAGGAATAGTCACCTCGATCTTATCAACCTTGAGCTTCGGTTCTGATTCAATCAGAACCGAAAATGCTCTAGGACGTTCGGATGAGTACCGAATCGCCTCAAAGCTGGCCGGTGGTGGATCCACCGCCTTTCCTCCCCGCACCGCGCCGACGATGGCCGGGCGTGCTGTTCGTCGTCCTTGTCCTTGCTCTCGCCGGCGCAGCGGGGGCTTACGCCTGGCTGAACCCGGGTGTTCTCATGCATTCCGCGGGGCGAGAGGCGGCGGATGCCGATACCGGCGGCAATGACAAAGCGATCATGACCGACCTGCTCGCCGCGCAGCAGAAGACGGCCGACGACCTCGCGACAATCGACAAGGCGATCGCCGATCAGCAGGAGCAGCTCAAGGCCATCGTGAGCCAACTGGCGGACCTCAATTCCAAGATCGACGCGCTGAAGAGCGCGCCGCCGCGGGCATCGGTTATGCCATCGCCTCCGCCGGGCCCCGCCGTTGCAATGCCATCGGCTCCCGCGCCGTCCGTCGCGCCCGTCCCGGCCGCGCGCGTCGCCCCGAGGCCCAAGAAGCCGCCCCCCGTCACGCCCCCGACGGGTCCGATCTCGGTCGGAGGCGCGCCGTTGAACACGGCGCCCGATGCCACCGTGCGCTGAGCCCGGTCGTCCGCGCGATCAGCTGCCTTGCGGCGGGACCGTCCCCGCCGCCCATGGTTGATCGGCACGGCATCGGGTGGGCGCGAGGCTCGGCCCGCGCCTCAAATCACCGCGACGGCCGCACTCCGGCCGCACAGCATCCCGTTGCTTGATCGTGCAACGCTTGCCGGTCTGCCTCCCCGCCAGTCACGTCGACAGGAAACGGAAGGCCGCCAGCGCGTGCACCTTGGCGACGTCAAGCAATTCATCGATCACGACGTGCTCGTCTCGACACCGAGGACGAGGCGACGTAAATCCGCGCCCCGTTGGACGACTGGATGTGAGTCTCGCGCTCCCGATCGCCGCATCAGCCAACAACAGCGCATGAGCGAACATCGGTGTGGGCCGAACTCGGGCCTTCCGTGATCATCAGAGCAGGTCTGCCATGGCGTGTCGTGAAGGCACCATTTGTGGACAGGCATTGCATCAGCTGCTACGAGACCGCCGGGAATTCGGGGGCACGATGCGTCGACGGCTGGAAAAGCTCATTCCATTCGTCCTGCCAATCATCGTATTGGCGACATTCGTGCAGGCGTTCGCGCCGGTCGCCGCCTTCCGCATGGTCGCCTACGCGATCAGTGATCCGCTTTATCTCGAAGAGATCTGCGCGGCCGATCCGTCTTCGGACGCTCAAGCGCTTCCATCGAACGCCCCCCATTCGCGCGGCAAGTGTAGCGGCTTTTGCTCGGTCAACCACGCGGCTGCGCCGGCGGTACCGGCCCCTGCTCCGATCTTTGTAGCTCTGCAGCGACAATTCGAGCGCGTATCCTGGCTGCAGCCGTCAGCCCCGCCACTCGCGCTCCACACCGGCTCCAACGCCCAGGCCCGCGCGCCGCCCTCCTACTCCTGATTCCAGCATGTCTTCGCGATCGGCGCAGCCTAGCTGCTGCGCCGATGAACCGATTTGCCAGACTGGCCTTGCGTGCCAGCGTCAGGATTCTTTGTCATGTCTCGTATCTCCGCCCTTAGCGGCACAAGTGCTCTCGCGCTCCAGTTCGCGTTTCTCGTCGCACCAGACTTCGCCCTCGCCCAAAAGTCGGACAACTCGCTGCCTCCCGTGCAGGCCGAGGCGCCCGCGCCGAGCCGGCAAGCCACAGCCAAGCCGACAGGCGAAGGCACACGCGCCAAGCGGGCGCAGCGCGCCGGCCGCCAAGCCGCCGTTGCGAGTGCCCCTGCGTCCAAACCTGCGGTCGGCGCCAGTGGCCTGAGCAATTCGTCGCCAACCGACTACAAGCTCGACAATGCAACGACGGCGACCAAGTCCAACACACCGATCCTGAACACGCCGATGGCGGTTCAAATCGTCCCGCGTGCGGCGCTCGACGACAAGCAGGTCATCAGTGCGCAGGAGGCGGTCAAGTTCGTCAGCGGCGTCCAGATGCCCACCACGCCCTACTACGACAATTTTCTGATCCGCGGCTTCGACAACGGCGGCAACACCTATCGCAACGGCCTGCATCTCTACGGCATCGTGGGCTTCGAGGACCTCGCTTTCGTCGACCACATCGAGATCGCAAAAGGCCCGACCTCCATGCTGTACGGCCGGGTGCAGCCGGGCGGGCTAGTCAACTACGTCACCAAGAAGCCAGAAGACGTGGCCGCCTACAGCGTCCAGCAGCAATTCGGCAGCTGGGGGCAGATGCGGACGACCGTCGATGCCACGGGCGCGCTCGACAAGGAGAAGACCGTGCTCTATCGGGCCATCGGAACCTTCGACAAGGGCGACAGCTTCATCGACTATCAGCACCATCAGAATTGGGCAGGCTATGGCGCCTTGACGTGGCGGCCGAACGCGGAGTTCGAGGCGAATCTCCAGTTCGAGCACTACGACCAGAAGAACACCAACCCCGGTTACACTGCCCAGCAGATCCCGACCATCGGCAATCGTCCGGCGAACCTGCCGCGCAACTGGACCCAGAACGATCCGGCGATGTGGGCCAACTTTCCGGGCTTCGTGAACCGATCGCTCGTCTATTTCGACTGGACTTACAAGCTCGGCGACAACTGGAAGATCTCACAGAAGTTTCACTACAACACCGCCGACGAAATTCAATCCTACCTGCTGTATCAAGGCTTCAGCGCCGCCACCGGCCTGATGAACCGCCGCATCAGCTACAACCCGTTCTCGCGAGAGGACTTCGCCACCAATGTCGACCTGTCCGGAGAGTTCTATACCGGCCCGCTGAAACACAAGGTGCTGCTCGGCGTCGACTGGTTCGACCACACGGAAGACACTTTCGGCTACAACGAATCAGGCTCGACGCTCAATCGCGTGCCGATCCTGAACGTCTTCAATCCCGTCTACGGCAACATCGACGTGGCAGCGATGCAGGGCTACATCAATGCCGCATCGAACAACGTCCTGTATCGGCAGCACTTCAGGGATACCGGCGTCTATGTCCAGGACGAGATCAGCTTCAACGAGCGGCTGTTCGTGCTCATGGGCGGACGATACGACATCGCCAGGGACTCGGCCTCGCAGGTCTACGGCGCCGTCAGTTCGGCATGCTTCCCGACCTGCGACGGACACCTCGTCGACCAGCCGACGGCCGAGAAGTTTTCGCCTCGCCTCGGGGTCCTCTACAAGCTGACGAACGAACTCTCTGCCTATGCGAGCTATTCACAGTCGCTGGGATCATCGACATCGGCCGTTTCGTTCAACAACACGCCGTTCCCGCCGCAGACTGGCGAGCAGTATGAGACCGGCGTGAAAGCGTCGATGCTCGACGGCAAGCTGACCGCATCGCTGACGCTGTTCGATCTCTATCTGCGCAATCGTCTGACCTCCGATCCCGCCCATCCGGGATTTTCGATCGCTGTCGGCGAAGTGAGAAGCTCCGGTGTCGAGTTCGACATTGCAGGACAGGTCACGAGCAACATCAGCCTGATCGGCAGCTACACCTATGACGACGCCAAAATCACCGCGGACAGCGTGGCGTCGAATCTCGGCAAGAGATGGCCGGGCGTGCCACTCAGTTCGTCGAGCCTCTGGGCCAAATACGAGAACGCTCCGGGAGAACTCACCGGCTGGTTCTGCGGCGCAGGCTTCTATCTGGTTGGAGACAGGCAGGGCAACGCGACCAACACGATGCAATTGCCCGGTTATGGCCGTATCGACGCCATGGTCGGATATCGCACCGCGCTGAACGGCGTTCGGTGGACCGCACAGGTCAACGTCCAGAACCTGTTCGACGCGGTCTATTTCGAGACGTCGAATGGCACCTATTCCGCCTACGGCGCGCCGCGCACGATCCTCGGCTCGCTGAAGGCGCAATTCTGAGCGCAGGCGCGCGAGGCGCTCATCGCCTCGCGCGCCACCCCGCCGAATGATGCCATCCGGATGTCGATCATGATCCGCCACGCGTTCGTGCTCTTTCATCGCTATGCAAATCTCGGAATTGCCGCGTTCCTCATCCTGACGGCGTTGACCGGATCTCTGCTCGCTTTCAACAGCGAACTGGAGCGCTTCTTCGCGCCGCAACTTTTCGCGTCGCCCCGAGCGGGCGTGCAGCAGCTTGATCTCGCGACACTCGCCATGCGAGCCGAGAAGCTGGTTCCGCAAGGACAGGTCGCCGGCGTTCTGCGCACTGAACCCGATCAAGTCAGCGTATCATTCATCGCGCGCACCGATGCCACCACGGGCCGGCCTTACAATCTCGGCTTCACGCAGTTCTACGTCGATCCCTGGACCGGTCAGGAACTGGGCCGCCGCAGACGAGGGGACCTGACTCAAGGCGCCGTCAACGTCATGCCGTTCGTCTACCTCCTGCACTTCTCGCTGGCGCTCGGCCAGACGGGCGAATGGATCCTGGGCGTGGTCGCGCTCATCTGGACCGTGGACTGCTTCGTCGGATTTTATCTCACGCTGCCGCGCTCGCGCAGGAGGTTTTGGCGGCACTGGAAACCGTCGTGGGTCATCAAGAGCGGTGCCAGCCCCTACCGGCTGACGGTCGATCTCCATCGGGTGATCGGGCTTTGGCTGTGGCCGCTCCTGTTCATCTTCGCCTGGTCGAGCGTCATGTTCAATCTTCGCTCGGTCTATGAAGCCACCACCGGAACGTTGCTCGACTACGAGTCGCCGCGCGCGGTCTTCAGGTCGCTGCCACGGCAGGACCGCGCAACGCCGCGTCTCGATTGGCAGGCCGCGCAGGAGGTCGGTGCTCGCATCCTCGCCGAGAAGGCCGCGCGTGGTCTGTTTGTGGTCCACGAACCGCTCGGCCTCGCATACAGTCCGCGCTTCGGAGCCTACCACTACGAAGCGCGGAGCAGCGTCGACATCTTCGAGCGTGCCCCCAAAGGAGGAAGCACGTCCGTCCTGTTTGACGGAGACACCGGCGAGGAAATCAGATTGTTCCGCCCGACGGGCGAGCACGTCGGCAACACGGTCGAGAGCTGGCTCTATGCATTACACATGGCGCGCGTGTTTGGCACGGCCTTTCAATGGCTCGTATGCCTGCTCGGATTGCTGATCACCGTGCTGACGGTGACGGGGGTGCTGATCTGGGATCGAAAGCGGCGGGCACGCGGGGCGTCCAGATAGACCGGGACCAAGCCGAGCGAGTCGAGGCGGCCCTGTTCAGCCGGAGGTCCGCAACGGACCCATCGCCCAGCATGGCAAGTGGGCCCGAGCCTCCTCAATTCGCCTCGACGCCCGCGTTCTTCACGATCGGCGTCCACTTGTCGACTTCCCTGGCGACTAAGGCCTTGAAGGCCTCGGGCGTCGAGCCCTCGACCGAAAAACCCTGCGCCGCGAAGTAATCCCTGATGTCGGGGGACTGCATGATCTCGCAATTTTGGAGCGACTGCGGGAAGCCGGTCTATATCCAATTCGAATAAGACTCGTTGCCCCATATCCGCTCCCTTTTTATGGCCTTCGCAACAGACGTGGAAGGCCGAGAACCTAGATTTATTGGGGCCCCGCACGATCATGGCGACGGTCCTGGTCGCACGTCTCGCCCGCCTCAAATCGCCGCGACGGCCGCACAGCATCCCGTTGCTTGATCGTGCAACGCTTGCCTGTCTGCTTCCACGCAAGTCACGTCGACAGGAAACGGAAGGCCGCCAGCGCGTGCACCTTGGCGACGTCGAGCAATTCATCGATCACGACGTGCTCGTCCGGCCCGCCCATGTTGTGCGGCGTCGGTCCAAACACCACCGAGGGCACGCCGAACGCACGATAGAGACGCGCATCGGACGCGCCCACGCGCATGTTGAGGACGGGCTCGCGGGCTAGGACCTGCTTTGCGGCGCCGACCACGGCGCGAACGATCTCGTGCGATGGCGGCGTGAAGTTCGGCTCGTAGCGTTGCAGGACCCTCAAGGAAACGCCCTCGAGTTCCGAGATCGCGGCCGCGAGATGGCCTTCCACGTCGGCAACCGACAACCCAACGGGCAGGCGTATATCCGCCTTCGCCACCGCGCGCGTCGGCACGAGGTTCGGCGAAACACCGCCCTCGATGACACCGATATTGACCGTCAATCGTCGCAGCGTCTCGGCCTCTCCCAGGCCGGACAACGGCTCCGAGACCGCCTTCGCGGCCTCGATAGCCGCGGCCACCGAAGGCGGCTCGTCCGGCTTCCAGTTCTCAAGCTGCTTGAGCAAATCGAGGGCATGACGCAGGCGATCGATGGCGTTGACGCCCTTGTGCACATGCGCCCCGTGAGCGGGGGCCCCGACGGCTTCGATCTCGACCCAAAGCAGCCCCTTCTCGCCGAAGCGGACCACCATGGGCGAACCGACGTCGCCGGAGATCATCGCATCGCCAGCGGCTTCCGGAAAATGCTCCAGCAGGTAGTGCGACCCGCGCTTGCCCATCGTCTCCTCGTCGCCCGCGAGCGTGACGACGATCTCGCCTCGCCATGCGTCCGAGAAAGCCGCGAGCGTCCGCGCCGCCAACATGGATGCCGCGATGCCGCCTTTCATGTCCGACACGCCGCGACCAAAAAGCTTTCCATGCTTCTCGACGCCCTCGAGTGGCGCCACCGTCCAGCCGAGATCCTCTCCGACCGGAAAGGTGTCGAGATGACCATTGAAAACCAGCCGCCGGCCAGGCCTGCCCGAGTCGAGGCGACCGATCAGGTTGACGATCCCGGGCTCCGTTTCGATCCGTTGAACGCTCATGCCGGGAATCGCGCTCAACAGCGCTTGCGCGGCTGAGGCCGCCGCAGTGACTTCGCCAGGCGGATTGGGGGACGCCGCCCGGATGAGGCTGCGCGCCATGTCGACGAGTTGCGCGCGCTCCGATGCAACAGCACCGATGATGCGAGACTCGATCCCGGCTTTGCTTTCGTCAGCGATTGGCAAGGCGGCGCTCCCAGAGGCGGATGGCCATCGCCAGCGGCCAGCAAATGAAGAAATAGACGATGGCGACGAAGGTGAATATTTCGAGCGGCCGGAATGCCGTGGCCGACAATTCCATTCCGCGGCGCGTGATCTCGCTCACCGAGATGACCGAGGCCAGCGAGGAGTACTTGATCAACTGAACGAAATTTGCCGCCAGCGACGGCAACGTCATGCGGACGGCCTGTGGCAGGACGATGCGAAGGAACGTCTGCACCGGCGACAGCCCGAGCACCTGAGCCGCCTCGCGATGCCCCGCGGGGACGGACTGGATGCCGGCACGATAGGCCTCCGAAATGAAGGCCGACGAATAGACCGCGAGGCCGATGATCGCCGCCGTCAGCGCCTCGATCTGGAAGTTGAAGACGATCGGCAGGACGTAATAGACCCAGAGCAGTTGCACCAGGATCGGCGTGTTGCGGATGATCTCGCCAAAGCCGAGACCGAGGAAACGCAAAACGCGGTTTCGGGACAGGTCCAGGCCGGCGATCAACAGGCCGCCGATCATGGACAGCACCAGCGTGACGGCCGAGATCAGGAGCGTGAGCTCCATGCCGGACATCAGGAAGCCGACGTTTGCCGGAATGACATCCCAGCGAAATTGGTAGACCATGTCTGCGACCTGACGTCAGGGGGCGACGCTGCCGTCGAGCTTGTACTTCTTCGCGATGGTCGCGAGACGGCCGTCAAGCTTGATGGTGTCGATGAAGAGGTTGACGTAATTCAGCCAGATCTGATCGCCGGGAGAGACCGCATAGGCGACCAGCGTCGGCGCCAGCTTCTCCGGCGGCGAAATGCTCGCGGCCCAGTCGAACTCCTCCTTGGCGCGGAGCACCGTCGGATAATCGACCAGGATCGCATCCACTCGCCCGGCGGCAAGTTCGGCCTCGCGCGTCGTCGGCGGCTGCACCGAGACGATCGTCGCATTCTTGAAATAGCCCTTGGCCACCGTCTCGATGTAGCTGCCGAGCAGCGTCGCGATCTTGACGCCCGGCTGATCGAGGTCGGCCCAAGCCTTCACCTTGCCGCCGCTCCTGGTCACCGCGTAGACACTCGCGAGCATGTACGGCTTCGAGAATTCGACCGCCTGGGCCCGCTTCATGGTCGCACCAAGCGCAAACATGCCGATCTCGCATTTCGACGCCTGGAGATCGGCAATGAAGGTCCCGAAGCTCGACTCCACGAACTGCAGCTCCACGCCGAGGTCGTTCGAGAGTTCCCTGGCGAGATCGATATCCAGCCCGTTCAGTTCGTTCGTCTTCGGATTGCGAAACGAGATCGCGTAGTAGAGCGGATACATGCACACGCGCAGTTTCTTGCTCTTGGTTATCTCGAACAGACGCGACTGGGTCTGCTGCGCGTTCGCTGGAAGGGTGACACCCCCCATCACGAGCGCCAGAAGCGCGGTCACGACAGCTTTGTTCAGGCTGGTCTTGAGCATGGCTATGTCCCTGTTACATGTCGATGAGGTCGAGAAACCTGCGAGCGCGATCGGTCGAAGGCGCAGCAAAAAATTCCTTGGGCGCACGATCCTCGACGATGACGCCGCGATCCATGAAGATCAGACGCGTACCGACCTCGCGCGCGAAGCCCATTTCGTGGGTGACCACCAGCATCGTCATGCCGTCCTGGGCGAGCGATCGCATCACCTCGAGCACCTCGCCCCGCAGCTCGGGATCGAGCGCCGATGTGGGCTCGTCGAACAGCAGGACTTCGGGATTCATCGCCAGGGCACGGGCGATGGCCACGCGCTGCTGCTGTCCGCCGGACAGCCGCGCCGGATAGGCATCACGCTTGTCGAGCAGCCCGACCTTGTCCAGCAGGGTCTCGGCCAGCGCCACCGCTTCGCCGCGCGTGATACCTTTGACCAGCATCGGCGCCTCGACGATGTTGCCGAGCACGGTCTTGTGCGGCCATAGATTGAAATGCTGGAATACCATGCCGATGTCGGCACGGGCGCTGCGCGCGTTGCGGCGGGTCTCCGCGGTCATCGCGGCGCAGGACACCGTACGACCATGGAAGCGAATCTCGCCGTCCGACGGCGCATCCAGCATGGCAAGACAGCGCAGCAGTGTGGTCTTGCCCGAGCCGCTGGGGCCGATCACCGAGACTACCTCCTTCGGAGCCAGCGACAGGCTGATGCCGCTCAAGACCTCGGCCGGGCCAAACCGCTTCCTCAGATCCCTGGCTTCCATCAATGCGACCACAGCAGCTCTCCCGGTCGAGCAAAAAGCGTTCGCTATGGCTTTGTAACGATGGCACCATGGCGTCGACCTCATGCCACAAATGATCGTGGGAAAGCGCGAAAATGGCAATAACCAAAATTTATGCAAATGGACATTAAGCTTCTGGAGACGTTCAAGGTGGTGGTCGACACCCGATCGGTCACGCAGGCCGCAGCCATGCTCGGCGTCACGCAGCCGGCGGTCAGCGCTCAACTGGGGCGCCTCGAGGAGGCCATCGGATTCCGGCTCTTCGACCGCTCCGGCGGCCGGCTGAAGCCGACAAATGAGGGACTGTCCTTCTATGCGGACGTCGCCAAGGCCCTGAGCAACTTCGAGCACCTGGGGCAAGCGGCTGAAAACATTCGCAAAGGCAGCCTGGGCCGGCTCTCCATCGCATCCCACCCAAGCGCCGGCATTTCACTGCTGCCGCCGCTCGTCGCGCGCTTCGTGAAGGAGCACGCAAACGTCTCGGTCAAGCTCATAACCAGAAATTCTGATATTGTACGAAGCCTGTTCCCGTCGCAGCTCTATGACATCGGTCTTGCGGAGCTTCCGATCGACTATCAGGGCCTCAAAACCGTCAAGTATCGCGCGCCCTGTGTGGTCGTGCTGCCTAGGGGACACGCACTCGCGGCCCACGAAGTCATCACACCGAACCTGCTGTCAGGCCTTCCGTTCATGGCGGTCAGCCGGGAAAGACCTACCCACCACGCCATTGCGCGCGCCTTCTCGGACGCCGGTGCCGAACTCAACCTGATCGGCGAAGCCGAACTCTTCGCCGCAATCTGTGGCGTCGTTGCGGCCGGAGGCGCAGTGTCCGTCGTGGACCCCTGGACCGCCGAATCCTTCGGCCCAGGCGTCGTGGTGCGAACGTTCGCGCCGTCCATTCAATACGAGATCTGCGTCTTCCATTCCGCCGAACGAACGCCCTCAGTGATCGCGAGCAAATTCCTCGGCCTGATCGACCACCGCCTCAAGGAACTCGGGTTCACAGCACAGCGCGTTCGGAGCACTTGATTGGCGAACGGAGCACAGGCGCGTTCGGGGAGCTGGCGCGGCTGGGAGCCGCGCCGCCTCAATTCGCCTCGACGCCCGCGTTCTTCACGATCGGCGTCCACTTGTCGACTTCCTTCGCGACGAAGGCCTTGAAGGCCTCGGGCGTCGAGCCCTCGACCGAGAAGCCCTGCGCCGCGAAGTAATCCCTGATGTCGGGGGACTGCATGATCTTCTGCACCTCGGCGCTCAGCTTCTGCACCACTTCCGGCGGCGTGCCGGCCGGCGCGAACAGGCCCTGCCATGACAGCGCCTCGAAACCCTTCACGCCCGATTCATCCAGCGTCGGCACGTCCGGCAGCAGCGGGTGCCGCGTCTTCGAGGTGACGGCGAGCGGGCGAACCTTGCCGGCCTGGATCTGCGGCATCAGCACCAGGACGTCGCCGAACGTGACCTGGATCTGGCCGCTCATGAGGTCGGTGAGCATCGCGGCGCTGCCGCGATAGGGAACGTGCACCATCGAGACGTCGGCGGCCTGCTTGTACATCTCGCCGGTGAGATGCATCGACGTGCCGTTGCCGGCCGAACCGAAGCTCAGCGCGCCCGGTTTCGACTTCACCAATGCGAGAAACTCGGCCGCTGTGTTCGCCTTCACGTCGGGATTGACGGCCAGCACCAGCGGGGCCGTTACCATGATCGACACCGGCGCGAAGTCCTTGATCACGTTGTAGGGCAGTTTCGGGTACAGCGCCTGCGCGATGGCGTTGCTGCCGGTGACGCCCGCGAGCAGGGTGTAGCCGTCGGGTGCGGATTTGGCGACGAAGTCGGCGCCGAGCGCGCCGCCCGCGCCGGGACGATTTTCGACCACCACGGGCTGGCCCCAGCCCGTGGAGAGCTTGTCGCCGATACGCCGCGCGAGCACGTCGGTGCTGCCGCCGGGCGCGAACGGCACGACGATATGGATCGCCTTGTTCGGGTAGGTTGCCTGCGCGTGACCCGACGCGGGCATCAGCATCGCGAGGCCGGCGAGGAGGAGCGCTGCGCGGCGCGAGACAAGCAGATCGATCATGAGCAAGTTCCCAGGTTTGGTTTCGTGGCAGCAGCTGGGGCAGGCCCCCAGCCGCCACCGCCGGCGGTTTCGATGATGAGCCGGTCGCCGGCAGACCAGGCGATGCGGGCACGCGCGGGCAAGAGCTCGACCGCTCCGTCCACACGCAAGATGCGGGCCACGGAATTGGCACCGGGCTCGCCGCCGCGCGCCCCCCGCGCGCGACCGACATGGCGCTCGCCGCGATAGGCGACAAAGCCCTGACCTTCGAGCAGGCGATAAACGCGGCGCACGCCATCGCCGCCGCGTTGCCGGCCTGAGCCGCCGCTGCCGCGGCGGATCTCGTAGCATTCGACACGCAGCGGCGCTTCGGCCTCGATCACTTCCAGCGGCGTGTTGCGCGCATTGCCGACATCGGTGGAGACGCCGGCACGGCCCGGCGCATCGCTGCTGGCGCCGGCGCCGCTGGCGATGATCTCGGTGAACATCCAGCGCCGCCCGTCCGTGCGCGCGCCGCTGAGCACGAGCACGGTGGCGACGCCGGCATGCGGCGCCACGCCCGCTCCGCTTGCGGCCTGCGACCAGGCGCCGAGGATGGCATTGCAGGCGAGCTTCACGGTGGCCGTGCGCGCGTTGACCGCCGCCGGCAGCGTCGGATTGACCAGACTGCCCGGCGGCAGCTTCAGCGTCAGCGGCGCAAGGCAGCCAGCATTGTTGGGGGCTTCCGGTGCCAGCGTGCGCATGAAGAACAGGGCGGCCGACAGCATCGCCGCCGGCGAGGCGTTGAGGGGTCCACGCACCTGCGGCGCCGTCCCATCGAAGTCGACCACGAGCGCATCAGCCTTTTTCCGCAAGGTCACCATGATCGACACCGGCGCGTCGTCGACGCCGTCGCCGTCGAGTTGATCGCGCCAGCTCCATTCGCCGTCGGGCGCGGCCAGCAATGCAGCGCGGGTCATGCGCTCGGTCTGCGCAATCAGCGCCTCGCAAACCTCGGGGAAACGCGGTCCGGTGTGACGCGCTATCTGCGTCAGCTCACGCGCGCCCTGGGTCAGCGCGACCCACTGCGCCTCGAGATCGCCGCGCAGATTGTCCGGCGTGCGCGAATTGGCGGCCAGGATGGCATCGATGTCGGGCAAGACGCCCGCGGCGCTGCGCCAGCGCACCGGCGGCAGGCGCAGTCCCTCCTGATGAATCTCGGTGGCGTCGGGCGGGAGCGAGCCGGCGGCCATGCCGCCGACATCCTGGTGATGCAGATTGGCGGCGGCGAACGCGATCACCTCGCCATCGAGGAAGATCGGATGGACCAGAGCGAGGTCCGGCAGATGCGTGCCGCCGGACCAGGGATCGTTCAGCAGATAGGCGTCGCCCTCCGACATCGCCGACAGCGGAAAGCGCGCGAGCACGCCTGATACGGCCGGGATCAGCGACCCCAGCAGCAACGGCAGCGACCGCGCCTGGGCCAGCAACCGTCCGTCGGGCAGGAACAGCGCCGCGGCACAATCGCCGCTCTCGCGGGCGATGGACGACACCGCGGCGCGCATCATGCCGGCCTGCATGCGATCGGCCGTGCCCTGCAGCGCCAGACGCAGCGGCTCCATGCGCAGCGCGATGGCTTCGTCGGGCGCGAGGTCGCCGGCGCGCATCATCGGGCCTCCAGCACGAGCGTCTGATCCGGCAGCAGCCGCCACGACCAGCCGGCCGGCACCCAGACGGTGGTCATCGGCGCGAACAGGGATCGCGGCCCCTCGCCTTGTGGCGGCAACGAACCCCATGGGCCTTCGCCGGCCGTCCTGCGAACCTCGCCGTCGTCGGGACCGCAGAGCATGCCCAGCGCCGCCATCACGCCGGCGTGCGGCAACACCAGCACGCGGCGCATTCCGGCGAGTTCGGCGACTTCGGCCGCGTGCTGCGCGCCGCCGCCGCCGATGGCGACCAGCACCGCATCCGCAGGATCCAGCCTGCGCTGGAAGGCATGGGTCTTGAGCGCCTCGGCCATTCCGGCGGCGGCCGCGCGCACCACGGCTTCGGCGGTGCGCGGCACCGAGAGGCCGAGCGCGCCGGCGACATCGCCGAGCGCGGCCTGCGCGGCGTTGCGATCCAGCGCCATGCCGCCGGCCAGCCGGGGCGGCAGACGATCCAGCACGCAGAGCGCATCGCCCAGCGTCGGCAGATCGCCGCCGAGGCCGAAGGCGGCAGGGCCCGGCGAAGCGCCTTGCGAGCGCGGGCCGAGGCGCAGCGCTCCGCCCGGCAACACCGCGATCACGCTGCCACCGCCGATCGCGATGGAGGTGATGTCCGCGCAGCGCTGGCGGACGGGCAGGCCGCCGCATTCCAGCTCTTCGGTGAATGTCGGCTGGCGATCGAGGAGGATGCTGATGTCGGCACTGGTGCCGCCGACATCCAGACTGATCGCAGGCTCGCCTCCTGCTCCGAGGCACGCGGCCACGCCCTGCAGCGCCGCGCAGGGCCCGGACATCGCGAGGCCGATCGGCTGCGCCGCCATCTCCTGCCAGGGCGTGGTGCCGCCCGCCGATCGCATCATGCGCAGCGGCGGCAGGCCGCGTTCGGTCAACGCGTCCGCGAGCCTGCGCAGATAATCCGCGGTCAGCGGCTTGGCATAGGCGTCCAGCGCGGTGGTCAGCCAGCGCTCGAACTCCCGCTTCTGCGGATCGACCTCGCTGGAGAGGGAGATGTACAGGCCCGGAAGGCGCGCCGTCAGCGCGGCCTGCAACGCGCGCTCATGGGCGGGATTGCGGTGCGCGAACAACAGGCCGATCGCCAGCGCGCGCACGCCGGCGGCGCTGACGGCCTCGGCGATGGCGTCCACGGCCGCCAGATCGAGCGGCTCCACTTCACGGCCGTCCGCATCGATGCGGCCGCCGATCTCGAAGCGCAGCGCGTCCGGAAAAAGCCTCGCTTCGGGCACGGCCGGCGCGATCACCGGCTTGTACAATTCCTTGCGGTCCTGCCGCGCCAGCACCGGTACGTCGCGCAGACCGCGCGTCAGCACGAGCGCGACCGGCGGCTCGTCCAGTTCGAGCAGCAGATTGGTGACGATCGTGGAGCCGTGCACCACGCGGTCGACGTCGCCGGACCCGATGCCGGCCTGCGCGCACAGCCGATCGACCGCCTCCACGACCGGCTCGGCCAGCCCGCGGCCGGCGCGCGGACATTTCAGTGCCGCGATTTGGCCGTCGTCGCGCAAGGCCACCGCGTCGACAAAGGTGCCACCCATGTCCACGGCAAGCGACCAGCGCGCGGTCACCGGAAGCGTCCCGGCGAAAACGGCGTCAGGTCCACCTGCGTCGGGCGGCCGGCGACCAGATGCGCGATCTCGCGGCCGGTCGCAGCGCCCATGCACATGCCCATATGGCCGTGACCGAAGGCGAGCCAGGCGTTCTCGGCCGCATCGGCCGGACCGACCACAGGCAGACTGTCCGGCAGGCAGGGACGATGGCCCATCCAGCGCGAGACGGACGAGGTGTCGAGATGGGGAAACAGCTGCTGGCCCTGGCGCAGCAGGGCGTCGGCGCGCGCCATGTTGGGCGGCGCCTTCAGGCCCGCGAACTCCACCGTGCCGGCCAGCCGCAGGCCCATGGCCATCGGATTGACCATGAGATTGTGCTCCACCGCCATCACGGTGTGGCGGAGCGCGAGGTTCGAGCTCTTCACGGTGACATGGTAGCCGCGCTGGGTCTCCAGCATCACGCGGCTGCCGAGCTGTGCCGCCAGCGGCCCCGACCAGGCGCCGGCCGCCACCACCACGCCATCCGCCGCCAGCGTCTCGCCGCGCTCCAGGCGCACCGCCGTGACGCGGCGTCCCTGACGTTCGAAGCCGCGGACGCGATCGCGGACGTGGCGCGCGCCGTCGGCGATGCAGCGATTATAGATCGCCTTGACGAGGGCCGACGGGTTGGAGGTCGATCCGTTCTCCGGCGCCAGAATGCCGAACCGGAAACGCCCCTTCAGATCAGGCTCGAGCGTTTCGAGCTCATCCTGCTCGACGTCCTGCATCTTGACGCCGAGCGAACGCCGCAGGTTCATGCCCCAGGCCCATTGCGCCGCCGTCTCGCGCGAGGAGAACACGTAGAGGCAGCCGCTGCGCCGGACCAGATCCCGCGCATCGGCATGGGCGACCAGCGGATCGTAACAGTCGAAGATGGGTGAGAGCAGTGTCCGAAGCGCTGTGGCGATGCGCGTCACCTCCTCGCGCGAGGAATGACCGAGCATGCGCAAGAGCCATGGCAGCACGACCGGCGCATAGGTCCAGCGCACGGTCAGGGGCCCCAAGGGGTCGAGCAGCCAGCGCGGAACCTTCTTCCACATGCCCGGCATGCCGACCGGCAGGCAGGCGCTGGGCGACAGCGAGCCAGCATTGCCGAACGAGCAGGCGTCGCCCGCCTCCAGCGGATCGACGAAGGTGACGGCATGGCCGTCGCGCTGCAGCCAGGCGGCGGTGCAGGCGCCGACGATTCCAGTTCCTATGACGACAATGTGCATGGGGACGAATTCTGAGAAATAATTCACCCATCACACAAGCGAATTCTTTTAATACCATCATCAGGTTTCCTGATACTTTCCTCCATCGGCCGAGGACATGCGAATGCGGACCCCAGATCTCTCCAGCCTCAGCGTGCGCCAGATGCGCGCTTTCGCCGCGGTCGCGCGCGCCGGCAGCTTCACCGCGGCGGCGCGGCAGATCCACCTGACGCAGTCGGCAGTCAGCATGCTGGTGCAGCAGCTCGAGGACACGCTCGGCCTGAAACTGTTCGACCGGGGCGCGGTGGTGCTGCTGACCGCGGCGGGGCAGCAATTGCTCCCCTTCGCGCGCCGCATCCTAGACGATCTGCAGCAGATCGCGGAAGGCGCCTCGGACCTGCGTGCGCTGCGCACGGGGCTGCTCCGCGTCGTCGCGCCGCAGATGCTGGCCTGCACCTGGGTGGCCGCGGTGCTCGGCGAGTTCGAGCGCGCCCATCCCGACATCGGCCTGCGCGTCGCCGACGCGATGGCGGACGAGGTGGTGAGCATCGTGCGGCGTGGCGAGGCCGAACTGGGCGTCGGCCCGGAGCGCGCTACCGGCGAGGACGTCACCAGCACGTTCCTGATGGACGTTCCGATCCGCGTGGTCTGTCCGGCCCGGCACAGGCTGGCGCAGCAACGCGTCGTCTCGTGGGGAAAGCTGCGCGACGAGCGCTGGGTGATCTATTCCAGCGAGTTCAACCGGCACATCGAACGCCTGCTGCACGAGCATGACAGCTCGCTGTCCATGCAGACCGCCGTCGAGGTCAAATATCTGACCACCGCCCTGTCATTGGTGGGCGTCGGCACCGGCCTTGCGCTCGTTCCGGATTATGGCCGCCTGTTCGCGCCGAATTTCGACGTGCGGTTCATCAAGCTGCGCGCGCCCGAGATCCGCCGCCGCTACTACATCTATCAGCGCCGGGGGCTTGCGCTGTCGCCGCCGGCGGAAGCGTTCGTGACGATGCTGCGCAGCGCCGCGCGCGGCGAGGCATGAGATTGAGCCTCGCCCGGAGGATCAGACCAGCTGCCTCGCCGCCGCCGAGATCATCACCAGCCCGCCGGTGATCACCGCCACGTCGAGGATCGCGGTGTGGATGTGCACCGGCATCCGCTCGACGAAGGCCTTGGCGAGGAAGGCGCCGGGGATGGCGATGCCGCCGATCAGCAGCGCGAAGGCGAGCACCTGCGCGGTGACGGCGCCGGCGAGGCCGAACACCGAGATCTTGATGAGGCCGGTGCCGAGCGAGATCATGGCGTCGGTGGCGATCACCGCGGCGCCCTCGAGCCCGGTGGCCATCAGGAGCGAGAGCAGGATCACGCCGGAGCCCGAGGTGCCGCCGACCAGCACGCCATAGCCGACCGAGCCGGCGGCAAGGCCGCCATCGCCGATCCGGACCTTCCGGCGGCGCAGCACGCGGCGCAGCGGCACGCTGAGGATCAGCATCGTGCCGATCACGAGCGCCGCGCCCGCATTGGTCAGCCGCGTATAGCCGTAGGCGCCGAGGGCAGTGGTGAGCGCGGCGCAGGCCAGCACGATGGAGGCGCGGCGACGATCGGCATAGCGCAGATAGGCGATGGCGCGGCTCGCATTGGTGAAGATCGCGGAGATCGCAATGATCGGCACCACCGGCTCGGCGCCGACCATCGGCACCAGCACCAGCGGCATCAGCGCGCCGGTGCCGTAGCCGGCGAGACCGCCGATGATCGAGGCAAACAACGCCATCAACGCGACCAGCAGGAGCTGGAGAAGCGAGATGTCGGCGAAGCCTGATACGATCGTCAATGTTTCTCGTCGCGTCGGATGCGGGCCGCAGCTTGATCTGCGATGGAAGCGAGCGCCGCATCCTCTAGGGGAAAATCCGCCGCGAGCCAAGCGTCCTCTGCGAGCGTCAACACGTGGCCGAGCGCGGGACCTTCGGCCAGTCCGCGCGCGATGAAATCGGCGGCGCGCAGCGGAAATTTCGGCGCAATCCAGCGCTGCGGCAGTTCGGCCAGTTCGCGCCAACGCGCTGAATTGACGTCGGCCCCGCTCCGCGCCCAGGCCAGCAACACGCGATCGTGATAGCGCTCGGGGCCGAGCCGGTAGAGCAGCCGGCGGGCGCTCGGCAGATCCTTGGCGGCGAGGCGCCACCAGCGGTGCCCCATCGAATCCAGCGCCTTGGTCTCGGCATTGGAGAGCTTCAATCGCGCCCCGACGCGCTTGGCATCCTCGGTCACCGCCACGGCGTGCGCCGAGAGGCGCCGCGTCGCGCTGGCGGCGAGAGCGAGTTCGCGCTCGATCGCGATCATCGCCGCGAACGGCCCGCCATAGGCGACGCCGCCGACCAGCGTCTGCAGCAATCCGCCCTCGGCCATCGCCAGCGCCGCGGCGGCGGCGCCGGGCGCGACCAGGAGCTTCAGCATCTCCATGCGCACGCGTTCGGCCGACAGGCCGGCAAGACCGGCGCGGCCGCGGATGCAGGCGAGATAGCCGTCGCGGTCGGGCTCGCCCGCGCCGAAGGCGGCGTGGATGCGGAAGAAGCGCAGCACGCGCAAATAATCCTCGGCGATGCGCTGGTCGGGATCGCCGATGAAGCGCACGCGCCGCGCCCTGGCATCCGCGATCCCGCCGACATGATCGTGGACGAAGCCGCGCGCATCGACCGACAGGCCGTTCATGGTGAAGTCGCGCCGCTCGGCGTCCTTGACCCAGTCGCGGCCGAACGAAACCCTGGCCTTGCGGCCGAAGGTCTCGGTGTCCTCGCGCAGCGTGGTGACCTCGTAAGGGTGCCCGTCGATCACGAGCGTGACGGTGCCGTGGTCGATGCCGGTCGGCACGCATTTGATGCCGGCCGCCTTGGCGCGCCGCATCACCTCCTCCGGCAGAGCCGTGGTCGCGATGTCGATGTCGCCGGGCTGAAGGCCCAGCAACGCGTTGCGGACCGCGCCTCCCACGACGCGGGCCTCCTCGCCGTCCGCGTTGAGCAGTTCGAGGACGCGCGCGGTGCCGCCCGTCGTCAGCCAGTGCGCATCGGCGAGGTGTTGCTCCGCGCTCATCCCGCCGCCCCTATTTCTGCTCGCCCGGCACGAGCCGGCCGTTTTCCATATGGGCGGGCACGTAGGTGGAGTCCGGTGCGGCTCCGGAGAAATGCGCCAGACCGACCAGGCCCGCGATCACCAGCACGATCGCCACCAGCGACAGGCGCGCGACGATGGTGACCGGCCAGGAGGCTTTCACGAACAGGCCGGAGCGCGTCGCCGCCAGGAACAGCGCATAGACGGCGAAGGGGATGAGGAAGATTCCGATCTCGGTCAGTACCGGCCGGATCATGACGCGTAGATCCGCTCATACAGCACACGCAGCATTCCCGCCGTCGCCCCCCAGATGTAGCGCTCCGCGAACGGCATGGCGTAGTAGGATCGCGCCGTGCCGCGGAATTCCTTGCTGTGCACCTGATGGTTGCCCGGATTCATGAGGAAGGAGAGCGGCACCTCGAAGGCGTCATCGACCTCGGACCGGTTGATGGCGAGTTCGAAACCGGGCCGCACCCGCGCCACGGTCGGCAGGATGCGGAAGCCGAAGGCGGTGCCGTAGAGATCGAGATAGCCGAGCGGCTCGACGAACTCGCGCGACAGCCCGACCTCCTCCTCGGCCTCGCGCAAGGCGGCATCAAGCGGAGAGGCATCGATCGCGTCGATCTTGCCGCCGGGAAAGGCGATCTGTCCGGCATGGTCGTTGAGATGCGCGGCGCGCTGGGTCAAAAGGATGGTCGGCTCGGGATGGTCGACCACGGCGATCAGAACCGCTGCGGGGCGCACCGGCTGCTCGCGCGCGATGATCTCCAGCATCTTGTCGGTGCCGGGATCGCCGGAGGCCGGGATGATGTTGGGATCGTACAGGCCGGGCGGGACGTCGAAGCCGAGTTTCGCCTTCGAGCGGGCGAAGAAATCCGCCGCGCCAATCGCGGGCCCGTTTCTCAGGATCGGCTTGTTCAAAGCGCTGCCCTCACCTGCTCCGCATCGGCCATGGCGAAGAACTCGCCGGCCGATTCGACGCCGAACATCGGCTGGCCATCGACCATCCGCTCCTCGCCCATGTCAACAAGATCGTAATAGAGCGCGCGGGTCACCTTGGCCCAGAGATCGGCCCGCACGTGCAAATAGGGCGTCAGCCCGCCGTCATTGCCCTGTTCGAAGCGCAGCCGGTGCGCGGCGTCGCAGGTGACCCAGTCGTCGACATTGGTGCGGAAGCGCAAGACGCGATGGGCCTCGTCGCGGTCCTTCTCCATCTCGACCGCCATGAAAGGCGCATCGTCGACGCGAATGCCGACCTTTTCCACCGGCGTGACCAGGAAGAACTTGTCGCCCTCGCGCTTGAGGATGGTGGAGAATAATCGCACCAGAGGCTGCCGCCCGATTGGCGTGCCCAAATAGAACCAAGTACCATCCGAGGCGATTCGGATATCGAGATCGCCGCAAAACGGCGGATTCCACAGATGGACCGGAGGCAGGCCCTTCTGGCCGCTTTCGGCACCGGCAGCCTTCCGGGCGGCGGCGGTGAGCCCTTCGAGACCGCGATCGGCGCTCTGCCCTTGGTTCGCCATGGTTTGCCCTGACTTTGTGTTTTGGCACGATTGGTGCAGGTTTACGTTGTACGGCGGTGCGCGGTTCCATTCCGGATTCGCCCGGTGCGGAGGTCGCCACTTCGTGATGCCGTACATAACCCGAAGCCGATAAGGTGGGGATAGGTTAATTCAACGAATACATGGCCTTCGTGCAAGTCTAGCATAAGGCCTGTGTGGTGACATGACTGGTGAGATGGCGACGCGCCGCCGACGCGGCAAACGAGCCGCAGGCAGGCAAGCCGAATGGCAGGCTGAAGGAGCTGATTGATGGCGGAGAGTGTCGAGAAGCTGGAAGACGGCATCGTCCGTTCGGCCGAGCAGGTCTCCGGCCAGGTGCGCGCGGCCAAGGATGCAATCGCCTCGGTGATCTTCGGCCAGGACCGGGTGATCGAGAACACCCTGGTCACCATCCTGTCCGGCGGCCACGCCTTGCTGATTGGCGTGCCCGGCCTTGCCAAGACCAAGCTGGTCGAGACGCTCGGCGTCACGCTCGGCCTCGATGCCAAGCGCGTCCAGTTCACGCCCGACCTGATGCCCTCCGACATCCTCGGCGCCGAAGTGCTGGACGAGAGCACCGCGGGCAAGCGCGCCTTCCGCTTCATCGCCGGCCCCGTGTTCGCACAATTGTTGATGGCCGACGAGATCAACCGCGCCAGCCCGCGCACGCAATCGGCGCTGCTGCAGGCGATGCAGGAGCAGCACATCACCGTCGCGGGCGCCCGCCATGATCTGCCGAAGCCGTTCCACGTGCTCGCGACCCAGAACCCGCTGGAGCAGGAAGGCACATATCCGCTGCCCGAAGCGCAGCTCGACCGTTTCCTGATGGAGATCGACGTCGACTATCCCGATCGCGACGCCGAGCGCCGCATCCTGTTCGAGACCACCGGCGCCGACGAGACGCTCGCGAAGGGATCGATGAACGCGGAGGCGCTGATCGCCGCGCAGCGGCTGGTCCGCCGCCTGCCGGTCGGAGATTCCGTGGTCGAGGCGATCCTGACGCTGGTCCGCTCGGCCCGTCCGGGCGAGGAGAGTGGCGAGGCCGGCAAGTTCATCGCCTGGGGCCCCGGCCCGCGCGCCAGCCAATCCCTGATGCTCGCCGTGCGCGCCCGCGCCCTGATCGACGGACGCCTCGCGCCCTCGATCGACGACGTGCTCGATCTCGCCGAGCCCGTGCTCAAGCACCGCATGGCATTGACCTTCCAGGCGCGCGCCGAAGGGCGCACGATTCCGGACGTGATCCGGCAGTTGAAGACACGGATCGGCTGATGGCCGCAGACACCGGGCATGATGCGAAGGAGACGCTGGCGATCCGACGTGCCGATGGCGAAAGCCGTACGCTCGCCGCGTCGCTGCCGCGCCTGGTGCTCGAGGCCCGCCGCATCGCCGCCAACGTGATCCACGGCCTGCATGGACGGCGCCGCGCCGGCTCCGGCGAGAATTTCTGGCAGTACCGCCGCTTCGTCTCCGGCGAGCCGTCGCAGAACGTCGACTGGCGGCGCTCGGCGCGCGACGACCATCTCTATGTCCGCGAGCTGGAATGGGAAGCCTCGCACACGGTGTGGATCTGGCCGGACCGTTCGCCGTCGATGGCGTTCGCCTCCAAGACCGCGCGCGAGTCCAAGCTGGAGCGGACGCTGATCGTCGCCTTCGCGCTGGCCGAGCTGCTGGTCTCCGGCGGCGAGCGTGTCGGCATTCCCGGCCTGATGGCGCCGACCACGAGCCGCAGCGTGATCGACAAGATGGCGCAGGCGATGCTGCATGACGATGCCGACCGGCTCAGCCTGCCGCCGTCCTTCGTGCCCGCCGCGCTGGCCGAGATCATCGTGCTGTCGGATTTCTGGTCGCCGATCTCGGAGATCAGGACAACGATTGCCGGCCTCTCCGGATCCGGCGCGCATGGCGCGCTGGTGCAGGTGGTCGATCCCGCCGAGGAGAGCTTCCCCTATTCCGGCCGCGTCGAATTCGTCGAGCCCGAAGGGTTCGGCGTGATCACCGCCGGCCGCGCCGAGAGCTGGGCGGAGGATTACACCGCGCGGCTGGCGCTGCACCGCGACCAGATCCGCGCCGAGACCAACAAACTCGACTGGCTGTTCACGACGCATGCGACCGACCGCTCCGCGGCCGAACTGCTGCTGTTCCTGCACGCCGGCATGCAGGTGAGCAAGACGGGCGCGCGCACCACCGCGATCAAGGCGGGGCCGGCCGCATGATGGGATTGCCGCTCGCCTTCACCGAACCCCTGCTGCTGATCGGCCTGATCAGCCTGCCCGTGCTGTGGTGGCTGCTGCGCGTGACGCCGCCGCGGCCGCGCCGGATCGAGTTTCCGCCGACCCGCCTGCTGTTCGACATCGCCCCGCGCGAGGAGACGCCGTCGCGGACGCCGTGGTGGCTGACGGCATTGCGGCTGCTGGCGGCCGCGCTCGTGATCTTCGCCGCCGCCGGCCCGATCTGGAATCCGCAGACCGGTGCTGCCGCGAGCAAGGCGCCGCTGATGATCCTGTTCGACGACGGCTGGAGCGCCGCTTCGCACTGGGACGTCAGGATCAGAAGCGCCGACGAGCTGATCGCCAGCGCCGACACTGATCGCCGCGCCATCGCGCTGGTGCCGCTGTCCGAACCGAACCGCGACATCACGCTGATGCCGGCGGGCGCGGCGCGCGTCGCACTGCGCCAGCTCGCGCCGAAACCCTATGCGATCGATCGGGTCGAGACCCTGGCCGCGATCGACCGTTTCCTGAAGAGCACCGGCGACTGCGAGATCGCCTGGCTGTCCGACGGCGTCGACACCGGCCGTGGCGAGGAGTTCGTGCAGGGCCTCGGCAGGACCATCGGCGATCGCAGCCTGACCGTGTTCGAGGGCGGCACCTCCGCGCCGCTGGCGTTGGCCGCGGCCGAGAACGCCGCCGCGAAAATGACGGTGAAGGTGCTGCGCACCGACAGCGGCGTCACGGTCGGGACCGTGCGCGCGCTGGATCAGAAATCCTCGCCGATCGGGGAGGCTCGCTTCTCGTTCGGCCCGCAGGACCGCGAGACCGAGGCCGCGTTCGACCTGCCGGTCGAGCTGCGCAACGACATTACGCGGCTCGAGATCAATGGCGAGCGTTCGGCCGGCGCGGTCCAACTGCTCGACAAGCGCTGGCGCCGCCGCGCCATCGGCATCGTCACCGGCACGAGCAGCGAGACCGCGCAGCCGCTGCTGGCGCCGACCTTCTACCTCACGCGCGCGCTGGCGCCGTTCGCCGACGTTCGCCTGGCGGACCGCGGCTCGCCGCAACAGGGCATCACCCAATTCCTCGACCAGAAGCTGCCGATGATCGTGCTCGCCGACGTCGGCACGATCTCGCCCGAAATTCGCGAGCGCCTCAATGCCTGGATCGACCAGGGCGGCGTGCTGGTGCGGTTCGCCGGCCCCCGGCTGGCGCAGGCCGAGGACGACCTCGTGCCGGTGAAGCTGCGCAAGGGCGGCCGCACGCTCGGCGGCAGCCTGACCTGGGAGAAGCCGCAGCGCCTCGCGACCTTCTCCGCCGACGCGCCGTTCGCCGGCATCGCAGTGCCGAAGGACGTCACCGTCAGCCGCCAGGTGCTCGCCGAACCCGACGCCGTGCTCGCGACGAAGAGCTGGGCCTCGCTGGAGGACGGCACGCCGCTCGTCACCGGCGAGCATCGCGGCAAGGGCATCGTCAGCCTGTTCCACGTCTCGGCCGACATGCGCTGGTCGGATCTGCCGCTGTCGGGCACCTTCGTCGAGATGCTCCGGCGCATCGTCGACATGTCCGGCTATACGGCGAGGCCCGGCCCCGGCGTCGCGGGCGAAGCGACCGCCGAGACGGTGGCGCCGCTGCACATCCTCGACGGCTTCGGCGCGTTCGGCCCGCCGCCGGTGACCGCGAAGCCGCTGCCTGCGGACTACCGCGACCGCGCCACGTCGGATCACCCGCCGGGCTTCTATGGCCCTGCCGAAGGACCTCTCGCCGTGAACACGCTCGCCAGCGCCGACCGCATCGCGCCGCTCGACACATCGAGCCTGCGCGCGCGGCGTGCGACCTATACCAACGCAGAACCGCGCGATTTGCGCGGCTGGCTGTTGTCGACCGCGCTAGCGCTGTTCCTGATCGACGCCATCATCGTCGCGGTGCTCGGCGGCGGCATCGCCGCGCTGCTGCGCCGCCGCGCCGCGCCGGCGATGATCGTGCTCGGCCTTGCCCTCTCCGGGCTCGTCGCATTGGCGCCGCAGGGCGCGCGCGCCGACAGCGCCTCCGACGAATTCGCGATGAAGGCGGTGTCGCAGACCCGCCTCGCCTATGTCGTGACCGGCAATGCCGACGTCGATTCCATCGTCAAGGCCGGACTGTCGGGACTGACGCTGTTCCTGGCGCAGCGCACCGCGCTCGAGGCCGGCGATCCCGTCGGCATCGATCCCGCGCGCGACGAGCTCGCCTTCTTCCCGCTGATCTACTGGCCGATCGTGCCGGGCGCGCCGAAGCCGCCGCAGGACGCCATCAACAAGATCGACGCCTATATGAAGCAGGGCGGCACCGTGCTGTTCGACACGCGTGACGCGATCGAGGCGCCGCCGGGCGAGAACGGCGCAGCGCAGACGCCGGGCATGCAGAAGCTGCGCGAGATCCTGTCATCGCTCGACGTGCCGGAACTGGAGCCGGTGCCGCGCGAACACGTGCTGACCAAGACGTTCTATCTGCTGCGCGACTTCCCCGGCCGCTTCAACACCGGCCAGACCTGGGTCGAAAGCCTGCCGCGCGACGAGGACGACGACAGCGCCCAGCGCCCGGCGCGCGGCGGCGACGGCGTCTCGCCGATCATCATCACCTCGAACGACCTTGCCGGCGCCTGGGCGATCCGTCCCGACGGACAGCCGATGCTGCCGCTCACGCCGGGCGAACCGCGCCAGCGCGAATTCGCCTATCGCGCCGGCGCCAACATCGTGATGTACACGCTGACCGGCAACTACAAGGCCGACCAGGTGCACGCACCGGCCCTCATCGAACGGCTGGGGCAATAGAAGCCACATGAATTACGGCATCGCGTTCACGCCGCTTGTTCCCAGTCTGGTGCTCTGGATCGCGCTCGCCGCGATCGTCGTCATCGCGCTGATGCTCCTGGTGGCGCGCGCGCGCGGCGCGGCCGTGCGCGTGGCGGCGCTGGCGCTGTTCCTGCTGGCGCTGGCCAATCCCTCGTTCACGCGCGAGGACCGCGAGCCCCTCACCTCGATCGCGGCGATCGTGGTCGACAAGAGCCCGAGCCAGAATTTCGGCAACCGCACCCGCGAGGCGGCGCAGGCGCAGGAAGCGCTGGTCGACAGCCTGAAGAAGATCAAGGGGCTCGAAGTCCGCGTCGTCGACGCCGGACAGGCCGACGGCGAGACCGACGGCACCAGATTGTTCGGCGCGCTGACTTCGGCGCTGTCCGACGTGCCGGTCGATCGCGTCGCCGGCGCATTCCTGATTACCGACGGCCGCGTCCACGACATTCCGGCCAACGCCGCCGGTCTCGGCTTCCAGGCGCCGGTCCACGCGCTGATCACCGGGCAGAAGGACGAGCGCGACCGGCGCATCGCCATCACGGCGGCGCCGCGCTTCGGCATCGTCGGGCAGAACCAGACCATCACCTATCGTCTCGACGATCAGGGCGTCACCGGCGAGCGCGCCAAGGTCACGATCCGCCGCGACGGCGAAGTGCTCGGCGAGCGCACGCTGTCGAGCGGCCAGAGCGCCAGCGTCGACGTGGACATCAAGCATGCCGGCCCCAACATCGTCGAGATCGAGGCCTCGCCGCTCGCCAATGAATTGACGCCGGTGAACAACCGCGCCGTCGTCGCCATCGACGGCGTGCGCGACAAGCTGCGCGTGCTGCTGGTCTCGGGCGAGCCGCATTCGGGCGAGCGCACCTGGCGCAACCTGCTGAAGTCCGACGCCAGCGTCGACCTCGTGCATTTCACGATTCTGCGGCCGCCGGAGAAACAGGACGGCACGCCGATCAACGAATTGTCGCTGATCGCGTTTCCGACCCGCGAATTGTTCCAGCAGAAGATCAACGAATTCCAGCTGATCATCTTCGACCGCTATGCCCGCCAGGGCGTGCTGCCGATCGCCTATTTCGACAATATCGCGCGCTATGTGCGCGCCGGCGGCGCGGTGCTGGTCTCGGCAGGTCCCGACTACGCGTCCAACACCAGCATCTGGCGGACGCCGCTGGATTCGGTGCTGCCGGCCGAGCCGGTCGGCGTCACCGAGAAGCCGTTCTATGCGCATCTGTCCGAGATCGGCAAACGCCATCCGGTCACGCGCGGGCTTGAGGGAGCGGCCTCCGAGCCGCCGCGCTGGAGCCGTTTCTTCCGCACCGTGGACACCCGCAATGCCGTCAACCCGCCAGTCATGACCGGCGCCGACGGCAAGCCGCTGCTGTTCCTGTCGCGCTTCGGCGAGGGCCGCGTCGCTTTGCTGCTCTCCGACCACATCTGGCTATGGGCGCGCGGCTATGAGGGCGGCGGCCCGCATCTCGACCTGCTCAGGCGGATGTCGCACTGGCTGATGAAGCAGCCGGATCTGGATGAAGAAGCGCTGCGCCTCCAGGTGCAAGGCAAGAACCTCGTGGTGGTGCGCCAGACCATGTCGGACAGCGTGCAGCCGGTCAGCGTGACCTCGCCCTCGGGCGTGTCACAGGACCTGACGCTGACCGCGGGCGATCCCGGCGAATGGCGCGCCAGCCTGCCGGCGAACGAACTCGGCCTGTGGCAGGCCACGGACGGCACGCTGAAGGCGCTGATCAATGTCGGCCCCACCAATCCGAAGGAGTTTTCGGAAGTCACCTCCACCACCGAGACACTGAAGCCGCTGACCCAGGCGACCGGCGGCAATGCTGTGCGCGTGGTCGACGGGACCAGTGTCGAGCTGCCGCGCATCGTGCCGGTGCGCGGGGCCGGCATCTTCGCAGGCGACGGCTGGATGGGCGTACGGATGCGCGAGGCCAGCGTCGTCAAGGGCGTCGGCGTGCTGCCGATCTTCTCCGGCCTAATCGGCCTGTTGCTGCTGCTCGGTGCCTTTGCCGCGACGTGGGCCCGCGAGGGGCGGTGATCTCCATCGGCTGCCATGCACCCCTCCCCAGCGGGGAGAAGTGGTTCGCGTCCGGGTGAACTCCAGTCGACCAAAGCTCACCCTAGTTGCCCGAACGACACATTGCGCGGCTCGCCGCACCAGATCATCTGACTTCCGTTGACATCGGCTCACCGATCGGGCGATGTTATTTTATAACATCGCGGCGTCCGTGGATGGGCACGTCGCGATGTGGGGTGGCTTTTCCGATGAAGTGGTTCCGTTCGAATGTCAGGCACGGTGCCCGGCTCGCGTTGTTCGCGATGCTGGTGCAATTCGCGCTGACGTTCGGCCACAGCCACTGGTTCGCACAGGCCGCGCCGCTCGCGACGGTGTCGCTGCAGCAGAACGGCAGCACCACTCCGGCTGCGTCCACCGAGCACGCCGCCGTCCAGAAGCCATCGCCTGCCGCACCCGATCGCGAGCAGCCGGGCGACGACAATTGCGCGATCTGCGCTCTCGTCGCGATGGCGGGCAGCATCGTGTCGGCGACGCCGCCGCTGCTTCTGCTGCCGCAGGCCTATGAGCTGCTCTATCTCACGACCGATGCCGAGTTCGTCCATCTCGCATCGGCCGGCGCGGTATTCCAACCGCGCGGTCCGCCGGCCTCCTGACCTTCCACCTCGCTTGAATCACGCCCGGGCCAGCCGCATGAAGCGGTCGGCCGGGACCCGTTGAAGTCGAATTCCGTCGCGCCGCGACGGCAGGCCGTCTCGGATCAGCACGGATCGTGCGATCGGCGCCTGACTGGAATCAGGATCATGTCATTTCAAATGCGACGCGCGCAGCGCCTTGGCGGAGCAAGCCTGCTTCTGCTCGGTGCCGCCGCCACTCCGGCCCTGGCACAGGACAAGCCCGCGGTCACCGAGCTTCCGTCCGTCAATGTCACCGCGCCCAGCCCGATCGTGCGCCGGGCAGTGCCGTCGCGGACCCCGAGCCGCGTGGCACGCGCGCCTGCACGCAGCCGCGAGCGCGCCGCCGAGGCCACGCCGGACACGCCCGCTCCCGCCGCGCCCCAGCAGGGCGTTCTGCCCATCGTGACCAACCAGTTCGCCACCGTGACCGTGGTGCCGAACGAGGAGATTCGCCGCGAGGGCGGCGGCCAGCTCGGCGACCTCCTGTTCTCCAAGCCAGGCATCACAGGCTCGAGCTTCGCGCCCGGCGCGTCCAGCCGGCCGATCATCCGGGGTCTGGACGTCAACCGCGTCGGCATTCTCGAGAACGGCACCAACTCCAACGGCGCCTCCGATCTCGGCGAGGATCATTTCGTCCCGATCGATCCGCTCGCAACCAACCAGATCGAAGTGGTGCGCGGCCCCGCCGCGCTGCGTTACGGCTCGACATCGATCGGCGGAGTCGTCAGCGCCACCAACAACCGGATTCCGGATGCGGTTCCAGTTTGCGCGCCGTCGTTCCAGGGCTACGGCCTGCCCGGCCGCGCGCCGCTCGCGACGGCCGCGACATCGCCTTGCGTCACCGCCGAGACGCGCACCGCCTTCTCTTCGGTCGACCGCGGCGTCGAGAGCGGCGTGCTGCTCGACACCGGCGGCGGCAATTTCGCGTTCCATGCCGACGCCTATGGCCGCACCACCTCGGACTATGCGATCCCGAGCTATCCCTATCTGAACGACCAGACACGGTCGGTGAACGGACGGCAGCCGAATTCGGCGACCCGCTCCGACGGCGCCTCGATCGGCGGCTCCTACTTCTTCCAGGGCGGCTATATCGGCGCCTCGATCACCCAGAACGACTCGCTCTACCACATTCCCGGCATCGACGGCGCCGACCACAAGACGCGCATCGACGCGCACCAGACCAAGATCAACGTCAAGGGCGAATACCACCCCGACAGTGCGGCGATCGACGCGATCCGGTTCTGGGCCGGCGCGACCGACTACCGGCACAACGAGATCGGCCTTGCCGATCCCGCCGACACCACCACCGACGGCGTGCGGCAGACCTTCACCAACAAGGAGCAGGAGATCCGCACCGAGGTGCAGCTGATGCCGTTCAACGCCCGCTTTGCCGAGGTGACGACGGCACTGGGCTTCCAGGTCGGCCATCAGGAGCTCAACGCGCCATCGCCGGACAATCCCGGCACGCTGTTCAACGGCCTGTGGGACCCGAACACCAGCACGCGTGTCGCCGGCTACGCCTTCAACGAGTTCAAGTTCTCGGACTCCACGAGAGCCCAGATCGCCGGCCGCATCGAGCATGTCGAGCTGCACGGCACCACGCCCGACTTCCCGGCGGACTATCTGCCCGACGGCACGCCGCAGGCGGGGATCGGACGCAACCCCTCGTTCACGCCGAAGAGCGGCAGCATCGGCCTGTTGCAGGACCTGCCGGGCGGCATGGTCGGCAGCATCACCGCGCAATATGTCGAGCGCGCGCCGAAGGCGGCCGAGCTGTTCTCGCGCGGCGGCCATGACGCCACCGCGACCTTCGACATCGGCAATCCGAACCTGACCATCGAAACGGCGAAGTCCGTCGAGATCGGCGTGCGCAAGGCGACCGGCCCGCTCCGCTTCGAGGCCACCGCCTACTACACGCATTTCGACAATTTCATCTATCGGCGGCTCACCGGCGTGATGTGCGACGACGATTTTGCGTCCTGCGGCACTACCGGCAGCGAGCTGAACCAGGCGGTCTATTCGCAGCGCAACGCCAACTTCCGCGGCGGCGAATTCCAGTCGCAGATCGATCTCGGCGCGTTCCAGGGCGGCATCTGGGGCATCGAGAACCAGCTCGACGTGGTCCGCGCCACCTTCAGCGACGGCACGAACGTGCCGCGGATCCCGCCGGTGCGGATGGGCGGCGGCGTGTTCTGGCGCGACGACAACTGGCTGATGCGGGTCAATTTGCTGCACGCCTTCGCCCAGAACAACGTCGCCGTGATCGCGGAGACGCCGACGGCGGGCTACAACCTGCTGAAGGCCGAGGTGAGCTACAAGACGAAGCTCGATCCGCTCCGGTTCGGCGCCCGCGAGATGATCGCAGGCATCGTGGGCAACAATCTGCTCAACGAGAACATCCGCAACTCGGTGTCCTACAACAAGGACGAGGTGCTGATGCCCGGCATCGGGGTGCGCGCGTTCGCGAACTTCAAGTTCTGATCGCCGCGACGTCGTGGCCGGGCATGGCCCGGCCATCGACGCCGTCCCGGGCCGTGGTTTCGGGCAACAGCAGGCGGGCGCGCAGGCCGGTCGGCAGATTGTCCATCAGCGACATCGATCCGCCATGGGCGGTGACGATGGCGCGCGCGATCGACAGGCCGAGGCCGAACCCGCCGGATTCGTCCATGGTGCGGGCTTCCTCGCCGCGCACGAAGGGCTCGAGCACGGCCGCCTTCTTCTCATCGGGAATGCCCGGCCCGTCGTCACAGACATCGATGACGATTCCGCCCTCCTCGACCATCAGGACGACCGTGACCTCGCCGGCATAGCGGGTCGCATTGTCGATCAGGTTGGTGACGGCCCTGATGATCTCGTCGGCCCGGACCATGGCGGTCGCCCGGTCCGGGCCCTCATAGCTCACGGCATGACCGACGTCGGAGAACTGCTCGCAGACCATCACGAGCAGCGCGGCGATGTCGACCAGCGTCGGCCGGGCGGCGCTTTCGCTGCGCATCAGCGACAGCACCGATTCCAGCATCGACTGCATCTGGTCGAGATCGCGGACGGTTTGCGTCCGCTGCGTCTCGTCCTCGATGTATTCCGACCGCAGCCGCAGCCGCGTGATCGGGGTCCGGAGGTCATGGCTGATCGCGGCCAGCATGCGGGTCCGGTCGTTCATCAGCGCGGTGATGCGCTCGCGCATGCGGTTGAGCGCTCTTGCCACCTGCCTGACTTCCTCGGGACCGCTTTCGGGCAGCGGCGCCGACGATCCCTTCAGGCTGAACTCCTCGGCCGCGCGCGCAAAGGCCGACAGGGGCGAACTGAGCGCGCGGCCGGCCCAGAGGCCCAGCAGCGTCACGCTCGCAATCAGGAACAGCACCGTGCTGGTCAGGAGCCCGCTGACGAAGGACGGCACCCGCGGCGATCCCGTCGTGGCCTCGAGCACGAGGTCATTCGGAAGATAGAACCACACCCGATCCTGCCCCGTCGGTCCGTGGATCAGGTCGACGCGCCCGTCGAAGGTCGAGGGGATCGCAACGGACGTCCGCTCGGGCACCTTCACGTTCGCGGCGGATACGCCTTCCTTCAGCCGGAGCTTCAGTTCCGGAAAGGTCCGGCTGATCGTTTCGAGGATGGGACCACGCTCCGGCGTGGTGGCGTTTGCGACGATCTTCGCGATCAGTTCGAATTTCTGCAGCGGCGAATCGGCCAGGAACTTCGACCAGTTGAGCAGGACATAGCCGGCGATCAGCACATGCATCAGGACCAGCGAGCCCAGGATCAGTGCGGCGATCTGCACGTTGATGCGCCTGAGGCTGAACATCGCGACGACGTTGGGGGTGCTCATGCTTCCTCCACGACCGGCGTGAAGACGTACCCCCCGATGCGGACGGTCCTGATCACCGAGACGTTTTCGGTCCTGTCGAGCTTGCGGCGCAGCCGGCTGACCAGCACGTCGATGCTGCGCCCGTAATTGCCTCCGGCCTGGCCGCGCGTCATGTTGCGCAGGCTGTCGCGGGTGAGAACGCGGCCGGCCCGCTCGCAGAACACCTGGAGAAGATCGAACTCCGCGCTGGTCAGCGGCACCTGGGCGCCCTCGGCATCGCGCAACTCGCGCAGCCGCAGATCGATGGTCCAGCCGTTGAAGGTCAGCCGCACCGCCGCGCTGCCCGCCGCGCCCCCGATCTCCCGGCGGCGCAGCACCGCATTGATCCTGGCGAGCAGCTCGCGCGGATTGAACGGCTTGGGCAGATAGTCGTCCGCTCCCATTTCGAGCCCGAGGATGCGGTCGAGATCGTCGCCCTTCGCGGTCAGCATGATGATCGGCGTGCCGGATTCCGCGCGGATGCGCCGGCAGATGCTGAGGCCTTCCTCGCCCGGCAGCATCAGGTCGAGCACGATCAGGTCGACGCGCGCCTGGGCGAGAAGCCGGTCCATTTCCCGGCCGTTAGCGGCGGTGCTGACGGCAAAGGCGTGTTCGGTCAGGTAGCGCGCGACGAGGTCGCGGGTCGGCCTGTCGTCCTCGACGACCAGGATCGTTGGCGTGGTGGTGCTCATGACGGAGACTTTAGCAGGTGGCTCGATCATTGCGCGATTTTCGATGGCTTCAAACTTCCGAAGAACTACGGTCATCGTGTCATCATCCTGCGGTCAGTCGCGGCTGAGCGCCACGACGGGATCGAGAAACGCGGCCCGGCGGGCGGGGAAGAAACCGAAGCCGATCCCGATCGCGGCCGAGGCAACGCAGGCGACGGCGATCGAGACCGGCGAAAAGGTGACCTGGAAACCGGGGACCACCGCATTCACCAGCGCGCCGAGCGCCAGGGCGACGAGGACGCCGCCGACGCCGCCGATGAAGGAGATCAGCGTGGCCTCGACCAGGAATTGCTGGAGGATGTCGCTGCGCCTTGCGCCGACCGCCATGCGCACGCCGATCTCGCTGATGCGCTCCGACACCGAGACCAGCATGATATTCATGACCCCGATGCCGCCCACCACCAGGGCGATCACGGCGATGGCCGCGACGAGGAAGGCGAGATTCTGGGTCGTGCTGGTGATGGTGCGGCGGATGTCGTCGGTATTGAGGATGACGAAATCCTTGGTGTTGTGCCGCCGCGTCAGCAGCGTCGTGACGGCGTCCTCGGCGAGCGCCGTCGAGACCTCTTCGCTGACCCTCAGCAAGACGCTGCGCAGGGAGCGGTCGCCGGTGAATTGCGCCTGCACGGTGGTGTAGGGCAGATAGACCGACAGGTTCTGGTTCGAGCCGAACCCGCCCTGCTGCTGGGCAATGACGCCGACGATGCGGCAGGGCACCTTGCCGAGCCAGATCACCCGCCCCACCCCCGCGGTCTGGTCATCGGCGAAGAAGGTCTTGCGGGTGTTGTCGTCGATCACGACCTGGCGGGCGATGCCGCGGACGGCGTCGGCATCGAACAGGCGGCCCTTCGCCAGCTTGGCGCCCTTCACCTGGAAGTAGCTCTCGCCGACGCCATTCACGAGGACGTTGGATTCGGTGCCGCGATAGCGCACCGTCGTGCTGGTCGATACCGTCGGTGTCACGCCGGCAATGAAGCTCTGGCGGTCGAGCACGCGGGCGTCGTCGACGACGAGCGTCTTGATCTTGGCCGCACGGGCATCGCCGAAATCCTTGCCGGGAAAGACCTCGATCGTGTTGGTGCCGAGGCTGGAAATGTCGGCGAGCACCTTGCGCTGCGTGGCGTTGCCGAGCGCGACCACCGTCGACACCGCCGCGATTCCGATGATGATGCCGAGCATGGTCAGGAACGCGCGCATGCGGTGCGCGGCCATCGACACCAGCGCCATCCGCGAGGCTTCCCTGAGCAGCCGCAGCCCGCCCGCCATGCGGGAGGACGGGGCGGAGGCCGCCGGCGGTCGCGACAATGATGGTGCCGGAGCCGACGACTGCGCCGTCCGCCGGTCGGCGACGATCCTGCCGTCGCGAAGCTCGATGATGCGCCCGGCCCGCGCGGCGACATCGGGATCGTGGGTGACGATGATGATCGTCCGCCCCTCGTCGTTCAGCTCTCGCAGGATCCTCAGCACCTCCTCGCCGCTGCTGCGGTCGAGCGCGCCGGTCGGCTCGTCGGCGAGAATGACCTCGGCCCCGTTCATGAGCGCGCGGGCGATCGCGACGCGCTGCTGCTGGCCGCCGGAGAGCTGGTTCGGGCGATGGTCCCGGCGCGCGCCAACGCCCAGACTTTCGAGCAGGCGGGCGGAGCGCGCGTGACGTTCCTGCCCGACCATGCCCGCATACACAGCGGGGATTTCGACATTGGACGCCGCGGTGAGGTCTCCCAGCAGATGGTAGCGCTGGAAGATGAATCCGAAGTGCTCCCGCCGCAGCGCCGCCAGTTCGTCGGCATCGAGCCCGGCGACGTCCTTGCCCGCGACCCGATAGGCGCCCGAGGTCGGGCGATCGAGACAGCCGAGAATGTTGAGCAGCGTCGACTTGCCCGAGCCCGAGGAGCCGATGATCGCGACCATCTCGCCGGGCATGATGCCGAGCGTGAGATCATCGAGCGCGACGACCCGGCCATCGCCGGCGGCGAACTCCCGGCGGATGGTGTCGAGAGCGATGATGGGACCATTCATCTCAGGGCATCCCCGGCGGGCCGGGCCTGCTGCGCGGCGCCGCCTGGAGTTCGCTGGCTTCTCCGGTGACGACGCGCTCGCCCTCCTCCAGTCCCGATCTGATCTCGACGGTCGTGCGATCGTTGAGCCCGGTCTGCACCTCGCGCTCGCGCACCTCGCCGGTCGCGTCGAGGACGCGGACGGTGCTCTTGCCGTCGGACCGGCGCATCACCGCGAGGGCCGGGATCACCTTCACGCGTTTCGCCTCGCCGGTGACGATGTGCACCTCCGCGGTCATGTAGGTCCGCAGCGCGTAATCCCGGTTCGGAACGTTGAAGACGCCGATATAGTAGATGGCGGTGCTGGTCGTGCTCGACGAACTCGAGCTCGAACTCGTGGTGGTCGTCGAGGAGAAGCTCGCGTCGTTCTTGATCGATTCCGGCGCCGGTTCGATCTGGTCGAGCCGGGCCTCGTAGCGATGCTCCTGATCGCCGAGGATCGTGAAATAGAGATTCTGTCCCGGCCTGACCTTGACGATGTCGGCCTCGGAGATTTCCGCACGGACGGTCATGGTCTGGAGCTGGCCCAGCACGACGATGGTGGGCGCGGACTGCACGGCATTCACCGTCTGGCCCTCCTGGACGACGGTCGCCAGCACGGTGCCGTCGATCGGCGCGGTGATACGGGTGTAGTCGAGATTGACGCGGGCCGTCTCGACGCTGGCCTCGGCGCCGACGATCAGGGCATCGAGCGCCGCGATCTGGGCGACGGTCTGGCGCACCGTGGATTCGGCGCTGTCGAAGTCGCTGCGCGACGTGGCGCGCTGGACCAGTGTCGCCTGCTGGCGCGTCAGGTTGGCCTCGGCGAGCACCAGCGCCGCCTCCTTCTCGGCTTTCTGCGCGCGGTAGTTCTTCAGCGTCGCCTCGGCGTTGCGCAGATCGTTCTGCTTGGTCACGGGGTCGATCTGCGCGATGATGTCGCCGGCCTTGACGGTGTCGCCGACGCGCACGTTCAGCGCCGTGATCCGCCCCGACACCTGCGCGCCGACGGCGGTGAGCCGGGCCGGCTTCAGCGTGCCGCTGGCGAGCACCTCCTCGCGGAGATCGCTCACCGTGACCGTGGCGGTGATGTAGGACTGCGTCTTGTCCGATTTCGCGCTCATGCGGACCGCAACCACCAGTGCGGCCGCAACGATGAGCAGCACGGCAACGATCCTGCCGCGGCTCATTCCGACGATGCCCTTCACGGCCGCACCTCGCTGAAGTGCGGACCGGTGTTGACGTCGACGATGATCGGCGTGGCAACGTCGACCGGATCGCTCCAGCCGCCGCCGAGCGCCTTGGCCAGCGCGATATAATCCTTCGTCATCGAGACCTTGCTCTGGATCAGGGAATCCTCCGCGCTGTAGAGCGAGCGCTCCGCATCCAGCACGTCGATGAAGCTGGCGCTGCCGGTTTCGAACAGCGAGCGCGACAGCCGTGCCGCCTCGCGGTAGTTCTTCGCGGCTTCGGTCAGCCGCACGATGCGAATGCGCTCCTGCGACAGCGACACCAGGGCATTCTCGACGTCCTCGAGCGCGGTGAGCAGCGTCGCATGGAACGTTGCGAAAGCCTGGTCGCGTTGTGCCTCCGCGATCTTCACCGTCGCCAGCCGTTTTCCCGCATCGAACACGGGGACCGTGACGGAAGGACCGACCGACCAGCTGACGCTGGAATATTTCGCGAGATCCCCGGCGCGCAGCGCGGAGGTGCCGACCGAGCCGGTCAGGGACACCGCTGGATAGCGATCGGCCTCGGCCTGGCCGATCTTGGCGGTCGCCTGCGCCAGCTTGCGCTCGGCGCTGGCGACGTCCGGCCGGCTGGTCAGGAGATCGGCGGGTAGCCCTGCCGGTAGCGGCAGGCGGGGCGCCGGCACCGGCGCCGGCCGCGCCATCAGCGCGGTGACGCCGTCGGGCGACCGCCCCAGCAGAATGCCGAGCCGGTGGATGTCGGCCGCGAGCGCGGCCTCGTAGGTCGGGACGTTCGCTTCCGTGCTGGCGGCCTGTGCGGTCGCCTTGGCGAGATCGACCGCGTTGCCGCTGCCCGCCTCATATTTGCTGCGGGTGAGCTTTTCGGTGTCGCGCTGGGACGCTGCGGTCCGCTGCGCCAGCGCGATGCGAGCCTGGTAGCCGCGGGCTTCGACATAATAGGCGGTGACGTCTCCGATGAGGGTGAGCAGGCTGTTGCGCAGATCCTCCTCGGCGGATTGCTCGGCTCCGATCGCGGCCTCGATGCCGCGTCGCGTGCCGCCGAAGATGTCCAGCTCCCAGCTCGAATCGAAGCTGGCCTGATGCAGCGTGTAGGGCGCGCTGTCGACGAGGACGGAACTGGAGCCAGCGCTGGTCTTGTTGTTCGTCACCGATGCGCTGCCGCTGACGGAAGGAAACATCCCGGCACTGGTCTGCTGCAGCGTCGCCCGCGCCTCGCGAACGACGGCCTTGGCCTTGGCCACGCTCGGATTGGCCTCGACCGCGAGCTCAATCAGCTGGTTGATCTGCGGATCGCGCAGACGAACCCACCAGCGATCGAGCTTCGCCGGCTGATGCCGTGCCCCCGAGGTCCCACGCCAGGATGCGGGCAGGTCCAGCCGGGGCGGCCCCTTGTAGTCCGGACCGACGGCACAGCCCGTCAAAAGGGCGCAGAGACCCAGCGCACCGGCGACGGACAGGATGCTCGTCCCGCCGGCCGTGAGCGAAAGCGGCGTCCGGAGCGGGGGCTCCTTGGCCGACGGCGCAACATCCGGGATGGGTGAGCGTGGAAGCATGAGGGCGGTATCTGTGAGCCTGTGCCGGGCGGAAGGAGGCGCCTTCCGGGGTCTCGGAGGACCCGCGCGCCGAGGGGTGACCAGGAACGATCAGGGCTCAATAGCCGGCTCTTCGTGGCCTTTCAGCAGACGAAGTTTTTCTGAATGTAAACAGATGTTGCGCACCATCTCGGCGCCGACGAGCGTCGCGCGGCCCCATGCCCGCTCCAGAGGCCGGCTCGTCCGGTCCCGACCGGAGCTCCCGTTGCCCTATCGGCAACGATGGCGTGCAAAGAATGATCTTGTGACACCCCTCCACGCTCTCCACTGTCCTCATCCGCGAGGGCGTTCATCGCGGCCGATGGACATCGACACGGCGAGCAGGGCAATGACGACATTGGGTTCGTTCCACGCTGGATCGTATCAGTTCATTCCAGGCGTTTTTCAGTATTCCGCCGGCGTGAAGGCGGATGACGGTTTCGAGATCGTGCGCGTACGCTTCCGCCGGCCTCTGCCCCTGTCGCAAGGTTTCGGCGCGGCGGCCGGTCACCTGGCCGCGGCGGGCCGCGGCGTCGAGGCCTTCTGTGCCTGCGAACTGAGATCACCTGCCCCCTTCACCGAGCAGGGCTTTTCGGATTTCAACAGGGAATATGTCGGCTGGCTCGACCGATGGGGCCTGACCAGGGATGGCATCAATCCGGTCGCGCGAACCAATGTCTGTCCGGAGCTCGATCCTCCCGCTGCCGTCAGCATGTATGCGTTCTGCTATACGCGGCCGGCGTCTTCTCGGAGCCAGGGCAGCTTCGTCGTTGCCGGCAGCGGCGAGGCGCCGGAGGGCCGGGCCAGCTATCGCGACTTCGCGATCCGGCCCGGCGACCAGTCGGCCGAGGGCATGCTCGAAAAAAGCCGCTGGGTGCTCGGCGAGATGGAGCGGCGGATGAGCGCGCTGGGTGCCGGATGGGAGGCCGCGACCGGCGTGCATGTCTACACCGCCTATGACATTCACCCGTCGATGCAGGCGGAGATCGTCCCGCGCGGGGCTGCGGCGAGTGGCGTGAGCTGGCACTTGTCGCGGCCGCCCGTGCAGGGCCTCGACTACGAGATGGATGTCCGCGGCGTCTTCGCCGAGCTCGTGATCTGACATTGCGACTGCGAGGTCCGCTTCTCATGCGCCGCGACGTCATCTACACCGATCAATTGATGCGGCCGATCGCGCATTTCTCGCATGCATCGCGGATCGACGATGTGATCCATGTCGGCGCTTCCGCGGGCGTGTTTCCGGATCTGCGGCTCGCCGGCGATGCACCCGGACGGGTCGATATGGAAGCGCAGACCCGCCGCATGTTCGCCAATCTGCGCACGACGCTCGACCTGCTCGGCGGCAAGATGAGCGATGTGGTCCGGCTCAAGGCCTATGTTGCCGATACCCGCGACATTCCGAAATATCTCGCGATCTACGCGGACGAGTTTCCCGACCTTCGACCGGCGCATAGCGTGGTCGGATCATGGGACTTTCCGCTGCCACAGGCGGCTGTGGAGATCGACACCACCGCAATCGTCGACGGCCACCCGCATTCGCATGTCAGGCCGGATGTGGCCGCAGGCGAACCGTCCGGAGCGTATGGACGCGCCGTGGTCACCGGCAAGTTCCACCATGCCGCCGTGCTGCCGATCGACACGCATGGCCGGCCCGTTGGCCAGACCGCCCGGCAGCAGGTCGGGACGGTGCTGGAGAACTTGGCGAAGATGCTCTCGGATACGGGATTCGGCATCTCCGACGTCTGCAATCTCCACGTGACCATCGCGGACATTCGCGATGTCGAGCTGGTGCAGGACGGATTTGCCAGGTTCTTCGGGAAGAGCTTTCCAACCTGGACCGTCGTGGGGGCTCCACTCGCGCAGCCCGACGTCCTGATCGGCGTCGAATCGGTCGCATTCAGGGGAGGCGCAACCCCGATATCGAGCGGGTTCTCCCCGTTGGTGGATGGACGACCCGCACCGGCCATGATGGCCGGCGATACGCTCTTCCTGAGCGGCCAGCTTGCATCGGACGACGGGGGCGAGAATGCGGAACAGCAGGGGCAATCGATCTGGAAAAAGCTCCACGCCTTGATCGAAGCCGCCGGATTTCCAAGCGACTCTCTGCTGCGGACCAACAACGTGCTGACGGACTGGCGCGACTACGCCAGTTTCAATCGGGGATATGGTGCAAACGTTGCCGCCCCCTACGTTCCCCGCGCGACGGTGCTCGGCACGCTGTCCGACCGGCGCGCGCGGGTGCAAACGGAAGGGATCGCCCATCGCAACGGAAACAGCGCGACGATCGTCCAGGTCGCTCCGCTGTTCGACGATGCCGGCGCCGGTCGCGCCCCATGACGCGGTTTCGTGACAAGGTCGTCCTCGTCACTGGCGGAACGCGCGGAATCGGCGCGGGGCTGGTCGGCGCTTTCCTGAACGAAGGCGCGCGCGTCGGCTTTTCCGGTCAAAGCGAGGCCAGCGTCGCAAAAGCTCTCCGGAGCTTCGGCGCTTCGCCGTCCATCCATGGGATGGTGGCCGATCTCGCGCGTGCGGATGACGTAGCCGAACTGGTGCAGGCAACGCTCGACCGCTTCGGCAGGATCGACGTCCTGGTCAACAATGCAGGTGTCGGCAGCACGCTCAGCGAATGGGAGCTGACGCCCGCGGAATGGGACCGCGTTCACGCCGTCAATCTGCGCGCCCCGTTCTTCCTGGCTCAGCACGCCGCCCGCGCGATGCGGGAGAGCGGCGGCGGAAGCATCATCAATGTCTCGTCGATTGCCGGCCAGCATGGTGGCGTTGCCGGCAGCCCGGCCTACGCCGCCTCCAAGGCCGCACTGATCGGCCTGACCAAGTCGCTGGCAAGACGTTTCGCCCCCCATGGCATCCGCGTCAATTGCATCGCGCCCGCCGATATCGAAACCGACATGACCGCGGGCTGGCCGCCCGCGTTGCGCGACAAGCTCAATGCCATGACCCCGCTGGGCCGGTTTGCAACGACCGACGAGGTCAATGGGGCCGCGCTATTTCTGGCGTCCGGCGAAGCGAGCTTCATCACCGGCCAGACGCTGGCGATCAACGGCGGCGCCTATATGTGACGCGAGCGCGAGAGGCGATCAGCGCAGCTTGTCGGACGCGGAAGCGTGATCGGCCTGCTGTTTCAGCATCTCGACGAAGGCGCTGACGGCCAGGGGGAGCCGCCGTCCGGCCATGACGCAGACGTCATGCGAGGCCCGCCGGAACGTCTCCTCGGCGATCGGGATGCCGACGAGGACGCAGCTTTCGAGTTCCTGAAGGGTCGGCAATGTCGGCAGAAAGGTGAGGCCCCCGCCATAGCGGGCAAACCCCTTGAGCGCGGCGATGGAATTGGTCTCGAGCGTGGGAGACAAACGCAATCGCCTGGCGCTGACGGCGGCATCCAGAAGCCGACGAATTCCGAACGACTTTTCCGGAACGGCGAGCGTATGACCGACGATCTCCGACAGGTCGAGCGACGTGGCCCGGGCGAGCGGATGCCCCGGGGCCACGACGGCGCAGAGCGGATCATGGATGCGCGAGGCGACGCTCAGGAATTCGTCCGGCTCGGCGTTGAAGACCAGGCCGATATCACCGGTCCCCTCGTGCAGGCTGCGCGTAATGGCCGACGTCCCGGCGACCTCGAGTTCATAGCTGATGCCGGGAAACCGCTTGTGGAACGAGACCACGGTTCGCGTCAGCAGATAGTCGACCAGGCCCTCGTTCGCCATGATGCGGATGTGCCCCCGCTGCAAACCACGCAGCGAATCGATTTCACCGCGCAGCCGCTCGACATCGAGCAGGAAGTTGCGCGAGAAGCGCGCAAGGGTGTCCGCCGCTTCGGTCGGAGCAACGCCACGCGGCAACCTCTCGAACAATGGCACGCCGATCATCTGCTCGAGGCGGGAGATCTGCCGGCTCACCGCCGACGGCGCGACATTGAGGGATGACGACGCATGGCGGATCGACTTCAGCCGATACACCTCCCGGAAATAGCGTATGAGCGTGGACTCAAGCTGCAATCGAGTTGCTCCCTGAAGAACACTATCGATCAAACGCGACACAAGCGGCAACTCAAAAGTCGCCAGGGCAGCGGCGCACCCGGCGAAATCATCAGGATTTGCAGCAATTTCGAGCAGACTGGAATCCTTCAGGGCACTGTTTGCCCGCCGCATGTGCGTTGCGCTGTTGGCAACGATGCATTCGTAAGATTGAACTTGTGAGTACGTTCCGTTGCGAGACACTGCCTCCGATCCATCGAGTGGGGGCTGGAGGGAAGATGCCAAAGCTGTTGTTCAGTTTCGCGCGCGGGGGCAGCTTCACGGCCAACGTGATGGCCGACAAGGCGCCGAAGACCTGGCAGGCCTTGCGCGCGCACCTTCCCGTCACCGTCAAGGCCTACAATGCCCGATGGACGGGACGGGAAACCCACATCAAGCTCGACCTGCCCGACAAGCCGCCGCGCGAGAACCAGATCCTCAATGCCGGATTGGGCGACGTCATCTATGCCTGCGAATGGTCCGATCGCGACGTGACAGGCTTCGAGGCGATCGGCTGGTTCTACGGGACCGAGACGGTCCGCGACTGGCGCGGCGAGTCCCGCGTGAACCTCTTTGCCCGCGTCGACCAGAGCCAGTGGCCCTTCCTGGAAGAGGTCGGCCTGCGTACGTGGCGCGAGGGCGGCGAAGATTGCACCGTCACCGTTCTCGATGAGTAAGCATGTGCCGCGCACGCGTCCGGGCGATCCGACGATCCGCTCGGAGCGCGACGGCGCGGACTCTCACCGCGCGGCGCAGCCCGAGTCGCTCGTGACTGGCTGTGCTCCCATGAAAATCCTGCAGACCCTTCAACCCAACTGGAGCTGGCCCATGAGTTCGCGCCGAACCATCCCCGTTGTCTTCGCTTCGATGCTCGCGCTGGCGATATCGACACCGGCTCTGGCCCAGGGAAAGATTCTTCGGATCGGGATGACCGCCGGCGACATCCCGAAGACGCACGGCCAGCCCGACCAGGCCTTTGAGGGAAATCGCCTGACCGGCCTCACCATGTACGACGGCCTGACCGCGTGGGACTACAAGACCGGCACCAAGATCATGCCGGTTCTCGCCACGGAATGGTCGGTGAATCCGGAGGAGAAGACGAAGTGGGTCTTCAAGCTTCGATCGGACGTGACGTTCAAGGACGGCTCTGCATTCAACGCCGATGCCGTCGTGTGGAACGTTCAGAAGGTGCTCGACAAGACGGCGCCGCATTTCGACCAGAGCCAGGTCGGCTGGACCGTGCCGCGCATGCCGACGCTGCGATCGGCGCGCAAGATCGACGACACGACCGTCGAATTCACGACGTCGGAGCCGGATTCCTTCCTGCCGCTCAACCTCGCCAATCTGTTCATGGCCTCACCCACGCATTGGCGCGCCAAGCTGGCCGCGGTGCCGGCCGAGATCACCGACCCGGCGCAGCGCGCAGCGAAGGCCTGGGAAGAGTTCGCAAAGGATCCTTCAGGCACGGGCGCCTTCACCCTCGCCCGCTTCGTTCCGCGCGAACGGCTCGAGCTCGTCCGCAACGACAAATACTGGGACAAGAGCAGGCTGCCGAAGATCGAGCGGATCGTCATGGTGCCGCTGCCGGACGTCAGTTCGAGGACGGCGGCGCTGCTCGCCGGACAGGTGGACTATATCGAAGCCCCCGCGCCGGACGCGGTTCCCTCGATCCGCGCCCGCGGTTTCAACATTGCGACAAGCCGAAGCGCTCATGTGTGGCCGTGGCAGCCCTCGCTGCTGCCGGACTCGCCATGGCAGGACAAGCGGGTGCGACAGGCGGCCAATCTCTGCGTCGACCGCAACGATCTCGTCGCGCTCAACGGCGGCATCGCCGAGCCTGCGCTCGGCATGATGCGCCCCGGCCATCCCTGGTTCGGCAAGCCGAATTTCAAGCTTCGCTTCGACGCCGAGGAAGGCCGCCGGCTCATGAAGGAGGCCGGCTATTCCGAGAGCAAGCCGGCAACCGTCAAGCTCATCACGGCGATGTCGGGCTCCGCCATGATGCAGCCTCTGCCGATGAACGAGCTGATCCAGGAGGCGTTCCGGAAGTGCTACATCGACGTCAAGATCGAGGTGCTCGAATGGGGCACGCTGTTCACGAACTGGCGGGAGGGACCGAAGGCGGCCTCCGCGCGAGGCGCCAACACGATCAACGTCTCCATCGCGACCATCGATCCGTTCTTCGCGCTCGCCCGCTTCGCGGACTCGCGGATGGCGCCGCCCGTGTCGAACAATTGGGGCTTCATCAACGATCCGGAGCTGGAACGACTGGCCGCGACCGCACGCACCACGTTCGACGCCGACGCGCGCGATCTCGCCCTCTCGAAGGTGCATGAGCGGCTCGTCGACGAAGCGATGTTCGTCTTCTTCCTGCACGAGGTCGCGCCGCGGGCCCTGTCGCCGCGCATCACCGGCTTCTCCGCCCCCAACGGTTACTACATCGACTGGGCGGGACTGGACATGAAGCCGGCCGAATAGTCCGGCATCGGACCGGGCGCATGCACGCGCTTGCGCCCGACTCTCCCGGTTGAGGTCTGGCCCGCCATGCGGGCCGCTTCCCTGGCGAAGACGCCCGGCTCGTCGGTCCTCGCTGCCGCAGGCCTCAGGCGGCGCGGGCCCGCTCGAACGGGAACTGCCGCTGGTTCTCCAGCAGGTTGATGGAGGCGCGCAGATTGTCCAGGCGGGTGCGCAGCGTCAGGGCGAGCATGGGATAGGTCGCGCTGCCGGGGTCGGAATTCCCCGCCTTGCGCTCTTCCTCCTGGATATCCGCCTCCAGCATCTGGATCCGCCAGTTCAGGTCGGAAATCAGGGCGTGCAGGTGCAGGGACGCAGTCGCTTCAAAACGGGACTTCAAAGGGGCCTTGGCTTGCATGTGATCGCCTCAATCTGACACAGCTCCGCGAACAGCGCGGGGCTTTGGTCCACATGCAGCAAGAGGGGTGCCAGCGGGTGGCGTCCCTCAGGGGATGTCGAGGCCGCGGCCGGGAGTCGAGCGGAACCCGCGAGGGTCCCTCGCCGTCTCAGCCCCGCGCCTGGCTCCAGTCCGGCGTCACCGCGCCCGATACGCCCTCGAAGGCGCCATCGACGAGATCGAACACCAGGATGCGGGCGGCATCGACGGGACCGGGCATGGTGACGCGGCCCTTGGGCACGGACTTGAAGCCGACGCGGCCGTAATAGGGCGCGTCACCCACCAGCAGCACGAGACGGTGGCCCTGCTCGCGCGCCTCCTTCAGCGCCCGCTCCATCAACAGCCGGCCGATGCCGCGGCTGCGGAACGGCGGCTCGACCGTGAGCGGTCCGAGCAGCAGGGCGGGCGTCTTGCCGATCAGCACCGGCAATTGCCTGACGGAACCGACCAGCAGCGTTCCGATGCGGGCCGTGAAGGACAGCGGCAGAACGTGGCCGACATGCTCGCGGATGCGATAGGCGCTGAGCACGTAACGGCCCGGACCGAAGGTGCGTTCGTGCAGGCGCTCGATGGCCTGCGCATCGCCTGCGGCTTCGGGGAGAATGGTAAGCGAGAGATCGGTCATATCGGCTGGCGGGATAGCATCTGAGGCGGCCGCGGTCCATCGGAGCAGCGCAATGTTCAGGTCCTTTTCGGCCCCGTCTGGGCCAGATAGGCGAGGATCCTGGTTTCCCGGCGCCCCCGCGTCACGGTGTCGAGCACGAGGCCCGACGAGATCGAGAGCATCGCCATGATCATCAGGCCCATCGACAGCACGGCGGTCGGGAGCCGCGGCACGAGTCCGGTTTCGATGAACGTGACCACCACGGGAATGGCGAGCAGGATCGATGCCGCCGCCAGCACGAGACCGATCGCCCCGAAGAAGCGCAACGGCTTCTCGGCGCGGTAGAGCTTGAGCATCGTGCCGAGGATGCGAAACCCGTCGCGCCAGGTGTTGAGCTTGGAGAACGAGCCTTCGGGCCGGGCATAATAGGGCGTCTCCACCTCCGCCACGGGCAGCGACAGTTCCAGCGCGTGAACCGCGAGCTCGGTCTCGATCTCGAACCCATCCGACAGCACGGGAAAGGATTTCACGAAGCGGCGCGAGAACACGCGATAGCCGGACAGGATGTCCTGGAAATCGCGCCCGAAGGTCCACGCCAGAAAGCCGGTCAGCATTCTATTGCCGGTGCGATGGCCGCGCCGATAGGCGGCCTTCGACTGGTCGACGCGAAGGCCGACCACCATGTCGAGTTGCTCGTCGAGCAGCTTGTCGATCATGCGCGGGGCGCTCGGGGCATCGTAGGTCGCATCGCCATCCACCAGCACGTAGATTTCGGCCTCGACGTCGGCGAACATGCGGCGCACGACGTGGCCCTTGCCCTGGCGCCGCTCGCTGCGCACGATGGCGCCGGCCTCGCGCGCAAGGCTCGCGGTGCGGTCGCGCGAATTGTTGTCGTAGACGTAGATCTCGGCCGTCGGCAGCGCGGTGCGGAAGCCGGCGACGACGGCCGCGACCGCCGCTTCCTCGTTGTAGCACGGCACCAGCACGGCGATGCGGGGAGACAGGGACGTCATTGCGGCAGAGCCCCACGCGCAACCGGCGCCGCCTCGCCGGCCGCGGGCGCGCCGGCCTGCCCGAGGCGCATCAGGCAGGCGAAGGAGACGGTCCACAACGACAGCATCGCGATCGGCACGACGTAGTAGGGCGTGAAGATCGGATGGCTGAGAAAGAAGCCGAGATTGAGTGCGAGGTTGGCGCCGGTGAGCAGTGCGACCTGTCGCAGGCCGCCCTGCCCTCGCAGCCAGAGCGAGGCCACCGCGCCGATCGCGAGCACGATCAGCACGCATTGCATGTCGCGCAGATACTGGCCGAGCACGGCGAGATCGAAGGCCGGCGCGACGACGTCGGCGCTGCCATAGGTCGTCGCCAGCGGACTGCCGGCATTGATGGCCTGCGCAGCCAGGGTCGGCGCCATGCCGATCAGCGCGCCGGCGGCAAAACCGAGGCCCTGCATGAAGCTGGTCGAGGTTCGCGACCACAGAAAGGAGACGCCAAGGAAGACGACGTAACCTGACGCGAGCAGTGCATTGGGCAACCTGAAATTCACGGACAGCCCGAGCAGGAGTCCGGCGCCCGCGATCAGCGCGACGCTGCGCCTGTCGCCGTTGAGCCAGGCCGCGGTGAGATATCCGGCGGCCGCGCAGACCGCCATGGTGGGCGCGATCGAATAGCTGGCCTTCGCGGGATTGATCATGAGATAGACGGCGAGCGCCCCGAACAGGCCGGCGCCCGCGATCGAGACCGGTGTGCGCGCCATCGCGATGCCGAGCAGTGCGAGACCCGTGACGATGAGGCTCGCCGCGACGTAGAGCGGCACCACCTGATTCCCTTCCGGAAACAGCGCGAGCAGGAATCCGGTGCCCGGTGGATATTGCAGCACGAAGCTGCCGCTGCGCATCGGATTGTGGCAGGGCCAGCGCGAGACCTCGTTCCATTCGGCGAACGCGATCGCCTTCATCCTGCCCTCGAAGTAGCGGTCGTCGTCGCGGGCCGCATCGGTGTTCAGCCCGTCGAGACCGAAGCGCTGAAACAGATGCGCCTGACGGAGATAGCAGATGTCGTCATAGACGCCGCGCGCCTCGCTCCAGCGCGACATCGTCACGATGTTGCTGGCGAGGATCGCGAGGCAGATCAGGCCGAGAGCGAGTTTCAAGGCGATTTTGGCGGTCGTCATCCGGTATCCGTGGCTCATCGGGGCGGGTTACTAGCACAGGCCGGCCCGGAAGCGCGATGATCGCGCATCAGGTTTTTGGTCGCGCATGATCTCTTCGAGAAACCGCCTTGCACTTTTCCGATCATGCCTAGCGCCACGTCGCAATCGGCGGCCTGCCCTCCAGCACCTCCGCGAGCCGCAGCCGCGTCCCGGGCGTGGTCCCCTCCGGCAGGGCATCCAGGGCGAAGAAGCCGGATTCGACGATCTCGCGGTTGGGCGCGGGAAGGCGCTCCTGCCTGAACTGCCGGACGATATAGACCGCGACATGGTCGCGGCGGGAGACGTGGCTGTTGAGGAAGATGCCGTGCAGGGCCGCCTCGCCGGTGAGATCGATGTCGCCCTCCTCCTTGAGCTCGCGCCGCATCGCCTGCTCCATAGTCTCGCCGAAATCGACGCCGCCGCCCGGCAGGTACCATCCGGCGACATAGCTGTGCCTGACCAGAAAGACCCTGTTGTCGGCATCGAGCACCACGGCGCGGACCCCCAGCGTCATGCCGCGTGCCAGCAGGAAATAGGCGTGGAAGCCGCGCCGCAGCAGCGGCTCGAATTTCCGTCTCGCGCGGTTCAGCAGCTCCGCCATCGGGCTCCCTTCACGTCTCGCTTCAGGCTCCGCTTGCACGTCGGCTGCGACCTTGCCATTACAGCGGACCAATAGCGAGGCGACCGCGCACCATGGCGCCCTTCACACTGGCCCACCTGTCCGACCCGCATCTGCCGCCGTTTCCGCGGCCGCGGCTGGCCGAACTCGCCAACAAGCGGGCGCTCGGCTATATCAACTGGACGCGCCGGCGCCACAAATATCATCGCCGCGAGGTGCTGGACGCTCTGGTCGCCGACATCCACGGCCAGGCGCCCGACCACATTGCGGTGACGGGTGATCTCGTCAATCTGGCGCTGGAGGCGGAGTTCGGCCCGGCGCGGGCCTGGCTCGACGACGTCGGGCCACCCGATCGCGTCACCACGATTCCCGGCAATCACGATGCCTATGTCCGGAGCACGCTGCATCGCTTCGGCGAGATCTTCGCGCCCTATGTCGCGAGCGACGACGGCCACCTCGGATTTCCGGCCTTGCGCCGGCGCGGACCGCTGGCGCTGATCAGCCTGTCCACGGCGGTCGCGACGCTGCCGCTGATGGCCACCGGCACGGTCGGCCCGCGGCAGCTGGCAGCCTTGGCGGAGATCCTCGAAGGACTCGCGGCGGAGGACGTCTTCCGCGTGCTGCTGGTGCATCACCCGTTGAAATCCATCGTGCGCCAGAAGCGGATGACGGATGCGGCCGACCTGATCGCGCTCTTGAAGCGCCATGGTGTCGAGCTGGTACTGCACGGCCACGACCACATCCATTCGACGATGTGGTTCGAAGGTCCCAACGGCAACATCCCCGCGATCGGCGTGCCGTCCGCGTCGGCCGTCGCGCACGGGCACTATCCGGCGGCCGCGTACAATCTCTTCACGATCGAGAAGCAGAATGCCGGCTGGCGGTGCCAGCAGACGGTGCGGAGCATCGACGAGGCTTTCCAGGTCCGCCAGATCAGGCAGGTACGGCTGATGTGACGTCGCGCTGCCGCGCTCTGTCACCAGCTCCGCAGCGCCGCCAGCACGGCAACGCCGAACAGAGCGGCGGCGCCGAGGACGAAGCCAAACACGAACGGCCACAGGCGCGAACGTCGCGGGGCTTCGGAAATCGCCGGCGCAGGCTCGGGCATGATCACCATGGCCCGCTCGCGCTCCACCATCCGGCGCGCGACGTAGTCGGTGACGGCTCCGACGATCACGGCGGTGTCGTGCGATTCGGCGAGCACGATGCGGCCGAAGCGGGTGTCCTGGACGAAGCGGTACTGGCGCTTGTCCCGTCCCATCAGGACGTGGGCGACGACGTCGATCCACAGCCTCGGCGTGTCGCCCTGGCTGATGCCGCGGTCGAACAGGTCGATCTGGTCGGGCACCTGCGCGAACAGCGGATCGAGCGCGTCATTGAGGATTTCAAGCCGCGCGACCTCGGCATCGCGCAGGTCGACCACCACGCCGGTGCGGTCGGCCGCCTCGATCCGCGCACGCAGCAGGGCGTCGCGCAGCCGTACCGGGCGCGGCTGGCCGGGATGGGTCCCGCTGGTCTCGGGCTCTGACATAAACGGCCTCGTCACTTTCCGCCGTTAACCTATCAGCAACCATCCTGTCCGCAAAGGCCCATAATTCCAGATACTTACGTCATCGACCGCGCAAAGGCCGGCCGCGAAACAGAAGATCCCACCCGGCTCGCGCCGGATGGGACCCTCCGTCCTTGGACGTCTTCTTGATTTCGGACCGGACCGTCAGGCCGCCGGAGCGCGGTTCGGCTCTTCGACGATCGAGAAGCGGACGCCGGCCTTGTGGCGGTTCTCTTCCGAGACCGTGCGCCAGGCGTCTTCGGCCTCCTTGCGGGTCTTGAACGGCCCCTGCACCTGGGCGGAGCCCTCCACCAGCTTGTGGAAGTTCATCGAGCCGAACTCGCCGCCGATCACCCAGAAATTGCTACCCTTGGTCATTTGCCGTTCCTTCCAGTCAACAACTTTGACAGAGCGTTGCGATTTGCCTGCGGTGAGATAAACGCGAAAAAGCGATGTTCGTACAGTGGCCTTGTATTCGAATGGTGATGTCATGTAACATAAGAACTTGTCGTGAATGTAATTTTGTAAATTTTGTCACAATGACTGAGGTCTCATGCCTGCGGCATCCGCCAAGAAACTGTTCGTCGGCCCCCGTTTCAGGCGGATCCGGCAGCAATTGGGGTTGTCGCAGACCCAGATCGCGGAGGGCCTCGGCATCTCGCCGAGCTACATCAATCTGATCGAGCGCAACCAGCGCCCGGTCACCGCCCAGATCCTGCTGCGGCTGGCCGAGACCTATGACCTCGATCTCCGCGACCTCGCGACCGCCGACGAGGACCGCTTCTTCGCCGAGCTCAACGAGATCTTTTCCGATCCTCTGTTCCGCCAGATCGACGTGCCCAAGCAGGAGCTGCGCGACCTCGCCGAGCTCTGCCCGGGCGTCACCCATGCGCTGCAGCGGCTCTATGCGGCCTATGCCGAAGCCCGGCAGGGCGAGACGCTGGCCGCCGCCCAGATGGCCGACCGCGACCTCGGCACGCGCTTCGAGGCCAATCCGGTGGAGCGGGTCCGCGAGCTGATCGAGGCGAACCGCAACTATTTTCCCGAGCTCGAGCAGGCGGCGGAGACCCTTCGCGACGAACTGGACGTGCCGGCGGAGGGGCTCTATTCCGCCCTCGCCGCGCGCCTGCGCGAGAAACATTCGATCCAGACCCGCATCATGCCGGTCGACGTCATGCGCGAGACGCTGCGCCGCTTCGACCGCCACCGCCGCCAGTTGCTGATCTCCGAACTCGTCGATCCGCCCGGCCGCGCCTTCCAGCTCGCCTTCCAGCTCGGCCTCGGCGAATGCGCACAAGCCATGGAGACGGTGATCAGCCGCTCCGGCCCGCTCGACGACATTCCGCGCCGGCTGTTTCGGATCGCGCTCGGCAATTATTTCGCGGCCGCCGTGATGATGCCCTATGCGCCGTTCCTCGCGGCGGCGGAGGCGCTCAACTACGACCTCCACGTGCTGGCGCAGCGCTTCTATGCCGGCTTCGAGCAGGTCTGCCACCGGCTCACCACGCTGCAGCGCCCGAACGCGCGCGGCATTCCATTCTTCCTGCTGCGCGTCGACAATGCCGGCAACGTGTCGAAGCGCTTCTCCTCCGGCACCTTCCCGTTCTCGAAATTCGGCGGCACCTGCCCCCTGTGGAACGTGCACTCCACCTTCGACACGCCGGACCGCCTGCTCAGGCAGGTGATCGAGCTGCCCGACGGCACGCGCTATTTCTCGATCGCCCAGATGGTGCGCCGGCCCGTCGCGCCGCACCCGCTGCCGCAGCCGCGCTTTGCCATCGGACTCGGCTGCGAGATCCGCCATGCGGCCCGCCTCACCTACGCCGCCGGCATGGACCTGGAGAAGACCGAGGGAACGCCGATCGGCGTCAATTGCCGGCTCTGCGAACGCGAGAATTGCGCCCAGCGCGCCGAGCCTCCGATCACGCGCACGCTGATCCTGGACGAGACCACGCGGCGGGTGTCGAGCTTCTCGTTCTCGAATGCGCGCGAGTTGTGAGCGACGCCGGCATCGCGGCCAAGACCCGCGACGAAACCGAAAGAGCGCCCTTCCATGTGGTTAATCCGGCCCTAACCCGGTCACGACGCTCTGCAACGAACCGTTAAGTACACCTCAACATCGGTCCCCTAGTCTCGCCCCACTCACTTTTCGCAAACAAGGGCGGCCTATCCTGCCGCGTGAAGTGACATCAGGGGGTTCATCATGCGCTTTGCGCTGCTGCTGACTGCAACACTGGTCGGCGCTCTCTTCGCCAGCCCGTCCCGCGCGGGATCGCCCGAGGCGTCCGCGCAGCCCTTGCCACCGGGCTTCCAGGGCTATCGCGGCTACATGTTCGACCTCTCGGAGAATTCGGACCGCAAGGATCTCGACAAGATCACCGAGAACCTGAAGAGCCAGATCGACGTGGTCGAGGCCGCCGGCCTGTCGCCGCGCGTGCTGCGCTTCTTCCGCACCGTCCCGATCATCGCGAGCGAACTGGCCTGCCTCGACGAGGGCGCCGCGACCGCCTGCTACGGCCGGGTCACCCCGAACGTCGAGCGCCGCGTGCCGCGGACGCTCACGGTCTGGGATCCCGAGAAACAGCGATGGACCAATCCCAATGCCGTCGACCTCGCGGTCGATTCCGGGCTCGGCGTGATCATGCTGCGGCCGGACATGATGCGCTACGAGAAGGAAGCCGTGCTGCTGCACGAGCTGCTGCATGCCTATCACGCGCGCCTGTTGCCGGACGGCTACGCCAACAAGGGCGTGATCGCGTATTACGCGCTGGCCAAATCCAAGGACCTGCTGCCCAAGGACTCCTATGCGATGAAGAATCCCATGGAATTCTTCGCGGTCACCGGCAGCATCTTCCTGTCCGGCAAGAGCGACTTCCACGACCCGAAAACGCGCGAAGCGCTGAAGGAGAAGATGCCGGACTATTACAAATACCTGGTCGGCGTGTTCGGCTTCGATCCCGATCCGGCAGCGACGAGCGGTCCGGTCGCCTCGCTGAAGTGAGGCGCAGGGCAGCGTCGCAAGCCACACCGTAGCGAGAGCCGCGCCAACAGCGCGGCTCTTTCGCTTTGACGGAAGCTGCGGATGATTCCGGGCCGGCAATTGCCAAGGTGGGGTCCGATCTGCATAGTCCCGCCCGAACCGATACCCCTTCGAGAGGATGGAAGAACATGGCGGACGCCGACCTGGATGTCGTGATCCGGCAACTGGCCAGACAACTGCATACGGGCCTGATGACCCGCGCCAAGCAGCGGCGGGACCATTTCAACGGCCTTGCCGCCAAGGCCAAGAGCAAGGAAGCCGGCGCGCGCTTCAGGATGATGGCCAAGGCCACGCTCGAGCAGGCCGGCGCGGCCGCCCGGCGCCTGCAGATCTCCGCCGATAATGTCGCCGACAGCTATGCCCGCGCCATGCGCCTCGCCGCCAGCACACCGATCGCGGTGAAGGCCGAGAAGCCGGCCAGGGAGACATCGGAAACGGGGAAGCCTGCGAAAAAGGCGGCCAACCCCAAGAAGGCCAACCCCAAGAAGGGCAAGGCGAAGAAGGCCAAGGCGGCGAAATAGTCACTCGCCGGTTGGCTGGGGAAGCCGGACGAGCGGTCGCTTCAGCGCACCCGTCCGGGGGCGGATGGCTGCGTCATCTCACCTGTTCGGAACAGAGACCGGCCCCGGCTCGGCACCTGAGAGTTCGGCGAGCCTGGCCCGCGCGGTTTCCCGCGTGCGCAGGTCCTTGCCGGCCGGCAGTGCCAGCGCAGCCTCGAAATCGGCACGGGCGTCATCGGCGAGACCACGGGCAAGGAAGGCGAGGCCGCGGTCGAGCCTCGCCTGGGCGTCCGTCGGGTCGAGCCGGATGGCGGTGCTGTAGCTCAGGATGGCGCGGTCGAGATCGCCGGTGTCGGCGAGCGCGAGGCCCCGCTGGTGATAGGGCGCGGCAAGCCTGGGATCATGCGCGATCGCCTCGTCATAATCCTCGATCGCAAGTTCCGGCTCGCCGTTTTGCCGGCGCGCCAGCGCACGGTCGCGATAGAGCGAGGCGCGATTGGGATTGAGCTGAATGGCTTCGCTGAAGTCCGCGATGGCCCGCCGCCAATCACCGTGGCGTAGCGCGATGCGTCCGCGCCCCTCATAGGCGAAGGCGATGAGGGATCCCCGGAACGGCGAGAAGGCGATCACGGCCGCGCAGACGTCGGGATCGTCCTCGTCACCGCAATTGACGACGGTGTGCGTTGACAGGCCGATCAGCACGCCCAGCACGATCAGCAATGGTACGGCAGCCCTTGTCATCGTCGCGCGCGGCCGGCATGGAGCCAGCCGCACATCCCCTTTCGAAGCAACATTGTCGCGCGGGTGTTAACACCGGCGATGGCTGCTCTGTGTGCGCCATATCACAAAGCTGGCGCAAATTCCGCGTGAGCCTTATCCCCAGGGCCCGCGTGAGCCGCCGCGTGACGAGGACCGGCCCCACGGACCGCGCGCCGGATAGTTCTCGTTGGCGCCGAGCGAGGGCGCGGGGTGCGCGCCGAAGCTCGCCGCCAGTTGCTGGAGCGCGGCGACGCGGTTCTGCGTCGACGGATGCGTGGCGAACAGATTGTCGACGCCGTGCCCCGACAGCGGGTTGATGATGAACATGTGCGCGGTGGCGGGATTCCGCTCCGCCTCGACGTTCTGCATCTGATGCGCGGCACCTTCGATCTTCATCAGGGCCGATGCGAGCCACATCGGCTGGCCGACGATGCGCGCGCCGAGATCGTCGGCCGCATATTCGCGGGTCCGGCTGATCGACATCTGCACGAGCATGGCCCCGAGCGGCGCCAGGATCATCATCAGGATCGAGCCGACGATGCCGGGCCCGTTGTTCTCGCGGTTGCCGCCAAAGAACATGCCGAACTGCGCCAGCATCGAGATCGCGCCGGCGATGGTCGCCGTGATCGTCATCAGCAGCGTATCGTGGTTCTTGATGTGGGCGAGTTCATGCGCGATCACGCCGGCGAGCTCCTCGCGGCTGAGCTGGCGCATCAGGCCGGTGGTGACGGCAACCGCCGCGTTCTCCGGATTGCGTCCGGTTGCGAACGCGTTGGGCTGGGGCTCATCCATCAGGAAGACGCGCGGCATCGGCAGGCCGGCGCGACCCGAAAGCTCCGCCACGAGGCCCACCAGCTCCGGCGCACTCCGGCGGTCGACCTCATGGGCGCCGTACATCGACAGCACCATCCGGTCGGAGTTCCAGTAGGTGAAGACGTTCATCGCCGCCGCGACGAGCAGCGCGATCACGGCGCCGGAGGCCCCGCCGATCAAATAGCCCACGCCCATGAACAGGGCGGTCAGGCCTGCGAGCAGCATTGCGGTTCGAAGGTAGTTCATGGTGGTCTCCCGGGCCGGCGGCGGCGCGGAAAGCGCCTCGGCCGGCAGACATCAGGTAGGAATAGCGCCGTCCCGCCCGCAAGGTTTCAGGGTGCGTCGCGGCGCCGCGGCGCTGGCCTGCGGCAGGTCATTCCATTAAACTTCGTCAAGAATCCAAGCGTCCCTTCCCCGCGGAAACTGAATGTCCCAGACCCGATTTGCGATCGCGGCCGCCTCCCTGCTCGCGCTCGCCGTCCCTGCCGCCGCCCAGATTGCGCCGCCGGCCCCAAGGCAGGCGGCCCCCAAGGCCGCTCCTTCGCCGCGCGCGGCCTCATGCCACAACGGCGCGAGCTTCGACCGCTTCCTCGCCGACGTGAAGCAGCAGGCGGTTGCCGCCGGCGTCTCGCAGCGCACGATCGCGGAGGCCTCGCCCTACCTCGTATTCGATCAGGGCATCGTCAATCGCGACCGCGGCCAGCGGGTGTTCGGCCAGCTCTTCACGGAGTTCGCGGGCCGCATGGCCGCGCCCTATCGCATGCAGAACGGTCAGCAGCACATCAAGCAGCATGCCGCCGCGTTCGCACGCGCCGAGAAGGAGTATGGCGTGCCCCCGGCGGTGATCGCCGCGTTCTGGGGGCTGGAGAGCGATTTCGGCGTCAACATGGGAAACCTGCCGACATTGAAATCCCTGGTGTCGCTGGCCTATGACTGCCGGCGCTCGGAGATGTTCGTGAACGAGACGATCGCCGCGCTGAAGATCATCGACCGCGGCGATCTGCATCCGGACGAGATGATCGGCTCGTGGGCCGGCGAGCTCGGCCAGACCCAGTTCCTGCCCGTGCACTACGTCAACTACGCGGTCGACTATGACGGCGACGGCCGACGCGATCTCCTGCGCAGCGAGAACGACGTGATCGGCTCGACCGCGAACTACATCGCCAACGGCCTCAAATGGCGGCGCGGCGAGCCATGGCTGGAAGAGATCAAGGTGCCGCCGAATCTGCCCTGGGAGCAGACCGATCTCACGGTGCAAAAACCGCGCTCCGCATGGGCGCAGCTCGGCGTGGCCTATCCGGATGGCCGTCCGCTGCCGAACGACAACCTCGCCGCATCGGTGCTGCTGCCGATGGGACGCTTCGGGCCGGCTTTCCTGGCTTACCCGAACTTCGCGGCCTATACCGAGTGGAACAACTCGCTGATCTATTCGACCACGGCCGGCTATCTCGCGACCCGCATTGCCGGCGCAGCCCCGATGCGCAAGCCGGCGCAGCCGGTCGCCCAGCTGCCGTTCAACGAGCTGAAGGAATTGCAGCAGCTGCTGGTGCGCGCCGGCTTCAACGTCGGCAAGGTCGACGGCGTGCTGGGCCAGCAGAGCCGCGCCGCGGTGAAGGCGATGCAGATCAAGTTCGGCCTGCCGGCCGATTCCTGGCCCACGGCCGAACTTTTGGCGCGGATGCGGGTCGGCACGGCGCAGGCGCAGCCGGCGGGCACGGTGCGGTAAAGACGATCCATGTCGTCATTCCCCGCGGAAAACTGGAAATCCAGTTCGCCGCGGCCTATCGGCTCAATCATGGCAGCCTCGGCGTACGGGATCGGCCGCCTCCACGGGCGATGACACCTCGTTTGCGACCGGTAGAATTTTCGCCTCGCCCGGCCGCTTCATGCGATTGCATTCTTCCATAATCTTCCCATGTGAGGGGCTCAGGTTTCTCCTGAGATTTCCCATCACCAAAGGCGAGCATCACATGTCCTTCTACGACGCGGCGGTCCCCGCTTATCTGCAAATGCTGAACAGCCTGATCGGCCTCCTCAACAAGGCAGAGGCGCATTGCGCCGCTCGAAAGATCGACCCTGCGGTTCTGCTCGGCTCCCGGCTGTTTCCGGACATGTTGCCGCTGTCCAAGCAGTTTCAACTGGTCAGCGACTTCGCCGCCAAGGGCTGCGCACGTCTGACGGGCAGCGAACTGCCCTCGATGCCCGACACCGAGACCAGCTTCGCCGAACTGAAGCAGCGGCTGATGAAGACGATCGACTATGTGAAATCGTTCAAGCCCGAGCAGTTCGCGGGTGCCGAGACCCGGGACGTCACTTTCCCGGCCGGCCCCGACAAGTCCATCACCATGAAGGGGCAGCAATTCCTGAGCTCGTTCTCGCTGCCGAATTTCTATTTCCACGCCGCAACCGCCCACGGCATCCTGCGCCATAACGGCGTCGAGATCGGCAAGCGCGACTTCCTCGGCGCGAACTGACCGTGGATCGCGCGGCCCGGGCCAGCATGATTTCCCTGCGACGGCCGCCATCGCGCCTGAACCATGCTACGCGGCTCGCCCCGCGTAGCTCTCCTGCACTTTCCGTATGGCTCGTCCCTTGCGCTGATTGCCGCAATGCACAAGTCTCCCGGACCTTCTCACTTCCTGGAAACATTCCCATGAGCCGCCCGACCAAATTGTTCGACACCTACAAGCTCGGCCCGATCACGCTGGCCAACCGCGTGGTGATGGCACCGCTGACGCGCAATCGCGCGACGCCCGGCACGTTCGTGCCGAGTGCCCTGGCTGCCGAGTATTACGGCCAGCGCGCCTCCGCAGGCCTCCTGATCACCGAGGCCAGCCAGGTCTCGCAACAGGGCCAGGGCTATCAGGATACGCCCGGCATCTATTCGAAGGAGCAGATCGCGGGCTGGCGCAAGGTGACCGATCAGGTCCATGCGCGCGGCGGCAGGATCTACATCCAGCTCTGGCATGTCGGCCGCATTTCCCATGTCGATCTGCAGGCCAATGGCGGCGCACCAGTGGCGCCGAGCGCCATCAGGGCCAAGGGCAAGACCTTCGTCAACGGCACCTTCGCCGACGTCTCCGAGCCGCGCGCGCTCGAACTCTCCGAAATCCCGGGGATCATCGACGACTTCAAGCGCGCCGCGAAGAACGCGCTGGAGGCCGGCTTCGACGGCGTCGAGATCCATGGCGCCAACGGCTATCTGCTCGACCAGTTCGCCAAGGACGGCGCCAACAAGCGCACCGATGCCTATGGCGGCTCGATCGAGAACCGCGCCCGGCTGATGCTCGAGGTCTCCAGGGCCGTCGTGGCCGAGATCGGCGCCGACCGCACCGGCATCCGGATCTCGCCGGTGACCCCCGCCAACGACATTTCCGACAGCAATCCGCAGGCCCTGTTCGACCACATCGTCGACGGTCTCGGCGCCCTCAAGCTGGTCTATCTCCACGTGGTGGAAGGGGCCACCGGCGGCCCGCGCGATTTCGCTCCGTTCGACTATGCGAGCCTGCGAAAGCGTTTCGCCGGCACTTACATCGCCAACAACGGCTACGATTTCGATCTCGCGACCAAGGTGCTCGACGCGAGCGCGGCCGACCTGATCGCCTTCGGCAAGCCGTTCATTTCCAATCCCGACCTCGTCGAACGGCTGAAGGCGGGCGCGGCCCTGAACGAGCCGGACAAGAGCACGTTCTATGGCGGCGGCGCGAAGGGGTACACCGATTACCCGACGCTGGCGTAGCAAGCCGCCGCCTTCGATCGCGCGTCGGCCCACTCATGCCGACGCGCGCGTCTCCGTTTCGTTCGCAACCATTCGCTCGACGATCCGACGCATGCGCTGTGGAGCGGCATCGATCGCCAGGCGCAGTGTTTTGACATTCGGCCGTGCCTGCGCGACCCGCTCGATCTGTTCGAGGATCTCCTTGTCTTCGTTGAATGCAACCCGGAAATCGGCGTGAAGCCGGTGATCGGTGTCGGCATCCGCGAGCGAAAAATTGCGAACGTGCAGCCAGTGGTCGATGCAGACGTGATCGTCCACGGGCGTGATGAAATGGCAGGCGAAGATGCGCAGGCCGTTGCCCCGATCCGCCGGATCGACGATGACCCCCGCATCGGCACTGCCAAAATCGATCACCGCGATGCAGGGCGCGATATAGTCGTAGTAATGCCAGCGGTCCACGTTGCCGCTGAAATTGCCGTATTTGGCAAACAGCGGAATCGGCGGCGCATCCTTGATCCAACGCCATACCAGGACGCCGTGATCTCCCGAGCTGTATTCGACGGGAATCTCCTCGCTCGCCGAATTGCCGAGGGTCGACAAATGCACGAAGCTGACATGCGCGGGATCGCAGAGATTGTCGGCCAGGTTGAGATAGTTGGTCTCGATGCGAAGCGCATCTCCCTCGGCAGCGTGCCAGCCCGCCTGACCGAACTGCGGAAGATCGTAGATCAGCGCCGGGTCGGCCAACGCGGGATCGCCCGGCCAGATCCAGACCAGCCCCATTTTCTCGCTGACCGGATAGGACGGCACGCGTGCATTGGGAGGAATCACCGGCTGTCCGGGAATGCGGACACAGCGCCCGTCCGCTCCGAACGTCATTCCGTGATAGCCGCATTCGATCGCGTCACCCCTGAGCTTGCCCATCGAGAGTGGGGCCAAACGGTGCGGACAGACGTCGTCGAGCGCGATCACGTTGCCCTTCTCGCCACGGTAGACCACGAGATCCATGCCGAGGACCCGATGACGGGACAACTGGCGGGAGACATTGCGAGACCAGGTCAGCGGATACCAGACGTTGCGGGGAGCAAGGGTGTTCATGGACTGGGCCTTTACTTGTTCAGCTTCGCCAGGACTTCGGTGTCCGGCGGTTGATGGTCGGCGCCATCGACGTAACGCCAATCGGTCATGACGCCCTGGCCATTGCGCACCGCGAGCTTGCCGATGTAGACGCCCAGCGTGGATTGGTGATCGATGGCTCGAAAGGCGATGGGCCCTGCCGGCGTATCCACCTTCAGATTCTCCATGGCCTTGATCAGGTCATCCGTCCTGGTCGACCCCGCAGTTTCGATCGCCCGTCCAAGCACGAGTGTATTGATGTATCCGATCAGGGCGCCGATCGTCGGCGGCTCCTTGAAGCGATCGACATAGGCCTTCATGAACGCATCATGGGCCGGCGAACTGATCTCGCTCCACGGATAGCCTGTGACCAGCCATCCGACAGGTGCTTCGTCCTTCAATGGCGCAAGATATTCAGGCTCACCCGTGAGCAGGCTGACGACCGAGCGGCCGGCAAAGGCATTGCGGGTCGTGCCCTCGCGTACGAGCTTGGCAAGGTCGGGGCCGAAGGTTGCATTGAAGACGGCGTCGGGGCGATCGGCGGTCATCGCATTGACGACCGCGCCCGCGTCGATCTTGCCAAGCGGCGGCCATTGCTCGGAGACGAACTCGACATCGGGCCGAAGACGCTTCAACTCCTGCTTGAAGCTTGCAACGGCCGCCTGACCGAACTCGTAATTCGGCGCGATCGTCGCCCATCGCCGCGCCGGGAATTTGGCGGCTTCCTTTGCCAGAATGGAGGCCTGCGTATAGGTGCTCGGGCGTAGCCTGAAGGTGAAGCGATTGCCCTTCTCCCAGATCAGGGCATCTGTCAGCGGCTGGGAGGCGAGGAAGAAGACCTGCTTCTGCTTGGCGAAATCGGCGACCGCAAGCCCAACATGGGACAAGATCGTTCCGGTGAGCAGATCAACCCGCTCGCCGTCGACCAGCTGCCCGGCCTGGGTAATCGCGACATCGGGCTTGCCGGCATCGTCGCGGGCGATGATCTCGATCTTGCGGCCGATCACGCCACCCCGGGCGTTGATCTGGTCACGTGCAAGTTCAAAGCCCTGGCGGTAGCCCCGGGTCCCGACCGGGAGCGCCGAATAGCTGGAAATATCGCCGATCCTGATCGGAGGCGTCTCGGCGGCATGGGCTACTGAACCGATCATCGCCGCAGCAAGGGCGAGCGTTCTCGCCGCACCAGACAGCCACATGCCAACTCTCCCATCCTCAAGAGGACAAATGTATGTAGTACTTACTACATAGCGAATATGAGATGCCTCCGGGTGTCAACGCTGAAAAATTGGCGCCACTTGCCAAAATTCGTGCAGCCCGCATTCTGCCCGGGTGATTCCGAGGAAGTTCAATGGGAAACGAGACGAACCTGCCCGGGGGGAAATCCGGCTCGCGGGCGCAGCCGGCAAAAGCTCGCAAGACGATTGCGAAGGCCTCCCGGCGCACGAGATCGCCTGACCAGACCCGCGAGGCGCTCCTGCGATCGGCCGTCGCGGAATTCGCTCGCGAGGGTTATGGAGGCGCCCGCGTCGATCGGATCAGCAAGGCCGCCAAGAGCAACGACCGCATGCTCTATTACTACTTCAAGAGCAAGGAGAAGCTGTTTCACCAGGTCATTGAGCACTGCTATGGCGATCTGGTGGCGAGCGAAGAGGCACTCGATCTCGATTTCGCGCAACCGCGCCAGGCACTCGCTGCCCTGATCGCCTTCAACTGGAACTACTATTGGGATCATCCCGAGTTGCTCTCGATCCTTGCGTCGGAGAACCTGTTCAAGGGACGTCACGTCAAGAACAACATCCGCCGCAGCTTTGCCGATACTCAGCTCGGCATGCTCGACCGGGTGCTGGCAAGCGGGGTCGCACAGGGTGATTTCCGGCCGGACTGCGACCGCCAGCATCTGTTCCTGTCGATCCTGTCACTGACCTATTTCTATCGCGCCAATCTCTACACGCTGTCGAGCTACATGCAGGTCAAACTCGCCGACCAGGCGCAACGGGATGCCTGGCTCGCCCATGTCCAGGCCACCATCGATGACATGGTGCGCCGGCGGCGATGAGGCCGTCAGCCGGGCGCACCCGCATGGCCGATGACCGGCCCATCGCCGGCGGTCTCGACGCACGGACATCGCAACCGACAACGAGCCTCGCGAACACGGGCGCACGGCGCAATCGACCACCGGCTTGACCATGACGGCTGTTCGCCCCCGATGAAAAAAGGCCGGGATCGCTCCCGGCCTTTCGCAGTCTTGATGGAGGCTCGCTCCGCTTACTTGGCTTCCGCGCGCTTGGGCGGGGTTGCCGGCCACGACTTGATCAGGGTGTCGTAGTCGACGGTCTCGCCCTTCGGCTTCTCGTTCGCCAGCTTGCGCTGCGGAGCGATGGTGCCGTCCTTCTCGGCCTTCTTGAACCAGTACTCGGCCGATTCCTTCTTGTTCAGCTTCGGACCGCAATCCTTCTGCACGCCGGACTTCTCGAGACGCTCCATGACGGAGTCCTGGGCAGCGGCGAGCGAGTCCATCGCGGCCTGCGGGGTCTTCGCACCGGACGACGCGTCGCCGATGTTCTGCCACCACAGCTGAGCCAGCTTCGGATAGTCGGGCACGTTGTTGCCGGTCGGGGTCCACTGCACGCGCGCAGGCGAACGGTAGAACTCGATCAGGCCGCCGAGCTTCGGCGCACGCTCGGTGAACGACTTGTCCCAGATGTCGGATTCACGGATGAAGGTGAGACCGACATGGCTCTTCTTCAGGGACACCGTCTTGGAGACGATGAACTGGAGATAGAGCCAGGCCGCCTTGCGGCGATCCGCCGGGGTCGACTTCAGGAGCGTGAGCGAGCCCGCGTCCTGGTAGCCGAGCTTCATGCCCTCCTTCCAGTACGCGCCATGCGGCGACGGAGCCATACGCCATTTCGGCGTACCGTCCGCGTTCATCACGGCGATGCCCGGCTTCACCATGTCGGCGGTGAAGGCGGTGTACCAGAACATCTGCTGGGCGATGTTGCCCTGCGCCGGCACCGGGCCCGACTCGGAGAAGGTCATGCCCTGGGCCTGCGGCGGAGCGTACTTCTTCATCCACTCGAGGTACTTCGTGATCGAGTAGACCGCCGCCGGACCGTTGGTGTCGCCACCACGTTCCACGGACGAGCCGACCGGACGGCAGCCTTCCATGCGGATGCCCCATTCGTCGACCGGCTTGCCGTTCGGAATGCCCTTGTCGCCGTTGCCGGCCATCGACAGCCAGGCGTCGGTGAAACGCCAGCCGAGCGACGGGTCCTTCTTGCCATAGTCCATATGGCCGTAGACCTTGACGCCGTTGATCTCCTTGATGTCGTTGGTGAAGAACTCGGCGATGTCCTCATAGGCCGACCAGTTCACGGGCACGCCGAGCTCGTAGCCGTACTTGGCCTTGAACTTGGCCTTGTAGTCGGGATTGCTGAACCAGTCGTAGCGGAACCAGTAGAGATTGGCGAACTGCTGGTCCGGCAGCTGATAGAGCTTGCCGTCGGGCGCGGTGCCGAACGACTTGCCGATGAAGTCGTTGACGTCGAGCATCGGATCGGTGACGTCCTTGCCCTCGCCGGTCATGTAGTCCGACAGCGCGATGGTCTGGCCGTAGCGGAAGTGGGTGCCGATCAGGTCGGAATCGTTGATCCAGCCGTCGTACACGTTCTTGCCGGACTGCATCTGGGTCTGCAGCTTCTCGACGACGTCACCTTCCTGGATGAGGTCGTGCTTGAGCTTGATGCCGGTGAGCTCGGAGAACGCCTTGGCGAGCGTCTGCGCCTCGTACTCATGCGTGGTGATGGTCTCGGAGACGACGTTGATCTCCATGCCCTTGAAGGGCTCGGCGGCCTTGGCGAACCACTCCAGCTCCTTCTTCTGGTCCTCCTTCGACAGCGTCGAAGGCTGGAATTCCGCGATCCACTTCTGGATCACGGCCTCGTCTGCGGCGCGCACGGGCGCGGTCATGGCGAGCGACACCGCGAGAAGCGCGGCGGTGCTGGACATGGTCAGAAAAGCGTTCTTGGTCAATGGGCCGTTCCTTCTCCTAAACTGTCGCATGTTGTTCCTCCGTTGCAGCGACAAACTTTTATACAGGCCCGGGTTTGCCCCCGGATCTGGCCGTCCCTTCGCGAGCTTCAGACCGTGCGAAACACCAGCACGGCCGTGACCAGCGAAATTCCGCTTGCGAGCCAGAGGCTCGAAATCTCAACACCCTCCTCACCGACCGGCAGGGTCGCGATCGCATCGGTGCCGACGAGGGCGATCCAGATGAGATGGATGACGGCCGCCGCGATCAGCGAGATGAACAGGCGATCGCCGCGCGTGGTCGGAATGCGGAGCACGCCGACGCGCTCGGCCTCGGGATAGACCGCGGCGAGCCAGGTCATGACCGCGAGCGTACAGGCCAGCGCGGCGAAGAACATCGCCGTCGGCAGCGTCCAGGCCATCCATGCGATGGAGTCCATCAAAGCCTCCCTCAGACCCGCCCCAGCGCAAAACCGCTGGCGATGTAGTTGCGGACGAACCAGATGACCAGCGCGCCCGGAATGATGGTGAGCACGCCCGCCGCCGCCAGGAGTCCCCAGTCCATGCCGGCGGCCGACACCGTCCGCGTCATGATCGCGGCGATCGGCTTGGCCGAGACCGAGGTCAGCGTACGCGCCAGCAACAGCTCGACCCAGGAGAACATGAAGCAGAAGAAGGCGGCGACGCCGATCCCGCTCGCGATCAGCGGCACCAGGATCTTGATGAAGAAGCGCGGGAAGGAATAGCCGTCGAGGAAGGCGGTCTCGTCGATCTCGCGCGGCACGCCGGATACGAAGCCTTCGAGGATCCACACCGCCAGCGGCACGTTGAAGATACAGTGCGCGAGCGCGACCGCCCAGGGCGTATCGAACAGGCCGATCGCCGAGTAGAGGTTGAAGAACGGCAGCGCGTAGACCGCGGCCGGCGCCATGCGGTTCGACAACAGCCAGAAGAACAGATGCTTGTCGCCGAGAAAGCGGTAGCGCGAGAATGCATAGGCCGCCGGGAGCGCCACCGAGATCGAGATGATGGTGTTGAGGACGACGTATTCCAGCGAGTTGATGTAGCCGGAGTACCAGCTCTCGTCGGTGAAGATGCGCTTGTAGTGCTGCAGCGTCGGGGTGTGCGGCCACAAGGTCATCGTCGAGACGATCTCGGCGTTGGTCTTGAAGCTCATGTTGACGAGCCAGTAGATCGGCAGCAGCAGGAAGACCAGGAACAGCCCCATGATGAGGCGACGGCCGGGAATCGAATGCATCACGCGGCTCCTTCCTGCGATTTGCGCTCGCTGCCGGCATTGGTCATGACGGTATAGAAGATCCAGCAGACGATCAGGATGATGAGGTTGTAGACCAGCGAGAGCGCTGCTGCCTTGCCGAGGTCGAACTGGCCGAGCGCGATCTTGACCAGTTCGATCGAGACGAAGGTGGTCGAATTGCCGGGGCCGCCGCCGGTGACGACGAAGGGCTCGGTGTAGATCATGAAGCTGTCCATGAAGCGCAGCAGCACCGCGATCAGCAGCACCCTGTTCATCTTCGGCAGCTGGATCGCCTTGAACACCGCCCAGCGCGAGGCGCCGTCGATCTGTGCGGCCTGATAATAGGCCTCCGGGATCGACTTCAGGCCGGCATAGCAGAGCAGCGCCACGAGGCTGGTCCAGTGCCAGACGTCCATGACGATGACGGTGATCCAGGCGTCGACGTCGTTGGAGACGTAGTTGTAGTCGATGCCGACGGCGTTGAGGACATAGCCGAGCAGGCCGATGTCCGGACGGCCGAAGATCTGCCAGATGGTGCCGACCACGTTCCACGGAATCAGCAGCGGCAGGGCGAGGATGACGAGGCAGGCCGCCACGGTCCAGCCCTGGCGCGGCATCGACAGCGCGATCACGATGCCGAGCGGCACCTCGATGGCGAGGATGACGAGCGAGAAGAACAGATTGCGTCCGAGCGAGGCGAGGAAGCGACCGCCGAGATCGGTCGAGGGATCGAGCAGTTCCTTGAACCAGCCGACACCGTTCCAGAAGAACTGGTTGTTTCCGAAGGTGTCCTGCATCGAATAGTTCACCACCGTCATCAGCGGCAGCACGGCGGAGAAGGCGACCACCAGGAACACCGGCAGCACCAGGAACCAGGCTTTCTGGTTGACGGTCTTGTCCATCAGGCGGCTCCCTCCACCAGACGACTGTCCGCGTAGACGTGGACATGCGAGGCGGCGAATTTCAGTCCGGCCGTGTCGTCCCCGACCGTGAAGCCGGCCGGCGCGCGGGCCGCGAGCTTGACATCGCCGAACCGCACGCGGGCAAACCGGATGCGGCCGAGATCGTCGATCCGCTCGATCTTCGCGTCGGGCAGCCCGGGCGCGGGCGTTGCGACTTCGACGAATTCGGGACGCACGCCGATCTCGATTTTGGCGCCGGCAGGCAGATTGTCGTAGCTGCGGTTCAGCGCGATGACGTGGCCGCCGACCCGGGCCTCGCGGCCCTTCACCTCGGCAGGCAGGATGTTCATGCCGGGCGAGCCGATGAAATAGCCGACGAATGTATGCGCGGGCTTGTCGAACAGCTCGGCCGGCGTGCCGCTCTGAACCACGCGGCCGTCATGCATGACCACGACGGTGTCGGCGAAGGTCAGCGCCTCGGTCTGGTCGTGGGTGACGTAGATCATCGTGAGATCGAGCTCGCGGTGCAGCGCCTTCAGCTTGGAGCGCAGCTGCCATTTCAACTCGGGATCGATCACCGTCAGCGGCTCGTCGAACAGCACGGCGGCGACGTCGGAGCGGACGAGGCCGCGGCCGAGCGAGATCTTCTGCTTGGCGTCCGCCGTGAGCCGCGTCGCCTTGCGGTTCAGATAGGGCTCGAGGTCGAGCAAGCGGCCGATCTCGGCGACGCGCTTGTCGATCTCGGCCTTCGGCACGCCGCGGTTCTTCAGAGGAAACGCCAGGTTCTGCCCCACCGTCATGGTGTCGTAGATCACCGGAAACTGGAACACCTGGGCGATGTTGCGCTTCTGGGTTGACAACGGTGTGATATCGACCCCGTCGAACAGGATTTTCCCCCGCGACGGCGTGATGATGCCGGAGATGACGTTGAGCAGCGTGGTCTTGCCGCAACCGGAGGGACCGAGCAGTGCATAGGCGCCGCCCTGCCGCCAGGTCATGGTCACCGGCTTGAGCGCAAAACTGTCCTGCGGCGCATCATTGCCGCCGTAGGAGTGAGCGAGATCGACGAGATCAATGCGGGCCATGACGTTACCTCACGCGCCCGGAGCGGCGACCAGACGGTCGGCCGCATCGAAGATGAACACGTCGTTGGGGTCGAGCACCGCATCGATGGTCTGCCCCGGCTCGAATTCGTGCACGCCGTGCAGCACCGCCACCCAGTTCGAACCGTCGCGGGTGAGGTGCACGAAGCTCTCCGAGCCCGTGATTTCGGTCACCGTCACCGTGGCATGGAAGGCGTGGCGGTCGGCCTGGCCGTTGGCGAGTGCGAGTTGATGGGCGCGAAAGCCGACGCGGTAGGCGCCATCGGCGAGTGCGGAATAAAGGCCCGAGGCCGGCGACGCCGAGCCGCCGGCATATTGCACCGATCCGTTCCTCTTCTCGATCCCGACGAGGTTGAGCGGCGGATCGGAAAACACCTGCGCAACGCGGAGCGTGTGCGGCTTGCGATAGACGCTGGCGGTCGGGCCTATCTGCAGCGCCTGGCCTTCCCACATGCAGACCGTGTTGCCGCCGAGCAGCAGCGCCTCGGTCGGCTCGGTGGTGGCGTAGACGAAGATCGCGCCCGAGGCCTCGAAGATTCGCGGCAGCTCGGCGCGCAATTCCTCGCGCAGCTTGTAGTCGAGGTTGGCGAGCGGCTCGTCGAGCAGCACGAGGTCGGCGCCCTTGACCAGCGCACGCGCCATCGCAGTGCGCTGCTGCTGGCCGCCCGAGAGCTGGAGCGGCGTCCGCTTCAGGAACGGCTCGAGCCGCAGCAGTCGTGCGGCCTCGGCCACACGTTTCTCGATTTCCTCGCGCGGCTTGCCCTGCACCCGCAGCGGCGAGGCGATGTTCTCGTAGACCGACAGCGAGGGGTAGTTGATGAACTGCTGATAGACCATGGCGACCGAACGCTTGCGCACGTCGGCTCCGGTGACGTCCTTGCCGTCGACCAGCACCCGGCCCGAACTCGGCTTGTCGAGGCCGGCGAGCAGCCGCATGATCGAGGTCTTGCCCGACAGCGTCGGCCCGAGCAGCACGTTGAGCGTGCCCCGCTCGAGCGTCAGGGAGACGTCACGGATATGCGCGACGCCGTCGACGGTGCGGGTCACATGATCGAGCGTCACGCTCACGAGCGGCCTCCTGCTTCCAGCAGGGGACTTTGCGGCACGGCGTGGGTTCTGATCCAGTCATCCAGTGTCGCGACCTGGTCGGCAGATAGTCGCAGGCCGAGCTTGGACCGGCGCCAGACCACGTCCTCGGCCGAAACGGCCCATTCATGCGCCATGAGGTAGCGCACCTCGCGCTCGCTCAAGGTGGCGCCGAAATCCTGTCCGAGGTCGGCGGCGGATTTGGCATCACCCAGCAGCCGGGCGGCGCGGGTCCCGTAGGCGCGCGCAAGGCGTCTCGCATGGGCGTGGTCGAGGAAAGGATAGTTGCGCTGCAACTCGGCGATCAGGCCGTCGACATCGGACACGCCCATGTCGCCGCCGGGCAGCGGCGATTTTCCGGTCCAGCCCTCGCGCGCTTTCGCGCTGCGAAGATAGGGCGCCAGCCGCTCCAGCGCCTCTTCGGCGAGCCGCCGGTACGTGGTGATCTTGCCGCCATAGATCGACAGCAGCGGCGCGCCGCCGGGCGTATCGAGTTCGAACACGTAGTCACGCGTCGCCGCCTTGGCCTCGCTGGCGCCGTCGTCATAGAGCGGGCGGACGCCGGAATAGGTCCACACCACATCGTCCGACGTCACCGGCCTGGCGAGATACTCGCTCGCGGCGGCGCAGAGATACTGGATCTCCTCGGCCGTCGCCTTCACCTTGGACGGATCGCCGTCATAGTCGCGATCGGTGGTGCCGATCAGGGTGAAATCGTCCTGATAGGGAATCACGAAGATGATGCGACCATCCGCGTTCTGGAACATGTAGGCGCGGTCGTGGTCGTAGAGTTTCTTGACCACGATGTGCGAGCCCTGCACCAGCCGCACCTTTGCCTTGGCGTTGACGCCCGCGCCGCGACCGAGCACGTCCTCGACCCAGGGACCGCCGGCATTGACCAGTGCGCGAGCCCGGATCTGCGAGCGTGCGCCGGTCAGCGTGTCGACCATGCTGACGGTCCAGATGCCGTCGGACTGGCGGATCTCGGTGGCGCGGGTGCGGGTGCGAATTTCGGCGCCCTTGTCGGCGGCGTCGCGAGCGTTGAGCACGACCAGCCGGGCGTCATCGACGAAGCAGTCGGAATATTCGAAGGCGCGGCTGTAGCGGTTCGGAATCAGGGGCCGCCCGACCTCGTCGCGCCGGAGATCGACCGAGCGGGTGGCGGGCAGAAGGTGCCGGCCGCCGATATGGTCGTAGAGGAACAGGCCGAGACGCAGCAGCCAGGCCGGTCGCAAACCGGAATGATGCGGCAAGACGAAACGCAGGGGACGGATGATGTGGGGGGCGATGCCCCACAGGATCTCGCGCTCGATCAGCGCCTCGCGGACCAGACGGAACTCGTAATATTCGAGATAGCGCAGGCCGCCATGCACCAGTTTGGTCGACCAGGACGACGTCCCGCTCGCCAGATCGTTCATTTCACACAGGAAAACGGTATTGCCCCGGCCGACCGCGTCACGCGCGATGCCACAGCCGTTTACGCCGCCTCCAACGATGGCGAGGTCGAAAATACGCTCCAACAGACGCATCCCCCGACGACCGCTCGTTCCTTCGAGCGGCTACTTTCGATTTTGATTAGATCATACCGGAAAACGAAAGCAAGACGAAAGAGAGGCGAAAGAAAGCGAAAGAGGAACTTTCCGTTGGGCAATCCGACCGAAAAACCGGCAACCGCAAGGGGCCGCTCACAGGCAAAACGATTGGAGGAGCGGCAGAGGGCGCCGCCACATGTGGCCTTCCCTGCCTCGGGCGGTTGGCGCGCGGCCGTCTAGCGAAGTCGGACGACCGGCGCCACCGCGGCCGTCGAGTCCAGGAGTTCGCTTGACGGCTCCTCGGCATCTGCCCCCTTCGGCATTGCCGCCACCACCTCGATGCCCTTGCTGTGGCAGATCGTGGCAAGGCGCTCGGGCAGTTCCTGGTCGGTGACGAAGGTCTGGATCTGCGTGATGTGGGCGATGCGCACAGGCGCGCTGCGGCGCAGCTTGGTGGAATCGGCCACCAGCATCACGCTGCGGGCATTGGCGATGATGGCCTGGGCGACCTGGACCTCGCGATAGTCGAAGTCGAGCAAGGCGCCCTCCTCATCGATCGCCGAGGCGCCGATGATGGCGTAGTCGACCTTGAACTGGCCGATCAGCTGCGTGGCGGTGGAGCCCACCACGGCGCCGTCGGCCCGCCGCACCGTGCCGCCGGCCACCACCACCTCGATGCGCGGATGCCGGTAGAGCAGCATCGCCACGTTCAGATTGTTGGTGATGACGAGCAGATCCTCATGCGAGGTCAGCGCGCTTGCGACCTCCTCGGTCGTGGTGCCGATGTTGATGAACAGCGAACAGCCGTTCGGGATCAGCGAAGCGGCGGCGGCCCCGATGGCCTTCTTCTCATCGGCCGCAACGAAGCGCCGCGCCTCATAGGCGAGGTTCTCGACGCCCGAGGCGATGATGGCACCGCCATGGATCCGGGTCAGCGAACGGCGCTCGCAGAGATCGTTGAGGTCCTTGCGGATGGTCTGCGCGGAGACCTCGAAGCGACGGGCGAGTTCCTCCACCATCACGCGGCCGGAGGCGCGCGCGATGTTGAGGATTTCGGCCTGGCGATGGGTCAATCCAGTCACGGCAATGGACTCAAATCAGATCGACGCATGGTGCGGCGGTTCGTGCGTCCGGTCAATGCAAGAGCCGATCAGGGTTAATGATGAGGCGCTCACCACGCCATCGCGTCTGCGAGGCGCGCGAGCAGATCTGGATCGTCGAAGGCGCTCGCGGAGGCGACCGCGCCGGCACCGAGCAGATCGGCATGGCCGAGACTGGTCCGGATGCCGATGGTTTGAATGCCGGCGGCGGTCGCCGACTGCACGCCGGAGCGGGAATCCTCGAACGCGATCGAGGCGGCCGCACGGGCGCCTGCAAGGCGCAGCCCTTCCTGGTAGGGCAACGGATGCGGCTTGCCGTGGGGGAGTTCGTCGCCGATCACGATCGCCTTGAAGCGATGCGTGATGCCGAGGCCGGACAGCAGCAGCTCGGCGTTGAGGCGCGGCGCATTGGTGACGGCCACCATGGGGATTGCCGCGGCGTCGGCCCGGTCGAGCAGCGCCATCAGGCCCGGCAGCGGCGCGATCTGCCCGGCCACGAGCGTGCGGAAGACGTGCTCCTTCTCCCCGAGAATTTCCGCTCGGCGCGCCACGGCTTCGTCCGGCAGGAAGCGCTCGCCGATCGCGGCATTGGAAAAGCCCTGCAGCTCCTTCGAGAAACGCTCGTGATCGAAGAGATGGCCGCGCGGCCCGAGCACCCGGTTGAACGCCTCCAGATGCAGCGGGTCGGTATCGGCCAGCGTGCCGTCGATGTCGAACAACAGCGCCCGGCCGGTGACGTCGGTCATGTCAGTGGTTTCCCGAATGCGCGGCGCATCCCTGCGGAAACCCGTATCAAGACCGCCAGCATCGCGCAATGACGCAGGCGGGAGGACGACGCTAGGCCGCCTCTCGCCAATCGCCGTTCACCAGCTTGCGCGCGGCGCGCTCGGCCTCGCGCGCGTTGCGGAAGAGCTGGCCTTCGAGGCGATTGAATCGGTGGGACGAGGCGAAGAAGCAGTAGCCGCCCTGGCTGCGAACCACGATTCCTGCGGTCTGCGAATTGACTTCGATGATGTAGCTGTCCGGCATGCCCGTACTTCCTCAATGCGGGCAATCAACGGCATCTGTGCCCAAATGTTCCTCGGGGCAAATCAACCGGCGGCTTCCCGCGAATCGACGCGCTGTCTGGATACGCGCAAGCCTGATCCGTTTTATGACTGGCCGTTGGCGAAGATGCGACGACCGGGCGACGACGTGCCGCCGCCCTCGGCAAGACGGGACACAATGCCGCGCGCGATCACGTCACAATGGGCGGATCGGTGCGGCTGATCGCCTGTGGGCGGCCCTGGTCGTCGATCGAGACGTAGGTGAAGTTGCCGTCGGTGACGAGGAACGGATGCTCCTCGCGGCGGCGCAGCGCCCAGGCTTCGAGATGGACCGTCATCGAGCTACGCCCCAGACGGACGAGATTGGCATAGACCGAGACGAGGTCGCCGACATAGACGGCCTTGCGGAAATTCATCGCCTCGATCGCAACGGTCACCGTGCGCGACTTCGCGACCTTGGAGGCGAACACGCCGCCGCCGACATCCATCTGGCTGAGCAGCCAGCCGCCGAAGATGTCGCCATTGGCGTTGGTGTCGGCGGGCATGGCCAGCGTCCGGATGCAGAGGTCGCCGCGCGGGCCGGTGCTGGAGGTCTCGCTCATGGGGCCCTCATGGATGCTCGGCAGCCCTAGTCCGGCCGCACCATCTCGAACATGGCGTCGGGCTTGATCTCGAAATAGTCCCCGCGCCTGCCGGCCCGCACGATGGGATGGGCCGCGGCAGTCTGGTAGACGCCGTCCTTGATCAGGGATTTGTCGATATGCACGGCGACCACCTCGCCCAGCGTCAGCCAGGCATCGGCTTCCTTGCCGCTGGCACTCTTCAGGCGGACGATGTCAGACACCTTGCACTCGAAGGCGACCGGGCTCTCGCCCACGCGGGGCACGTTGACCAGCTTGCCGGGAACGGCGGTGAGACCGGCGAGCTTGAACTCATCGACCTCGGGGGCGACGTGTGCCGCCGTCGCGTTCATCTGCTTCGCCAGATCCATCGTGGTCAGATTCCAGACGAATTCGCGGGTCTGCTCCATGTTCGCAACGGTGTCCTTCCAGTTGGTGGAGGAGAAGCCGATGATGGGGGGCACGTAGCAGAAGGCATTGAAGAAGCTGTAGGGCGCGAGGTTCACGTGGCCCTTGGCGTCCCGCGAGGAGATCCAGCCGATCGGGCGCGGCGCGACGATGGCGTTGAACGGATCGTGCTTGAGGCCGTGGCCCTTGGCCGGCTCGTAGAAATGGATATCTCTGTCGGTCACGCGCTGCTTCCTTTTTCGTCATTGCGAGCGCAGCGACGCAATCCAGAATCCCTCCGTGGAGACGCTCTGGATTGCGTCGCTGCGCTCGCAATGACGGTGTATGCTGATCCGTCCTTGCCCGCCATTCACCGGCCGGGCGGCAAATCTGCTTATAAAGGAATTTTCCTCGCCCGTCAGGGGCGCCGCGACAGACCCGCGATGACGAAATCGATCATCTGGTCGATGGTCGGCCCGGGCTTGGTCGTGCATTGGGCGATCATCTGGGGGTGGAAAAAGCGCATCATGGCCGTGCAGGCGCACATGGCGGCCAACGGCAGATCAGGCGCCTCGAACTCGCCGGAGGCCGCGCCCTGCGCGATCACCTGGCCGATGGTCGTCGTGATCAGCTCCATATGGGCGGCACAGACCTCCCAATCCTCCTCCATCGCGATCTCGACCATTTCGTGCAGCTTGTTGTCGCCGACGTAGCGCTCGGTGTTCATGCGATGAATCGTGGTGAGGAGCTCGCGAAAGCGCTCCTTCACCGGACCAGGCCCGACGACGATCCGCTGGGCTTCCAGCTCGACCTCGGCCATCAGGCTCCGCGCCACCGCCTGGTGGATCGCCTTCTTCGATTCGAAGAAGCGATACACGTTGGCAGGGCTCATCCTGAGCTCCTTGGCGATGTCGCCGACCGTGGTCTTCTGGTAACCGATCTGCCGGAACAGCCGCTCGGCCACCTCGAGGATGCGATCCCGGGTGTCGCCTTCAATATGTTCCGCAACCAGTGTCATTTCAGGAATCCGTCGGTCAGCACTTCTTCCCACTTATTCAGCCGCTTCAGCAAGCGGAATTGCCGAATGTTCATCGCTGCCATGCTGCGACGCAGCAGGTGACTGGCCGGACCCGGCCTCGTCGAGGCTCTTCCGGAACCACAACGCGTACAGGCCGGGCAGGTACAGCAGCGTGAGGAAGGTCGCAACGAACAGACCGCCCATGATCGTGATCGCCATCGGTCCCCAGAAGGCGGAGCGCGACAGGGGAATCATGGCGAGGATCGCCGCGAGGGCCGTCAGCACCACCGGACGGGCGCGACGCACGGTCGCTTCCACGATCGCTTCCCGCCGGGTCAGGCCGTGGGACACATCGGCCTCGATCTGATCGACCAGGATGACCGTGTTGCGCATGATCATGCCGGCGAGCGCGATCAGGCCGAGCAGCGCCACGAAGCCGAAGGGCGCATTGGCGACGTTGAGCCCGAGCGAGGCACCGACGATGCCAAGCGGTGCGGTCAGGAACACCAGGATCAGGCGCGAGAAGCTCTGCAGCTGGATCATCAGCAGCGTCAGCATCACCATGACCATCACCGGGAAGAGGACGAAGATCGAGGCATTGCCCTTGGCGGATTCCTCGAACGCTCCGCCCGCCTCGATGCGGTAGGCCGGCTCGAGGTGATCCTTGATCTGCTTGAGCTTGGGCGTGATCTGGTTGGTGACGTCGGGTGCCTGGACGCCGTCGACGACGTCGGAGCGCACGGTGATCGCCATGTCGCGGTTGCGCCGCCACATGATCGGCTCCTCATGCGCATATTCGATCCTGGCGATCTGCTGCAGCGGCACGGCGATGCCGTTCTGTGTGGTGATGGTGAGATCGCCGACACCGCCGAGGTCGAGGCGCTCCGACGGGACCGCACGGGCGACCACGCCGACCTTCTCGATACCGTCGCGGATGGTGGTGACCTGCGTACCCGAGATGAGCATCGCCAGCGCCTGCGAGACGTCCTGCGGGGTCAGGCCCATGGCGCGGGCGCGATCCTGGTCGACGACGAGCTTGAGGTAGGGCGATTGCTCGTTCCAGTCGAGCTGGACGTCCTTGACGTTCTTGTTCTGCCGCATGACATCGCGGACCTGATAGGCGATCTCGCGCACCTTGTTGGCGTCGGGACCGATCACGCGGAACTGCACGGGAAAGCCGACCGGCGGACCGAAATTGAAACGGTCGACGCGGACGCGGGCCTCGCTCAGCATGCCCTCGGCGACGGCATTCTCGATCTTGGCCTTGACGCGCTCGCGCGCCTCGACGCCCTTCGCTACGACGACGATCTCGGCGAAGGCCTCGTTGGGGAGCTGCGGATTGAGGCCAAGCCAGAAGCGCGGAGAGCCCTGGCCGACATAGGAGGTGTAGGTCTCGATGTCCTTGTCGTCCTTGAGCAGCGTCTCGGCCTTCTTCACCACCTTCTCGGTGACGTTGAAGGCGGTGCCTTCGGGCAGGCGCAGCTGGAAGAACAGTTCGGGACGTTCCGACAGAGGGAAGAACTGCTGCTGGACATGGCCGAAGCCGACGATCGAGGCGATGAAGATGCCGACCGTGGCGACCACCACCGTGATGCGATGACCGACGCACCATTGCACGATGGCGCGCAGGCCCCGATACATGCGCGTCTCGTACACCGCATGCGGATCGTGGTTGTGATGCGCCTTCATGTCGGGCAGCAGCTTGACGCCGATATAGGGCGTGAAGATCACCGCCACGAACCAGGAGGCGACCAGCGCGATCGCCACGATCCAGAAGATGCTGCCGGTGTATTCGCCGACCGCGGAACTGGCAAAGCCGATGGGCAGGAAGCCGGCGGCCGTCACCAGGGTCCCCGTGAGCATCGGAAACGCCGTCGATTCCCAGGCAAAGGACGCCGCACGGACGCGGTCCCAGCCCTGCTCCATCTTCACCACCATCATCTCGACCGCGATGATGGCATCGTCCACCAGCAGGCCGAGCGCGATGATCAGGGCACCGAGGCTGATGCGGTGCAGGTCAAGCGACATCGCATTCATGATGACGAAGACGATGCCGAGCACGAGCGGCACGGACAGCGCCACCACGATGCCCGTGCGCCAGCCGAGCGCGAGGAACGAGACGAACAGCACGATGACGAGCGCCTCCATGAAGGAGCGCACGAACTCGCCGACGGCGTGCTCGACCACCTTGGGCTGATCGGCGATCAGATTGACGTCGATGCCCTGCGGCACCGCCTTCATGAATTCGGCGGTCGCCTTTTCGACCTCCTTGCCCAGGTCGAGGATGTTGGCGCCCTTGGCCGTGACGATACCGATGCCGATCGCAGGCTTGCCCTCCTGCCGGACGACGAAGCTGGGCGGATCGACGAAGCCGTGGGTCACCGTTGCGATGTCACCGAGGCGGAAGACGCGGCCGTTGCTCTGAACGGGGGTTTCGGCGACCGCCCGCGCGCCATCGAGCGCGCCGGTGACGCGCAGCGGCACGCGCTGCGAGGCGGTCTCGACCGTGCCCGCCGGCGTGACGTTGTTCTGCTTGGCCAGGGAATCGAACAGCGCCTGCGGCGTGATGCCGAGCGTGGCGAGCTTGGCGTGGCTGAACTCGACGAAGATGCGCTCGTCCTGATTGCCGTAGACGTCGACCTTGGTGACGCCGGGCACCTTGAGCAGACGCTGGCGGAAGCCCTCGGAAACCTTCTTGAGCTGGGCGTAGTCGGCGCCGTCGCCGGTCATCATGTAGAGGATGGAATCGACGTCGGAGAACTCGTCGTTGACGACCGGGCCGAGGATGCCGGATGGCAGCTGGCCCTGCACGTCGACCAGCTTCTTGCGCAGGAGATAGAAGAGATAAGGCACGTCCTTCGGCGGCGTGGAATCGCGGAACGTCACCTGCAGCGCGGCGAAGGCGGGCTTCGAATAGGTCTGCACCTTCTCGAAATAGGGCAGTTCCTGGAGCTTCTTCTCGATCGGATCGGCGACCTGGGTCTGCATTTCCTGCGCTGTCGCGCCCGGCCAGATCACCGAGACGTTGACGACCTTGACGGTGAAGAACGGATCTTCAGCCCGCCCGAGCTTCTGATAGGAGAAGAAGCCCGCAACGCCGAGCATCATCATCAGGAACAGGACCAGCTTCGGATGGCCGACGGCCCAGGCCGAAAGGTTGAAGCGCTTCATCGCACTCTCCTCGAGACGATCAGAATTGCCAAACTGGAACGAGCACTATTTCGGTCGGACATCGTCGCGAGGCAGCGAAGCAATCCAGGGGGCTGGGCAGGTTCTGGATCGCTTCGCCGCTTCAGCCGTCGCATTCGCGCGTCAGCCGAAACTCGCCTTGCAACGACCGGTTAGAACGACAAGGACGATACGATCCGGACCTTCTGGCTCGGATCGAGCTTCTGCACGCCGAGGGCGACGATCCTGGCGCCTTCCTCGACGCCGCCGGTGACGATGACGTCGTTGCTTTCGTAGGACTTGACCGTGACCGGCTTCAGCGTCACCGCGCCATTGTCGTCGACGACGTAGAAGGACGGCTTGTCGCCCTGATTGAACAGCGCCGAGAGAGGCAGCCGCGCCACGCGCTCGGTGGCGGCATCCGAGAGCGTCAGCGTCGCGGTCATGCCGAGCGAGACCCTGTCGTCCGCCTCGGGCAGCGAGAATTTCGCCAGGAAGGTCCGCGTGGCCGGGTCGGCGGTCGGCGCGATCTCGCGCAGCTTCGCCGCGTATTTCCGGTTGGGCTCGGACCAGAGAGTGACGCTGGCGACGCCCGACTTGGCGCGTCCGACCAGCGTCTCTGGGATCGCGACGACCGCTTCCTTCTCGGCAAAGCGGGCGACGCGGATCGAAGCCTGGCCCGCGGCGACCACCTGGCCGGGCTCGATCAGCGTTGCTGTGACGACGCCGCGGGCGTCGGCGACCAGCGTCGCGTAGGAAAGGGAGTTCTTGGTCAATTCGACCGAGCGCTCGGCCCGGTTCAGCCTGGCGCGGGCCTCGTCGGCGGCCGCACGGCTCGAATCCATCTGGGCGTCGGTGGTCCAGCCCTTGGCCTTGAGATCCTTGGCGCGCTGCTCGGCGGCGGCAGCCTGCGCCAGCACCCCGGTCGCAGCGGTCTGTTCCGCCACGGCCTGCTCGGCCTGGAGCTTCAGGTCGACCTCGTCCAGCGTCGCCAGCGGCTGGCCGACCTCGACGGTCTGGCCGACCTCGACCAGACGCTTGGCAACCTTGCCGGCAACCCGGAAACCAAGGTCACTCTCGATCCGGGGCCGGATGGTGCCGACGAAGCTGCGCTCCGGCGTCTCGGCAGCATAGTGCACAGTCGCGACCAGAACTGGCCGGGGCGGCTCGGCCTTTTCAGCAACGGTGTCATTGCACCCGGCCAGCGCGGCGGCCATCAGGGCCAGCGAGGCACCTGCCAAGAGTTTAAAATAGCTCGACAAAACCGACCGGACGAACATTGGGGACACTCCTGCCTCTGTCTCAAGACAGAGTGTCGATTAAACAGTGACGAAAGTCAACAATCGTCAGTCATCAGATCCGCGTGATTGTTAACGGAGGTCAATGCAGGCGATGCAGATCCACAAACGGCTGTTTGGCCGTGCCGCAATGAATTGGAACCGGGTGTTACTCCGGAACCACAGCCAGCACGTGTAGGCTGGGCTATTATTTTGCCGATTTCCGACTCAGCCTCGTCAGCCTATTGCGGCTGCGGCTGCGGGTAACATTGAAATGCACATGTCCGGCAAGACGGCCTTTGCAGCCCTTTCCATTCTCACAGCCACGATTTCCCACGTTGCGGCGGCTGATTTGCCGGTCAAGGCCCTGCCTCCACCAGCGCCCGGCTGGACCGGTCCCTACGCGGGCATCGTCGGAGGGGGCGGCACCGGGCACTCCGACCAGACCGATCCCGGTTCGGTCCCGTTGCCGACGGCGAACCTGATCGCTGCGGACGGGCGCTACAATCTGAATGGCGGGCTGATCGGAGCCACCACCGGTTACAACTGGCAGCGCGGCGCCCTGCTCTATGGTGTCGAGGGCGATTTCTCCTGGGCCGAACTCAGCGGCCGCTCGACTGTCTGCGGCCCGCCAAACCCTCATCCCTGCGGAACCAGCCTGAACGCCTTCGGCACGTTCCGTGGACGCATCGGATACGTGACGGGTGCGCAGGGAGATTGGCTGCTGTATGCGACGGGCGGCCTTGCCATCGGCGATGTCAGGGGATGGGACGCGTTGACGCCCGCCAGCGGCCATGACTGGCGCGCGGGCTGGACGGCCGGCCTCGGCGTCGAAAAGCGCTTCGCGCCGCAATGGACGGCCAAGCTCGAATATCTCTACGCCGATCTCGGCACGTCCCAGGTCTTCAACGTTACGCCCGGGGTCCCCGAAAGCGTCGGCCTCACCACCAACCTCATCCGAGCCGGCGTCAACTACAACTTTGGCGGCCCCGTCGCGGTGAGACCGCCGCGCGCAACGCAAGCGCCCTCTGTGACGTGGGCGGGCTGGTACTTCGGTGCGAACGCCGGCTATCTGGACGGGGCCGCCCGCATCAACACGGATGCGGTGGTGATCGCGAACAGCACGGCGCCGGAAACCGCGACGGCCATGGCGAACGCCGCAACGAGCGCGCTGTCGACCGGCAATGGCGGTTTCATCGGCGGTGCCCAGGCCGGCTATAACTTCCTGCTGTCGCCGACGCTGATCGGCGGCTTCGAAGCTGATTTCCAGGGCACCTCGCTGCGCGGCTCTGCCAGCCGCACGAACGTCGCGCTGATCGATCCGCTCGGTCCCGACTCATTCGTGACCAACATCGCTACGTCACGGGCTCTCGACTATCTTGGAACCGTGCGGGCGCGCCTTGGCGCAACGGTGACACCGAGCCTGCTGATCTACGCCACCGGCGGCCTTGCCTATGGAGGGGTGCGGTCGAGCACCTCGCTGATCCAGAGCTCAGCCGTCCTTGGCGTACCGACCGTATCGACTGCGGGCTCGTTCTCCGACAACCGCGCCGGCTATGCCGTCGGCGCCGGCGGCGAATGGATGTTCATGAGCAAGTGGAGCGTCAAGGGCGAGTATCTTTATTACGATCTGGGCACCGCCAATTATGGCACGCGCGGCTACGGTATCGACGAAGGCCCGACATCGCTCCCGGGTGTAGGCGTCTCCGGCATCGCGACATCTACCCGGGTGCGCTTCAACGGCAACATCGCCCGGATCGGCCTCAACTATCACCTGAACTGACGACCGCCCTTGCCGGCCAGCGCGTGGCTGGCCGGGGAAAAAGGGGTCTACCTTCCCCCCTGCTCCGCGAACTCGTGCTTGCTCTCGTGGCCACCGACGAACACCAGGATCCCCGCGATCAGCGGCAGCACGGCGAGCGCGAGCAGGCCATGCGAGGTCGAGCCGGTCTGGTCCTTGATCCAGCCGATCAAATAGGGACCGCCGAAGCCGGCGAGGTTGCCGATCGAGTTGATCAGCGCGATGCCGCCGGCGGCGGCGGTGCCGGACAGCCAGGCGGTCGGCAGCGTCCAGAACACCCCGAAGCAGCAGAACACGCCGATCGCGGCCACCGTGAGCACGACCATGGTCAGGCTGGGATCGGTCAGCTGGGAGGACACGCCGAGCGCCACCGCCGTCAGCAGCAGCGGCGCACCGACATGCATCACGCGCTCGCGCGTCGCATCGGAATGCCGCGCCCACAGGATCATGGCCACCGTGCCGAACAGATAGGGGATGGCGGTGACGAAACCGGTCTGCGCGTTGGTGAGGCCGAAGGCCTTGACGATCTGCGGCAGCCAGAACTGCATGCCATAGAGCGCGCCGACGAAGCCGAAATAGATCAGGCTGAGCGCAATCACCTTGGGCGAGGCCAGTGCCTCGCCGAGCGACACATGCTTCACCGCCTGCTTGGCGGCCGTTTCGGAATCGAGCTTCGCCTTGAGCCAGGCCTTCTGCTCGGTCGTCAGCCAGTCCGCCTTCTCCGGCCGGTCGGTGAGATAGAACCAGGTCACGATGCCGAGCAGCACCGAGGGGACACCCTCGATGATGAACAGCCAGTGCCAGCCCTTCAGACCCATGATGCCGTCCAGTCCGAGCAGCAGGCCCGAGATCGGCGCACCGATGACGGTGGACACCGGCACGGCGACGGCGAAGGCGGCCAGGAACCGCGCGCGGTACTCGGCCGGATACCAGTAGGTCAGATACAGGATGATGCCGGGAAAGAAGCCGGCCTCGGCGACGCCGAGCAGGAAGCGCAGGATGTAGAAGCTCCACTCGCCGCTGACGAGCGACATCAGCGCCGAAATGACGCCCCAGGTCACCATGATGCGCGCGATCCACCTGGAGGCGCCGAACCGCTCCAGCGCCAGATTGCTCGGCACCTCGAAGATGAAATAGCCGATGAAGAAGATGCCCGCGCCCCAGGCAAAGACCAGCGGCGAGAACTTCAGGTCCGCATTCATGGTCAGCGCGGCGAAGCCGAGATTGACGCGATCGAGATAGGAGAAGAAATAGGCCAGCGCCAGGAACGGGATCAGCCGCCAGGAGATGGTGCGGATCGTCGAGGTCTCGATCGCCGACCTGGTTCCGCCGGTGGAATCGACTCGGGTCGTGGTCTGGCTCATGGCTTTCCCCCAGGGTTGTTGCTTTTATGGGCGCCAGCGGTTTTCAGCATCGCAGGCGAAGAGTCAATGGAGCAGTCAATGCAGGACGCGCGACCGGGCCAGCGCGCGCTGACCCGGTTCGCGGTCGCCCTTGTCGTGATCGCCTGCGGGCTCGGCTTGCGCCGGTATGGCTTCCCCCTCGGATTGCCGGCCTTCGTGGTGAAGTACGGCGGCTCGCTGCTGTGGGCGACGATGGTGTTTCTTGTCGTCGGAGCTGTGCTGCCGCGGCTGCCGCAGAGCAGGCTTGCAGCCATCGCCGCGGCGATCGCCGTGGCGGTCGAGTTTTCGCGGCTCCTGCACGAGCCCTGGCTCGATGCGTTTCGCCTCAGCACCGCCGGGGCGCTTGTTCTGGGCCGAATCTTCTCGCTGTGGAATCTGGTCGCCTATGCGATCGGGATTGCGTTCGCCGTCGTGATCGACCGCCTTGTGACGCTGCGGCGCCTTGCAGGCTGAGCAGCGGCACGGGCCGCGCGAACGACCGCGCGCCTCGTTCAATCGCCCAGCTGGAAGCGCTCGAATCGATCGAGTTCGTCCTCGATCCTGCGCTTGAGCTCCTTGCGGCCCGCAGTCTTCCTGCCCTGCCCGACCCAGGTCCATTTCTGCATCAGAATCTTCCTGCCCTGCCGGTCGGTCTTGAGATCGAGCGCGGCGACGATCTCGTCGCCGACCAGCACGGGAAGCGCGAAATAGCCGAGCTTTCGCTTGTCCTTCGGGACATAGGCCTCGAACAGATGGTCGTAGCCGAAGATCAGCCTGGTCCGTTTGCGCTGGATGATCAGCGGATCGAATGGCGAGAGGATGTGAACGAGATCGGGCGAGACCTGGTGGGGCTCCAGCGCGGCGGGCTGCGCCCAATGCTCCTGCTTTCCCGCGCCCTCGACCGCAACGGGGACGAGCTCGCCGCGGCGCACACGCGAGGCAATCAGGCTTGCGACCGCCTTCTTGCTGGGCGCATCGAGATGACAGATCGAGTCGAGGCTGACGATCCCCTGCGATCGCAGCGCACGATCGAGCAGATAGGCCGTTATCTCCTTCGCCGATGCCGGCTTCGGCAGCCTGTCCCAGCCGAAATGGCGCGTCATCAGCTCGTAGGTCTTCAGCATGCCCTGGCGCTCGCTGATGGTGACGACGCCGGTATAGAACGCAAGCTGCAAGGCCCGCTTGGACGGCTTGCGGCTCTGCCAGAGATGTTCCTTCTCGACGAGCACGTCGTCGGCGATGTCGCGGATCGTCAGGGGTCCGGCACGAACCAGCCGCATCACCTTGCGCATGTCGGACGGCGTCACCGAATCGAACCATCTGTGTCCCTCGCGGCGATGCGCGCGCATCGCCGGCAGAAAGAAACGAAGGTCGCCTGCCGGAACGTAGGACAAGGCATGCGTCCAGTATTCGAACACGCTCTTGTCGATGCTCTGGGCCTGCCGCAGATCGGCGCGGCAATAGGCCGGGATACGGTTGAACAGGATATGATGATGGCAGCGCTCGATCACGTTGATCGTATCGATCTGCACATAGCCGAGATGGGCGATGGCATCGGCAACCGCCCCGGCGCCCGCGCCGAACGGCGCGCGCGCGTCGAGCCGCTGGGCATGCAGCCAGATCCGGCGGGCTTGTCCGGTGGAGAGAGGAAACGGTTGGGGCTTGCCTGACATTGCGTCAGGCAATGTAGCGGGATTCGCAGGCGGCGGAAGCGGGGATGAGCAAGGGCCGCGCTGCCAGCTGCTGACAGCGCGGCTGAACGCTTGCGAGCGGCTATTTCATCATCATCGCCTTCTGCGCCTTCATGTAATGCATGCAGGCGCCCTTCATCTTGCCGTTGCTCATGTCGGTATTGGCCATGGCCATTTCCTTGTTCGCTGCCATCTTGGCCGGCGTGTCGGGCATGCCGCCCATCATGGCGGCGGACTTCATCATGTTGTCGCCCGTGCAGGCCATCATGGCGGCCGAGGCGGGGGAGAAAGCGAACGCGACAAAGGCTGCGGCAGTCAGCAAGGTCTTCATCGAAAGTCTCCTCGAGCAAAACGAAACCGGCGTCATGCCGGCTCTTCGAGATACGCATCATCTCCCGAAGACGTTTCGAGGCGAACGAAAATTCTCCTGCTGCAGTGCGAAGCCCGCGTATCTAGCGCGCAGCTTTCGGCGGTCGCGAGCGGTCGCCGACACTGCCGGTCGCGACATCAGGCTCGCACACGGCCTTGCCGCGGCCCTCGGCCTGGCAGCGATACACGCTGCCCGTGAGACGATCCACCAGCCACATGTTCTCGTCGTTGGGCGCTTCCAGACCGGCATAGCGGCCGGTCAGCCCCGTGATCAGCGTCGAGAGCAGGATCGCCACGGCGATCATCGCGGCGCCGACATAGATCGGCATCGCATTCAGAGACACGGTCCGCTCCGGTGGGCCGCTACGATAAACCTGATAGTCGCTCGGCCTTGGCACTGTCTGGAACTCGGCTCCCCGTCGCCGGCAGTCGATGACGAAGGATTTTGCTAGGCGCGCATCTGGCCGAAAGCGTGGTCTTGAACAGGCAATGCGGCGACGGCTTTGCGACGCTCGCGGTCTGCGGAGCTCCGAGACACCGGCGAACGTGCTCCAGCGCCGGCGTCGCATCCTCTTTTCATCAGCGGCGGAACAATCCGCCCATCATGTGACCGAACAGAGCACCGGGGCCGCCCATGCCGCCGCCTCCGCCGCCGTGCGACCGATGCCCGCCACCGGAGGAGCGGCGGCGCGCGGGCTCCTCGTCGGACGCGTCGGAAGCAACGCGGCTGGAGACGATCTCGGACTGCATGGCCTTGTGCTGCAGCTTGTTGAGATAGCCGGTCGCGGGGTAACCGCGCGCGGCCTGCCAGCGCCTGATCACGGAACGGGTCTCGTCATCGAACTTGCCGGTGGCCTTGACGTCGAAGCCGAGGCCCGTCAGGCGACGCTGCACATCGCGGCGCTGGCCCTTGTCGAGACCAATCTGGTCCTCGGAGATCTGGTCCGCTGTCTCCGTGAAGGTCGCGGGATCGACACCGGCGGTGAGATTGCGCGTCGTCGTTGACGGGCCGTCCTGGATCGCGGCAATGCGCGCCAGCGCCAGCGACTTGAAGGTGCCGTTCGGATAGTTGGTCAGATAGGCGTTGAGTTCCTCGACCTTG
>CAYREH010000009.1:0-72946 GCA_964423245.1 uncultured Bradyrhizobium sp. | reverse complement strand
CTTGAAGGTGCCGTTCGGATAGTTGGTCAGATAGGCGTTGAGTTCCTCGACCTTGTTGCTCTCCTTGATCGAGCGCCAGAATTCGAGTTCGACCTCGCCGGCCGGAGCGGCGGCCGCCGTTGCTGCGGCCTCCGACGTCGCCACGGCGGCCGGATTGAGGAACACGGTGCCGGTGAGATTGGTATGCCCCCAGGGCAGCTGCGCCTTGTTGGTCTCGTCGTTGACCTGGGCGCGGACCTTGGTCATCGCCTGCTGGATCTCGAGACCGGGCTGGGCGATGTTGGCGATCAATGCACGGGTGAACGGACTGTTGGTGCCCGCCTCGCCGTCGAGCGCGGTCTGGCCCGGGCCGGTCGCAAATGCGATCAACGTCCCCTCGCCCGACTTCATCTCGGCGAGGCCGCTTGCGACAGTCACCGAGCGCGTCGCCTTGGCCGAGCGGATCTTGGCCGCGAACGGATTGTCGCGGCAGGCATCGAGGAAAACCAGCTTCACCTTGGCGTCGGCCATGGTCTGCTCGAGCGTCAGGTCGACATTGATGGCCGCGCCGAGCTTGACGTCCATCTCGGATTTGAGGTCGGCATCGACCGGCAGCAGATAGTTGCTGCCGTTCACCGCGATGCCATGGCCGGCATAGAAAAACAGCGCCACATCGGCGCCTTCGCTCTTCTTGCCGAATTCGAGCAGCTTCGCCGTCATCGCGTCGCGGGTGAGATTGCTGCCCTCGACGACCTCGAAGCCGACATTGCGAAGCACCCGCGCCATCGACTTGGCGTCGATCGCCGGGTTCGGGAGTTGCGGAACATTCTTGTAGGCGGCATTGCCGACCACGAAGGCGACGCGCTTGTCAGCGAGCGCCGCACTGCTGCCGAAAACGAACACTGCGAGGGACATTGCCGCGAGCAGGACACGCATGGTCTTTCCCCTGAGATCAAGAACCATCGACGCAGCCAGTGTGATCTCTTTAACGGAACCTGAAAGTGATCTAGATCACACTCGTATTTGATCGAATCGAACCCGCTTCAGGAAAAACACGACGACCGCCCCGCGCCGCGGGTTCGCTGGGCAAATGTCACCGGGAGGGCAATATCCAACCTCGGAGCGGACATCGCTTGTGGTCAAAAACGATTCGAGAATAGGTTGCGGATCAGGACGCCAGCCCCGGACGATTGATGCTGAAGAAGACCCCTCCTACCCCCGAAGGCACGCGCGAACGCATCCTGCGGACCGCGATCGCCGAATTCTCGGAAAAGGGCTTCAGCGGCGCACGGGTTCTGACCATCTGCCGGAAGTCACGCGCGAACCCGCGCATGATCTACCATTATTTCGGCGGCAAGGACCGGCTCTATGTGGCCGTTCTCGAGCACGTGCTGGGTGAATTGCGTGCCGAGGAACTGAAGCTCGACGTCGAGCATGTCGGGCCCGTCGACGGCATGATGCAATTGTTCGACTTCACCTACGAGCATTTCGGCGCACATCCCGAACTGATCCACATTCTCAGCGGGGAAAACCTGCTTCGGGCGCGTTTCCTCAAGAAGAGCTCAAGAACGCCGGTCGTCGCCTCGCCTCTCATTGCGATGATTGGTGAGCTGCTGAAGCGCGGCGAAAAGGCGAAAATCTTCCGCCGCGGCATCGACCCGCTCCAGCTCTATGTGAGCATGGTGGGCTTTGCCTACTTCCACCGCTCCAACGCGCATACATTGTCGGTGATCTTCAAATCAGACATCCTGAAGCCGGACTGGCAGGCCGAACACAAGCGCTACGCCCGGGAGATGTTGCTGGGCTTCCTGAAGGCCTGAGGTGCAGGCGTCCCTCGGACGCGAGCCGCCGTCGCGGCATAACAACTGCGCAATTCGATGCGCGATTGCACAGCCTTTCGGCAGCGGCCGCCTCCGCGGCATGACGGCGAACCGTCCGGCCACGACGACATCTCTGGAATTCCTGCCAGACTGTGAGAGACTTAGTTGCCTCCCGATGCACGGCGGCAGGCTGGGACGGCGCTGGCACATGGATTGCTTCAGGTAAATAAACGTTTACTTACCGTCAATGCATCACCCAGGAGCAAACCATGAGAAAGGCCACGCTGCTTACCACCCTCGCGCTCGCTGCCGCCCTCGCCTCGCCCGCCCTCGCGGAAGACAAGATCGGCTTCATCTATGTCGGGCCGGCAGCCGACGCCGGTTACAACCAGTCGATGGACGACGGGCGCAAATTCGTCGAGAAGACCCTGCCCGGCGTCACCACCACCGCTTTCGAACTGATCCCGGAAACCGCCGAGGTCGAGCGGGTGATGGAGCGGCTGATCTCGAGCGGCCACAAGATCATCTTTGCCACGTCCTACGGCTATCTCGACTACGCCATCAAGGTCGGCGAGAAGCATCCCGACGTGACCATCCTGCACGCGGGCGGCCTGAAGACCTCCAAGAACGTCGGCACCTACTGGGCCGACAGCGATGCCGGCATGTATCTCGCCGGCGTGGCGGCCGGCCATCTCAGCAAGACCGGCAAGCTCGGCTTCCAGGGCGGTTTCCAGATCCCGCAATTGATGCGCTCGGTCAACGCCTTCACGCTCGGCGCCCAGTCGGTGAACCCGAAGGCCGTGACGACGGTGGTGTGGAACGGCGGCTGGTGGGAGCCGCAGAAGGAGACGGAGGCGACCAACGCCTTTGCCGATGCCGGCATCGACGTCATCGCCGAACAGGTCGACAGCCCGATCACCATCGCCCAGGTCGCCGAGAAGCGAGGGATCCTGATGATCGGCAAGGACCTCGACATCCACGACCGTGCACCGAAATCGTGGCTCACCGGCGTCTCCTGGAACTGGGGACCGATGATGGTCGAGCAGATCAAGCAGATCAAGGCCGGCACCTGGAAGGCCTCGCACGTGCGCGGCGACCTCGCCAGCGGCAATGTCGTGCTCGACCCGTTCGGCGCCATGGTGCCCGCCGCCGTCCAGGAAGGCATCAAGAAGCTCAAGGACGACATCAACGCGGGCAAGAAGTCGATCTGGGAAGGCCCGATCGCCAAGCAGGACGGCACGGTTATCGTCGCGGCAGGCCAGAAACTCTCGATGGAGCAGGTCGAGACCATGGACTATCTGGTCAAGGGAATCACGGGCGCCACGAAGTAGCGCTCCCCGCGCAAGGAGGCACGTCATGAACGTCACCGCCAAACCCGCCGTTCCCGTGGTGATGGGGACCAGTCCCGGTCAGGCCTGGACGGTCACGCCCGACGCCGTCGACATGACGCGTCCGGCCCCACCGGTTCGGCCGCTGGCCATTGCGGCCGAACCGCAGAACATCACCGTCGATGCCGCCAAATCCGCCCTGCTGATCGTCGACATGCAGAACGACTTCTGCACCAAGGGCGGCTGGCTCGACTCGCGCGGCATCGACGTCTCGCCGAACCGCAAGCCGATCAAGCCGCTGGCGGCACTGATCGAGGCCTTTCGGGCGCAGGACATTCCCGTGGTCTGGGTCAACTGGGGGGTCCGCAAGGACCTGCTCAACATCTTCCCGTCACTGCGGCACGCTCATAATCCGCGCGGCGACGAACCCGGCATCGCACAGCCTGTCCCCGGCACACGTTCCGAGGTCATCGCAGCCGGAAGCTGGGGCGCCGAGGTCGTCGACGAGATCAATCCCGGGAGCCTGGATGTCCAGATCATCAAGCATCGCTTCAGCGCATTCTGGGACACGGAGACGGACGCCGTGCTGCGCAACATGGGAATCAAGACGCTGTTCATCGGCGGGGTGAACATGGACCAGTGCGTGATGACGACGCTGGAGGATGCCAGTTTCCTCGGCTACGATACCATCCTGATCGAGGATGGCACCGCGACGACCTCACCCGACTATTGCGTCCAGGCCGTGCTCTATAACGTCAAGCTGCTGTTTGGCTTCGTCACGCAATCGACCTCGATCCTCAAGGCGCTGGGCACGCGATGACCTCTCCTGCCATCGAATCGGCCGACCAACGCATCGCTGCGCTCGGCATCGAATTGCCGGACGTGCCGCAGCCGGTCGCCAATTTCATTCCGTTCCGCCGTCACGGCGATCTCGTTTATCTCGCCGGCCAGGTCTGCGAGTGGAACGGGGACGTGCGCTTCATCGGCAAGGTCGGCGAGGCCTTCGACCTGTCCCAGGCTCAGGCGGCAGCCCGTGTCTGCGGCCTCAACCTGATCGCAGCGCTGAAGCTCGCCTGCGGCGGCTCGCTCGACAGGGTGTCGTGTTGCCTGCGGCTCGGTGGCTTCGTCAACTGCACGCCGAACTACCCGAACATCCCGCAGGTGATCAACGGCGCGTCCGACCTGATGCATGAACTGTTCGGTGCACGCGGTCATCACGCCCGCACGGCCGTTGGCGTCGCCAATCTCCCGCGCGGCGCCGCTGTCGAGGTCGACGCCATCTTCGCGCTCGGGTGAGCCATGGCCGAGCCGCTGGTCACGATGTCGGCGATCCGAAAGCAGTTCGGATCCGTCCTCGCCAATGACGACGTCAGCGTCAGCATCGAGGCCGGGGAGGTGCTGGCGCTGCTTGGCGAGAACGGCGCAGGCAAGAGCACGCTGATGAAGATCCTCTACGGCTTTTATCCGGCCGACGGCGGATCGATCGGGATCGCGGGCCGGCCGGTCAGATTCTCATCGCCGCGCGAGGCCATGGCGGCAGGCATCGGCATGGTGTTTCAGCAATTCTCGCTGATCCCTGCCCTCTCGGTTCACGAGAATCTGCTGGCGGCCTTGCCGAATGCGCCCTGGCTTCAGCCGCGCCGCAGCGAGAACGTGCGAGCCGCCCTTCGCTGGCTCACGCGCCTGGCGCCCGACATCGACCCGCGCCGCGCCGTGCGCACGCTGAGCGTCGGCGAACGACAGCTCGTCGAGCTCGCAAAGGTGCTCAATCTCGAGGCCCGCGTCGTCATCTTGGACGAGCCGACCTCGGTTCTGACACCGGCTGAGACCGAGCGGCTCTACGGATTCATCAGGACGTTGCGATCCGAAGGCAAGGCGGTCGTGCTGATCACGCACAAGCTTGCCGACATTGCCGCCTGTGCCGACCGCATCGTGGTGATGCGCGGCGGCAAGGTGGTGGACGAGGCCGCCGCGTGCGACCGCACACCGGAGGCCCTGGTGGACGCCATGGTCGGACGCGGCATGGCCGGTTCGCTTCCGCCGCCGGCCCCGCCGGCGACCAGCGTTCCACTGCTCCAGGTGCGCCAACTTTCCGCAGACATTCAGGGCCGAACGATCCATGACGTCTCGTTCGAGCTAGCGGCAGGCGAAGTCCTCGGCATTGCCGGCGTCTCCGGCAACGGCCAATTCACGCTGGCGGAATGCCTGGCCGGGCTCGTGCCGGCGCGCGCGGGCGACGTGGTCCTCGACGGAATCAGTATCGCGAGCCGGACGCAGGACGCGGCGATCTCCGGCGCTGTCGCCTACATCCCCGAGCGTCCGCTCGACAACGCCGTGGTCCCGGACCTCGATCTCGCCCTCAATCTGGCCTTGCGAGAGACCCGACATCTCGGCTTTTTTCCCGATCGCAAGGGGATCGTCCATCGCGCGCGTGAGTTGATGGCAAGCTACGACGTCCGACCTCCGCAGCCTGCGCTGGCGGCCTCGGCCCTGTCGGGCGGAAACCTGCAGAAGCTCGTGATTGCGCGTGAGTTGTCCGGCACGGTTCGTCTCGTGATCGCCTGCTATCCGACGATGGGGCTGGACGTGCTGGCGACACAGGCGGTCTATCGGGAGATGTTCCGGCAGGCCGCTGAAGGCGCCTGTGTGGTCTGGATCTCCGAGGACCTCGACGATCTCCTGAGCTACGCTCACCGCATTGCGGTGATCCATGACGGCGCGATCGCGGGAATCGTGCGGCGCGAGGATGCCGACCGCCAGATGCTCGGCCGCTGGATGGCCGGACACGCCATGGACAGCGCCGCATGAGCGCCGCAGGCAACGTCCGGCTGATCGCCGCCGTGGGAGGCAGCGCAGCCTTCCTCATCGCAGCTTCGATCTTCCTCGCCACGATCGGGCGACCGCCGCTCACGACGCTGTGGCAGATGGTGCTCTACGCATTCGGCGACAGCTACTCGCTGTCGGAAAGTCTGGTCAAGGCAACGCCGATCCTGCTCTGCGCGCTCGCGGTGATTCTGCCGGCCAGGCTCGGACTGATCACGGTCGGCGGCGAGGGCCAGCTCTATTTCGGCGCGCTGACCGGCACGGCAATCGTGCTGGGCTTCCCGACCGCACCCATGCCGGTTCTGTTGCCTGCCATGATGCTCGCAGGCGCGGCCGGTGGCGCGCTGTGGAGCGGCCTTGCCGGACTGCTGCGCGCCCGCTGCAATGTCAACGAGACCATCTCCACGCTGCTGATGAACTATATCGCCGTACTGCTCGTGAACTATCTCGTCTACGGTGCCTGGAAGGATCCCAACAGCCTCGGCTGGCCGGCAACGATCATGTTTCCGCAGGCCGCGATCGTCCCGAGCGTGTTCGGCACCCGCGCCCATGCCGGGCTGATGATCGGCATCGCGGCGGCGATCCTGCTCCACATCGCCGTCACCCATACGCGCTGGGGCATCGCGCTCCGCGTGCTCGCCGGCAACCGAAAGGTCGCCGCCATGGCCGGCTTCGGCTTCGTCGGGCAGACGTTGCTGGTGATGGCGATCGGCGGCGCGCTTGCGGGCTTCGCCGGCATCTGCGAGACATCGGCGATCCAGGGCCGCCTGCAGGCGGGCCTTTCGGTCGGTTACGGCCTGACCGGCTTCCTTGTCGCGTGGCTCTCGGGACAGAATTTCCTGCGCGCGATTCCGATCGCGATCCTGATCGGCGGGCTGATCGCCGCAGGCGACGCCTTGCAGCTTTATTCAAAGATACCCAGCGCCAGCGCTACGATCCTGCAAGGCCTGCTGTTCGTCGCGGCCCTCGGCGCGAGCGGGCTCGCTGGCCGAAGGAGCGCGCGTCATGATTGAGGCCGACGCCCTGGCAACCGCAGGCTCGTGGGTTGCCGCGATGCTGCGTTCCTCCACGCCGCTGATGATGGTGACGCTTGGAGAGACGCTCACCCAACGCGTCGGCATCGTCAATCTCGGCGTTGAGGGCCAGATGCTCGGAGGAGCTTGTGTCGGCTTCGCGGTCGCGGCGGCAACCGGCAGTCCCACGCTCGGCTTCGTGGCCGGCGCCGCCGCCGGTCTTTTGCTGTCGTTCATCCATGCAGCCCTGTGCCTCGGTTGCGAAGCGAACCAGATCGGCAGCGGCATCGCGGTGTTCACGCTCGGGCTTGGGCTGAGCTCCTATTTCGGACGGGCTGCGATCGGCGGAAAGGTTGCCGGGCTTGCGCCGCTCGCAGACAGCGACGTCGCTGCCCTTCCCTTCGTTGGTCCGATCCTGACGCAACTCACACCGATCGCCCCGATAGCCATTGTCATCGTGCTGATCGCAGGCTTCTGGCTCTTCCGGACCCGCACGGGTCTCAACTGGCGGATCGCAGGGGAATCTTTCCAGACCGCCCGCGCACTCGGCATCCGTCCGATGCTGGTGCAGGCCCAGGGCATTCTGGTGGGCGGCATGCTGTCGGGATTCGCCGGAGCCATCCTGTCGGTCGACTACACCCAAACCTGGGCAAACGAGATGACCAAGGGTCGCGGCTTCGTCGCGGTTGGCCTCGTGATCGTGGCGCGCTGGAATCCGTTCCTCGTGCTTCCCGTCGTCCTGCTGTTCGGCGTGAGCGAGGCCGCGACGCTTCGCCTCCAGGCAACGGGGCTGACGCTGTCACCCTACCTGATTTCCTGCCTGCCCTATGGCGTCTGCCTGGCCTGCGTGATCCTGGTCTCGCTCCGGGAGGGGCGGATCGGGGGGATGCCGGCGGAACTGGCCTCGGTATTCGGGCGCCGGAGGTAGCAGGCTGAGGTTTGATCAGCTCCAGCTTCGCTTTCCGCAGGTTTCGGCATGAAATTGGGCCGGAACTGGCGATTTCGACCGTGATCCCGATCACATCGGCCGCTTTGAACCTGTCCTAGGCTTCCAGCATCAAATTGCCATCAGGCGTAACAGCGAGGATGCCACCATGACCCGTTTTGATAAATCTTTTGCACTCAAGGCGATTGCTCTCACGGCCGCGCTGTCGATGACGGCGGGCCTGGCTTTCGCGGGAGACACCAACGTGTCCTCCGACCAGATTCTCGATGCCCTCAAGCCGAAGCCGGTGACCCGCGGCCTGACCGTCACGCCGCAGGCCGATGCGGCCGTGCAGGCCAAGGAAACGACGTTCCTCAACACCGTGCGCAACCGCTCGACCCGTTCGCTCTCGATGGGCGAGCGCGAACAGATCGCCGAGCTCGCCGCGACCAAGCCGAAGATCGATCTGGAGATCCAGTTCGACTACAACTCGGCCGACATCGCCAAGACCTCGCTGCCGTCGGTGCAGGCGCTCGGCAAGGCGCTGGCCGACCCGTCCCTGAAGGGATCGACCTTCGTGGTCGCCGGCCACACCGATGCGATCGGCGGCGAAGACTACAATCAGGGCCTGTCCGAACGTCGGGCCGACACGATCAAGAAATACCTGGTACAGAACTACGGGATCAGCGGCACCGATCTGGTCACGGTCGGCTACGGCAAGACCAAGCTGAAGGATGCGGCCAATGGCGCCGACCCGGTCAACCGCCGCGTCCAGGTCGTGAACATGGAAACGAAGACGACGGCATCGAAGTAACCGGGACCGTCAACTGAACGTCCATCGCCGTCTGCCGTCGACCGGCAGGCGGCGATGTCATATCCAGCTCTGGAAAAACATCAGCCGGTTGAAGGTCTGCATCGAGGTGCCCACGAAGGCCGCCGAGACCGGCAGCATCACGGCGAAGCCGAGCGCGGCGAGCCCCACATAGGCCCATAGCAGCCAGCGCGGCAGCCCGTCGCGGCGCAGCACATGGACGAGGGCCAGCGACGCCAGCGTGGCCGCCGGCAGATAATAATAGATGAAGCCGAGCGTGCGCGGCAGCAGCGCCCAGGCCAGCCAGCAGCCGAAATAGAACGCCGCGATCAGAAAAGCATCCCACCGCCGTGCGACGACGACATCGCGCAGCACGACGGCCAGCGCGAGCAGCGCCGGCCAGAGCACCAGCGGATTGCCAAGGAATACGATCGCCGCAACATTGTTCTCGGCGGTCTTGTCGAACAGGAACCAGACCGGACGCGCGAGCAGCGGCCAGGACGGCCACGAACTCATATAGGTGTGGCCGGCAATCGCGGTCGTGGTGTTGTCGGCAAATATCCGGCGCTGCGCCTCGATCAGGTCCGCCGGAAAAACTCCATGGAGAGGGACGAAGGTGACGAGATAGATCAAGGCCGGCACAAGGGCGAAGCAGATCGCGGCGTGCCAGGCGCGAAAGTCGGGCCACATCTCCGGACGATACCAATCGTCAGGCCGTGCGTCCGCGAACCGCGTCTGCCAGCTCTGCAGCAGCCGCGTCAAGGCGACGATGACGATGCAGACGCCCAGCGGAAACAGACCGCTCCACTTGCACGCAGCAGCGAGGCCGAACAGCGCGCCGGCGATCACGAATGACGCATGGGGTCGCTCCTTGCGGAAGCCATGCATGAACGCGGCGATCGCGAGCAGCCCGAAGCCGAGCGCGAAGATGTCGAGCATCGCGATGCGCGCCTGAACGTAGACCATCTGGTTGAGCGCGGCGATCAGCGCCGCGGCGACCGCGGGCCCCTGCGCGGCAAACAGGGCCAGCCCGCACAGATAGATCGCGACGATGGCAAGGGCACCGAACAATGTCGCGGGGTAGCGCCAGCCGAGCGCGTTGTCGCCGAAGACTGCAATCGATGCGGCGATGATTTCCTTGGCGAGCGGCGGATGCATCGGATTGAGCAGCGGCTGCCCGATCACCGGCGCCAGCATCTGCCGCGCCGCCGGCACATAGTGCACCTCGTCGAAGACGAACTTCTCCGGCATCGTCAGGCCGATCAAAAGCGAAAGATGCGCGACCAGGAAGATCGCGACAGCAATCACTGCGCTTCGCGACATTCCGGGAGCGGCGGCGCGTTCGAGCGGCTGATCTGAGGGGATTTTGCGTGGCAAGTTTGCGTCACCGCAGACAAAAAATAAGATCGCAATCTTCATTGAACTTATTCCGCCGCAACTGTCACTAAGCATAAGGCACGTCTCGTGCCGCTTGTGATAATTCCGCCACATCGGAAGCGCGCGCGATCCGGTACGATCAGGGGCATATCGATCGGTTGCGAAATGAATTTGCGTTTCTGGATTTTCCTTTCCTTGTTGTCGGCCGCATCCTGCGCTGATTCCGTCGCAAAGGCGCAGACGCGCGTCGGCGAGGCCGTCGTGATTCAGAACGAGGTGGTGCGCGTCGCCGCGACCACGACGCTGATCAATGTCGGCGACAGCATGCTGCGCGACGAGACCGTGCGGACGGGAAGCAACAGTGCGGCACGCTTCGTCATGGCCGACAGCACCAACCTGTCGTTGGGGCCCAGCGCCACGCTCAAGCTGGACCGCACCGTTTTCAACGACGAGCGCAGTTACCGGGACGTCGCGATCCGCATGACGACCGGCGCATTCCGCTTCGTCACCGGTCATTCGGAGAAGACCGCCTACAAGATCACGACACCGCTGGCGACGATCGGCGTGCGCGGTACCACGCTCGACATCCTCTCACAGCGCGGACGCTCCGTCGTCGTGCTGCAGGAGGGCGCGGCGAGTGTCTGTACGACGAGCCTGCAATGCGTGCAGCTCACTCAGCCCGGCGACACCGCAATCATCACCCTGTCCGGCGGCAAGACCACCATCAGCAAGACCAACACGCCGCCATGGACCTTTGCCGCGAATTGCGCCGCCAGTGCCGGGCTGTGCGCGGTCAATCAATATGCGGGCGCCTCGCCGACCATCACCCCCGCCGTCAATGACGACGGCATGTTGTGCGGGCGATGACGATGGGATTGATCAGAAGAGTGGCGGCCTGGACGGCGCTCGCGGCGACCATCATCGTCTGTTCTCTCGCGCTCGATGTGCGGCCGGCCACCGCCGATGAATGCGATGGCGGCTATTGCGAGCCGTCGCCCACGCCGACACCCACGCCGACCCCCTCTCCGTCGCCGAACCCCAACCCGTCGCCCTCGCCGAGTCCCTATCCGCCACCGTCTGGCCCGACCGGAGCCGATTCCAGCGGCAATTCGCTCGGTGGCCTCGCCGATCAGCGCTTCAACCAGATGATCACCAACCGGGTGCTCGGCACCGTTCTGTTGGGTGTCAATGAGCAGGTGAATTGCAGCGACTGCGTCAGCGCGTTCGGCTCGGCCGGCTCTTTCTCGGCCGGCATCCACGGCCGCAAGGAGCTGACCAACAATCTGTCGCTGCTCGCCGGCCTCGCCTACACGCATTACAATGAGGGCGGCTACAAGATCACCAGCGCACCGATCGGCGCCTTCGCGCTGCGCTACGACTTCACCGAGTGGGGCTCATCCCGCCCGTTCTTCGATGTCGGAACCATCCTGACACCCTGGGAGAAGGCCCGCTACACGCGCACCTACAATACGAGCCTCGGCCCGGTCAGCATCACCAGTTCGACCAATGCCTCCAATTACGCGATCTATGGCCGCGCTGGCTGGATGAGCCGCCTCTCGCCGCGCGACGAGGTCGCAGGCTCGGTCGAGCTCTGGCAGCTCTGGCAGCGCGTATCCGGCTACAGCGACAACGCCACGGCCTTCAACCCGTTCGATGCCACCATTGCGAACGGCACCGACCGGACCAGCCTCGTCAAGATCGGCGGCCAGTGGACGCATCTCTACGGCAGCAACATCGAGGCCAACATCAACGGCGGCTGGGTGCAATCTTTTGCGACACGCAGCGGTATCGTCGCAACGGTGACCGGCAATGGCACCGTCGTGCCGACGATGGGCAACCAGGGCTGGTTCGAATATGGCGGCCGGCTCGGCTTCCGCGTGCAGAAGGGATGGATCGTGGACCTCTTCGCCAACGGCACGCTCGGTCCGCAGCCGGTCGGCAACACCATCCATGGCGGCGTGGGCCTGCGGATCAATTATTGAGGCGCCAAGCTCTGCTGTCATGCCCCGCCAACGGGTCTCGCCTTCGGCGCGTCCGATGGCGGGCTCCGGCGAAGCATCCATTGCGCCGCGCCTGTCGGCTCGACAATACCGTCTCGAAGCGCGCCCTCCATCTGCGCACCAAGGATCGATCTTGGGCACGGCGCTTCGCGCCTTTGCTTGCCCCACGGCTGTGCCCGCTCCAGGGCTTTCGCCTCACGCCGCAGACTGCCCCTCGAACGCACGGCGCAGCGCCTCGACGTCGAGCTTGACCATCTTCATCATGGCCTGCATCGCGCGCGCCGCTGCGGCCTTGTCCGGGCTCGTGAGGAACTCGAACATCACCGTGGGCACCACCTGCCAGGCGACACCCCAGCGATCTCTCAGCCAGCCGCACTGCTCTTCCTTGCCGCCATGGGCCAGGAACGCCTGCCAGACGCTGTCGACCTGGGCTTGATCATCGCAGTGGATCATCAGCGAGATCGCGTGCGTATATTCCATCCTGATGCCGCCGTTGAGCGCGACCAGGGGCTGCCCGGCCACTGTGAACTCGACGACGAGCACGGAGCCCGTCTTGCCGGAGGGGTTGTCGGAGACGTTGCGCTGAACGTGCGTGATCGCCGAATTCGGGACCAGCGAGACATAGAAGCTGGCGGCCTCCTCGGCATCGCCGTCGAACCACATGCAGGGCACGACCTTGGACATCGAATGCTCCTTTCTGTCTGCGAGGTTCGGGTCAGGCGTTCGCCATGGCCGGCTGCGCCGCGGCGGCAGCCATGTCCATCCAGTTGATGCCCCACATGTGACCGTCGGGATCCTCGAAGCTGCGGCCGTACATGAAGCTGTACTCGTCCTTCGGACTGGGATCGGGGGCACCGCCCGCGGCCGCGGCTCTTTCGACGATGTCATCGACATCGCTGCGGCTGTCCGCCGACAGGCAGAACAGCGCCTGGTTCGACGCCTTCGCATCGGCGATCGGCTTCGGCGTGAACTGGCGGAATTTGTCGTGGGTCAGCAGCATGACGAAAATGGTCTCGGAGAAGACCATGCAGCTCGCCGTATCGTCGCTGAATTGCGGGGTCCTGACCGCACCGACCGCCTCGTAGAACGCCGTGGCGCGCTTGAGGTCGGTGACCGGCAGATTGACGAAGATCATCTTGGGCATCGGATGCTCCTTGGGCGGGGATCAGCCCAAGGACGACCATGGAAGCCGCCATCCGACACGGCCTCCGGATTTTTTAATGGCGCCGCCCGGCCCCGTCGCGCAGACCGGGCAAGGCGCCTGAGGGGCGCTACTTTTTCTCGTTGGGATCGCGGTGGACCGGATCCACCCACAGCACGGTCTCCGGCTTCTCCACCGGCTCGATGTCCAGATTGATCGCCACCGCCTCGCCGTCGCTGCGCACGAGCACACATTCCAGCACCTCGTCCGGGCTGGCATTGATCTCCTGGTGCGGCACATAGGGCGGCACGAAGATGAAATCCCCGGGACCGGCCTCCGCCGTGAATTGCAGGCTCTCGCCCCAGCGCATCCGGGCCTTGCCCTTCACCACATAGATCACGCTTTCGAGATGACCGTGGTGATGCGCACCGGTCTTGGCATCCGGCTTGATGCTGACGGTGCCGGCCCACAATTTCTGCGCACCGACGCGGGCAAAATTGATGGCTGCCGCACGGTCCATGCCGGCAGTCGACGGCACGTTGGTGTCGAGCTGGTTGCCGGGAATGACGCGCACGCCATCATGTTTCCAGCGATCGTCGTGATCGTGTCCATGGTGGGAATGCGTGTGGTCGTGGCCGCTCATGTTCTTGCTTTCTGCTGGTTCCATCCGCGGCGAACCTACCCAATGCAGCGCCGGCTAGCCATACCAATTTAGGAACACTCCCCCGCCGCCGGCATTGTCGTCCCACACCAACAGGAAGGAATGTCCCATGGGCAGCACGACCGACAAGATCAAGGGCGCGGCCAATGAGGCCGTCGGCAAGGCCAAGCAGGGCATCGGAGAGGCCACCGGCTCCGATCGCATGAAGGGAGAAGGCGTGGTCCAGGAGGTCAAAGGCAAGGGCCAGCAGGCCATGGGCGATGCCAAGGATGCCGCCAAGGACGCCGTGGATCGGGCTGCAGCCGGTGCGAAGCGGGCGACCGAATAGGTCGACCGGGCACATGTTCAAAGCGAAAGACCGGCCTCTCGGCCGGTCTTCTTTTGCTATTCTACTTTACGGCAAGCAGTTCGACGTCGAACATCAGCGTCGCATTCGGCGGAATGACGCCGCCCGCACCGCGCGCGCCGTAGCCGAGCTGCGGCGGGATGATCAACGTGCGCTTTCCACCGACCTTCATCGAAGCGACACCCTCGTCCCAGCCAGCGATGACGCGGCCCTTGCCGATCGGGAATTCGAACGGTTCGTTGCGGTCCACCGACGAGTCGAATTTCTTGCCCTTCTGGCCGTTCTCGTAGAGCCAGCCGGTATAGTGCATCACGCAGATCTGGCCGGCCTTCGGCGAGGCGCCGGTGCCGACGACGCCGTCGATGATCTGCAAGCCTGAGGCTGTGGTCATGGTCTTTCCTGCGGTCTGGGCCGAGGCCGGGGTGGAGATGAAGCCGGACACGCCGGTGATCACGCTGATCGCGACGGCCGACATGATGGCGAGGAGCACGCGCTGGACACGCTGCATGAGGCACCTTCCGTTTGAGGCGGAAGGTGTCTAGCGCAACGCCGCAGCCGTTGCCAGCCCTCGCGGCGCCCGGTGATCAATAGCCGAGCGCGCAGCCGTCCTTGCGCGGATCGGAACCGCCGGTCAGCGTGCCCTTGTCCCAGTCGATCCAGATCGCCTGCGCACCGCCGAGCGGGCCGACCACGCTGGTGGTCTTGTGGCCGATCTTCTTCAGGCCTTCGACGACCGCGGCGGGAACGCTGTCCTCGAGCTGATACTGGCCCTCGTAATGCAGGCCGCGCGGCATGTCGATCGCCTCCTGGACGTCGCAGCCATAGTCGAGGATGTTGGTCAGGACGTGGGTCTGGCCGGTCGGCTGGTACTGGCCGCCCATCACCGCGAACGGCATCACCGAACGGCCGCCCTTGCTGAGGAGGCCCGGCATGATCGTGTGCAGCGGGCGCTTGCCGCCTTCGATGCAGTTCGGATGGCCCGGCTGGATGCGGAAACCGCCGGCGCGGTTCTGGAGCAGCACGCCGGTCTTGTTCGAAACGATCGCAGAGCCGAAGGAATGCGCGACCGAATTGATGAACGAGCAGACGTTGCGATCCTTGTCCACGACCGTGATGTAGATGGTCGAGGGATTCATCGGCGGCGCAACGTCCGGCAGGTCGAGCAGGCCGTCCATGCGGATCTTGGAGATGTACTCGTCGGCAAAGCCCTTTTCGAGCATCTCGGCGACGTTGATCTTCATGTGTTCGGGAGAGGCGACATGCATCTCGCGATTCATGTAGGCGATGCGCGCGGCTTCCGCCTCGAGATGGAAACGCTCGACGCTGACCGGCGCGTATTTGGTCAGGTCGAAGCGCGACAGGATGTTGAGCATCAGCAGCGCGGTGACGCCGGGGCCGTTGGGCGGGCACTGCCAGACGTCGTAGCCCTTGTACGTGGTGCCGATCGGCGTGGTCACCTCGGTCGTGTGCGCGGCGAAATCGTCGAGCGTGTGCAGGCCGCCGATGCCGCGCAGCGTCTCGACCATGTCCTCGGCGATCGCTCCCTTGTAGAAGGCATCGCGGCCGTCCTTGGCGATGGCCCGCAGGGTCTTGCCGAGTTCGGGCTGACGGATGACGTCGCCGGCGACCGGCGGCTTGCCGCCAGGCAGCAGATAGCGCGCGGTGTTGGTGCCGTTCTTGAGCTTCTCGAACTGGTTGTTCCAGTCGAAGGCAATGCGCGGGGCGACGACATAGCCCTCTTCCGCGGCCTTGATCGCGGGCTGCAGCAGGCGGTCGAAGCCGAACTTGCCGTGGTCGCGCAAGACGGTCGCGAAGGCGTCGATGACGCCGGGGATCGAAACGGCATGCGCCGAGGTCAGCGGCACGGAGTTGATCTTGCGCTCGAGATACCAGTCGGCATTGGCCGCCTTGGGCGCGCGGCCCGAGCCGTTATAGGCGGTGATCTTGCCTTCGCCACGGGGCTGGATCAGCGCAAAGCAGTCGCCGCCGATGCCGGTCGATTGCGGCTCGATCACGCCGAGCACGGCCGAGCCGGCCACGGCGGCGTCGACAGCCGTGCCCCCTTCCCGCAGCACCTCGATCGCGGCGAGCGAGGCCTGCGGATGCGAGGTCGCCACCATCGCGTTGGTGGCGTGGACCGTGGACCTGCCGGGGAAATGGAAGTTTCTCATCGAATCGTGCTCTCTCGGGCGCTCAGGAACCGCTGGCGCGCGGGCCGCGCCATCTCGGAAAATCGGGCTTTCATGACACATTCCGGCCCGCCGAAGCAATGGCTGGCATGCCAGTGAAATGGCTGCCATCCGCTGGGCGTATGGTGGCGTGCTGCGGGTTTTCGGAGCGGCGGACGCCTGCTAAACGACGGCCATGCCCGACAGCAATCCGGCCTGCAAGGTCGCCGCCTTCTATCAGTTTGCCGCGCTGCCCGATTACCGCGCGTTGCGCGAGACGCTGCGCGCGTTCTGCGCCGGCCTTGCGCTGAAGGGCAGCGTGCTGCTGGCCCGGGAGGGCATCAACGGCACGCTGGCGGGACCGCCCGCGGCGATCGACGCGCTGGCGCACGAACTTGCCCATGGCGAGATGTTCGGCGGCAGGCTGGACAGGCTCGAACTGAAATTCTCGACCGCCGCGGCGATGCCGTTCGGCCGGCTCAAGGTGCGGCTGAAGAAGGAGATCGTGACCCTCGGCGATCCGGCGGCCGATCCGACCCGGCAGGTCGGCACCTACGTCCCGGCCAGCGAGTGGAACGCGCTGATCAGCGCTCCCGATACGCTGGTGCTGGACACCCGCAATGCCTTCGAGGTGGCGATGGGCACGTTCGAAGGCGCGGTGGATCCCGGCATCACGAGCTTCGGGCAATTCAAGGAATTTGCCGCAAGGCAGCTCGATCCGGCGAGGCATCGCAGGATCGCGATGTTCTGCACCGGCGGCATCCGCTGCGAAAAGGCCAGCGCGCTGCTGCTCGCGCGCGGCTTCGCCGAGGTCTATCACCTCAAGGGCGGCATCCTGAAATATCTGGAAGACGTGCCGGAAGCGCAAAGCCGGTGGCGCGGCGGATGCTTCGTGTTCGACGAGCGCGTCGCGCTCGGTCATGGCCTGAAGGAACTCGGCGCGCGCGAACGGATCAGGGAGACGGAGTCGTGACGAACGAAATCGTGGCGCTCGGCGAGCGCATCGACACGCTGGAGACGCGTCTTGCCTATCAGGACGACACGATCGAGACGCTGAACCAGACCATCACGGCGCAGTGGAAGCAGATCGACGTTCTCACGCGGCAGATCGCACAGCTGAGCGAACGGCTCCAGGAGGCCGAAGCAAACGCTCCGGGCGCCGCCAACGAGCGGCCGCCGCACTATTGAAGACCTACTGGCCGGAGGCCCTGGGCAGCAGGTTCGTCACCTCGCCGGACATCGCCAGGCGATCGCGCCCGGCCTGCTTCGCCGCATAGAGCGCCTGGTCGGCCGCCTCGACCAGCGCTCCCGCGCCCGACGTGCGCTCCAGCGACGGCCGGCAGGCCGCTCCGCCGAGCGAGGCGGTGACGTAGCCCGAGACGGGATTGGTAGCGTGGACGAGGCCCGCCGCACGAATGGCGCGATGGATGCGCTCACCGAGCTGCGCGCAGCCGGCAGCATCGGTGTTCGGCAGCAGCACGGCAAACTCCTCGCCGCCATAGCGCGCGGCGAGGTCGCTGGAACGCTGCGTCTCCGCCGCGATGACACGCGCCACGGCGCGGAGGCAGGCATCGCCGGCCGGGTGTCCGTATTCGTCATTGTAGGCCTTGAAATGATCGACATCGATCATCAGCAAAGAGAGGCTCGATCGATCGCGATAGGCGCGCGCCCACTCCGCCTCCAATTGCTCGTCGAAGCGGCGCCGGTTCGCAAGACCCGTGAGGCTGTCCTCGGTGGCAAGCACCTCCAGCCGCGTTTCCAGCTCCTTCTGCTCGGTGATGTCGCGCGAAATCGCGACGACGCCGTCCACGCTGCCATCGTCCCTGCGCGTCACGCGCATGTTCGATTCGAGCCAGACCTCGGCGCTGGTCCGGTGCGCGTTGCGGTAGGTGACCCTCGCCTCTTCCATGTCGCCGCGCTTCATCATCTCGATGACGGACTGGACTTGCGGCCGGTCCTCCGGGTTGATGCCGGCGAGCGCAGGCGTGCCCACCAGCTGGCTGGCGCGCCAGCCGACGACGCTGATCGAGGACGGCGAGACGTAGCGCAGCCGCTCGTCGAGCCCGATCCGCGTCACCATGTCGCTGGAGCCCTCGGCGAGCAGGCGGAAGCTCGCTTCCTTCTCGACCAGCGCCGCAGCCATGCGCTGGCCCCGCTGCAGCTGCCTGACCAGCACGGCGCCGATGATCGCGATGATCACCACCAGCGCGAGGACGAGGAGCACGCGCGAGATCACCGTCGCGCGCCACGATGTGAGCAGTTCGTCCCTGTCCACGGTGGACAAGAGAACGAGCGGGAAACGCGTACTGCGCATGAAGAAGCTGACGCGATCGGCATCATCCAGCGTGGACTTGAAATGATAGACGCCGCTCGGACCCTGCAGGCGCGGATCGCGGAACAGCGCGTTGTCGCCGACATTGCGGCCGACGAATCTGTCGTTGCCGGGATTGCGCGCCAGAATGACGCCGTCGGCGTAGATCAGGGCCACGGAGCTGTTGCGACCGATGTCGAACTGCTCGTAGAACTGGGAAAAATATCGCGAACTGATGGTCGCGAGGACAACACCGCCGAAACTGCCGTCCGGCTTGTTGAAGCGGCGCGACAGGGTCACCACCCATTCGCCGTCGAGAAGGCTCTTCACGGGTCGGCCGACATGGGATTCCCGCTTCGGCGAGAGCTGGTGATAGCGAAAGAAGGCATCGTCGCCGAGCGTGGCGGCGATCGTGCCCGGAGAGGTCAGCCAGTTGCCCTGATCGTCGCTGATGGCGAAGCTGTGGACCCGTTCCGTTGCTTTCGCGCGGGCCTCGAGCACGGTGCGGACCTTGGCGACGGTGACAGGGTCGGTGCCGTCGATCTCCAGACGGCTGACAACGCCGGCGATACCGGAGTCGAGGATCTGCAGGCTGTCTTCGGCATGCTGCATCAGCGAACGGGCGACGTTCGCCATCTTCGCCTCGGCGCCCCTGAGGATGGCCTCCCGGGATGTCCATTCGCGCCAACCGCTCATTCCGAGAATGGCGATGCAGGTCAGTGCCACGAACGCCGCGGCGCGCAGTGGCAGGCGGCTCCATCCGGATCTGTGGGACGCAACGGTCATACGGCGGGACTTCTCCAATCGCCGCACGTTGCGTCTGTACTGTTATTGAACCCTGAAGCGGCCGGGCCGCAGTCGCGCGGACCGGCCGCTTTCCCGTACTCCTACGTACTCCGAGCTGCCCGGATCACTAACAACGCGTTCAAAATCCTGACGGAAACCGGCGGCGCCCGACCCTAGTTGAAGATGGCCTTGACCTTGGCCCAGAGCGAGGGGTGCTCGGCGTCAGCATCGGCCCTGGATGGCGTCGGCTGCGCCGCGCTCACCGGGTCCGAAGCCGGGAAGGTGTCGGCCAGGGCATTGTCGAGTCTGGTCTCGCGGTCGGCTGCCAGCGCGTCACGCGGATCATCGGCGTGCTTGTCGTGCGGAGCGGGATTGAACGTTTCGGCCATGGATCTGTCCTCCGTTGCCGGATCAACGCCGCTTGTTTGCCGCGGTTCCCCTGTTCCGCTCCGTCACGGGGCGGTGTATCAGGGAAGCCGGTCAGTATCAGGACATCCCGTGCCCCAGTCTGCGACAAAGCCCTTCATCGATGTGCTCTCCGGCCAGCGGCAGGCCGTCCCTCCGGTCTGGATGATGCGGCAGGCGGGCCGCTACCTGCCGGAATATCGCGAGGTGCGTGCCAAGGCGGGCGGCTTCCTCGATCTGTGTTTCTCGCCCGAACTCGCGGCCGAGGTCACGTTGCAGCCGATCCGGCGCTTCGGTTTCGATGCCGCGATCATCTTTTCCGACATCCTGGTGATCCCCTACGCGCTCGGCCGCTCGGTGCGCTTCGAGGTCGGCGAAGGTCCGCGGCTCGAGCCGCTCGACGATCCCGCCAAGGTCGCGACCCTGGCGGCGCGCGCCGATTTCGGCAAGCTGGCGCCTGTGTTCGAGGCGCTGCGGATCGTGCGCGCGGCCCTCGATCCCAAGGTCGCGCTGATCGGCTTCTGCGGCGCGCCCTGGACGGTTGCGACCTACATGGTCGCCGGACATGGCACGCCCGACCAGGCACCGGCCCGGATGATGGCCTATCGCCACCCCGAGTCTTTCGCAAAAATCATCGACGTGCTGGTCGAGAGTTCGATCGAGTATCTGCTGGCGCAGCTCGAAGCCGGCGCCGACGCCCTGCAGATCTTCGACACCTGGGCCGGCGTGCTGCCACCGGCGGAATTCGCCCGCTGGTCGGTCGAGCCGACCCGGCGCATCGTCGCAGGCGTGCGCGCCAAGGCGCCGGGCGCGAAGATCATCGGATTTCCGCGTGGCGCCGGCGCGCTGCTGCCGGGCTATGTCGAGGCAACCGGCGTCAACGCCGTCAGCATCGACTGGACCGCCGAACCCGCCTTCATCCGCGAGCGGGTGCAGAGCCGTGTTGCAGTGCAGGGCAATCTCGATCCGCTGGTGCTGATCACGGGCGGCGGCGCGCTCGATCGCGCCGTCGACAACGTGCTGGAGAATTTCGGGCAAGGGCGCCTGATCTTCAATCTCGGTCACGGCATTCAGCCCGAGACGCCGATCGCCCATGTCGAGCAGATGTTGAAGCGCGTCAGGCGCGCGGGCGGCTGAGCCGCCCGGTCGTCAGGCCGACAGCGCCTGCCATGCTCCACCGTCCCGGGACAAGGGCCGGGAGGTCGCTCGCCGCGGCTTGGCTTCGAACACCGCGATCGCCAGCTGGGCCGTGGTCCGCACGCCGGCCTTGCGCATGATGTTGGCCCGGTGATCCTCGATCGTGCGCGGACTGACGTTCAGCTTCCGGGCAATCAGCTTGTTGGTCGATCCGGCCAGGAGGTGGTCCAGAACCTCCTGTTCGCGCCGGGAAAGCCCCCGCGCGTTCTTGAAGTGCTCGGCCGGACTGGCCGGGCTCGCGTCGGCGCTCGCCCCCGCCGCCTCGATCCGGGCAAGCAGATCGCCCGGGCGGAACGGCTTCTCGATGAAGTCGGCCGCGCCGAGACGGAGCGCCTGGACGGCCGTCGGAATGTTGCCCTGGCCCGAAATCATCAGGACCGGCGCCGAACAGCCCTGGCTGCTCAGCGTGGTGAGTACTTCGATGCCGGACTTGCCGGGCAGGCACAGATCGAGCAGCACGCAAGCGGGCGAGGCCTGGCGGGCATGGGCGAGCAGGGCATCCCCGTCCGCAAAGAACACGACCTGATAGCCGGCGCGCTCGAGGCTCGCCTTCAGCATCGCACGCATCGTGAGGTCGTCTTCGAGGATGAAAATCTCGTTGGAGGTCATCGTCACCGCTCCTTGTGAGAAAGCGATGCTCCTATGCGCAACTCCGCCCGGGAAGGAAAGCGGAAGGTGGGAAGACAGTTCCCGACTTGATAAGGCCGGATCAGCCCCGGCCATTGTGCCGTTAGCCCGGAATTAATGTCTCACCGGGGCCTTGATCGCTCGATGATCTCGGCGGCGCCCTTGGCGAGGAGATCGAGACCGACAGCCCGGCCCAGTTCGCGCGGACGGTTGGCCGGACCCGTCCGCGACGCCTCGATGATGGTGTTGCCGGAGAGATCGAGCACGGAGGCCGTGAGCGACATCTGATCCGCGGCGATCGTCGAGAAGCCCGCCACCGGCGAATTGCAGTGACCGTTGAGCACCCAGAGCACTTCGCGCTCGGCATCCGCACAGGCGCGCGCGGCGGCATCGTCGATCGACGACAGGATCTGCCGCGTCGACCAGTCCTGCGCCGCACATTCGACGGCGACGATGCCCTGCCCGGCCGCGGGGAGCATCTCGGCCGCCGAAAATTCGTGGGAGATGCGGTGGGCGAGGCCGACGCGGTCGAGACCGGAACGGGCCATGATCAGCGCATCCGCGGGACCGACGGCGCCGCCATCCGGCAGGCGCTGCAGTTCGCCATTGTCGAGTTTTCGCACGCGCGTGTCGGCCGCACCGCGGAAATGGATGATGTCGATGTCGGGAAACAACCGCCGCGCATAGGCCGCGCGCCGAACCGCGTTGGTGCCGATCTTGTAGCCCTTGCCGTTCGACCGGCGCAGCGCCTCGAGCGTGACGCCCTCGCGCAGCACCAGCGCATCGGTCGGCGGATCGCGCGACAATGTGGCGCCGATGACGAGGCCCGGCGTATCCTCGTTGCCCGGCATGTCCTTCAGCGAATGCATCGCGGCCTGCAAGTCGCCGGCGAGCACCGCGGCGCGGATCTGCGCCACGAAGGCGCCGCCCTTGCCGCCATGCGGCAGCAGCTTGCTGGTCTGGTCGAGATCGCCCGTGGTGTCGAACTTGACGATCTCGACGTCGAGACCGGGCAACGCGGCAGTCAGGCGGCGCGCGATGTCCTCCGTCTGTGCCAGCGCCATCGCGCTCTTGCGGGTGCCGATCCTCAATCGCGTCGCCAAGACTGTGCTCCCCCCTCTGGGCGCGTTACCGCGCATCTTCCAATATCATGTCCGAGGCCTTTTCGGCGATCATGATGATCGGCGCGTTGGTGTTCCCGGACACGAGGTCGGGCATGATCGAGCCATCGACGACGCGCAGCCCTTCGAGCCCCCTCACCTTGAGCCGCTGGTCGACCACCGCGAGCGGATCATTGCCCATACGACAGGTCGAGGTCGGATGGTAGATGGTGCTGCCGCGCTCGCGGCAGAAATCGAGCAGTTCGGCATCGCTCGCCACCTTGGTGCCCGGATCGACCTCGTCCACCACGAAGGGCTTCATGGCCGGCGCGTTCAGGATCCTGCGGAGGATCTTCAGCCCCTCGACATTGGTCGTGCGATCCGTCTCGGTCGACATGTAGTTGATCCGGATCTCCGGCGGCACGGTCGGATCGGCGCTCCTGATCCGCAAGCTCCCGCGGCTCTCGGGGCGGAGCTGGCAGACCGAGGCGGTGAAACCGGAAAAGTCGTGCAGCTTCTCGCCCATCTTGTCGGTCGAGAACGGCAGGAAGTGCACCTGGATGTCGGGCGAGGCCAGCCGCGGATTGGTCTTGAAGAAGGCGCCCGCCGTGCCGGCCGCGATGGTCAGCCAGCCCTGCCGGAACAGCGCGTAGCGCGCGCCCGCGAGCGTGCGGCGGATCGGGTTGTTGACGGTGTCGTTGAGCGTGATCTTCTGCGAGCAACGCATCACGATGCGAACCTGCATGTGATCCTGGAGATCATGGCCGACGCCCGGCGCGTCCAGCACCACATCGAGCCCGTGCTTGCGCAACAGGTCGGCCGGGCCGACGCCGGAGAGCTGCAGAAGCTGCGGCGAATTGTAGGCGCCGCTCGACAGCACGATCTCCTTGCGCGCCCGCGCGCGGCGAAGGGTTGCGCCCTGCCGGTATTCGACGCCGACCGCGCGGCGCCCCTCGAACAGCACGCGCTGCCCCAGCGCGGATGTCTCGATCCTGAGATTGCTGCGCGCCCTGGCGGGGACGAGATAGGCGACCGCCGTCGAGGCGCGGCGTCCCTTGCGCGTCGTGGTCTGGAACAGTCCGACGCCCTCCTGCGTGGCGCCGTTGAAATCGGGATTGTAGGGCAGTCCGGTCTCGACCGCGGCGTCGATGAAGGCCTTGGACAGCGGATCGGTCACGACCATGTTGGAGACCGGCAGCGGTCCATCCGCGCCGTGATAGGCGTCGGCGCCGCGCGACTGGTTCTCGGCCTTCTTGAAATAGGGCAGCACGTCGTCATAGCCCCAGCCGGTATTGCCCAGCTGGCGCCAGCGATCGTAGTCCTCGTGCTGGCCGCGGACATAGAGCAGGCCGTTGATCGAGCTGGAGCCGCCCAGCGTCTTGCCGCGCGGCTGGAACACCTGGCGCCCCTTCAGTTCGGGCTCCGGCTCGGTCTGGTACATCCAGTTGACGGTCTTGTCCTTGAACAGCTTGCCGTAGCCGAGCGGCACGTGAATCCAGATGTTGGAATCCTTCGGACCCGCTTCGAGCAGCAGCACGCTGTGCTTGCCATTGGCCGAGAGCCGATTGGCGAGCACGCAGCCGGCCGAGCCGGCGCCGACGATGATGTAGTCGAATTCGGGATCGGAAGGCGCGAGGGAGGAAGTTGCGTTCATGCGCTATTGGTCTTCTTGTTGGCGTGGGCGTTCCGAGGGCGTGATTAGCACAGATCATGTGCGCACGCGCAGCGTCTCGGCCAGCGACTTGGCCCCTTGGCCGTTGCTGCGAAGCAATCCCGTGCATTCGATCTCGGCGACGAGGCCGCGCGAGGCCTGGACCAAGAGCAGTTCTATTGCGGCGCGAAGCAACTGGACGGTAACGCCTTGAAATACCTTTGTTTCACCAGGCGTAACGAACCACGCCCTTGCCGGCGTAGCTGCGCGTGACGTTGGAGAACTCGCCCTCGAAGGTCGCGGCCGCTGCCCAGCCGTTCAGCCATTTCTTCTCGGCCGATGCGGTGACCAGCGCCGTCTCCGATGCCATTGCCGCACCGTTCACGACAAAGCTGGCGCCGGGCAAGGTCTGGAACGTGGCCCCGATCGAACGGTTCGAATTGAAGTCGTGTGCCCAGGCGACCCGGCCGCGCAGCGTGACGATGCCGTCGTCTTGCGCGAACGCCTTGTCGGTACGCAGGCCAAGCTCGCTGCGCGTATCTGTGACGCTCCTGGCGCCATAGGCGAGCGCGAACTGGTTGCTGCCTAAGATCGCCTGTTCGGCATAGGCCGGCAGGTCGAACGCCGTGACCTGCACCGCCGCGTAAGGCGTCCAACCGAAGCCTTGCGAGACGAAGCGATAGCCCCCTTCGAGCCGGCCAGACCACGCATTGGCCTTGAACTCGGCGCGCAGGCGATCGACGCCGGCAACGGTGACGGTGCGGTCGGTCGTGATGTCCTGCCAGCCATAGGCCAGTGCGCCTGTGATGTAGGCGGGACCGGCGTTGTGGCGGAAGAACGCGCCGGCCTGGAACAGGTCCGAGCGGCCGCCACCAAGATTGCTGGCGACGGAGAAACTGGTGCCGCCACCGGCGAGTGCGAAGCCGAGCAGCGTATCGGGCGATAGCCGGTAGTCGGCGCCGACAGCGGTCGCATAGAGGTTGCTGGTGGTGGTGTTGGAGCCGAGCCCCGCATTGCCGTCAGACTGCTGCGAGCCGCCAAAGCCGGCCGCCCAGACGCTCCAGCGCTGCGCGAATACCGGCGCAACCGGCGCCTTTGTGTAGGCGGCGAAGGCATCGCGTGCATTGGCCAAACGTCCGTTTCCGGTCGCGGCATAGGCCATGCTTTCTTCCGCGTAGGCATTCGGCGCGCCGCCGGCGCTGACGGGATCGCCGCGTCCGGCAACGAACGGATCCGTCATCACGCCCAGGAACTGGGACATCGCGTTGAACGTCGACTGCTGCGGCGCGCTGCCGACCTCGCCGGAGAGCTGCGTCAGCCCTGACGGCGTCAGGCTGCCGAACGCCATCGGGATCCCGCCGGTCGTGTTGAAGAAATTCACGATCGTGTTGCCGACGTTCTGCTGGTTGACGTTCAAATTGCCCGACGGCGGCGCAAAGTTCAGCGTAAGGTTCAGATAGGCGTGGGTGGCATCGTAGCTCACGCTGGTGCTGAAGCCCGAGGGCAGGCCAAGGCTGGAGACGGTGGAATCGAACGAGCCGGTGATGCTGCCGGCGGTCAGGATCGTGTATGTCTTTGCGACATAGCTACCGGCAGCAAAGTTCGCGCCGAGGGTCGCGCCACCGAGATTCGCATTGCCGGTGATAATGCCAGAGGTAGACGTCGCCGGTGTCACTTCCACGAGATACGTCGAAGCGGCGACCATGACGAGGCTTCCGGAAACGGTCATCGAGCCGCCGACCACGCCGCTGCCGGGCGTGAAAACACCACCGTTGACGGTGAGATTCCCAACGGTGCCGACGCCGAGCAGTGAGCCGCTGTTCAATGTCGTCATCGACGAGCTGGCAATGGAGCCATCGACCCTGAGCAGGCCACCGTTGATGGTGGTCGTACCGGTGTAGCTGCTGGTGCCCGCCAGGCCCTCCGAAGCGCCGCCGGAAATAACCAGATTGCCGCTGCCCTGGATCACACCGCCAAAAACCTGCGTGCCCCCTGCGATCATCAATGTCTTGATGCCGAGGTTCACGGTGCTGCCGCTGACGCCCGAGAAATCTGTAATCGAAAGGCCGGTGGTGACGCCGGAGATGTCGAGCGTCCCCGCCGCATTGGTGAGGCTCACCGCCCCGCCGATGGTGCCGCTGCCGGTCACGAACACCGTGCCGCCGGAAATCGTCGCCGCGCCACTGATCGTGGCAGCATTGTTGAAGGTGCCGCCGTTGTTGTTCAGCGTCGTGATCGAGCCGCCGTTGTTGTTGAACGTTCCGGAGGTATTGGTCACGCCGGCCATCTCGCCGCCGTTGATCACCGTGCCGCCGTTGTTGGTCGTCGCGCCCTGGACAAAGGCGGTGCCGACGTTGTTGAACGTGCCACCCGTCAGTCCAAGGGTGCCCGCAAACGTGCCGGCATTCTGCACGGTGCCCGACGACACGGTCGTTGCGCCGGTGACCCTGCCCTGATCGTCGTTCTGGAAGAGGCCGCCGTTGTTGGTCAGCGTCGTGATCGTTGCGTTGTTGTTATTGTTGAATGTTCCGGAAGTGTTGGTCACGCCGGCCATCGTGCCGTTGTTGTTCACCGTGCCGCCGTTGTTCGTCGTCGCGCCCTGGACCTGGCCGCCGGCGTTGTTGGTGAACGTTCCGCCGGTCAGGCCGAGCGTGCTGGAGAACGTGCCGGCGTTGGTCACGCTACCCGCGGAGATCGTCGCCGCGCCGGAGACCGTGGCGCCGGTGCTGTTGGTGAAAGTGCCGCCATTGTTGGTCAGCGTCGTGATCGAACCGCCGTTGTTGTTGTTGAATGTTCCGGACGTATTGGTCACGCCCGCCATCGCGGCGTAGTTGTTCACCGTACCGCCGGTGTTCGTGGTCGCGCCCTGGATGTTGGCGCTGGCACCGGAGTTTGTGAGAGTGCCGGCCGAGACCGTCACGGCGCCGGAAATCGTTCCGTAGTTTTCGAAGGTCCCACCATTGTTGTTCAGTGTCGTGATCGACCCGCTGTTGTAATTGGTGAACGTTCCGGAGGTGTTTATCACGCCAGCCATCGCGTCGTAGTTGCTGACGGTGCCGCCGTTGTTGGTGGTGGTGCCCTGGATCTGCCCGTGAACGCCGTTGATCAGGCTGCCGCCCGTCAAGCCGAGCGTGCCGGCGATCGTACCGTAGTTCCCCAAGTTGCCCGCCGACATGGTCGCGGCGCCGGAGATCGTCGCGCCGGTCGCATTGGTGAAGCTACCGCCGTTATTGGTTAGCGTCGTGATCGTACCGCCGTTGTAGTTAGTGAACGTGCCGGAGGTGTTGGTCACGCCGGCCATGGTGGCGTAGTTGTTCACCGTGCCGCCGTCGTTCGTGGTCGCGCCCTGGACCTGGCCGCCGCTGTTGTTGGTGAACGTGCCGCCGGTCAGGCCGAGCGTGCTGAAAAACGTGCCGGCGTTCGTTACGGTGCCCGCGGAGATCGTCGCAGCGCCAGAGACCGTTGCGCCGCTCGCGTTCGCAAAGGTGCCGCCATTGTTGTTCAGCGTCGTGATCGAACCGCCGTTGTTGTTGTTGAACGTGCCGGAGGTGTTGGTCACGCCGGCCATGGTGGCATTATTGTTCACCGTGCCGCCGTCGTTCGTGGTCGCGCCCTGGACCTGACCGCCGCTGTTGTTGGTGAACGTGCCGCCGGTCAGGCCGAGCGTGCTGGCGAAGGTACTATAGCTCCTGACGGTGCCCGCCGAAATCGTCACGGCACCGGAGACTGTCGCACCGCTCACGTTGGTGAAATCGCCGCCATTATTGTTCAGCGTCGTGATGGAACCGCCGGGTTCGTTGTAGAACCCTCCAGACGTGTTGGTCACGCCGGCCATGGTGCCGTCGTTGTACATCAAGCCGCCGTTGTTCGTGGTCGCGCCCTGGACCTGACCGCCGCTGTTGTTGGCGAACGTACCGTCGGTCAGCGACACCGTGCCGGTGATCGTTCCTGTGTTGGTGGTGTTGGCGACGGCGGACTGGCTGAACGAGCCCGTGACAGTGCCGTTGTTGTCGAAAGTGCCGGAGTTGGTGATGTCACCAACGATTTGGTTGCTGTTCGTGAACGTCGCGCTGTTGGTGATGGTCGAGGTGAGCGTTCCGCTGTTCACGAGGGTGCCGGCGATGATGCTGGTCGTGGTGAACGAGTTCGTTCCGCTCAGCGTCAACGTACTGCTACCGGCCTGCGAGATTCCGGCACCGGTCATGTTGTTGCTGATCGAGATGGACTGTCCGGCATTGGCGTTGTTGACGAGGTTCGGCCCGGCGCCGTTGAAGTTCACCGCCTGGCCGGACACGGTGTAGCTCTGGGACGTCGCCGTGAATGTCCACGAATCCGGCGTGATTGGGCCTGCAGTGACAGTCACCGTCGCGCTGCCCGTGGCGCCGAACTGGGCGGACTGGCCGGCATTGACCGGCGGTGCGCCCGCCGGCGCGCTCGACCAGTTCGTGCCGAGATTGTAGTCGGTGGTAACCGTCGTGCTGCCCGAGCCGCCCCACACACTCTGAGCCTGGGCCGAAACTGAGAACAGGGAACTCACCAATGCCGAGGTCGCGAGCAGCAGACGCTTCATTCCCATTCCAACCACCGGCATTCCAATTCCAAAAATCGCGCTTCGATTGTTAGGGGGAACCGGAGGTTCACACTATGTCGGTTGGGCAACACTCTGCGGCAATCGGATACTGATCGTCATATTTCGGCAGCAAAACCAAAGTTCGTGCGCGGGATGAGAATGCTGAGAGCCATAACCGCGCCGCGGGACGATGCTCCGCATCGCCCGGAAGGCGCAGAAAGCTCTCGCAATCGAGCGGAGGAGGCGCGAGCCCGCGGCTTCGGCTGGGCTCAGACGACTGCTGTCAAACCGCATCCGCCCGCAGCAGCGTATCCACCGTGATCGTGCCGCGGGCGCGCGACACGCAGGCGCAGATCTTGTCGTTGCTCTGCTTCTGGTGATCGCTGAAGAAGACGTCGCGATGATCGATCTCGCCCTCGACGTCGACGACATCGATGGCGCAGAGGCCGCATTCGCCCCGCTTGCAGTCGGATATCACCTCAAAGCCGCTGGCATTGAGGACGTCGAGCAGGGAACGCTCGCGCGGAATTTCGAGTTCGACGCCGCTGTCCTTGAGGCGAACCCGGAAGCTCTCGGTCGGCAGCGTGCCGCTGGAGCCGAAGGTCTCGTAGCGGAGATCGGCCAGCGGACGCCCCGCGCCGATCCAGGCATGGCGGGCGGCATCGAGCATCCGCATCGGGCCGCAAAACAGCGCCAGCGTGCCTTGCGGCAGGGCGGCGAACCGCGCGTCCAGATCGAGCCGCCGCCCCTCGTCGCTGGCGTGAACGACGAGGCGATCGCCGAGCATTGCGGCGAGCTCATCGAGATAGGCGGCCTCGCCGCGCGAGCGCAAGGCATAATGCAGTTCCAACCCGACCCCGCGGCGCGCCAAAGCCTGCGCAGCACCCAGGATCGGGGTGATCCCGATGCCGCCGGCGACGAGGCAATAATGCGTGCGCGTCCAGTCGACCGCGAGCAGCGAGGCGGGCCGGGTGATGTCCAGGCGCGCACCGGGCTTGAGCGACCACATGTAGCGCGAACCGCCGCGGGAATCCTCGGCGCGGCGCACCGCGATCCTGAAGCCCTGCGGAGACGCTTCGCCCACCAGCGAATAGGACCGGGTCTCGGGCTGACCGTCGATGGTGACACTGACGTTGATGTGGCTGCCGACCGGGTAGGCACCCCCGTCCAAATGGTCAGGCCTGATCAGGAACTCGCGGATGCCGGGCGCGAGATCGCGCGTCGCGACGAGCGTGGCCGGCGTCCAGGTTTCGATGAAACGCATGACACTTCCCTCAATCGATGACGGTCTTGATCAGCGCGAGCGCGGGCAGCAGATCCAGATGCGTCCTGTTGCGCAGCGCGAGCCTCAGATTGCGAACGGCAAGCCGCGCATGCTCCCGCATCACCGCTTCGGCGCGCGCGCCTTCCCGGTTCTCGATGGCGTCGAGCACGACGCGATGGTGATCCTGCCCGATGATCAGGATCTGCTGCGCCTCGGGCAGCGCGGACTGGGCCATCACGAAGCCGCTGGGCGAAGCGAACGGCAACGCCGAGGCGCGGTCGATCTGCCGGATCAGGGGCGGGCTGCGCGACAATTCCGTCAGTTGGGCATGAAAGCGCGCGTTGAGCGTGACATAGGACGAGAAGGCATCGACCGAGATCGGCACCTGGCGTAGCAATTCGTCGATCGCAGCCAGACACTCCTTCAGCGGCTCGAGATCGCGCGAGGAGACGCCGCGCTCGGCGGCGAACCGGGCCGCCAGCCCCTCGAGCGTGCCGCGCAGCTCGATGGAGTCGGAGATGTCGCGTTCGGAGAACGCCTTCACCATGAAGCCGCCGGAGGGGATCGCCTCGAGGAGGCCTTCCTCTTCCAGCCGCACCAGCGCCATCCGCACCGGCGTGCGCGAGGCGCCGGTGGTCTCCGCCGCCTGCAGTTCGGAGATCCGCTCGCCCGGACGCAGGGCGCCGGACAGGATCTGATCGCGTAAGGCAAGCTGCGCTTTCACGGTCTGGGAGACGGAGCGGTCGACCTCGCGCTCGGCCATGAGCTTCTACTCCGCGGCCTGGAGACGCTGTGGCGCGCTCTCCTTGGCCACCATGCGGTCGATCAGCTTGCGTGACCACATCGCCCCGGCGTCGATGTTGAGGTTGTAGAAGACGCGATCCGGATTCTCGTCCATCGCGCGCTGCTGCGCCTCGAGGATCAATTCGTCCTCGCGGAAGATGCCGGAAACGCCCTCGCGGATCTCGGTGGTGATGCGCTGATCGCCGAGGCGATAATTGCGCGCAAAGGCCCAGAAGTAATGGCAGGTCTTGTCGGTTTCGGGCGTGATGGTGTTGAGCACGAAGCCGTTGACGCCCTGCGAGCGGTCACCTTCCGGCGCGCCGGTGCCGGCCGGGGCAACGCCGACGTCGATCGTCACGGTACAGGGCGCCTCGAAACGGATGATCTGCCAGCGGTCTACGAGACCCGGCTTGCCGAGCTGCTTGGCCCAGAACGGCGGCGGCTCGATGTTGCGCATCCAGCGCGTCACGGTCACCGTCTTGTCGCCGTGGGTGACGTCGAACGGCGCTTCGGCCACCGCATCGTTGCCGATCGAAGAGCCGTGCACGAAGGTCTCGTGGGTCAGGTCCATGAGATTGTCGACGACGAGGCGATAGTCGCAACGGGCATAAATGGTCTTGCCGTCTCCGGCCCAGGCCGGATCGTCGTTCCAGTGCATGTCAGGGACCAGCGCAGGGTCGGCGAGCGCCGGATCGCCCATCCAGAGCCAGATGAAGCGATGGCGCTCGACCACCGGATAGGCGCGCACGCAGGCGGACGGATTGATGGTTTCCTGTGAGGGCATGAAGGTGCAGCGGCCCTGCGCGTTGTACTTCAGGCCGTGATAGCCGCAGACGACCGTGTCGCCCTCGAGGCGTCCTTTCGACAGCGGCACCAGGCGGTGCCAGCAGGCATCCTCCAGCGCGGCGACCGAGCCATCGGCCTTGCGATACATCACGACGTGCTTGCCGCAGATCGTCCGCGGCAGCAGCGCCGGCTTCAGCTCGGCGTCCCAGGCGGCGGCGTACCAGGCATTCATGGGAAAGGGCTTTGTCACCGGTCTCGCTCCCAAATTCTTTGAATACGTTATGTATACATTAGATCCAAATTGTCCTCTATTGGTAGTATTTAAATACCTATTCAAGAATTGATGTATACATGAGCTATCATTCGGTCACCCGTCGGGGCGACCGTTCTACTGTGCATGGGGTTGTTTTTGCGCTTCTGGAGCGACGTCCGCGCCGCTCCCGCCGGTTGGCGCGCGACTACGCTCCGAACACCTTCATCAGGCCCGCCTGTGCCTCGTCCTGAATCCGCTTCAGGTGCTCGGGGCTGCGGAAGCTCTCGGCGTAGATCTTGTAGACATCCTCCGTCCCCGATGGCCGCGCCGCGAACCAGCCGAAGTCGGTCTCGACCTTGATGCCCCCGAACGGCTGGCCATTGCCCGGCGCCTTGCTCAGGGTGGCGCGGACGGGATCGCCGGCGAGTTCCTGCAGGCCGAGCTGCTCGGGCGTCACGGACTTCAGGATGTTCTTCTGCGACGTCGTGGCGGCGACATCGATGCGGGCGTAGTGGGGCACCCCGAGCTCGGCCGTGAGGTCGCTGAAGAGCTGGCTCGGGTCATGGCCCGTCTTCGCCATGATCTCGGCCGCGAGCAGGCCGAGGATGATGCCGTCCTTGTCGGTGGTCCACACCGTGCCGTCGCGGCGCAGGAACGAGGCCCCCGCGCTCTCCTCGCCGCCGAAGCCGAAGCCGCCGCCCAAAAGACCCTCGACGAACCATTTGAAGCCGACGGGCGTCTCGACCAGCCTGCGGCCGAGCTTCTTGGCGACCCGGTCGATGATCGAGCTCGACACCACGGTCTTGCCGATCGCGGCCTCCTTCCCCCAGTTCGGACGGTGCGCGAACAGATAGGCAATCGCGGTCGCCAGATAATGGTTCGGATTCATCAGGCCGCCGCTCCGCGTCACGATGCCGTGACGGTCGGCGTCGGTGTCGTTGGCGAAGGCCACGTCGAAGCGATCGCGCATCGCAATCAGGCTCGCCATGGCGTAAGGCGAGGAACAGTCCATCCGGATCTTGCCGTCCCAGTCCGCCGTCATGAAGCGGAAGGTCGGATCGATCGCCTCGTTCACCACCGTCGCGTTCAGGCCGTAGCGCGTGATGATCGGATGCCAGTAATGGACGGCCGCGCCGCCCAGCGGGTCGATCCCGATCCTGATGCCGGCGGACTTGACCAGTTCGAGATCGACGACATTGCCGAGATCGGCAACGTAAGGGGTGACGAAGTCATGAAGGTGGACGGTCGATGATTTGCGGGCCTTGGCGTAATCGATGCGCGCAACGCCCTTGAGGCCCTCGGCGAGATAGGCGTTGGCGCGCTTCTCGATCACCGAGGTGGCGTCCGTATCGGCCGGACCGCCATGCGGCGGATTGTATTTGTAGCCGCCATCCTCCGGCGGATTGTGCGAGGGGGTGACGACAACCCCGTCGGCAAGGCCCGACGTCCGGCCCCCGTTGTAGGTGAGGATCGCGTGCGAGATCACCGGCGTCGGCGTGTAGCCGCCGTCCCTGTCGATCATGATGTCGACGCCATTGGCCGCGAACACCTCGACGGCGCTCGCGAGCGCGGGCTCGGCCAGCGCGTGGGTGTCGATGCCGATGAACAGCGGCCCGGTCAGCCCCTTCTCCCGCCTGTAATCGCAGATCGCCTGCGTGGTGGCCAGGATGTGCCCCTCGTTGAAGGTGTTCTTCAGGGACGTGCCGCGATGGCCCGAGGTCCCGAAGGCGACCCGCTGCGCGGGGTCCGCCACGTCCGGCTTTCCGGCGAAATAGGCCGTCACCAGCCGCGGAATGTTGGTGAGCGCGTCCGGCGAAACCAGCTTGCCCGCCGCGGGATGAACATCAGCCACTGGAGATACCTCGTCCTGTCCTTGCACAGATTGCAGGTGACCATAGCATCGGCAAGGCACCCGCCAAAGGCACAACACACCCGGTGGGCAGGCCGTTCCTGACGATCGTGCTAGGATCTGAGGATCGGGAGAATTTGAGTCGGGCTGATGAGAAGGTTGCGCGGACTCTGGGTTGGGGTGATGGCCTGCGTCCTGATCGCCCGCGCCGCGTCACCAGCCATCGCCGCGGAGTTCTACACCGAGGATTTGCGCATCCCGATGGCGGACGCCGGACCGCAGGGCCTCGAGGCGTTCCTGGTCCGCCCGGCCGGCACGAAGCGTTACCCGCTGGCGCTGCTCAGCCATGGTTCGCCCCGCAATTTCGACGACCGGGCGACGATGTCCGCGCGCCGCTATTACGGGATCGCCCTCGAATACGCCCGACGCGGCTTTGCCGCCCTGATCGTGATGCGACGCGGCTACGGCACGTCGCCCGGCGGTCGCGTCGACAGCATCGGCAGTTGCGCCAGAGCCGCCTATCTGCCGGCGGCGGCCGTGGCGGTAGCGGATCTGCGCGCCGCGATCGCGGCGATGGCACAGCGAAGTGACGTGACGACGGCGGGCATGATCGCGGCCGGCCATTCCGCCGGAGGGCTTGCCACCGTGGCGCTGACCGCCGAGGCCCCGGCGGGTCTCGTCGCCGCGATCAATTTCGCCGGCGGGCGCGGCTCGCGTGATGACGATGATGTCTGCAACGAGGATGGGCTGTTGCAGGCGTTCGCCAGCTTCGGCCGAACGTCGCGCGCGCCGACGCTGTGGGTCTATGCGACCAACGACAAGTTCTTCGACCCCGATCTCGCCCGCCGTCTCTACGACGGCTTCCGCAACAGCGGAGGCAACGCAAAATTCGTCGCAGCACCGCCCTACGGAGACGAGGGGCACTACCTCTATTCGGTCGCCGGCCGATCGCAATGGACACCCTATCTCGACGCATTCCTGCGCGAGCACGCGCTTGGCAGCCGCGACATTCTCGGCCCGCCGGACCCGCTGCCGCCACCCGCCCAGCTCAGCGAAGCCGGCCGCGCCGAATTCGAGCGCTATCTCGCCAGCATGACGCCGCACAAGGCCTTTGCGGTCTCACCGAACGGCGGCTACGGCTGGCGCAATGGGCGCGCCACGACCGACGAAGCCCGACGTGACTCGCTGGCAGCCTGCATGAAATTGTCGGCGACTTGCAAAATCTATGCGGTCGACGACCGGCTGACCGACGACACGCGACAGGTCGCGCCCGACAGGAGCGCCCGGGCACGCTGAACCTTCAGGTCTGTCTCGAAACGCGCGTTAAGGTCGCGCGCCGACCGCCAGCCTGTAGCCCACCCCGGTGACGGTGGCGATCACCGGCGCTGCCCCCGTCACCAGCTTGCGACGCAGCCGGGCCACCAGCGCGTCCACGGTACGGACATCGACATCGACCTGCCTGTTGCTGACAACCTCGATCAGATAATCGCGGCTGAGCGGTCGGCCTTCGGCGCCGACGAGCGCCGCGAGCAGATCGAATTCCGCGCGCGTCAACGCGACGGGCTTGCCGTCGCTACCGAGCAATTCACGCCGTGTGAGGTCGATGATCCAGTCCCCGAACACGATCGAATTGTGGGTTCGCGCGGCCTTGCGATCGATCGCGCGCCGGCGGAGCACGCTGCGCGTACGGGCGAGCAGCTCGCGAAGATTGATCGGCTTGGTGACGTAGTGGTCGCCGGCGATCTCGAGGCCGAGGATCCGATCGACGTCGGTATCGCGGCGGGTCACGAAGATGATGCCGGCATCACCGGATGCCTGGATCTCTCGGGCGAGTTCGAAACCGTCCCCATCAGGTAATTGCACGTCGAGAAAGACGAGATCGGTGCGGTTACGCAGCGCCTGACGACACTCCGCGCAGGACGCGGCGGCGACCACGTCGAAATTGTTCTCGCGGAAATAGTCGGCCAGCATGGTCCGCGTTACCGGATCATCTTCCACGACGATCAGTCGCTCGCGGCTGGCCATGCGCGATTCTCCGGATGCCGGATCGGCAGCGCTCCGGGAGAAGCTGCGCGCCTGCGACGGCGCCTTGTGATGCAAGTCCTCATACAGGCCGCTGCGGTCTGGACGAATATTCACGACGAGTTCGAGCTCCCGAAAAATGACTGCCGCAATCATTAGCGCGTTATGACGCACAGACAATATTCGTCTTGCAGGCGCATTCACTATGAATTGCCCCACATTTCTCATCCCGCGCACCATCGCCCGTCGGCGCTGGCCGCATCGCTTCAACCTGCGGTTAACGTAAAGAAGGCGTTCAGCTTCGAAATAGAAGCCGGCCCCGATATGGTGGCGGTTGCAGGCGCAAGCCACGCGCGAAATCAAAACGCAGACGAAGGAGCTGGCGCGATGCAGAGGCAGGCCCCGTTGGCCGCCGACCGGAGCGATGGAGGCACTGGGCCTCTCGGTCGCTCACACACGCTCGACGTCCTGCGCGGCCTCGCCATCGTCGGCGTGATGGCGGTCCATGTCTCGCAATCATTTCCGTCCAACATCAAGGCAATCGATTTCGCCTTCATGTGCGGCTGGACCGGCGTCAACGTTTTCTACTTCGTCAGCGCCCTGACGATGTGCCTGATGTGGACGCGGCGGGCCGAACTCCATCCGACGCGAAATTTCTACATCCGCCGGTTCCTGCGCATCGCACCGCTGTTCTGGCTCGCCATCCCGTTCTATCTCCTCATCAACGGCACGGGCCCCGGCCCCGACGCGCCCTTCGGCATCGGCCCGCTCCAGGTGTTGCTCACCGCAACGTTCTTGCACGGATTCTGGCCCGACAGCGTCAACAGCGTCGTACCTGGCGACTGGTCGATCGCGGCGGAGATGACGTTCTACCTCGTCTTCCCGCTTGTGATCACAGCCTTCGGATCGCGCAGACATCTCTATCTGGCGCTCGCGCTGCTGCTGCATCTCTTCAATGTCTGCCTGTTCAAGCCGTGGGCTTTTGCGCTGTTGTCGGCCTATTACGGCCCCGGACACGAGGCTTTCGTTTGGACCTCGCTGCACATCAGCTTCCTGAACCAGCTGCCGGTCTTCCTGCTCGGATGCGCCTTGTTTTTCGGCCTGCGGGACGGTTTTGCCAAGTCGGACGCCGTGATCCTCACAGCGTTCGTGGTTCTCTCCTTCCTCGCCAACCGCGCGAGCGGCTCGCACGAGTTCAACTATCTGATCATCAATCTGGTGCTTGGCGCGGGCGTCGCGGGCTGCATCCGCTTCGGTCTGCGCTGGCGACCGCTCGAGGCATTGGGCCGCAGTTCCTATTCGATGTATCTGTCGCATTTCGCGGTGATCCTCGGCCTGCGCCAAGTGTGGCCCATGGCCGACGGACCGGCTTCGCTGCTCGCGGCCTATGTGGTCGTCGCCGCAACCAGCTACCTGATCGCACAGGCAACGTGGCATCTCGTCGAGGAGCGGGCGCAGGACCTCGCACACCGGCTGACCTCGGCAGCGAAGACCTCACCGGATGCAGACGCGCCGTCTGCGCCGCGCATCGCGCTCAACGGCCGTAGAGCCGGCGCCTGAACAGGTCTCCCGAATACGCTTCAACCGCAACTGACGCCGATCCGGAACGACAGCCGCTCTTCCCCGCCTGGGGCAATGTGCATGAGACCAGGCTTTTCGGTGAACTCCCCGTCGAAATCCACCGGGCTGGCATAGCCGCGCCAGGGTTCGATGCAGAGAAACGGCGCGCCTGAAGGCTTCGACCAGACGCCCAGTTCGCGGAAACCCTTCCAGGAGATCTCGAGGCACGGCCCATCTGCGTCTTGCGCGGAGACGTAGCGCACCGACCCGCTCGCGGGCCGATCGAAGATCAGCGCATCATCCGCGAACAGGTTTTCCGACAGCGGCAAGACGGAGCCCTTGACGGGGCTTGGCTCGGTCTGCGGCTTGAGGAGCCCAGCCTCGAGGCGACGCACAGGCGAGTGCTCTTCTGACGAGAATCTCAGGGCGTAACTCTCCTTGGGCAGCCCGGGCCGAAGCGGCCAATTGAAGGCGGGATGGCCGCCGAGAGAGGCCGGCAGGATGTCATCTCCGGTGTTCGTGACAGTCAGAGCCAGATCGAGACCCTCATCATCGAGCACGTAGGCGGCGGTCAATCGGAACGCGAAGGGATAGAGCCCGCGCGTCGCTTCGCTGTCTTCGAGCAGCAGTGAGCAGTGACGTTCCCCCCGCTCGAGCCACGCAAAGCGGCTGTCCCGCGCGAAGCCGTGCTGGGTCATCCGGTAGATTTTGCCGCGGTGCCGCAATGTGTCGTTGGCGAGACGCCCGACGATCGGAAACAGAAGCGGTGCGTGGCGAGGCCAGGCGAGACCGGCCTGCCAGATGAATTCGGTGCCGTCATCATCGGACAGCCGACACAGTTCAGCACCCTTGGCCCGAACAATGGCCGCGAGCCGGCCGGATCGAAGCATCTGAAACTCTGGATCGCCCATCCTTGACATCCTCACCACCCTACGCGAAGCAAACGAACTGCTCTATCGGCGGCGGAGCATATCGTCCTGCGCGCCGGGTCGCGTCGGAGCTTTAACCTTAGCCGATAGAGATGCTGCAGTATTGCGCCGCGTTTGGCGCCCATCCGTCATAGGCCAATCAGCATGCTGGCACTTGCGGTCTTGATCGGATTGACCTGCCCGCCCGGCGAAAGGCCGCTTGATCTCCGCGGCAAACTGCCAACCGGCCATCAAACGCTCGACTTGGTCATTTCGGTCGAGCCCTACTATGCGCGTGTATATATTTCTCAACTCGGCTTTCCAGCGAGCTCCCAGCAATGCTGCAGCGGAAAGCCTACTTCAGTCCTTCGCGTTCCCATCGCGGGGGCGCAATTTTGCCTTCGGCAAAGTCAGCCTCAGATGAAATGGAAAATACAGGTTCTATTGAATCCGGAGCTGGAGTTGTAACCGCTCGACCCAGCGCCACGTTGTTAACAAAATATGACCATGATCGATTGACCGACCCGCAAAAAGCCTTTAATCGGCATTTGGAACTCACCAAAAACCAAATAAAAGATTAAAGAAGAACCATGAAAAAAATCATCGCTTCGGCCGGGTTAATTCTTGCTGCATTGTGGGCCACCCCGAGCCGCGCTGCCCTGGTCTATAGCTATTCGACCCAAGGCTGCTTCACCTCGGCTGCCAGCTGCACCAATTTCACGACCAACGCATCGACGGGAGGCGCTGTCCGTGGCGAAGGCGGCCTCAATTTCCGAGGCGTGACCAATGTCACCACGTCGAACGTGCCGCTGACGCTGGGCACGATGGGCCTGCAGAACATTTTATTCGACGATCCGGCAGCAACCAAGTTCGATCTTCGTATTGTGTTCTCCGCGCCGACCGGCGCCGGAAATCAGACGTTTGCCGCCGACCTGACCGGCTTGATCCTGGTGGGTCTAGGCTTCGTCAAGATCGACTTCGGTGGACCCCAGACCGTCACGTTTAGCGGCGGCTCGTTCGATCTCGCCGTCAACGACATCTATCTGTTTTCTATCGACCCCCGGGATCCTGTTGTCGGGTCCGTCACCAACATCACGAGTGCGGTTCCGGAACCCTCGACCTGGGCGCTGATGATCGTCGGCTTCGGCGGCCTCGGCTATGCTGCGTACCGCCGCCGACGGAATTCGGCCGCAGCCGTCGCCTAACAACACCTCTGATCTAAAGAACCCGGTGCGATCCGCACCGGGTTTTTTGTGGGTTCTCTTTCGCCGATTTTTTGAGATATCGGTCACGCACCCTCAGACTTGAAGACACCTCCTCGGAGCTGGTCAATTGATCGAGCGTCCGCGCAAGGCGAGCTCGAAATTCGAGACGCAAGTTTCCAAGCTTCTGATCGGGTGGTTACACAGACGCTCCGCGGCCCGCCGGAGATCGGAATGGTCTCGTTCCTCAATTCGGTCGAGTTCAGCCGCAATGCTCTCGAGAGCTTCCTGCAGGCGGATGAGTTCTGAGAACGCGCTCATCTCAACTCCTCACCATCACTTGAGCTGGTGGACGGCTCGGTTACGCGGGTCGACACGCGATGGGAATCGCGGCCGCTATCGAACCGGACGTCGTATCCAGCATATTAAATAAGACAACAAGGCAATTGAATATTGAAGAATAAAGCTCCCAGATAATTGGAGCGCTGTCAATAACTGACGAATTAAACAAAGGCAGGGAGACGAGCGATCGCTCCCCCCGTTGAGAGAACGACGGCAAATCTCAGGGGTCTATCGCTCAAAATGCCGATTTTGCAGCAGATTACGCCTCGACGGCCTTGGGTCTCAAGACGTCCAAGCTTCGGCTTTTCTTACCACCAGAAGTACGGAAAAACCCGGTAGCGCAGGCGCGGGTCACCGTAATAGCCGGGTCCTTGATACGGACCATAGAAGTTCCCGTCACCATAGACCCAGCGCGCGACAGGTTTGCGCCGCGGCAAACGTTGGCAAACCCCGTCTTCCTGGCAAACGACGCGGACATTATCCACGGCAGAGGCCGCCGAGGCGATATCATGCTGGGGCATCAGGGGGGCAGCTGAGGCACCGGCCGACAACAGGGCACCCAGCCCGAAAACGATCCCAGCCAACTTCTTCATCGTCCCCGCGCTCCCCTTGCGATTCGTCCGCCGCAAACAAGCGCGGACATTCAAACTTACCGGTCTCTCATCTTCAGGACAAGACCGCGCAGACCTGCATATTGCCGCTTCGCGTCGGCGAGAGATGTCGTGGCGTTATAGAGCCTCAGCGCCAGGGTTCGCGCGACCAGCAGGGCTATCCCGGGCTGAGACGCCAGGAAGGTCGCGGCATCATCGAACGCATAGACGGTCGTGGAAGTCCCGGCGACAACAGTCGCCGAATGAGGCCGCCCCAACAACACGGACATTTCGCCGAGGATAGAACCAGGCTCTGCCAGGTTGGCAACGACCGTCCCATCCTTCACCACATCGACCTGTCCACTGACCAGGACGTACACCCGCCCAGTCATCTCGCCTTCCCGGAGAATCTGGGTTCCTGCCGCAAAATTACTCTCGCGGCCACCGGCACAATATTGCAGCAGAGCCCGCATCGTCTCCTTCTCCGGTTGCGGCAGACACCCTTCGTCACACTTTCCGTCACAGTCTAAAGCCGAAAACGGCCGGAGACCAGTGGCCGGAGGTCGCGTGGACCTGTCCCCGCGGCCTCCGCCAACACTTATGCTGCGCGGACGCAGCCGGAAAACGGCCCGCTAACCATGCCGCTTTGCCATGTACCCCATTGTCCGCAGCGCCCGATGTCTTCGCTTCCGAGGCGATGATATGTTGATCACATTGGCCTCAGCCCACGGATCGAAATGCCGCCCATCTGCGTCAGCCGCCATCGCGCGCGACACTTTCTTATGATTGCAGGATTGCTGACAGGCTTGTGCGTCGCGTTGCCCAGCGGCGCATGCCAGGCTCAGGCGATCGGCCGTCTCTATGCCAGCAAACCGCCCCCCGGATATGCCTACATTCGCGTGGTGCTGAGCAATGCGTCGGCGGCCGAGCCCCCCATCCAGATGAACACACGGCAGATCAATGTCACCGAACGCGACGCCGCCACGGCGTACCGCGCGGTACCGGGCAACGAACCGCTCCGTCTCTCCGTCGCGGGAACACAAGTCAGCGGAGATATCATCCCGCGGCCCGATTCTTATGCCACGGTCGCGATCGCGAAAGATGGCATGGAATGGCGCGCCCGCATTATCGATGAAGGCCAGGGAACTTCCGATGGATTGAAGGCGAGGCTGCGCTTCTTCAACCTGGTGTCCGATTGCAAGGCTGTTCTGAAAATCACGGACGGACCAGTCGTTTTCGCCAACGCATCCTTCGCATCGATGTTGTCCCGCTCCATTAACCCGGTGTCTGCGCGGCTCGACGGCTCATGTGGAGAAAGCCACGGGTCCCTAGACCTGCCTGAGCTCCATGCCGGCGATTCCTACAGCATCTTCCTGCGCGCTGACGCCGGCAAGATCATCCTCTCGGGTCAATTGGACGAGACCGAAGCCTATCGGGAGCGCTAGGCGCACGATGGTCTTTGTCAGCGATTCCTTCGTCTTTCTATTTCTGCCGGTGTTCCTCCTGTTCTACGCGGCGGTGCCGGCAGCACTGCGAAACATCACCATCCTGCTCTTCAGCCTGATCTTCTATGGCTGGTGGCGCTTCGATTTTCTTCCGCTGCTGATTGTTATCGCGACATGGTCCTGGCTGACAGGTCACTGGATCCAGCGATCAACCGGCCGGAAGCGGCTGCTTGCCTTGCTTGTCGCCATCCTACCCCCTCTGGCAAGCTTGGTCTGGTTCAAGTACACGAACCTGCTGGTCGAGAGCTTTGTTGGCCTCGGAGCGCAGATTGGCCCCTGGACGCCCGTTCCACTTCCCATAGGCCTCTCATTCTTCGTGTTCGGCGCGATTTCCTATTCGGTGGACGTCTTCCGCAGAACCGTTCCGGCCGAACACAGCCTCGTCAATTACGCAACTTACCAGGCCATGTTCGGTCACCTCGTGGCCGGCCCCGTCGTTCGATATCAATCCGTCGCCGAACGATTGAAGTCGCGATCCTTCGATCTCGCCGAATTCGGCGAAGGCTGGCGCCGGTTCATGCTGGGCTTCTCCCAGAAAGTGCTGCTTGGGGATACGCTGGCCCCGCTCGTCGACGCCGGTTATGCGCTCCCCAACCCGACGAGCGCCGACGTCATTCTTGCGGTCGCCGCCTACACACTTCATCTGTATTTTGATTTCGCCGGCTACAGCAGCATGGCGATCGGCCTCGGTCTGATGGTGGGGCTGAAATTCCCGGAGAATTTCGACAATCCCTATCTGAGCAGATCGATCACGGAGTTCTGGCGTCGATGGCATATCAGCCTGTCGAGCTGGCTACGCGACTATTTGTACATCCCGCTGGGCGGAAACCGTGCGGGTCAGCTTCGCTCTTACGTCAACTTGCTGGTGACCATGGCGCTCGGAGGTCTCTGGCACGGTGCCAGTTGGACCTTTTTGGTGTGGGGCGTTTGGCACGGGCTGGGTCTGATCGTGGCGCGTCTCTGGAAGGACTGGCAGCTGCCTCGATGGTCAGCCGTGCCGTCGCATCTTGTCACGCTCGTCTTCGTGATGATCGGCTGGCTGCTGTTTCGGGCGCAGGACTGGCAAACGGCCGGCACCATGCTGGGAGGCCTCGTCGGCCTGAACGGTTTTGCAATCTCGCCTGGAATGCGCGCCGCAGCGCGGCCCGTCGAACTCGCGACGCTCGTGCTGTCTGTAGGCATCATCTATCTTCCGCTGCTCGGCGTATCGGCCCGCGGCTGGTTGATGCGTCCATCGTTCGCGCCGGCGCTGCTGTTGTGGATCTGCGCGCTGTGGACCATGCAAAGCCGCACCGTCATTCCCTTCCTGTACTTCCAGTTCTAGGAAAACGCCGTCGTGAAGAGAACTCTGCTGGCACTGATCATTATCTTCTCCGGCTTCGGAGCTGTTCTCTGGCGTGGAGGCGACGCCCTTGTTTCGGTCCTGCGGACCACCACGACGGAAGATCTTACGAACGGCAACACGGCGCAGCGGATCGACAAGGCCGTCTTCAATGCCATGCCACGCAGTTCGGCGCTCGACGGCTTCATCGCTGGGCTGCAATATCGCGTCCTTCATGATGCCGGTCCGCAAGTCTATGCCGGATGCGGCTCCTGGCTCTTCTCACAGGAGGAGCTGCGAGTCGCGAAATCCGACGGCGCGAATTTCGATGCAAGGGGTGAACTCCTGACGCGCCTGGCACAGGCCGTCGCCTCGCTCAATGTGCAGCTGATCATCCTTCCCGTACCGGACAAGGCGGCGCAAGTTGAAGAAGAACTGTGCGGCCTCAGGGCTGCCCAATCGCGCCGCCGCGATGCCTTCTGGACGAAGCTTGCTGAAGTGAAAACGGCCATCTTGGTCGACATCCGACCCGGCTGGCCTACGCCCGGCTATTGGCAGACCGATACTCATTGGAATCAGATCGGGGCCAGGTTTGCAGCCGCGAAGGTGGCAAGCGAGACAAATAGCGCGCTCGGGGCAGGCTCGGACAAAGTGCAACTGGTCGAAGGCGTGTCGCGTCAGCGCATTGGCGATCTGGCGAGGCTTGCAGGCCTTGCCGACGCACCGCTCATGCTCGCACCGGCCATCGAGCACGAGCGAGAGACCCGGGCCGAGATCGCGCGATCCGGGGGATTGCTCGACGAGGCGGAATCGCCGTCCATCATTCTTGCCGGGTCATCATTTTCGCTCAACTCGAACTTCCGCGACTATCTTGAAGCGGCATCGTCACGCGAGGTCGTGCAAGTCAGCGAAGCCGGCGGAGGCTTTGCCGGTGCATTGCTCCGGCTGTTGGACAAGAACATGGACGCCATCACGAAGGCGAAAGTGGTGATCTGGGAATGGCCGATGCGAACGCTCACCGCTCCGCTCACGAGTGAGGAGCGACGGTTTCTCGATAGGTCGCGATTGGCCGCTCGCTAGCGTTTCGAGTTGTTGCCGACGACGGGCCAAAGCGTGTTGAACAAGACCGCTAACACAAAAGGCCGCCCTCAGGCGGCCTTTGAAGACATCGCGTCGATTTGATCAGGCGACCCTGATGCGACCCGCCGGACGGCGGCGATAGGCCATCAAGCCAAGGCCGAGGAAGCCGACAATCATCATCGCCCAGGTGGTGGGCTCCGGCACGGCCGAGATCGTGGTCGAGAAGAATGCATCACCGGTAACGTCGGGGCTGGACCAGATCCATTGCGCACTCTGCGAGATGCCCGAAACAGGGTTGCCGCCATTGTTGGCGGTCCAAATGTTTGGTGCACCGTTGGTGCCGTTGACGAACGTGATGGGCGTCCCGCTCGGCGCAGTCCAGTTGCCGGGGGTCGAAGTATCGTTTGCGCGCCAATCGGTGGTGTTCGTCAGCAGTGACGTCGTTCCGTTGGCAAAGCGGTAGTTTCCGGAGAGAGAGAACTGACCAAGGATAGCATCCGGGTTGCTGCCCGGGACGGCAGGGCCGCCCTCGTTGTGAGCAACGACGTGAAGATAATAGGTTGCCGCAGTCAGAGTGGCCGAAATCGAATATGACTGCCGCCAGTTATTGCCGGTACCGAGCAAGTCGCCGATTTGATTGTCATCGGTGCTGAGGTAGACACTGAAGGAGTTGTCTGCCGTGAGGTTGCCGGTGATCGCAGCGGCGAACGATGAAACGGACGCGACACTACAAGATGCAAGGACGATGGCACCTGCCACTGCAGATTTAAAATTCATTTGCAAATCCTCCCCCCGCTAAATCTTGTTGTGATTAATCTTTGCGCATCGGTAACTCTTTGTTTCCCATGTGTCAATTCAAGAGGCTTTTGACCCGTAGTTTTCCGTTAGTCGCTTTGATGGAAACGATCTGATGTGCGGTTGCGAGATAATCGACCTATGCGCTTAGCCCGTCTTTTTTTACCTTTGATTTGTTTCTGGTTTTGCGTCGGCCCTGCCTCCGCCCATGACGCAGTTCTCGAGGGCAAATCAAATTGGCTGTTTGCCGGCTGGGAAAGCCTCAAGGAGGCCAAACCTGAGGCCGAAATAAAATCGATCAAGCTCATCGCCGAGACGGGAAAACTGCTGGCTCAAAAGCAGATCGGCCTGATCGTCGTCGTGGTGCCGCTCAAGCCGCGCTATTATGAGAACCTGCTGCCTGACGGTTCAAGCATGTCAACCACGGTCAGGGATCGCTACGATCGCCTGCTCGCAGCGTTGCGCGGAGCGGGTATCAAAGCACCTGATGTTCGCGATGCCTTCAAGTCCGTCCTCGCCAGCAAGCAAGAGGTGTTTTACCGGGCGGACTTTCACTGGACCACCTACGCGGCGGAAGCGACCGCCGATCTTGTGGGTGAGGTCATTACCGCCGGCGGTCCCCTCCCCGGCAATCCCGGGACGGGGACTCAGCTCGGCCCGTGGATCAACGATCGCCATCTGGGTGATCTTGCGGCTAATTTCCTGCCGCCCGAGCGCAAGCGCGAGATCGGCCCGGAAGCCTACATTATCCGTCAGGCACCGAAGGCGACGGCTGGGCTCCTCGACGAGGCGGCCAGTCCTGTTGCTGTGATCGGAAACAGCTTCGTCCAGCCCTATTTCGGCTTTCCCCAGCGTCTGTCGAACAGGATCGACCGGCCTGTCACCCTCAAGTGGAATCCTGGAGATGTCGGGCCATGGGCGACGCTGCTTCAGTTTCTTCAGTCCGAAGGCTTCAAGACCAATCCGATCAAGTACCTTGTTTGGCAGTTCAACGAGGCGCAAATTCAGAACGGTCCGGACGCCGCGGGCGAATGGGCCGCCGCCGGCATCTCCACGGCTTCGGAGTGGGAGGCAAAAGCAGCGGATGCGATTAAAAATCGGTAGGGTTGGTTAACCATTCGTGTGCGGACATTTCTGCCTTGTTTGAACGGGCAGAATTCGCGGCAATTCGGCAACACGCTTCGAAAAACCTCGTACTGTGAAGGTGTTGCGCGCGTCTGAGGCACAATTCTCAATTCCTCCGCAAACCCAATTCGGGTATCTATCGATCGAGTAAGTTGGGATCCCGGGGAATGGGTTTGAGGAGCTTTGGACGCCTGCGTTGGCGGCGATTTCGCGCCGTTGGCTGCAGCCTATTGCTCGCCTTGACGGTGATGAGCCCGGGCTTGGCCCAAACTTCGGGTGCGGAAGCGCCGCTCGAAGGCGAGGCCTACAGTGCTGCGGACGAAGCGTACCGGGCCTTCAGCAAGGGAGATTTTGCAACAGCGGCAACACGCGCGGAGGAATCCGTCAGGCTGCGGCCGGATATCCTGCGCTTGCGACTGTTGCTCATCGACGCGCTCGTGGCGGCGGGCGACCTGGCCCAGGCCGAGACAGCGACCGCATCTGCACTCGAGACCTTCTCCGCCAACCAGGATCTCGCATCCCGGCAATCGAGCATCCGCCAAAGGCTTGCCCAGGCGCCGGCAGGCGACGGATACAAGGCGCTTGAGCGGGGCGACCCCAAGGCCGCTATCCGGGCAGCCCGCAAGGCGGTCGAGTATGGTCCGGACGTGATGTCGTACCGCCTGCTGCTGCTGGCGGCTCAGCTTGCCGACAACAGCCTTCAGGGTGCGCTTGAAACAGCGACCGCGGCGATCAAGCTCGACCCGGGCAATTATGTTCCCCTCGTCTGGCGCGCCTACATCTATCAGAAGCTTGGCAATCGACAGCTCGCATCGGCTGACTTCAACGCCGCACTGGCTCTGCCTGGTCTGACCGATGTCGAGACCAAGAACATCCGCCTGATTGCAGCCGACGCTGCGCTGGCCTCAGGCGATTACAAGGCCGCGCAAGCTCTTCTGGCCGAGTATCCCAAAACCGATCCCGCGGTCGTCACGCGCATCGGGGATGCGGATGCTGTCGCGCAGGGCAAGGCGAAGCTGGCGGGTGATGCCAAGGCCATGCCGATGCCGGCGCAGGATTGCCGGGACACGCCTTACGGCTCGGTCTGCAGCCTGCAGGCGCCGCTGGTGCAGAGCGTGGCGATCCCCGTCGACAAGGCGGCCGAAGGCATGGAGGCCACCGGCAAGGCCTTCGAAGCAGCCCGCGCGAAGAACTACAAGCTCGCGATCGAGGAAGCACGCGAGGCCATCGAGGCCACTCCGGAAGCCGCAAGCACCCGCCTCCTCCTGATCAATCTGCTGCTGACCGCGAACCGTCCGGCAGAAGCCGAGGCCGCAGCCACCAAGGCTATCAAGGACGGGATCGCCAGTGCGGAGATCTACGCCCAACGGGGCTTTGCGCGGGCCAGGCTCGATAATCCCAGGGGCGCAATGTCGGATTGGGAAACCGCCCTCGCGCGCGGATTGCCGGCCGAGCAGGCCAGGAATGCGCGGCTGGCGCTGGCCGACGCGGCGCTCAAGACGAAGGATCCGCAGCGCGCACTGCGCGCCCTGCCCCGCTCGTCCAATGACTATGAATTCGCGATCCGCCGCGCCTACGCCTTCCAGAGCCTCGGGCGCAAGGAGGAGGCCTTGCGCGAATTCCGATCGGCCGGCCGACTGGCCGCGACCGCGGTCCAGCGCGACGGCGCGATCCAGGCCGAGATCAACACGTTGCTGGAGCTCGAGCGCAAGCCGGAAGCAAGGGCCCTCTTCGACACCGCGCTCGCACGCGGCCAATTGCGGACGATCAGGGAGGCGGACGTAGCCTACATCGCCGTCGCCGTCGGCAACGACAGAACCGCCCTGCAATTGTTCGACGATGCAAAGGCTCGCGGCGCGCTGCCTCCGCGCGCGACCATCGACGCCGGCTATACGGCCATGCGCCAATTCGAGAATCCGAAGGCGATTGCCTACCTCAAGGAGGGAATCGATGCCAAGGCCGCCGGGCTGATCAACATCGACGAACAGAAGCTGTTCGAGACGCGCCGCACCGTTGCCGATCTGTCGCGCGTCTGGGGCATCAACAGCTCGATCTCCTACGGCAAGGTCGGCTCTGCCCCAAATCCCTTCCTGACGATCAATGCGCCGGGCAGTTCCTACACGTCACAGCTGGGCACGGAGTTCTATTATCGCCCCGAAGAGTTCGGAAATCGCAACGGCGCGCTGTTCGAGGTGTTCGGCCGATTGTTCGAGACGCTTTATAGCGAGGCCGGCGGTCCGACTGGCTGGCCTTCCACGCAAGGCATGGTCGGCGCCCGCTGGAAGCCTTTCTCGGATCACAACCTGGTCCTCGAGGTCGACAAGCTCATCAACATCGGCGGCTCGGCACGCGACGACACTCTGTTGCGCGCAGCCTATTCCTACACCGTAGGCACGGATCTCCGCGCCATCGATACCCATTGGCCGACCTGGTACATCTACACGGAGGTCGACAAATTCCTGCAGAAGTCGCAGTTGGTCGGCGTGTTCGAAGGACGATTCGGACACAGTTTCCGCCTCGACCCGATCAGCCCCAATCTCGTGTTCTTCCCGCATGCTGTCATCGCAGCAAACTATGATGACTCCTACGCCGTGCGTGATGCCTATTCGGCCGGTCTAGGCGCGTCGATCCGCTACTGGTTTGGCGAAACCAAATACGTCGCACCGCCGTCCTATTGGGAGCTGACGCTCCAGTATCGCTTCCGGGTCGGCGGAGACTCGCGCGCGGAAGGCATCTTCGCGCAGACCTCGATCAATTATTGATCGCGACGTCCTATTTCTCGATGAGGCTTCGATTGGCTTCGGCGGTCGGATTTGCGCTGCGGCCGGCAACCTGCCCAAACAAAAAGGCCGCCCCTACGGGCGGCCTTTTCTAGACATGGCAGTTGATGTCTTCAGGCGACGCGGAACGCCGACTTGTTCTGCGTCTTGCGATAGCCGAGGAAACCGAGGCCGAGGAAGCCCAGGATCATCATCGCCCAGGTCGACGGCTCGGGCACCGCCGAGATGTTGGTGATCTCGAAGGAGTTCGAACTCGACAACAGCCGGACGCTGGTGAACGGGGTATCCGATGTGAGCGTCACGTAGGAATTACAGGCCGGGCTGCCCTGACATCCCGTCGGAGACAGAAGCGGGCTCAACTGGCTGCCCGTGAAGGTGTCACCGTTGCTGAACTGGAGCGAGTTGTAAGTATCGACCGAGCCCCAGAAGAAGCCGATCGAATTGCGCGCGGAGAACGAAATGTCGATGTATCCGCCGCCGAGAACGCTGAGATAGTTGCCAGACGTTCCGAGGGGCTGAGCGCCGCTGCTATTGCTCCCGATCATGATCTGAGAGTTGGTGCCGGGAGTGAACGTCCAGTCACCAATGGTGAAGCTCGACGTCACGCTGCCAAGAGTCTGAGAATTGAAGTTGGTCGTGCCGGCAGGCGTGCTGCCGGGCGTTCCTACAACGGCCGCATTGGCCCCAGTTGCGAGCGAAAGCGAAACAGCTGTCGCCAGAATTAATCCCTTAAGATGCATTTGAGTATACCTCCACAATTACGTGCACAATATTCCAGTACTCTTACGGAGCGGCAAATTCAATAAAATATTTAAAAATTGTTAAGGATTTTAAATGGAACTATTTTTTGTTCCTTGAGGCTCCATTTAACCTCACCCCTGACCAAAATTCAACGTCTCGACGATGTTGGTCGGCCCGCGACTGTACGGACCTCTCTTCTGGCCCCCGGGGCAGGTGGCGGATCACGCAGATCTGTGTCGGCGGAGCTGACCAGAGCGGATTATTGACGCGGTCCGCGAGAGTTTTCGGCTTCGCTGAGACGGCGACGCAACTGTAGAACCTCGAGGTACTTCACTGAAATTGTGTCTGACGAAGGCACTCTCTTCGGGCTGGCTGCCCGGGTTTTCTTGATTTTCCGCAGTGACGATGAGGGAGACGGCAATTTCGTCATGAAATATAACTCCGCGCTTATCGTCTATTACGAAGGAACAAAGAGAAATTTGACCTATAAATGGCCCGAACTTCGTCCTGACTTTTGTCAGTCTCGGCTGCAACCACGTTCAATCACGGCTTGGTGACCTGGTAAGCCGCGCCGAAGCTAAGCCGGCGGAAAGCTAGCGGTATCGTGGGCGTTCGAAAATGAACCAAGTTTGAACGCGAAGACCTCGCGCCTGCAACTTTAGAACTACGTCGCTCTCAGGCAAAGGCCAGGCTGACTCTGAGGCCACCACCACACGGCGCAAGCAGTCGAGCGAAATGGCTTCACCTTTACGCCGAGCGGGCGCTCAGCGCATGGGGGGCGACCACAGCGGCCGGTGTCCCTGCCCCACGGAGCAGGCCGAGGATCAGGCCCGCGATGCCAACGAATACCGTTACGGCGACGCTCCCTGCGGCGGGCGCGCAATCAAGGCATGTTCCGATGATGTCCATCTGTCATTCCTCGAAAGAAGCTCGAACGTTCGGTTGAGCACCACCGCACGTTATCGCATGACTGGCAAGATGCCCAGTCTCGAAGTGGTGTGCTGGCGCACGCCTGCCAAAGGAAGGACTTCAACTGTCAGAATTAAGCCTCACAGCCCAGTCGTCGTATTGGGCTACCACTGTTGTCACCGCATTAGCTCTTCAGCAGCATCTGCGAACGCGTCGCCAAACGTCCAAAAACGACCAATCCGACGAAGCCCAACAGAACCATGGCCCAGGTCGCAGGCTCCGGAACGGCACCGACGGTGCTGAACTGCAACCGTCCGGCATCGCCGGGACAGAAGAGATCACCTCCGCACACGTCCGTCGACGAGCCGTCGGGCAGATAGGTCGAAAAATAGGGCGTGGGATTAAAATACAGATTGCCGAAATTATTGGAGCCGAATGAAAACAAGATGCCGCCGAAACTGAACTGCTTCAGCACCGGGTCGAAGCTGTTGTCGAAACCGAAATAGTAGTCGCTAGGGTAGCTGTTTGTCGGCGCGCTCTCGGCAATGAGGCCGGTGATAATTCCGGCAGTCGGCGATGAACTCGAGTTCAGGCCCGTGACCGTGCCGGAGATCGTCGTAAGCTTGTTGCTGGCCGTATCATAAGTGAATTGACCGACGATATTGTAGGCCGACCCAAAGAAGCTGAAATTCTCAGTGACTGTCGTGACAGGCGTGGCCATGGCCTCGCTGATGCCGAGCAAGCCGCAAACCGCGAGAATGAAATTCAACGTCTTCACGAGTCCTCCTTTCGTATCCGATGGAGGCAGATCGACGTCGGGCGCGAGCCGCGCAGCATACGGTGAATCCGCAAGCGGATTGTTGGGCAGCTACGAACGCTCGCGACGACGCAACTGCCACGCGCGAGCGAGCGATTTTCGCGTCGCGCCGGATACTAGTTCAAACGAAATGAAAGCTTACGCCACTGATTCGTCACGAATATATCCGAATCTGGTGGCTCGTGCGCGTAGATAATACCTTTTGCGCGACCGTCGAAAATGTGGGCGGCCGGACTTTCGCGCTATTGATAGTCGTGAGCAGCGTTCGATATCAGACGGCCGATTTCGCCTTGGCCATACCCAGGCGAATCGTGGCGACGAGACGCTCCTCTGGATTGCCCGCTGCCGGAGCGGCCTGAACCTGTGCTCGTGTCAGCGACGCCAATGCTTGTGATGCAGGCCCTACGGCATTGATAAGGTCGGCGACGGCGCGTGAATCGTCCTCGGAGGACTGCTCCTCAAGAGAATTAAGGGCAGCAAGAAGCGCGCTCGTGAGAGAGTTGGACATCGATGTCTCGTCCCCAGATTCGTAACCGCGCTTGCTGGGTTCCATAGCATCGACGTCCATTGGTCAAAAGACCGGACCTCCCATCGACCAAGAATTATCCACGGCGTTGCCAACGAGCCATACGCCCGAAGATCGACGAGAAACGCCGTTCCGTTGAAGGCCGCAATGCCTGGGCTGCTGCTCGCTCAATTCTGCGACAAAGCGACACATCACGAGTGAGAACGGCATCAATCGCGAACAGCACGTACGCGCGGCCTTCAGGCCAGCGCAGCAGCCCTTCGACGGCGATAGGTCAGCGCGCCAACACCGAGGAAGCCAGCGATCATCATCAACCAGGTCGCCGGCTCAGGAACGGCCGTCAGGAATTGGACCTCGCTGACCATGATCCAGGGCTCTAGCTTGGTATTCCACGCGTTCTCCTGGAAACCGCTGAGGGGGTCGTTGAAAGTATTGGTAACCGGATCCCAATACTGTTTCTCGTAATCGTAGCCATCCTGGCCAAGAGCGCCGCGGAAAAGCTGGAGCGTGAAGATATCGCTGGAGGAAATCGCTTGATTCAGAGTGATTGTGATCAGCGCGGTACTTGAAGCGTAGGGATTGCTTCCCGTGTAGGGGGAGATTGTCTCGGTATACTGGGACGAAGTCAGCAGAGTTGAGCCAACCATGATCGACACGTTGCTTGGAGCCCCGACCAAACCTCCAGAACCATCGGCGGCGACATAGAGGTTTATCTGACTCACCATCGACCCACTTGCGAGATGGAATACGATGGTCGGATCCTGGTACTTCCATCCCACATACTGGCTCGGCTGCCCATTCAGCGAGCCATAGTAAGGCGACGCAGCCGTGGTCCAGCCGTTCGAAATGGTGCCGTTCGATCCGCTGACCAGCGAGAAATTGTCAGTCGCAATGACTCCATCGGTCAGCTTGCCGGTGCCCCCTGTCAGAACGTTCGTTGCGTTGGAATTATTCGGAATGCTGCTGGGCGAGCCATTCACGCCTGCGTTCGGGACGGGAGTTGATTCCCCCTTTTTCGTATAGGTGAAATCGAAGTAATTCTGACCACCGGTAGGCGTTGTATACTGGGTGGCACCGTTTCCGTTGGCCATGTCGTAGCTGGTCACGCCGATCACGGCGGCCGACACCGAGGTTGACATCAGGCAGGCGCCCACGAAGGCCGCCAACGAAAAAGAACGAAGCAACATTCCAAATCTCCAAAAGCGATGCGCCGGAGCGCACCCAATTTGGGTGGGACTATTTCTATTTGAGCGGTTTCAGTCAACCAAGGTTGAGGCAAATTAGAGGTAATTGTGCGGTTACCGCTGGTAACGTTAAATTTAACAACGTTAACGAGTGACGCGTTGCCGGGCCGCGCGCGCGACGCGCTTAGTTCTTCCTTGTACCAATCTGGTTCAACGGATCTGCCACCGGCTCGAATTCATAGGTATAGCCATCGGCTGAGACGCCCTTGAATTTCAGGAAGCCTCGCCCCGTCGCGACGATGTCTCCTTGACGAAGGAGACCATCGTTCTTGGCGATCTCCACCGCAGCGTTCTGGAGCTCTTCAGCCGTGGGGGGAGGACGCTTGATTCGCGTGCTTTCTGCAGCGTTGCCATTCCCTGGCACGCATGACGACGTGATCAGCGCCGCGAACAGGAGCGAAATGTAGGATTGGGATCGGCTCTCGTCCTGCGCTGGCATTGACTGGCTGAGCTCACCGACTGCAGCGGTCCACTTGGGAGACAGGCACGGGCAGGAATGGCCTTTTCGCGAGAGGCCGGATATCGAGACCATAGCGTTACAACCACCACGATTCAAACCCGACCATAAAATATCAAAACCGCCTGACGCCGTCGTTCGGTCTCCGAAACGAGATCCAATTAAATGGACCGAAAATGCCGCCCTGTTTACGCCGGCTGGAGCCGTTCAGATCGAGAGAGCCAGCTGAAATGCACCCACGGAGCCACCAGTGAGCGCACCTGAATGCAGGTCGTTGCCGGTGGGGGTGTCGTGCCAATCGAAAGGGCCCCCGAGAGAGGAAGCACCAGGACCACGTCCTCGGTGACCCACCCACAAAAAAAAGCCGCCCATAATGGGCGGCTTTCTCATATTCAGATTTTAATGCCGATCAGGCCAAGCGAACCGAGGCTCCGCTGCGGCGACGGTAGGCAACAAAGCCCACGCCGATGAAGCCGAGGATCATCATCGCCCAAGTCGCGGGCTCAGGAACAGCCGAGATCTGACCCGAGAAGCCGCCAGAGGTGGAGTCTCCGCTCGGGCTGACGTAACCCGTGTAAGAGAAGGTGTAGTTATAGAGACCGTTCGGATAGGTGAACGTCCCGATCGTCACCACCGGGTTGGTGCCCGACGTGAAAAAACCACCGGTCAGCGTGTGGAACCCATCGGTGAACTTCCAGGCGCCGCCAAAGAAGGTTCCGAGAATCGTGGTCTCGAAGGTGACGGGAGTGCCCGGGACAACCGACACATTTGCGGAGCCCGACGAAAGGACAACAGCTGCCTGAGCAGGGGCAGCCAAGAGAAAGAGACCGAGAATCGCGGCCACCGCAAGCCTAAGGGACGACATTAGTAACCTCCAGGGGTATTTAATATGAAGCATCTTTGCCCCGATGATTACGACTTGTCAACCAAGATTTTGCAGTGCACGCACACACAATTATTTCTCTCATTCCGGAGAATAAGACACGCGAATCACAAATGTTTTTGCTTTGCACCAAGCGAGGCCAGACCAGCCCAAAAGTTAAGCAAATCGCTGCCGATTTAATCGCCTCGGCGAAAGATTTAATAGGTCCCGGATCCGGCAGCATCGCCCTGAGCCAAGCTCAATCGGGACGCCCCCGGTCTGTTCGAACCCAGGCGGACGGTCCACCACGGGCCAGGGTGCGGTAAAGGCGAATACGACTGGCAGCCTCACCCAACAAACTGCCGAAGCAGCTCGGAGGCAGGATATCACGGCCGAACCGCCACCATGTCGCACCCAGAATCCCTGCAATCGCCATGACGTTTGACGCCGCAAGAACGAGCGGCGCGATCGCTCCGACAGCAAGGGCCGTCAGGGCTGTTACCAGGAGGACGGCACCTGCCATCAACACGAGGAGAGAGATCGGGGGAACCAGCAGATCGAGGCCCAGGATCAGGAGCTCGGCCCGCCGATCCAGCAAGCCGCGAGCGACAAGCCGCGGAGCATAGGTCCAGATAAGAGCAAGATGTCCCCCGATCCAACGCTGCCGCTGGCTGTCGGTCCCCCGGTCCGTGGCAGCAAACTGACTGCTCACACGCGCGGTCGGCAGAAATCGGACCGGATGGCCCTGGAGCGCCAGGTCGAGCCCGAGCTTGAGATCTTCGACGATGTTGCCGCTTGCGAGCGGCGCCGAACGGATGACGTTCCAAGGGAACATCATGCCAGTCCCCATCAATTGAACCGGCCACCCAAGGCGGCTGAGCCCCAGAGGCCGAACCCAGTTCTTCACTCGCCAGGCGAATTCGGACACGCGTTGACGATCCGAGGCCCCCTCCGGACGCGTCATGAGGTAGAGAGCCTGGACGGGCTGGCGATATCTTGAACAGCACAGCAGCATTGGCTTCAGGAATTCAGGCTGCAGGCGGCAATCTGCGTCGACGAACAAGACGAAGTCAGGAGGGTCCTGGGCGAGGTGATCGACCGCCCATGCCATCGCATAGCCCTTGCCCCGCTTGGCCGGCTCGTCGCGGACAAGAACCTGCGCACCATGAGCGTGGGCAACCTCAGCCGTATCGTCGGTGCAATTGTCGGCGACCACCACCAGCCGGTCGCCGTCCGTCATTTGGCGGACGATGTCCTGAAGCGTGGGGACGATTCCGTGGCCTTCGTTATGCGCGGGAACAACCACCGCCAGACGGCCCAGTCCCACGCGCGTCGCGCCGGCATCGTCGATTGGCTCGTGCCGCGCCGCCAATACCTCGGCCGTCAACACGAGCGCGGGTATTAACGTCAAGCCGACAATGAGGGTGAGCAACAGCATCTTGGGTTGATCAGGGAAGCGAGGGCTTGCTAGTCGTGAAAGTCCCTACGCCTAAGGTCTTCAACGTCTGCAGACCCTATAGGTTCTTATGGCAGAAGGTCAAACAGGGCGGGCGCTCTGCTTTACAAACCTTGGTTTGCACCAATGAAAATTGCCTATCTCGTCAATCGCTACCCGGCGGTCAGTCATAGCTTCATCAGGCGGGAGATCCAGGCACTTGAGCGACTGGGGCACGAGATCACGCGCATTTCAGTTCGGCAGAGCGACGCGAGTGTGTTGGGCCCCGAAGACCGGGCTGAACTGGTCCGCACTCGCTCCGTGCTGGCTGATGGCGCAGGTGGCCTTCTCTCCGCCTTCCTGCGCGTCCTGATGACCCGACCGGCTCGGCTGGCACGCGCATTCGCCCTTGCGCTGAAGCTCGGGCGGCGCGCCGAACGGCCCCTGCCCGTTCATATCATCTATTTGTTCGAAGCCTGTCGCGTCTTGCGTTGGCTAGACGAAGAGAAAGTCGAACATCTGCATGCCCATTTCGGCACCAACTCGGCCGAAGTAGCAATGCTTGTCCATGTGCTTGGTGGCCCCCGCTGGAGCTTCACAGCACACGGGCCCGAGGAGTTCGACAAGGCCGCATTCATCGCTTTGCCTGAAAAGATCCGACGGGCCGCGTTCGTCGTCGCCATCAGTTCATTCGGCCGCAGCCAGTTGCTGCGGCAAGTGTCTCATGAGCATTGGGACAAGGTCAGAGTCGTCCGTTGCGGCATCGAGCGGGACTTTTACGCCACCGCAGGGGCACCGACGACGTATTCGTCTCGTCTCGTTTGCGTCGGACGTCTGTGCGAACAGAAGGGCCAATTGCTGCTCGTCGAGGCCGCCAAGCAATTGGTCCAGGCCGGCATGTCGTTCCAGCTCGTTCTCGCCGGCGACGGCGAAATGCGCCCCGAGATCGAACGTCTCGTCACAGACTATGGGCTGACATCGACGGTGAAGATCACCGGCTGGATACCGCCTTCGGAAGTCCGAAATGAACTGCTCGCGGCTCGCGCCATGGTGCTGCCCAGCTTCGCGGAAGGGCTGCCGGTCGTCATCATGGAATCGATGGTCCTGTCGCGTCCCGTCATCAGCACATATGTTGCCGGCATCCCCGAGCTGGTGGAGCCAGGCCAGCATGGCTGGCTCGTGCCTGCCGGTGACGTCGGGTCTCTCGTGGCCGCCATGCGTGACTGCCTCGAGTGCCCCGACAGGATCATCGGGACGATGGGAGACAAGGCCAGAATTCGCGCGATCGAACGTCATGACGCTGATCGCGAGGCAGCGAAACTGTCAGACCTGTTCCAAACCGCGCGGTGAGGGCTGCGGTTTCCGATCCGGTCAATCGATCGCTGAACCCCTGACGTCCAGATAGCCGATGGCTGCACCGGGCTTATCGTCCTCGAACACAGCGACAACAAGACGTCCGGTCTTCCAGGCCTTCGCATCGAGGTTGGATCTTCCCCTTGTCACGATCGGCGCGCGTTCGTCCGCCGCGTGCCCATGAACCACATGGAATGATCCGTAGCCGTCCCCGCTCCCCCGTGGATATCGCTTCCAGAGCAGCGTGCGCTCGACCTGCTGGTCGATCGGGATTCCATTGTCGACACCGGCGTGAACGAAGATGCGATGCTTGTCGGCGTAGAGAGAGGGAAGCTGCCCGATCCACGCAAGATGGGTTTCTGGCAAGACCGATCTCAGGTCGGAAACATGGCGATCAAGACCGTAGGACGCGAGGGTTTCCACTCCCCCGTTGCGGAGCCAGATATCAGGCTCGTCGAGACCGCTACAGGCTTCCCACATCATCGCCTCGTGATTGCCCTTCAAGGCAACGAGGTGGAGGTCAGAATAGGGCCACGCCATCAAACGCTCGATGACCTGGCAACTGTTCGGCCCTCGATCCACATAGTCGCCCAGCGTCACGACGAATGCACGCCGGCCGTCAGCATGGGCCTGAATTTTCACCAAGGCCTCGTCCAGCAGGTCAGCCCGACCATGCAGGTCCGGAATTGCATAGGTGAAGCTCACCGCCGCCGAACTCCTGCGAACGTCACGACGGATCGTAACACCACATCGATTGCCGCTGGCGCACTGTGAGCATCAGGCGGGCGTGGCAAGCACCGACTTCTTCCTGCCGAACAGGAAACGTGCGCCCAGTCCCAGAATACCGTCGAACAGAAACAGCAGAATGATGGCGACCACAAACAAGCTGATCCCGGTCAGGTCGTGGACGATCCCTTCGATCATGTCGGGCCCGCCGAAATAGGCGATCAGCACCAGGGCAAACACGCGGAAGAAGTTGGCGAGAATGGTGATCGGGACGATGGCGGCAAGCAACAGGATGCTCCGCAGCTTCTCGCTCCAGCGGAACGCATAGACGTAGAACACGCCGATGGCCGAAAGTGCGAAGATCGAGTTCATGCCCGAGCACGCATCCTTCACGAGGAGCTGATATGGCCCGATCATGATCATCACGCCGTTCTGCGCGATGGGGAATCCTGCAGCATAGAGCACGCGCACCACGGTATCCGAGATGAAGACCTTGAGGGGCACCGTCGCGGCATCGATCAGCCAGTCCGGCATCGGCACGGCGAACACAAGAAAGCCGATCGGAAACGCCAGCGCGCGCAGTGTCGGCCAGCCCGCATAGATCAGCACGGAACCGACAATCACGGGAATGATCGACCCTGCTTCGAATGTCAGCAACCCCTGTTGCAGACGCGCCAGATAAAGGATCGTCAGTCCTCCGAGCAGCACCATCCAGCCGACAATGTGCGCTGGAGAAACGGGGGCCTTGCGAACCCGGTCTCGCGCCTGCCAGACAAGCCAGAAGGAAGCCGCAATGATGAGCGGCCCATGCCCCTCCTGCTCGGTCTGCCACGGCCCGTTGATCAGGCTATTGAACGTCGGGACGTACGCACCGATGATGGCAGCCGCGAGAAGCAAGGGTTCCAGAAGAGCTCTGGAAAGCCCGGACACGAAAGATTTCGGCATATGGATGTCGGTCATTGTTCAGGACAGTACAAATGCTGAAAAAAGGCTCATTCGGGTCAACCTAGCATTGCAACTCGGCTTCAACAATCGACTACCGCCTCAAGACGAGGCCGGCAAAGCCGATTGCTGCCACAATCAGCGCCAAGGCGAAGTAGTTATAGCCGGCGTTTCCCAACTGATTTGCGACGGCAAAGACGACGCCGGAAATACTGAAGAAAAGCAGCGTCTTCAGTTCCCGGTCGGAAAACTGGAAGAATGCGATCACGAGCCCTACGAAACACGTGACGGTGACGACGTCAAATACGGTTGCCATGGCACTTCAAAAGATCGATCAATAGAATAGACGAAAGTTCCATTCGATATCTTCAGTTTTTGGTGTCGCCCTGCTTCATGAGGGCGGCGTAATCGCCCTCGTACTTGGCCTCAAGCCTGGCCGAATAGGATGCCAGGCCAAGTTCTGCGGCAACCGCGTCTGACCGCATCGCCTGCCTGGCGAAACTGAGCGCCGCATCGCCGTCGAGCGGACGCGCCTCCTCGCTGCGCACCTTGAAGAAGATTCCGTTCGCACCTGCACGCGCGAAAAAGACATCGTCGTCCTTCCTGCGCTCGACCGCAGCCGCCAGGTCTTCGGGAAGATCACTGCTCGAAAGACCTCCCGCCTGCCGCGAGAATGGGATGCCACTCGTGGACAGCTGTTGCTGCAATTCGTCCAGAGATTTTGCGTCCTTGTTCGCAGCAACAAAATTCTGCGCAGACGGAGAAATAGGAATGATGATCTGGTCGACACCGTACATTTTGCGACCCGCGAATTTGAAGGTGTTCCTGGCGATGTAGCGATCGACCTCGGCCCGGCCGGGCGCCTTTGCGGCGGCACCCCGATTGAGAACGGCGTTCCCGAGAACCTGCTCTCGAACGCGAAGCAAATCGAGCAGAACGCCGGGTTCGCGGTCGAGCTTTGCGTCCATGGCCTGCTGGAAAAGGTACTTGCGAACCACGATGTCCCCGAGCACCCGCTTTACGATCTCCGGATCTTTCTGCTTTTCGAGCGGGACATTGGCGATCCTCATTTCATTGTCGAGTTCCTGGACCGTCACGACTTCCTTGCCGATACGCGCGACAACCTGCCCCTTGGCAGCCGCCGGCTGCTCGCTCCTCTCGCCGCATCCCGACAGGACGAGGCCGTAGCAAACGAGCGCGATCGCCACCCGGCCAGCATGATGTCTGCGATTCTTGTTCACCCAAAGCTCCCAGATTCGGCGGAGATCGACGGGGTCGACCCACCGGCTCAAACTTGTTCAACCAGTAAACGGGGATGGTTCAGTCGTCGAGGCGGCTGACAACCCAAGGCCATGATTTACGAGTTTAGATTAATTTCGGAAACGCACCCAAACCACGTATCTGTGACATTTTTGTAAGGAAAACAGCGTGATCCGGCCTTTATTGAACCGTTCGGACAGGATATTAAACCGGCGAAGAGGAGTGTTAAATGAAATCCCGCCGTATTGGAGTCGTTCTCGCCGCAGTGGCGATCGTCGGAACGGCGGTTGCCGCCGAAGTTTTTACGCCCCGCAAATTGATGGCCCGCACTGCGGCATCGCAGAGCCTGGAAACCGTCATTCCGAAGCAATTCGGCAACTGGAAGCTCGTGCCGGAGATCAGTCCGGTCAAGCCGGTCGATCCCGAGGCCTTTGTGCAAGCGCCGGAAATCGCAGCAGCCAAGGTTTATAGCCAGGAGGTTGCCCGTGGTTACACCGATGGGGAAGGTCACATCGTGATGTTCCTCGTGGCCTACGGTCCGGTCCAGAACTACAAGCTGAAGGCCCATCGGCCGGAAATCTGCTACACGGCAAACGGCTTCCGCATATCGGAGAAGACCAGTTCGACCTTGAACTATACCGATACGTCATTGAAGATCACCCGACTGGTCGCTGAGCGCGAATCCCGTTACGAGCCGATCACCTACTGGATGAAGGTCGGTAACGACATTTCGAATGGGGTGGTCGACAACCAATTGAGCCGGCTCAAATACGGTTTGCAGGGCCTCATTCCCGATGGCGCACTGATCCGCGTCTCGACCATTGGTCTTTCCAAGGATGCGTCTTTTCAACTGCAAGACAAGTTCATCAAGGACCTGTTCGCGGCGATTCCGGCACAGGACAGGAAATTTTTCCTCGGCAATTCCTGATTCCGCTCGTGAGCACAGCACAATTTGGTCGATCGGGCCTGGTGTCGGTCGACCGATGGTGACCGCCAGATCGATCGCGACCTGTGCCATCTTCTTTGCGATCTGCAGTTCCACAAACCTTGCGACCCGGGCAGCAGCGCAGACTCCCGAGGACACGCTGCTCGCGTACGCAATTCACATCCACCAGACGCCCATGCAGTCATGGGGACCAGGGGCCGGCATCTATATCGGCAATGGAAACGTCCTCACTGCGGCGCATGTCGCCGGTCGCACCTGGTTTACGCGGCCCAAGGTGGTGATCGCAGGCGTGGAATATCCAACCCGCGTCGTCAAGGAAGGCCACCTCGACAGTACGGACATCACGCTGCTGGCAGTCGACGAAAAATCACTGCCGATGCGCCTGCGATTGAGACGCCTGGACCTTTGCAAGACGCGCCCCTGGCCGAATGAGGAAGTCGTAACGGTGATTCCGGGGTCGGTCGTGAGGACACGAATCATCGATCCGATCAGAATTCCGATAGGCGTCAGAAAATTCGACACTGCCGTTGCGGACGTGGCCAAAACCGGCAACTCGGGATCGGGAGTTTTTGATCTCAAGCAGCGATGCCTGCTCGGCATCATGAGCCGAAAGATCAGCCAGAAGCGCATCAACGCTGTGACACGGCAGGAAGAGACCGTGGACATCGCCAAATACTTCGTGCCCGCATCCGAAATTGCAGCCTTTCTGCCGCCCGGCACGATACCACTGCGATAGATGACAAGGCGATGGGCGCAGCGAGTCTAACCGCTCAATAATACCCGTAATAGGTATCGATCTTCTCGGACACCTTGTTGACGACGACGCGAACCACGGGCGTGCGGTCGAGATGCTTCTGACATTCCTTGAGGTCGGCAACCGAAGAGCTTCCGACTCCGGCCACGAGAAGTACCGCGTCCATGCGCGGCAGGATCGATATGACGTCGTCTCCCATCAACATCGGAGGCAGATCGAAGATCAACGTGTGAGATCGAAAGTCGCGCTTGATGGCCTGGAGCAGCGCGGTCATGGTCTGCGAGGCCATCCACTCGGATGAGCCGTGAATCGAAGTCGTCCCCGGCAAAAGTGACAGGCTGTTCGGGCCGACGTATGCCCTCACCACGGCTGACGAAAGCGGTACCCTTCCCTCCAATGCATCGAGGACACCGACCTCTGGCTTGATGCCGAAATACTTCGCGACGCTCGGCTTGCGCAGATCAAGATCAACGACGAGGGCCGATCGCTCCGGTAAACGCGCGATGCTCATGGCCAGATTACACGCCGTCACCGTCTTTCCGCAGCCCGCGGTCGGCGAGGTCACAGCGAGAAACTGCCAGCTTTTCTTGTCCATCTCCTGCAGAACCTGGGTCCGCAGCATGTCATAGTAACGGCTGTTCTCACTGCCCGTCGCGAATGCAACGATGCGGTTTGCCTCGAGATGGTCCGTATCGAGCCGGACCTCCCGGATGGCTGGAGTTTGGTGGCCGGTCGACGCGCCGACAAGTTCACGCTGCTGCAGGCTCTCGCCTGAACGCGCCATTTCGACGGCCTGCTTGATCGAATCCACGAAAATCCCCTTGGGAAATTAACGAAACAGGCCCGCCCGCACCTTGGCGATCATGAGATCGAGTGGCGGCAGCATGATGTAGGCGACGACGATGACACTGAGAACAACCGCAATTCCGATCAGCGCAAATGCAAGGACCCTCTGCTTCTGCCTTCGCACCTCTCTCGCTGTCGCGATGTAGGGAATTGCAACGACCAAGCGGTTGTCGACGGTCGTGAAGATATCACTGCTGCGACGGATCGCCTTGTCCGAGAATTCAAGTACGAAGGTCAAGCCGACACCGGCACCGAGAGCCAAGGCAATCGCAAGAGCAAGCAGTTTCGGCCGGTTAGGTTTGATAGGGTCCTGTGGCGCCGTCGGTTGCTCGATGACCTCCAGCTTCTCCGACTGCTGGTCCTTCTCGAGATTTTCGCCGAGACGGGCGGCCAGCAGCTTCGCCGAAGCGCTTTCGAGGTTCTTTTGCAGGCTTTCCTGCTGCGCCACGAGCGCATCCAGGCTGGCCGCCGTCGCCGCATCGGCCGCGGGCGGCGGTGCCTGCGCCACACTCTCCATGGCCTGGATCTGGCGCTTGAGCGATTGGATGAGGGGATGCTTGTCCGAATATAGCGCCCCCTTCTGGATGAGTTCAGCCTTCAATTGGCCGAGGGTCGCTGTGGGCTGATCCGAGGTCTGCGAAGATGACGTCTTGCCTTGAGCGAGACGCAACTGCGCGATCTTGCTGTCGAGTGCGGCGTTTTCGGTTTGCAACCGCTGAACCTCACGCGTCAGAAAACGCGTCGTATCCGTTGCGCGACTGGTCCGGTCGCGCAGATCTTCGTTCAGGATGCGCGTCATCAGTTCGTTCGCGACGCGAGCAGCGACCGCTGGATCGTTGTATTCGAATCCGACCGAGAACACGATCGTAGGATTCTCGAGTGCGCCGCGGTTCCTGGTCTTGAAGTCGAGGATCGGATCGACGGGAGTGATCTTGGTCGACTTCTTCATGAGTTCGACCAGTTCGGTCACCGACATCAGCGTTCGTTTCTCCGGGAACAGCTGGAACTTGTCGGCAATGGCGATCAGATTTTCCCGCGTCATGGTGCGCTGCTGGATCACCTGGATGCGCTCCTGCGCCGCGCTGGTGACGGTGGGGCGAACCAGTTCCGTTGGGATCTGCTGCGACTGGACGAGGATCTTGCCTTCAGAGAGATAGGTCGGCGGCCAGATCAGGACCGCGATCGCGCCTGCCGACGAGATGAGCAGGAACGGTACGACCATGAACAGCCAGCGCCGCTTGAACACGTCCCAATAATAGGACGGCTTGAGCAGGTAGGATCTATCCTCCTGCGGCACGCCTTCGTAACTGTCCTGGAAGTCAATTTTTTGGAGCATGCGCCATCTGGAAGCGGTTAGCCGGGGCGAAACTGCGGAACCGTGCCCCATGTCGGTCGGCAATTCCCGTACCGAGTTTATTGTAGCATCGATTTTGCATCCGGCTTAATGAATATTGCGGTGCCAGATGAAATTGAAATGACAGCCTTAATGGCCCTGGCAAAGCCTCGTAATTTACCTAGCTGAGAAATAGCTGGGCTGAACTCACTCGCAAGCAGCCGGGTTGGGTTATAACTCAACCCAGAGGTTTAGAGAACGGCGGATGTACGAAGCATTTTACCAACTTCGCGAGAAGCCGTTCTCCATCCTGCCTGACCCCGATTTGATCTATTGGGGGAAGATGCATTCGATGGCTTTCACGATGCTGGAGTTCGGCATCATGAACAATGCCGGCTTCACCGTCATCACCGGCGAAATCGGCTCTGGCAAGACGACACTTGTCCGTCATCTCCTCAAGAAGCTCAGCCCGACCCTGACCCTGGGACTGATCTCCAGTTCTCCGCAGGGACGACAGGAGCTTCTGCAGTGGATCCTGATGGCGCTCGGGCAACCCTTTGACGGTAATTACCCAAATCTTTTCAAACAATTGCAGGATTTTCTGCACGGTCAGTACGCGCACGGACGTCGTACCGTTCTCATCATCGACGAAGCTCAGAATCTGGAGCCGGAGGCGCTCGAGCACCTGCGAATGCTGTCGAACATCAACGCCGACAAGTACCAGATCCTACAGTTGATCCTGGTCGGCCAGCCGCAGTTGCGGGATCTCCTGCTGCTCCCCAAACTCCACCAATTCGCCCAGCGGATTTCATCGGATTTCCACCTCCGGCCGCTCGATGCGCGTGAAGTGGCGAACTACATCGCATTCCGCCTGCAGGCGGTGGGGTCCACACGCCCGCTCTTCACGCAGGAGGCCTGCGGCCTCATCGCCGCAGCAAGCGGCGGCATTCCCCGGATGATCAACGTCCTCTGCGATACCGCCCTTGTCTATGGCTTCGCCAACGAACAGCGGGTCATCGCGGACAGCCTGGTCCGAGACGTTATTGCAGACAAGCAACAGTACAGCATTTTTCCTGTAAAACAGCTCTCTCGGGTTCCTTAAGTCTCTGAGAGGCATTAGTTTCTTCCCGCGGCCCGCTATTTTGGCAGGGCGCCCTCGGTGCGGTTCCAACTCATTGATTGACCTGAGGTCTTTGTTTCGCGAGGGCGCGGAAGGGGAAACGAGCATGCGAACGATTCTGGTGGCTCTGTGGATGGCGCTCTTCGCAGTTGCCGCGCACGCCCAAACCCTGAAGCCTGGCGACACCCTTTCCATCACGGTCTTGCAGGATCCGAAACTCGACCGCACGGTCGTGGTCGACCCCTTGGGAGAGATTGCATTTCCCCTTGCCGGCCATATCCGCGCCCGGGGTCTGACACCCGTCGCGCTCGAGAACATCCTGAAGGCGAAGCTGAGGCCGAACTACAAGGACGAAGCGCTCGACGTGACGGTGGCCCTGGCCAACGCCCCGAAAGACATTCCGGAAGAGGATCTCAAGCCCAAGATCTTCGTCACGGGCGAGGTGTTGCGCCCCGGGCCATACGTGGTGCGTCAGCCGACGACCCTCATGCAGGCCCTCTCGCTCGCTGGCGGTCTTGGTCCTTACGCCGCCAAGAAGCGAATACAGGTCCGGCGGCGAGCCCCTGGCGGCGACGAGACGATCTACGTGTTCAACTACAGGGCCTATGAAGCCGGCGCAGATCTCGAGGGCAATATTGTCCTGCGGGCGGGCGACGTCATCATGGTCCCGGAGCGAGGATTTTTCGACTAGCATCATTCTGCATTGATCCGGGCGGACCCTATTGTGAGAAGGATTGCTTGTGCAGTCGCGGTCTCGTTCGGAGTGGTGCCGACGGCCGTCCTCGCTTGGGACTGGTCGATCAGCACCACCGAGAGTGAGACTGTCGAACTCAACAGCAACCAATACCTCCGGACGTCTCCGGCGGGTTCAGTCGGCTCCTATTCGACACTGTCTGCCAAAGCAGTTGGTTTGACACCGACATCGAAACTCACATTCGATGGCGACGGGACCTTCAGGAAGTATTGGGGCCCGGGCGCGGCCGGAACGGTATCGGAATCCCTCAGCTACGGGTTCCACGCTCGCTATGACACGTTTGGAAAAAACAAATACGATAAGGAATTCGTCGAAGCCACCTGGCGGCAACAGAGCACATCTCTCGCCCTCCTCAATGATCTCGGCGTCGTGGCGCCCGTCGGCGGTTTCCTGGATCGGTTGACGGTATCCGGCGGATTCGATCGCGCACTGACAGCACGCGACACAGTGAGCGTTTTCGCGTCATCGACGCGAACGAGCTATGAACCCTCGACCGGCGGCACGCCATTCACGGACACGGTTGCTCGCGGCAATTGGCGTCACGCGTTCAGCTCGACGACAGGAGGAAGCCTCTCGTCCGAGGCGGAACTGCTCGACTACGACAACGCGTTCGGGACGCAGGCTGCAATCTATCGAAATCAGGCCGGCATCGACACATCCCTGTCGGCATTGATCTCATTCCGCGGCAATATTGGCACAGCCTATGTGGTGACAGAGCGTGGCGTTTCGACATCGCCAATCGGCGGTGGTGTTTCGGCTCAACCAGTCAACAGCTCGGCGCTCGACTGGATCGGCGATGCGGTCTTCACCTACAAGTTCATGAAGACCGCCACTCTTTCGGTCGTTGCAAGCCAATCGGTTGGACCGAGCGTCGTTGGATCGCTGGTCAAGCGCGACACGATCAGCGCCAGCGTCAATTACATCATCAACAGCCGGGAAAACATTTCGTTCTCGGCTTCAGGAAATCGGCAGATCGCGCAGAGCACCACGGATTACGCCTCGTTCTCCGCGACCTACGCGTACAATCCGATCCGGGATCTATCACTTCAGTTCACGTACCGGTATCAGCACCGCTTTGCCGGGACCGGGACGACGATCATCGATCCTGTCACCGGAACCCCGACATCATCGGGCCTGACGCCCGCCGATTCACACAGCTTGCTATTCGTCGCGACCCATAACTTCGTGCTGCTGCCTCATAACAACTATTGATTCTGCTTGAGCGCATCCTGAATGCTCTGCTTCAGCGACGTACCATCTGGTTCGAGCTTGGCGGCAGCTTCGAGTTCTTCACGCGCCTTGAGTGCTTGACCCGAAGCTGCATAGGCAAGACCGAGGTGGTATCGAAGCGGAGCGGTGTTCGGTGCCTTTGTCGCAGCGTCCTGGAGGATGGTGATTGCCGACTTGATGTCGCCCTGCTTGAAGCGCGCCCAACCGACCGTATCCTGGAATTGCGGCTGGTTCACTGATTTCAAGTTATCCGCCAGAGCGGCCGCACGATCGATGCTGGCCTTATCCGTTTTCGTGTCCAGCAGCAGACTTGCCAGATTGTTAATGGCGATAGCAGGCTGGGCCTGAGGGAAATCCTTCAGGATGGACTCGTACTGCTCAATTGCCGCAGCATTGTTGTTCTTCATGATCTGCAAGCTGGCCATCGACATACGCAGCGTCACGTTCTGAGGAATCTCCTTGAGAGCGCCGCGCAAGACTTCATCTGCCGCGTCGTAATTCTTCACTCGGACGTAGTAGTCCGACAACGCGGCATAACCGGCAGGATCCTTTGGCTGCTTTGCGATCGCATCCTTGAAGCTCGCAATCGCATCATTGTCCTTCTTCTGTGCCAGCTTGGTCTGACCGAGAACGACCAGCAACTCTGCATTCCCGGGATAACGCTTGGTCATATCCTGAATGAGCGTCACGGCTTCATCGGCGCGTTCGGCTCGGATGTAGGCGGAGGCAAGGGCGACAGCCGGCTGTATTGCCTCAGGAGCCGACTTGTGAGCGTCCTGGAGCGCAACGATGCTCTCGGCGAACCGATCCTGACCCGCGAGGGCTGCGGCCCGGATCTGGTCAGAGGTGACCTTGCCGTCCTTGATCGACGCCATCGTCTGGGCAATGGCCATGGCGGCCGGCCAGTTTTGCCGGCTGAGCTTGATTTGGGCGAGAGACGTCAGGAGTTGAAGGTTGCCGGGATTGCGACCTACCACTTCGGTCAGGACGTCGTCTGCGCGCGCGGGATCATTCCTTCGCTGCAAGAAACCGACATAACGGAGCGCAACTTCCGGATTGAGGTTCGAGTTCTTCAGTGCATCGGCATATTGCCGATCGGCAAGTTCAGGCTTGCCGCCCTGTTCGTAGGCAAGCGCAAGGGCGACCAGGAGCTCGGGTGATTTGGGCTGATCATTGAGAGCTTCGCGCAGGTCCGCGATCGCGCTGTCAATCTGACCTTTATCCAGACTAAGCGCCGCCCGCAGCCGCAATGCGCTCGCATTGCGGCGGTCTCTCGAAAGAATCTCGGCGATCAGCGGTTCAGCGCTGGCCTTGTCACCCTTGGCGACCAGCATCTCGGCGAGCTTGCTCTGCACCGTCGACTTGCGATCCGCCTGCTCCGTCTCAGACGCCAGCTTCTGAAGCGCGGCGACCGCTTCAGCCTGCCGATTGCCTAGATAATCAAGCTCGGCAAGCGCAAGCTTGTAGTCGACCGTGTCACCTCCGGCCTTGATCCTGGCTTCCAATTCGGCGCGGGCCGCTGCGGCGCCTTTGTAGGTGTTCAGGAACCGAACGACATCCAAACCGAGCTTGATGTCTGCAGGATTTGCGGCGGAGCGTTCACGCAACTCCTTCTCGGCCTCATCATATTTGCGTTCAGCGGTCAGGATCTGGACCAGCTGCAGGCGCCGATTGCTGTCTTTGGGATTGTCATTTGCCAGCTTGCTCGCCAAGGATTCCGCGGCCTTCAAGTCGCCCTTTCGAAGGAGAGCCTCGAGTTTGAGCTGATTGATCCGCGCTTCATCCGACGCCGCCAGCGCAGCCGGTACCGCATCCAATAGCTTGAGCGCTCCGGCGGAATCGCCCTCGGCAAGCTTCTTGCCGGCGAGAATACCGACCGCATCGACGTTCGTCGGGTCAATCTCGTAGGCGCGCTGGGCCTCGCGCAGCGCGCCGGGAATATCGTTCGTGCGAGCGAGCGCCAGGGCGCGAACCGCATGAAGGCCGGCGCTCGGCTTGTCACCCTCGACCGCCGCATCCAGGACCTTGAGTGCGGGCTCGGCAGCCCCGCCAGAGACCATGATCCTGGCCAGCTTGATCCGCGCATCCAGATCCTTGGGATCAAGCTCGACGATCCGTCGCAGATCGAGGAAGAGGGAGTTGGCCTTGGTCCGCTCGTCGATACCTGCCAGCGCGCGCCAAACCTCGACCTTGTCACTCTTGTACTTGACCGCCTTCAGCAGCTCGAGCCGCGCATTGAGATCGTCGTTCTTCGCGATCAAGGCCATGCCGCTCTCGTAGTACTGCTGGGCACGCTGGTCGGGAGAGCCGCACGCGCCGAGCAGCAGCGCAATGATCGATACCGCCGACAAGCTCAGAGATCTCCGAACGGACGGGCACTTTAAAGCGTTGGAATTCGACATCACTTGCTCACATATCCTTACGCGCATGAAGGCGGCGATTAGCTAATGGCTGGCCAACAAAAACTCGAACCGGTTCAACCGGAACAGGCCTTGAAGCCGGGGCGAAACTCCAAAGACCTCGAGAGACTGGCCCTTGCTGGCCAATTCTCGCGACAGCGCCAGCAGAACGCCAAAGAAGCGGCCGTCAACGTATGAGGTCCGGGAGAGATCAAAACGAACAGGCTTGTCAGCTGCGATGCCACGATCGATGAGGGGCGCGATCTTGTCGACATCTGCGCCAGCGACCGAGCCGATCGGGCTGATCGTGACATGGTCGCCGCCGTCGCGGAACTGGACCGACAGATCGTCTTGAGGCCGGTGCAGGGCGGCCGTGAGCGCGAGCGGCAGCACACTGGTGAATAGAAGGCCGAGGAGGGAGCGGCCGTCGTTCCAGTAGCGGCGCCACAGATAGGGCTCTTCCTTGATGCGCCACAGCCACTCAAAACCCGTACTTCTGACAAATTTCGGGGCGCGCTTGACGGTTCCCGCCTCGAAATTGATCGTGGCGCCGAACTGGGCACGGATCGGCACCGTCAGGCGGTCGTGGTTGTGCAGCAGCCAGGCCTGCGCCTTTTCGGCGTTGAGGAACACGGCGAGCAGGTCGGCCCCGCTGCCATTGATGGCCTCGATGATGGCGTCGGAGGAGAGCTGCTCGACGGTGCCGAAGCCGGGATTGATCGCGCCGACGCAGTGGAAGCCGCAGGCCTCCCGGTTGAGCTGCGCGCCGACCCGCGCGGCGAGGTCGCCGGTGCCGCCGAACAGGAACACGCGCAGCGGGCGGTCGGTTCGCGCCTTGAGCCGGCCGAACAGGTCGCTGCCGGCGAGCCGCTCGCGGATCGGCACGCGGAGGAACCTGGCGATCCAGATCAGCGGCATGCCGTCGATGAGACAGAGGTCGCTGTGCAGGATGCTGGCGCGGAAGGCGGCGTTGCGGTGGCTCTTGATGAGGAAGTTGACGTTGGGGGTGGAGACGAGGAACGGCTCGCGCCGGGCGACGGCGGCGTCCACGGCGGCGATCAGCGTCTTGAAATCGATGGCATCGAACGGCAGGCCCAGAAGACCATAGACGTCCCGGCCCGCCATGCGCGCAGCTGGAGCGGAGACGTCACCCACGTGCGACACCTGCGCTGATCCACTCGGCGAGGGACGGCTGGCAAAGCCGATCCCGGCAGTTCTGGTACTGGTCAAGACGGGAAACTCGCGAACCCGGGGCTGATGAAAACGATTGGAAGTTGCATATCATGCAGGAATTGGCGCCTGAAAGGCATTTAAATGACAGTGATTAATCCGCACTCGGCAGCGCTGGTCGCGTCTCGCATGCTGGCCGGCCTGGCACGCGCTTGATAGAGGGGCGCGGCCGATTGCTCAAGAGCGGGGACGGAACCGGGGTTAACCCTCTGGAGCAATTCCGGTTCGCGCGCGAGCGGCCGGTTGCTGTATATAGCCCGGCGGAAAGGCCGGGTCGAGCTGTCCGGTTATCGCTGTCATGTTTGAAAATATCAAAGCCGATTACGCGGCCCATGGCCGCAGCTGGGGCTCCCAGGGCTTCTGGGTGATGCTGGTGTACCGGTTCGGACGCTGGCGCTATGGCGTTCGGCCGGCGATCCTGCGCAAGCCCTGCTCGCTGCTCTACAAGGTGCTGTTCAAGCTGGTGCAGATCCTGACCGGGATCGAGCTGCCCTGCGAGGCGGTGGTGGGGCGCGGCTTCGTGATCGATCATTTCGGCGACATCATCGTCAGCGGCTATGCGCGGTTCGGCGACAATTGCCGGATCCGCAACGGCGTCACCGTCGGCCTGCGGCGGGTGGAGGAGCCGGCCGCGCCGCGGATCGGCAACAATGTGGACATCGGCACCGGCGCCAAGCTGCTCGGGCCGATCACGATCGGCGACAATGTCGTGATCGGGGCCAATGCGGTTGTGATCACCGACGTGCCGGCGGATTCGATCGCGATCGGCGTGCCCGCCACGGTGCGGCCGCGCCGGAGCGATGCGTCGCGGGACGTTGCCTCGCGGGACGTGACCTCGGGGGACCTGGCCTCGTGAGCGCGCCGGACCGCCTCGAGGGCCGCCTCGCCTGCGGGGTCGTGGCGATCGGCCGCAACGAGGGCGAGCGGCTGAAGCGGTGCCTCGCCTCGGCGCGGGACGCGGCGCGCGTGGTCTATGTCGATTCCGGCTCGACCGACGGCTCGGTGGCGTATGCGCGGAGCCTCGGCGTCGAGGTGGTCGCGCTCGATCTGTCCGCCGGCTTCACCGCGGCGCGGGCGCGCAATGCGGGCTTCCGGCGGCTGCGGGCGCTGGCGCCGGAGCTTTCGCTGGTGCAATTCGTCGACGGCGATTGCGAGCTCGCGGAGGGCTGGCTCGGCAGCGCGATCGCGTTCCTGGAGGCGACGCCGCAGGCCGCTGCGGTGTTCGGGCGGCGGCGGGAGCGGCATCCGGAGCGCTCGATCTACAACCGGATCTGCGATGCGGAGTGGGACACCCCGCTCGGCGAGGCGCGGGCCTGCGGCGGCGACGTGATGATGCGCACCGCGGCGCTGGAGGCCGCGGGTTTCTATCGCGACGATTTCATCGCCGGGGAGGAGCCCGAGCTGTGCGTGCGGCTGCGCGCCGCCGGCTGGACGATCTGGCGGATCGCGGCCGAGATGACGCTTCATGACGCCGCGATGACACGGTTCGGCCAGTGGTGGCGGCGCAACAAGCGCAGCGGCTACGCCTTCGCGCTGGGGCGGCGGCAGCACGGCGCGCCGCCGGAACGGATGTGGGTGTGGGAGAGCCGCCGGGCCTGGCTGTGGGGCATCTGGCTGCCGCTGGCGTGCCTGGCCGCCCCGCTGGCCTTCGGCCTCCCCGGCCTTGCGCTGTGGGCGATCTATCCGCTGCAGCTGATCCGCCGCATCCCGCGCCAGCGGGGCGCCCTGCCCGACCGCGTCAAACTCGCCACCCTGGAACTGCTCGGCCGCTTCGCCGAGGCCGCCGGCCAGCTCCGCTTCGCCACCGAGCGCCTGTTCGGCGGCCGGAGCGGGATCATCGAGTACAAGTGAGGGAGGC
>CAYREH010000008.1:0-190883 GCA_964423245.1 uncultured Bradyrhizobium sp. | reverse complement strand
GCCGCGACGGTGAAGGCGATGGTGGACGTCTGGAGACGGCGGGCGCTACGTGGCGTGCAACACCCGTGATGATTCAGGCCCGCGCCATCGTGTCCCGGGCGCCGGGCTACGGCACTGAAGGAAGCGGGAACCCATCATGGAAGAGGTCATGACCGGTCCGGCACACATCGTTCAACTGCGCCCCTCCGACATTGCCCTGATGAGAGGCATGCTGGCGATGTTCGCGAGGGCCTTCGCGGACCCCGCGACCTATCTCGGCAAGCCGGCCGATGACGCCCACCTCGCCCGGCTCCTCGCCAAGGAGCACGTCATCGCCATTGCCGCCGTGCAGGATGACGCCGTCATCGGCGGCCTCGTCGCCTATCAGCTCGACAAGTTCGAGCAGGACCGGCGCGAGATCTACATCTACGATCTCGCCGTCGACGAGGACTTTCGCCGCCGTGGCATCGCCACCGCGATGATCGACGCCCTGCGCGACGAGGCCGTGCGGCGCGACGTCTATGTGATCTTCGTCCAGGCCGATCTCGTCGACGCCCCGGCCATCGCGCTGTACGACAAGCTCGGGATCAAGGAAACCGCGCACCATTTCGACATCGCGCCGAAGCGACAAGGTCCGTAGCCCGGATGGAGCGCAGCGCAATCCGGGACGATAGTTTCCGCGGTGTAGGGCCCGGATTTCGCTAGCTCCGTCCGGGCTACGGCCCGCCACCAGTCAAGGCGTACATCCCTCCGCAAGCAACATGCGCCCCGTCGTCGTGCTGTGCCGCAGCTCGAACAAATGTTGAGCGTCAGGGTCGCTCAAGAGTGCTTCGGCATGCGCCCGGTCGGGAAATTCGATGATCACAAGCCGCTCGTGCGTCCATTCGCCCTCGAGGCATGTCGGCTCCACGCCTTGCACGATGTACTTTCCCCGGTGTCTCGCGATGATGTCCGGGATTTCGTCGATATAGGCCTTGAACCGATTGTAGTCGTGGACCGTGATGTCGAGAACAAAATAGGCCTTCATTCTCTAACCTCGCGATCTTCCCCCGTCGCCGATGACTGCGGCCGGCCCGCAGCTCCTGCTACAGCAGCGCCAGCGAGTGCAGCGAGTTTCGATGAAGTCCGTAGGCAACCAGTCCGGACAGAAGCAACGCAGTCCCGGTCACGATCAGGCAAAACGCAAACACCAATCAGCCTCATGTTCGTCAGCCCGTAGCCCGGATGGAGCGAAGCACAATCCGGGACCAGTGCGTCACCGATGAAGGGCCCCGGATTTCGCTGCGCTCCATCCGGGCTACGGCGCTTACAGCAGTGCCAGCGAGTGCAGCGAGTTTCGATGAAGTCCGTAGGCAACCAGTCCGGACAGAAGCAACGCAGTCCCAGTCACGATCAGGCAAAACGCAAACACCATCGAGCCTCTTGTTCGTCAGCGATGACGAGGACCCTAATAGATAAAATTTTACCGACAATCGAAAGGAAGAATTAACCTTACCTCGCGCGGCCGCGCGCGTCCCGTCGGGCAACACACCCGCCCCCGGCAAAATCCCGTCAACCCCTTCCCGCAAAAATATTCCACTTTACCGAAATTCGGAAATGCGGCATTGTCCTGCCATCCCGGCCCGATGGAGAGGGGCGATCGTACGTCGTGTCGAACGCGGGTCGGGGATGCGGTGGACGCGGACAGCGCCGGCGCGGATGTGAGGGGCAGGGCGGGCAGAGGATTGAGCCGACCCCCGTGAGCCGCTTCGCAAGCCGTGTCGTACGAACGGCGCTGAACGCGTACGGCAAAACCGTGTGGTCCTGACCGTCGTTCGCCACGGTCAAGCCTTGTGGATGCGGCCCCGTGCCAACCGGCGCGGCGGCTGGTGACTTCCGCAAGCGTGAGGGAGGCCAGAAAGAAGCATCGGCTCCCGGGAGAGCACGGCATAAGCCGTCCGACCATCGCGCAGGGAAGGCCGGGTGTTCGGCCACACCTGTATGCTGCTGTGCGGTTCTTCCTGCGTGTGCATTTCGCGCAGCGGACCGCGGGTGCCGGTCGGCACCCGGTCTTCCCTGCGCCCTCTTCAGGCAAGAGGGCGAAAGACGGAAGCAAAACTCGGGCGAAATCAGCCGCGAGAACGATGCGTCATGTGTGAGATACGGGAAATGAGCGCGCGGGCTGGCGCGAACACAGGCATCGCCGGGCGCTCTCGCTCGCCGGCGTCGCCCTTATCAGCGGCGGGCGGCGGTCGCCGTCAGTTCCAGCCTGACGCCGGGGCCGAGATCGGCCACGCCGATGGCGGCGCGCGCCGGCAGATGATCCGCGGTGAAATAGCGTTTCCACACCTGGTTGAACGCCGCCTTGTCGGCGAGGTCGGTCATGAAGATGGTCACCTGCAGAACACAGGAGAGATCGGAGCCGGCCCCCTCGAGCAGGGTCTTCAACTGTCGCAGCACGTCGTCGGCCTGGCCCGCCATGTCCAGCCCGGTGTCCTCGGGAACGATACCGCCGAGATAGAGCACGCCGTGATGCTCGACGATCTCGTGGAGCAGTCCGTCATAGGGCAGGGAACGTGTGATCACCGGGGTATCCATGGACATTGCGGCTCGCCGGACAGGGCAAGTGGGTTTTTGATCATGCTTGCTTCATGGGAAGAATGGTGCTGCCAGACAGGATTGAACTGTCGACCTCTCCATTACCAATGGAGTGCTCTACCACTGAGCTACGGCAGCATGTGCTGGTGAAGAATCGTCCCGCCGCGAGCGGTCGACCAAGCGGGGCGATATCTGCCACAAGCCCCCCTGCTGTGCAAGCTTGCCGGTCCCGCCAAATCGAGAAAATCGGCCCGCGAGAGGGCGGAAATCGGCTGTTTCGGCAGGAAACGAACGATTTTCACCCCCCGGGTTCCGCAACCGCCCCAGCCGTCCGGCCGGTTGCCCTCGTCCCCGAATTCGGCCACATCGGACGGCCTGGTGCCGCAGCCCTTGGTACGGCTTGAGCTTGTGCCATCCGATGGCATCCTGCGGACGGCTTGAAGCGGAACTGAGATGACGGACGAGCGCGACGCGAAGCGGGGGGGCGGCCGCGAGGACCGGCTGAAATCGGCGCTCCGGGAAAACCTGAAGCGACGCAAGCTCCAGGCGCGTGAACGCGCGTCACGAGGCGAGCCTTCGCAGACTGATGAAGGGTGCCAGGAGCAGGACCAGGACCAGGACGCCGCCGGAAAGCCGGGCGGCTAGGAATATTGGAGTACGTTGAAGTGGCAGTGTCAGATGACGGCGCGGAATCGACGGCAAGGGGTGTGCAGCTCTCGCGCTTCAAACGTCCCGAGCAGACCTTCCCGACGCTGACGCCGGCCGAGATCGAGCGCATCAGGCATTTTGGCAAAGTGCGCAGCTATGCCGATGGCGAGCTGCTGTTCGAGACCGGCAAGCCGGGACCGGGCATGTTCGTCGTGCTCAAGGGACATGTCGCGATCACCCAGCGCGACGGGCTCGGCCATGTCAGCCCGGTGATCGACCAGGGCCCGGGGCAATTCCTCGCCGAACTCAGCCAGCTCTCCGGCCGGCCGGCGCTGGTCGACGGCCGTGCCGAGGGCGACGTCGAGACGCTGCTGCTGGCGCCCGATCGCCTGCGCGCGCTGCTGGTCGCCGAGGCCGAGCTCGGCGAACGCATCATGCGCGCGCTGATCCTGCGCCGGGTCAATCTGCTGCAGGACGGCATCGGCGGTCCGGTGCTGATCGGCCCCTCGCATTCCGCCGGCGTGGTGCGCCTGCAGGGTTTCCTCACCCGCAACGGCCAGCCGCATCATCTGCTCGATCCCGCACGCGAGCACGACGCCGCCGACCTGATCGCGCGCTATTCGCCGAAGCCGGAAGACTGGCCGCTGGTCGTCACGCCGGGCGGCGAGGTGCTGCGCAACCCCGGAGAAACCGAGCTGGCGCGCGCCATCGGCATGATCGGCGGCAGCAAGGATGGTCGCGTCTTCGACGTCGCGGTGGTCGGCTGCGGACCGGCGGGGCTTGCCACGGCGGTCTATGCCGCCTCCGAGGGACTCTCGGTCGCGGTGCTCGACAGCCGCGCCTTCGGCGGCCAGGCCGGGGCCAGCGCGCGGATCGAGAACTATCTGGGATTTCCCACCGGCATCTCGGGTCAGGCCCTCACCGCACGCGCCTTCACCCAGGCCCAGAAATTCGGTGCGGAGATCATGATTCCTGTCTCGGCGCAGTCGCTCGATTGCACCCGGAAGGACGGCGCCTTTGCGGTGGCGCTGGATTGCGGCGATGCCTTGCGCGCGCGTTCGATCGTGGTCGCCAGCGGTGCCCGCTATCGCCGGCCCGACTACGCCCATCTCGACAAGTTCGAGGGCCGCGGCGTGTGGTACTGGGCCTCGCCGATCGAGGCGAAGCTCTGTGCCGGCGAGGAGGTCGCGCTGGTCGGCGCCGGCAATTCGGCCGGACAGGCCGCCGTGTTCCTGTCGGGTCATGCGAAGAAGGTGCTGATGATCATCCGCGGCGGCGGGCTCGGTGCCAGCATGTCGCGCTATCTCATCGAGCGCATCGAAGCGACGCCGAACATCGAGCTGATGTTCAACACCGAGATCACCGCGCTCGACGGCGACGAAGCCTCGCTGCTGCGGCATATCCGCTGGAAGAGCCGGCTGTCGGACGACGAGGATGGCGCCGACATCCGCAACCTCTTCCTGTTCGTGGGGGCCGACCCCGCCACCGGCTGGCTCGACGGCTGCGGCGTCACGCTCGATCGTGCCGGTTTCGTCGTGACGGGCGCGCAGTCCGAGCAGAACCAGGGCCGCCTCGTCGCGCCGCTCGAGACCTCCGTTCCCGGCGTCTATGCGGTCGGCGACGTCCGCTCCGGCTCGGTCAAGCGCGTCGGCGGCGCCATCGGCGAAGGCGCGCAGGTGGTGGCCTCGCTGCACGGCTATCTCGGCGACGTCGCAAAACCGGCGCTTTGATCCCACAGAAGTCCCAATCGGCCAGCAGAAGTGACTTGCGGTCCTCGCCACAACTGAGGACACTCGCCTCATTCCGAGGGGGCCGCGACAGCGGCGCCTGCGTGGTTCGAGACGCGTGCGCCGCACGCCTCTCACCATGAGGATCGACGAACGAACAAGAGACTTGAAATGGGAGGACCAGATGGCTGAACTCGTCGTGCTCTACAAGACACCCAAGGATCCCGCGGCCTTCGACAAATATTATGCGGAGACGCATATCCCGCTGGCGAAGAAGCTTCCCGGCCTGAAGAAGTACACGGTGAGCAAGGGGCCGGTCGGAACGCCCGCGGGTCCATCGCCCTATCATCTGATCGCGACGCTCAGCTTCGACAGCCTCGCCGACATCCAGAAGGCGTTCGGCACGCCCGAGGGCAAGGCCGCGGCCGACGACGTTCCGAAATTCGCCTCGGGCGGCGTCGAGATGCAGATGTACGACAGCAAGGAAGTCTGACGCTGCAAGCACATGTGGCCCGGAGACGTTGCGCGTGGTCCGGGCCACGCACTGCCGTCGCCTATGGCAGCGGTGCAAAGGATTCATGCATCGCGATTTCAATTTGCGCGATCATGCGTGGCTCGGCACGCACGTGTGACGAGAAGTCATGTGGTAAAGTGATGAGGACTGTAATACCATCCTGCTGACATCAGTGTCGCGCGTCGGGCCGACAATGCAGGAGAGTTTCATGCTGCTCGGATTGAGCCTGCCCGCGTTCACGATGGTCCATGTCGTCATCAGCCTGATCGGGATCCTTGCCGGCATCGCCGTGATGTTCGGCCTTCTCAACTCGAAACCGATGCCCGGTCTCACCGCGGTCTTCCTGTTGTTCACGGTCCTCACCAGCGTCACCGGTTTCATGTTTCCTTTCACGGCGCTGTTGCCCTCGCACATGGTCGGCATTCTCTCGCTGGTCTTGCTCGCGATCGCCTGTCTCGCGCTTTACGGCATGAAGCTCGGCGGCGTCTGGCGGCCGGTCTACGTCGTGACCGCGATGATCTCGCTCTATCTCAACGTCTTCGTGCTGGTGATCCAGTCGTTCCTCAAGGTGCCGGCGCTGCATGCGCTGGCGCCCGACGTGCCGCCGTCGGGGCCTGTGTTCGCGGTGGTGCAGGGCCTCGTTCTGCTGGTCTTCGTGCTGTTCACCATCGGTGCCTGGCGCCGCTTCAGGCCGATGTCGCTGGCCTGATCGGGCGCGCGTCACCGCAAGGGGCCATCATGCCGTCATCACGCTGAAGACCTGCTAGGGCTTCCCGCGCGGCATGCCGACCAAGGAAGCCGCCACCGTCAACGCGGACCTGCTCGCCTTCTTCAAGGGCTGAGGCGGCCCGCAAGGGCGGATATCGATGGCCTCGGCGCGCGCGGCGCGGTACTTTCGACGGGAAAGTCTGCGCCGCCGGCCAAAATCGGCTCCCGAGGAGAAGGCGATGTCCGCTCCGCTCAAACTGATCGCGCTCGATGCCGACGATCTCGCCGTGATCTCGACCCATGTCCAGGACGCCCGCGTTCAGGCCGGCGACATCATCTGGCGGCAGGGCGACAAGCGGCTCGTGGTCGGGATGAGCCGGCTGGACTGGGAACAGACGCTGGAGGGCGAGGCCGAGCCGCACCGAAGGCTCGCCGCGCTCCGTTTCGACCGCGTGCTGGCCTGCAAGTCGCGCAATATCGATATCGAGGCACCCGGCCGGGTTCTGGACCTCGTCGGCCTCGAATTCCATCCCCACGGAGGCGAGGAGCAGGGCGAGGACAAGGGACCCGGCGGCAGCACGCTGCTGCTGTTCGCCGATGGCGGCGCCATCCGCCTCGATGTCGAATGCCTGGAATGCGAGCTGACTGATCTGGGCCCCGACGATCTCGGCACCGGGCTGGAGGCCGAGGGGGAGGGCTGATGGAATTTGGCCCCCAGCCAAGGGTTGACGCCGGTTGCCTGCCGCGCCATTGAGCAGGGGACCTGGTGAGCCCACAGCCCCCAACGTCCTGCCGGAAGCCAAGCCAAGATGCCCGTCCGCCTCGACCGCAGCAGCGCCGATTTCGACAAGCGATTCGCGGATTTCCTCGCCGCCAAGCGCGAGATCTCGGCCGACGTCGAGGCCACCGTGCGCGCCATCGTCGACGATGTGGCGCGGCGCGGCGATGCGGCCCTGATCGAGGCCACGCAGAAATTCGATCGGTTGACGCTGGATGCCGCCTCTCTGCGCGTCACCGCCGCCGAGATCGAGGCCGCCGTGAAGGCCTGCGATTCGGCGACGCTGGATGCCCTGAAGCTCGCGCGCGACCGCATCGAGACCTATCACCGCCGCCAGCTGCCGAAGGACGAGCGCTTCACCGATGCGCTCGGTGTCGAGCTCGGCTGGCGTTACACCGCGATCGAATCCGCCGGCCTCTACGTGCCCGGCGGAACCGCCGCCTATCCGTCCTCGGTGCTGATGAACGCGGTGCCGGCCAGGGTCGCCGGCGTCGCCCGCCTCGTGATGGTGGTGCCGTCGCCCGACGGCAAGCTCAATCCGCTGGTGCTGGCGGCCGCCCATCTCGGCGGCGTCACCGAGATCTACCGCGTCGGCGGCGCGCAGGCGGTGGCCGCGCTCGCCCATGGCACCGCGACGATCGCGCCGGTCGCCAAGATCGTCGGCCCCGGCAACGCCTATGTCGCCGCCGCCAAGCGGCTGGTGTTCGGCAAGGTCGGGATCGACATGATCGCCGGCCCCTCCGAGGTGCTGGTGATCGCCGACGATACCGGCAATGCCGACTGGATTGCCGCCGACCTGCTGGCGCAGGCCGAGCACGATGCCAGCGCGCAATCGATCCTGATCACGGATTCGCCGCGCCTCGCCGCCGACGTCGAACGCGCCGTCGAATCGCAACTGACGACCTTGCCGCGCGCCGCCATCGCCGGCCGCTCCTGGGCCGATTTCGGCGCGATCATCCTGGTGAAGACGCTCGCCGACGCGATCCCGCTGGCGGATGCGATCGCTGCCGAGCATCTCGAGATCATGACCGCGGATCCCGATGCGCTGGCCGCAAGGATCCGCAATGCCGGCGCGGTGTTCCTCGGGCCGCATACGCCGGAGGCGATCGGCGACTATGTCGGCGGCTCCAACCACGTGCTGCCGACGGCGCGCTCGGCGCGGTTCTCCTCAGGGCTGGGGATCGCCGATTTCATGAAGCGCACATCGATCCTGAAATGCGGCCCGGACCAGCTGCGTGCGCTGGGCCCGGCCGCGATGACGCTTGGCAAGGCGGAGGGCCTGGATGCCCATTCGCGCTCGATTGGATTGCGCCTCAACCTGTCATGACAAAGCCGCCCGAACAGGACGACACGACCAATCGCATCGTCGCGGTCACCCTCGACGAGGAATCGATCGGCCGTTCCGGGCCCGACATCGAGCATGAGCGCGCGATCGCGATCTACGACCTGATCGAGCAGAACCTGTTCGCGCCCGAGGGCGCGGACGGCAAGGGGCCGTTCACGCTGCATATCGGCATCACCGGCAACCGCCTGATGTTCGACATTCGCCGCGAGGACGGCTCGCCGGTGGTCGTGCATCTCTTGTCGCTCGGTCCGTTCCGCGGGATCGTGAAGGACTATTTCATGATCTGCGACAGCTATTACCAGGCGATCCGCACCGCGACCCCGGACAAGATCGAGGCGATCGACATGGGCCGCCGCGGCATCCATGACGAAGGCTCGCGCACGCTCCAGGAGCGGCTGAAGGGCAAGGTGCGGATCGATTTCGAAACCTCGCGCCGGCTGTTCACCCTCATCACCGTGCTGCACTGGAAAGGCTAGCAGCGGATGGCTGCGCCGCCACGCGCACGCGATCCGCAATCGGTGCTGTTCGCCTGCGCGATGAACAGCGTCCGCTCGCCGATGGCCGAGAGCCTGCTGCGCAACATGTTCCCGCAGGGCCTCTACGTGAAGTCGGCCGGCGCGCGGACCGGCGAGCTCGATCCCTTCGCGGTCGCCGTGATGGCCGAACTCGGCCAGGACATCTCCGGCCACAAGCCGCAGACCTTCGATGAGCTGGAGGACTGGGAGGGGCTGAACTTCGACCTCATCATCACGCTGTCGCCGGAGGCGCACCACAAGGCGCTGGAGCTGACCCGAACGCTCGCCGCCGAGGTCGAATATTGGCCGACCCAGGATCCCACCACGATCGAGGGCACGCGCGAGCAGAAGCTGGCCGCCTATCGCGAGGTCTGTGACCAGCTGTTGATGCGGATCCGCAAGCGCTTCGCCAAGGTGGGTGCGGCCAGCGGGTGATCTCAGGCCCGGGCCCGCCGTAACACCGGCGTCACAGCGCGCTGGCACAGGCAGGTCGAGACGGGCCGAATCAGCAACCGCCGGTTCCCGGTTGTGAAATCAGCCCCCTTCCGATAGGTTCCGCGCGCAATTCACCCCCTGCTTCGTCCCCCAAATCATCCGATGCTCGGCCGCCCCAAATTCGTCCTCGCCTCCGGTTCGCCGCGGCGCCTGTCGCTGCTCAACCAGGCCGGCATCGAGCCGGATGCGCTCCGGCCCGCCGACGTCGACGAGACGCCGAAGCGGGGCGAGTTGCCGCGCGCCTGCGCCAACCGGCTCGCCCGCGCCAAGGCCGACGCCGCCTTGAAATCGGTGCAGCTCGACGACGAGCTGCGCGGCGCCTTCATTCTCGCCGCCGATACGGTGGTGGCGGTCGGCCGCCGCATCCTGCCCAAGGCGGAGCTGGTCGACGAGGCCGCGCAATGCCTGCGGCTGCTGTCGGGCCGCAACCACCGCGTCTACACCGCGATCTGCCTGGTGACGCCGCGCGAGGCCTTCCGCCAGCGCCTGGTCGAGACCCGGGTCCGTTTCAAGCGGTTGTCGGAGGACGACATCCAAGCCTATATCGGCTCCGGCGAATGGCGCGGTAAGGCCGGCGGCTACGCCGTGCAGGGCATCGCCGGCTCGTTCGTGGTCAAGATGGTTGGCTCCTACACCAACGTCGTAGGCCTGCCGCTCTACGAGACCACCACGCTGCTCGGCGGCGAAGGCTTTCCGATTCGCTTCGGCTGGCTCAACGCCACCGCGATCTGAGCGGGCGCTGCCCGGCCGTCGCGTAAAACAACCCCATGCAAAGTGGGGCAGCGCGGCCACCGCGACGCCCTCGCAGGAACCCGTCCCGCCGACAGACTCTTGAAACCGTATCACCCTTGTCAGCCGCGCCTCATGGACGACCAGATCAGCAAGCCTGCCCGCCCGCTCAAAACCTGCCCGATCTGCGGCAAGCCGCAGGCGGAGGCCACCCGTCCGTTCTGCTCCCCGCGCTGCCGGGACGTCGACCTGAACCGCTGGCTCAAAGGCAGCTACGTCATCCCCGGCCGCGACGACGAAACCGACGACGTCGAATAATTCAACGATATCAAAATATTGGAGCGGCCGCCGGCGCGTCGCGGGCGACCCGGCTCCGTTCCGCCAGGGCTTGTGCACAGCCGGGCCGCGCCCGGCGAAGCCATCAGGCGAAGCCGGGTGGACAGGCCGCCCCGAGCCCACTATAAACCGCCCGCTCGACCGGCCTTGGCCGTCACATGTCGAGCAGGCCCAGGTAGCTCAGTTGGTAGAGCATGCGACTGAAAATCGCAGTGTCGGTGGTTCGATTCCGCCCCTGGGCACCATTCCTGAACAGATTTACGAACCCTAGGCGTGGGTTGGCCCTTGGGGCCGAATGTGAATCGGATGTTGTCGTTTGAACCGAGGATCCGGATCTTGTCCTCCGACACGATGATCGCGTCCACCACGCTGGACAGGTAGGCCTTGCGAGCGGCCACGTCACCCGAGGTGAGCTGCTCACGCATCAGCTGGGTGAACCGGTCAATGGCGATAGGATCAATCTCGATTGGGCTAGTGCTTGACTTCTTGGCATAGTCCAAAGCCTCGGCGGCCTTGTCACGACCGGCCTTCAGAGCAGCGATGCGATCCCTGAGGGTCGGATCGGTGCCATCGATCGTGCCCGCTTCGATCGCTGCATAGAGGCGGCCCAGGCGTTCTTCGGCCTCCGAAGCTTGACGGGCGAGATCGACGATACGGCGATCGGCAGAAGCTTGCCGATCATCTCGACGGGCTTTGAGGGCCAGCAGAATGGATGTGACGCGATCTGGCTGGAGCAGTTGGTCAACCAGAGCCTCCACCACGAGCTGCTCAATTACCGGGCGGGGAACCTTGCGGTTGACGCACTTTCCGTCCTGATCCTTGTGGCGCCCCTGCTTGGTGGACTGGATGCACTTGTAATAAGAGTAGATTTTGCCGGTCCGCGAGGTGCCGGTGGCCGTCGTCAGAGCGCACGAGGTCTTGCAGTCGCAGCGCACCAGCCCGCCCAACAGTGACGGCGCCGAGGTTAGGCGCGGCCCTTTGGCCCGGGGCTGACGCGACGTCATGAGAGCCTGAACTTCGTCGAAGATGGCACGCTCAACGATCGCCGGAATCTCATATTCGACGATTTCCGAGGCGTCTTTGCGTTCGCCGTCACCCTTGCGATTGAATTCGTTGAAGCGGCGCACGCCCGTGTAGGCTTCACGGGTAAGGACTTCATGTATCGTGCCGGTGCCGAAGAGCGAGCCGCTTCTGGAACGGTAACCGCATTCATTCAGCCACATCGCGATCTTCTTGGTCCCTAACGGGCCGGACTCTCCATCGCCGTTTCTCGCGAGATCGAAGGCGCGAATGACGATCTCGGCTTCGACCGGCTCAATCGCGAGCTTCTTCTTTTGCTTGTTTCCGATGATTTCGGCATCGACGGATTTGTATCCGAACGGAATGATGCCTCCGTTGGAATATCCGCGCCGGGCGTTTTCTTTCATCGTGCGGGTGGTCGCGCGCGCGGTTTCAGCGGACTGGAATTCGTTCACGATGCCGATGAATTTCCTGAACAGATCGCCGCTGGCGTCCTTGGTCAGCGGCTCGGCGAATGAGATCAATTCGACCTTGTGCTTGCGTAGAGCGCGCACCGTAAGTTCCTGCTCGAACTGATCTCGGAACGCCCGCGAAAACGAGTAGACGAGAATGGCGTCGATGGATCGCGTGCCGTCTGTCGCGCGCGCAATCATCTGTTCGAACGCCGGGCGCTTCATGTTCGTGGCGCTCTCGCCTTCCTCACGGAAGATGCCGACGATGTTGTCACCGTCGCGCTTGCATCGGGCAATCAGCTGGTTGGATTGGTCCTCGAGGCTCAATGCGTTCTGGGCCTGCGCATCGGTAGATACGCGCACATAAATGAGAACGTTTCGAGATGCCTTGACCGCGTTCGTTGACGGTGTCTCCGACGCGTGAAGATGTTTACGTGCCATGAGAATATACCCCTGCCTCAAGCCAGGGATCGAGTCTAGCGAGGCGGTGTGAGCTTGTGAAGCAGTTCGATCGCAGCTGTACTGCGCACCTTGCTCACATCGATCATCTTGCGATGGCGGCGCGTCCATTCGATTCGGAAGGCCTCGTGCAGCATCGCGGTGTGTGTCTCACACAGGCACTGAAACGTTCCCTGCGCGCCGTTGTCCGGTAGCCTCAAGAATCCCGCGACAAAGATCCGATGGCGAAGGTTCTCGTTGATCGCGTGAAGCTCGATAATCGCTGCCTCCCGATGCCGGGGCTTATAGACGTAGCGAGTATCGGGGACGAAATCTCCTCTCATCGAGCGACCCTGCGCCAGCACCTCACCGACCAGCCAGAGTCCGCCATCGATGGCGATGTCCGCGAATTTCTCCAATTTCATTTTGAGGATGCGGGGTGCGTAAGTCGGGCGGATGGTCATCACTTCTCTCCTTTTTGATGTGCCGTAGTCGCCGCCGGCATTGGGCGGGGTTTGGGATCGAAAACTGCGTCGAGCAGGTCGCCGAAATATCGCTCGATCGCATCCAGTTCGGCCTTCGCGACCGGAATCGGATCGGGCAACTCGTTCTCCACGGTCCAGAATTCCGGATCGATAGGCCGAAGCTTCGGCTTCAGTTCCTTAGAGCTCATGGCCGAGCTCTTTCTGGCGGCTGCGCTGGCGCTTGGCGTGCCGCTCGGCGTATTGGGCAACATCAACCAGGTCGAGGGTCGTGGTCTTGACGCGTTCCCGCGACAGGCGCTGCGCCAGATGATCGAGACGTTGCGCGTCGTCTATCGGGCTGTGAAAGTCGCCGCTGGCGGCCCGAATCGACGAGTCGATTGATCTCGAGCAGAAATATCGCGTGTTGCCCCTGGCTCTCGATGCGCTAACGTACGCGTCGTGCCTGTCGAATTTGTCGTTGAGCAGCACAAATGTCTGATCGACAGTGATGCCTTGGCTGCGAAAGATCGTGGAGACGAGACCGTTGGCAAGGCGAACGCGTCCCTTGCCGTCTGCGATGTCCTCCGGCGAAAAGTGAATGATTTCATCGCCGCGTCGTGCGGTGATCGTGATCTTCTTGGTGAGGCGCGCAACCTTGACATGCTTGACCACAAGCGGCGTGCCGTTAACGACACCGAGGTGATCGGCGCGACGAAGTGCAACCAGCGTGTCCCCGGCTGCTACGGGCAGAGTATGAGCGTTGCCGGATGCATCGACCGCCGGCAGTAGGACCTCGCGGGTTCCGATGGCGCCTTCGCGTTTCAACAGGTCCCGAAATACTGCTGCGATCGCGCGCGCTTCCGCGTTGGACTTTGCTAGGACAATGACTTGCTCGTTTGGACTGTTCAGTCGGGCCTGCTGCCAGGCATCTGCCAACGCATCGACAGTTGGCTTGAGCCTGTCATGGAATTCGACCAGGCCGCGCTCATCGAATGCCTGCAGCGCTGCTTTGGCATCACCGCGCGCAAACGCTTGCGGCGCCTCGCGAGCCCAGGTTTCGCGCTGCCGATGTATCTGGCTGAGCGTGGAGGCGCCGACCGCCTCTCGCACCAGCCGGGCCGAAAAGCCGGGACCCAAAGGCCTGATCTGGCCCTCGTCGCCTGTGAGCACCAGGACGCATTGGTTGTTCCTGTCGCCGGCCGAGCCGCGGCTGACGTGGTCCAGAATACGTGCAAGCTGGGGGCTCGATTGCAGGCTGCTCTCATCGACCAGCAAGACCGTCCGGCCTTCGAATGCAGGCTTTCCGGCTGCAACCCGAGAATCCAAACGCGTCAACAGCGCGTCGATCGCGAAGGCCGGGACATCAATCGATTGCCCGAGTTCGAGAGCTGCCCGCCAGGCCACCGATGCACCAACCACGGAAGCGCCCGGCAGATCGGTGTTGGTCACGGGACCGTCGAGCGCACTGGCTTCGACTGGGGACGCGCTCACTGCGGGCGCATAACCGGCGCCCTCGAAGCTGCGCGCTATGACGCCCATCAGCTTTGACTTGCCGGCTCCGGCAGGCGCAACGACGTTGACCAGGCGAGCGCCCGATGTCGCTGCCAGCGCGACCTCCGTCTGCTCCTGCGACAAGCCGCTTTCTCGGCAGAGACGGCGCACCAGGCTCGGATCGGGGGCAGCAACACGGGCTTGCGCGAGGTCAACCGCCGTCTCGACAAGCCGCCGTTCGATTGCGATCATTTCGGGGGTGGACAGGACGACGCCATCACGCGTCGCGCCGAGTTCGACGATGGCACGGTTCTCGACGAGGGCATCCGCCTCCTTGATGGCCTGTTCGACCGACACGCCGGTGCCCACGAGTGCATTGAACGTGGCCTCAAGGAGATGGCGACGCTCGAAGGTTGCCTCAGCCTCTGTGAGCGAGGCCGGAAGGAGCGCCGTTCGTTCGCGAATGAGCGTGTTGACGGTCGCGGAATCGCGGGTCGCTGCGGACTCGCGGCCGGCTTCGCGGGCCGCTTCAACGATCGCGCCGGGATCGAAGCCGAGCTTGTTGATGGCACTCTGCCACTTGGTAATACGATCGGCGGTGTCCACCGTATCTTTTGCCAGGCGGTTCTTTCGTGTGATGGCAGCGGCCAGAGCTGGCGCTTCGCCCGAGGTCAGCCCGGCCTTCGCCAATTCCGCCTCTATCGCGGACCTTCGAGCAGAGAAGTGCTTGCAGACAGTGTCCGGTACGCCAGCGACGGTCCAGCGCCAGTCGCCGTCGACGCGCTCGATGGCGAAGCCACGCCGCTCCAGTTCAGTTGCGAGTTGGAGCCTGAAGGCTCCTCCTAAGGATTTTTTCCAGGCTCGGATGCCTCCAGCCGTGTCAACGGCTCCGAACGTAAGATCGCTCTTGCGAACACAAATAGACGGAATGCAAAGATGATGGTGTCTCTGGACGGAGGCCAGCACGGTCCCATCAGCATGGGTCTCGGGCCGAGCCTCCGAGTGGGTCCATTTGGCCAAAACAAAATCGGCAAACTCGCGCCGGACCCCGTTCCTTCCCCTCCTGGCAAGGGGGATTTCCGTCTCGATCAGCCGGACAGTGGCCTCGACCGCGGCATCCTCTGCCTCCGCGATCGTCTTGCGCAGTTCGTCATCGCCGGCGGCATAAAGCACCGAGACGGCTTTCGGACAGGACAGCGTGATATCGACGCCGAGCGCACGGCGCTTGAAAGCGGGCGTCTTAACGAGCTTGCGGCCGCTTGTGTTGCACCCCTCGCACAACAGATCAAAATCGCGCGCGCGAACGGGCGAGCCCTCCATCACGCCGAGCTTCTCGTTGCCGCGCAACCATACACCGGCGGCCTCGACATCCGCCTGATAGTAGGCCGACGGCTGCGAAGTGTAGTAGCTCGGCCGATGGATGATGGCGAACGACGCGACCAAGAGAAGCCTCCAAGGAGGCCTTTCAATTAGCGCGCGACCCAGTCTCGGTTTTTGGGATTAGATCGCCTGTCCGAAAGATTCTCAAAAAAAGGGCCGCCTGGACGGCGGCCCTTGGTTGCGTAAGGTACCGGATGAACGGGAGCGCCTATTCGCCGGTCCACCGCGCCGGGAGATGGCCGGGGCGACGATCGCGCCACACGGTAAGCGGCACGTCCACGATCGCGGGATTGCCCAGTCCCATCACCAGCATTCGCGCCATCTTGCGGTGCCCCCTCTTGATTACCCCAAGATCGCTCTCCAGGCGGTCGGCCGGACATACCGGCGCCGTCTCGCGAACGGTCTCGCGAACCCAGCGGCCGGAGACCTGATCGCGGTGGGGCGGCCCGAGATATTCGACGCGGCGTTCGCCGAGCAACGCGCTGATCCGGTCCGCAGAATCCCCGGCGCCGAGCTGGTGGATCAGCTTGATCCTGAAGCGGGCGAGGAGAACATTGGCGAGATTCTCCCCCCAGATCTCGACCAGATGAGAGATGTCCTGAATCCCGACCAATGTCATGATTCCGAACTCACGCCCGGTGTTCAGAAGTCTGGGAAGCCCCGAGAGGCGGCCGTTACCGCACTCGGGCAATTCGTCCAGGCAAAACACCAGCTTGCGCGTGGGGTTGCGTGGGCGACCGGGCCGTAGGGCGAGCGCGATCAGCCGATCGATCAGAAAACCGCCGATTGCACCCGACAGTTCTGGATACTCGCTCGACTTCTGCAGCACGATGACGCGGGGATATGCGCTCGGCTCGTCTAGCCACTGACGCAGCGAGAAACGCCGCCCAGCCGGTACCTCACGCCATGCTTCGGCGAGCGGCAACACGGTGGTCAAGGCCGCCACCCACATCGTCACGAGTATTGACATCGTGGTGCGGTTTTCTTCGGGGCTCTCGCTGCCGAAGATCAGACGGCTGGCGCTCCCCTTGCCGGCGGCCTCCAGCGTTGTCTTGATCGTCTCGCCCGGCGACAGGAGAACCGACGCGAGATCGTCCCAGTTCCAGGCACCCGAATTCTCCGCATGGAGCGTCATCACCAGGTCCGCCCAGACAGCGCGGGCACCATCTCCCCACATCGAATCGTGTTCGGACTTCGCGACCGCGTGTGCTGCGAATTCTCGCGCATGCTTCTCGTTCCTGATGTCGCGCGCGATGTCGTAGGCGGCGGAGCGGCGATCATGCGGGGCCACCAGAATGAACGGGTTGACGGGCAAGCCCGCCGTGAAATCTCCTTTGACCTCATGGATGAAGATCTGGTCGCCCCTGGCTTCGCACTGCTGGACGAAACTGCGGAGCGTCGACGTCTTGCCGCTGCCCTGCGTGCCGAGGGCGAGGATATTGTAGCCTTCGCACTCATCCGTCAGTTGGACATGGGGCAGGAGCCATAGGCCGCGCTTGAGAATCCGCCCGGTTCGCGCGATCACGGCTCGCAAGGAGGAGCGGCCCTCCCCATCGAACAGCAGCCGCCATCCGCGCAGCGTCACGAGGCGCTCCCGCTTCGATGCTGTCGTGTACATCATGTAAGCCGTCGTCGCCCATGATGCCACAAAGGCCGCTCCCAGAGCCACCGCGTGGATTGCCGCCACTCTGGATCCCGCAATCGCCTGAAGGACGCGGTCCAGGTACTGGAATCGGCAATCAAGCCCGATAAGCTTGGTCAGGCCCGCAGAACAGGTATCTCCACGGAGGAATTCCGCCGCGATATGGCCGATCATCTCCAGATTGAGCGGCACGACGCCATTGGTGCCAATGACATAGGGGGCACCGGCCGAAAAGAGAATCGCGAGTCCCGCGATCAGCGTGACGACGGCAGCGAAGGTCGCGCCCAGGATCGCGGGCATGATGGGTTTGGTTTCGATGAAGGGGTTGGTGATCGACATGGTGATTCTCGTTGCTGTTGGTTAGGAGAACGCCGCGGCCACCAGGCCGCACGCGAGGATGAAGAACCCGGACCCCAAGCCAGCGGCGAGGGCGCGGAGCCAGCGGTTCGGCTCCAGCTTCTGCAATTGGTGCCAGGACGACACCTGCACCCCCCTATCGACCGGCTCGGGCAACGCACCATGCCGGGGGGCTGCCTCGACCGCGTGCCGGCGAACCGCGGCCAGCAGGAGCCGAAGGCCGTCGGACCCCAGCACCTTCAGCCGGTTCGGGTCGAACTGCGAGGGGTGGCGCAGGATCTCTTTGGCGAGATCCTGCGCAAGTTCAGCCTGCGTAGTTGTGCCGATGTTCGCTGCATCCGCTGCCGCAAGATCGAAAAGATCGCGCTGCTCCGCCATCAGGTCGTCTCCCTCGTTGCCCAGTTCAGAACGCGGTCGAGTTCGCCGAAAACCTCACTCGTCCACGCAGCCACTTCGCCGCGCGAGATCTTGCTTTCCGGGTACGGCAGACCGGTCAGTGCCATCACCTTACGTACGGGCATCAACGGCAAGTCCATGAGGCGGCAGTGGGCAGCCTCGAACGGACGCCACGAGCCGGCCGCGATGGCCGGCATCCGCAGCAGCGTGGCGCGATCCATCAACGGCTCGATCGAAGCGCGGTAGACCGCGGCGGCGTCGGAAGCTTCATGCAGATGAGCGAATTCACCGTCGCGCTCGTTCTGGATCAAGACCAGCTTGGCCCGCGGGAAGTGCTGCAGCAGCGCATCCGCGGTCGCGGCAGCCTGACGGATGCCCTCGCCCTCCGCCACGAACGGGATCATGACCGTGGTCTCGAATGCCCACGCGTGGAGATCCTCGTCGAGCTCGACGATCCCGACCCAGTTTGCGAACCGGCCGACCTGGTTGGCGCCGATGTCGAGCAGGCAGTTCGTATTGCGGGCACCCGCGCGCTCCAGCATGTGATAGAGGGGCGTGAAGGAACGCGCGTCGGCGGTCGGATCGCGGCGCGCTTCACGCGTCACCGTAGGGATGGTCAGGACATTGCGACCGACCGTCTTGGCCAGTCGGTGCTGGGCGTCGAGCTGGGCGATGGCCAGGGGCGCATCGTGCAGATGGGCATGGTCGGCGACGAGCAGCGAGGCCAGGGTCTTACCCTGCCCGCCTTTGTCATTCGCCATGATAATGAGTTGGCTGGCGCCACTCATCATTGCAGCTTTGTGATGCGTCATAACGATCCTTTCCCGTTGAGACCGGCCCCCGGGGCTCGGCTGCGGGATGGATCTTTGCGCCCCCAAAACCCTAGAGTTTGGGATTAGATGGCCAAAGTGTAATTTACCCGGCTTGAGGCTGAATTTTTTCGATAACGCCCGTCGAAGCGATCCGGTCGAGCGTCTGCATCCAGGCCGCCATGTCCCGGCAGGTCAGGGCTGCGTCCGCCAACAGGAAGTTCATGGCGTCGGATTGGGTTTCGAGGCAGCCGAAACCTCGCTTGATGATCGCATATCGCAATATCTTCGCCTGGTGCGAATCGATCTCGATTGATCGTCCCCGTGAGAGCTGGCCGATCAAACGCCCAAGTTCGAAGCGGTCCTGCTCGATCAGCAGGTTCTTATGGACGTCCGCGGGCTGCAGATCGCCCGCAATGGCAATCTTCATCAGCGCGGGACCGGTCATGCGCTCTTCGACGGCGTTGGTGAGCCTCTTACCGCTCAAGCCGGTGATGGGCTGGTCGCAGGTCGCCCGTTCCGCCCAATGCCCCATCGCTTTGACAGATTGGCCCGCACGCTCTCGGTTCCAGGCCACCCCGCGCACGCGCGCGATGTTGTCCTCTTCGATGTGGTGCAGAATCTCCGTCCCGTGCTCCTGCATCCTGGCCATGACGTCGGCTTTCTCGCCGGCGATCAAATCCTTCGGCGCCAGGGTGGCGAAGAAGGCCTTCACCAATCGGCGGCCCCGGTCGATCAGACCTTGAACGAGGCGCATGATCCTATCGAACGTGGGCACGTCCCCGAGGAATTTGGGCCCTCCCTCACCGCGATACGCGGCCACGCCAACGGTCAGCGTCGCCCGATGTTCGGCTTCCCCCGGGGTCAAGGTGCGAGAGCGCGTATTGCGGGCCAGTTCAACGCCGGCCTGACGACCGGTCAGGCGAAAAGTTTCGATCTCGAGCGCGTGCTTTGCTGCCTTGACCAGGTCGCCGTCATGGCGATCATGTTTCTGTCGGATCGCGACATCTTCGTGCTCGACACCTCGGATCACAATGGGAAAGCCGTTGCGGTACCGAACGAGCTTATCCGGCGGCACGAATATGTAGAGTCTTCCCAGCCATTCGACCGGCACATCGAGCGTTTGGAGGGGGCGGTCCGAGAGCATGGCCTGGATGGCTTCGATCTCGCTGCGACCAGGCTCGGTCGTGAAGCGCTGATCATGGATGATCACGGCTGTGGTCGGAGGATCCAACCGTTCCAGGCGAGCTTTGAGCTCCGTGAATTTGGGATCCGTGTTGTCGTTCATGGGACGCTGTGCCTCGACTAATCGCAGTCGTGATCGTTATCGTCGAGCCCGTTGGGCCAGGCCTTCAACTTGACGCTGGGCGCGGCGATGCGGATAATTTCCGAGCACGCAATCCGCCGCGGCAGGTCAAAACACGCGCGGGCTGCGCAACGGCCCCTCTCCTGAATCGACCGCAAGTTGATCAGTCCTGCGTGTACAACGGTGGAGGCGGGAATCTGATTCTTCATTGCCGTTGTGTTGCCCAATTCGACCAAAGTCTTCGCGCCTGGCGCTTCCTGACCTAGTGAGCCGTCCACATCGGTAACGTTGGCAGTCGGTGCAAATGAATCCTCCTTCTAAGGAAGGTGCGCGTGGCATTGATTGTTCTACGATCTTCCTTTTCGAAAACGGCGATACCGTCGATCTCCAATGTTACGTGGCGGCGACGGGAGATGGCTTCGATTATGTAGAGCGTACGCGCGATCGACAGGTCTTCGACCGCGATCGAACCCTCCGCGTTCGGGCTAATGTCCATTATTTTGACGCTCAAACGCTCGACCAACCGGCGAATAATAGGATCGAGGACTTTCTCGAAATAGGCATGGCCAATGGCATGTCCGCATCCAACTGTTTCGAACTCTTCAGTCGAGACACTGGCAACCGGCACGTATTCGATATCCGGATGAGCGGTCATGCCGCATGCCGCGTCCCGATCCGCCTCTCGCGCATACGCTTCGACTCGGTAGTATTGGAGTGCGCCCGCTAAGCTTCCGCCTGGAGTGTCGATCGTATATCCGGCAGAGAGATTCTGAAGGTGCTCGTAGTTCGGGCTGTCTATGTCAAACCGCGGTTTGGCGAAGTACAGATCGCTCATGGTCATGTCCTCAACTAGATGCAGCTAGAGCTTCAATAGATGGCGAACCTGTCGGCGCCACCTGCACGCAAGTGCGTCAACGCGTGCGTATTCGGGCATGGCGACGAGGACCATCTCGGCAGCAGCGCCCTCATCGAGGCTGGGGAACATGCTGCTCTCGTTATCGTCGGTCATGTCAGCGGAGCTCATCGTCGATTGCGCTTCAGCAGTCTGTTGCCCGCCGCCAAGATTAGTTCGGTGGTTGGATCGTATCTCGCTTATGCTGACTGAGTTAACCATCCGCTTTCGGTTCATCGCCGATCAGGAACGCGCGGATGCTACGACATGCGGCCGTGACGCCGTGGTCATTCTTGAGGGCGCTATGAAGGCGATGGAAGCGAGCGCGAAGCTCGCCGGCCTCCCCGAGAGCATCCATAATGACGTTCGTATTCTGAACGACGCCCATGAACCGGACGTATTGGTCCGTCACGAAATAGTCGAGCATGGGCATCTCGTGCGGGGAATCGATGATGATGGGCGCCCTCACCAAGTCGATACACGAAATTCGGGGCGGCCACTTTTTCGAGACGCCGATGGTCATGTCATCGCTGTCGATGAATTCGGGCATCGCAAGATGAATCGAAATCATCGGTGGGTATTCCTGCTCGGTCATGGCTTGTCTCTCACTCGGTGTTGGTGTCGGGGCTCTTCAGTCGGCATCGGCTCCGGCGCTAATGGATGTCAGCCGGCGCAGAGCCCTGGGGGGTGTGCACGTTGAACGGAAGGCGACCGAGCGCCAGCACTGCGTTGCCCATGTCCCGCGCGTCAGGCCGTTCCTTGATTTCCAGCTTGAGGCTTTTGCCGCCGTCCGAGCAATAGAGCTGGCCGACGACGAGGCCGTCGAGCAGCAAGACGAGGCGCGCCTGCGTCAGCGTGTTCTCGACGACGTGATAGGGCTTCAGGCGGAGCTTGTCGGAAAGAGAAGCATGTAGGATCTGCTGCCCCAAGGCGGAGTTGTCGACGCTGATAAGGATCGGCAACTTGAACGCGTCGGAATCGTCGCGATACCGGACGTCGATGGTGACGGTGTTTTCGAGGGGGCGAACAGTCTCCGGTTTTGCCGCAAGCGTTCGCTCGAGACCGTCCAGCATGAAGTCCAGCGTCGCCGTCAAGGTGCGGCTTGCAGACTGCATGAACAGGGGGGCAGGGCAGAAATTGTCCTTACGTGCGATCGGCGCCATGTTCAAACTCCATCTGATCTGTCGGCAGGAATGTAGCATAATATGTTACAAATGCAAGAGGGCGTGCCGAACCTCGAAGAGCGGCTGGCTATCCTGGTTAAGAATGAGTTCCCACCGACTTTGACGGCAGCCGAATCGCACCCTCAGTTCTGTTCGCCATCGCGACGCAAACGGGTCTTGTCATAGTCAGTCCAGAGATTGCGGCGATCGGGGGTAGGAGGGCCGAGAGGAAGGCGAGGCCAGTGAAGGCGTTCGTCTACTCCAACCAGGATCACTCCCACATTGCCGAGTTTCAGGTGATCACACTCCCAGAGAACCGTGTCTGCGCTTTCACCCTCCGGTACGACGATCCAGAATCGCGTGAAGAACGAGCACTCGGTCGCCACCAAAATGATCTTACGCTGAGCTGCATCCTTCTGCGACCCGCCGTAAAGCGCATAGCAATCAACCGCGTCGATCCGTGCCACTTTGCCCTCGTCGCGGCCAACAACATAATAATCAGGCGATGCATATCGGAACGGGACGATTGGGCGCAAAATCTCGAACTTCAGTCCGGACTCACCGCCATACAGCTTTCGGGGGTCACGCTTGATGAGGCCAAGCGCTTTCTCTCGAAACTGCTTGGCCGCCTTCTTGCCGGCGGCGATCGGATCTGTGCCACCACTGCTTTCACTGAGCGTTCCGTAAATTCCGAGAAGATCACGGAACGTGTGACCTGAGCGTGTGATCAGATCGCGCGCCTGTTCTTCGTCGAGCGGCCAGATCTTGGAGATCATCTCCACGTGCGAAAACGGTCTCTCCAAGATCTTTTTGGCGAGTTCTGGTTCAGCCTGGGTCAGATAGCTCTGGAACTCCGCGACCTTTGCCATCCGGCGCAACTGGTTAGCCGAATATCCACTTTCAGCCTCCGCGCGCTGGATCCAGGGACGACCGCCTTCGTCGGCCGAACTCAGGCCTTCCAATTCCCGAAGCGCTTGAGCGACCTCCGTCCAAAGACGATTCTGCTTTCGTGCCCCTCGCAGAATCCTGAGGATTTCCTCCGAGTTAAGCTTCTTCATAGAGCAACTTGTCTTCCGGACTAACGCAGGATAATATGCTACAAACGAGCGGCGGGAGCAAGCCCGGTGTCCACAGCATCGCACACCCCTTAGCTTAACCGTCGTGTAACATAGAGTGCTACAAAATGACTGAAAAGCGTGACGCGTTAATGGGCGTAATGGATCAGCTGGCGAAGCTGCTCCCGCTTTTGGCCAGTGACAAGAACGGCGAAGTCGCTAATGCAGCCAGCCGCATTGTTCAAGTCCTGGCCAAGGTTAGGCTGGATTGGCACGATCTCGTTGAACTCTTGCGGCAGGAGCCGGCGCCGGCCCCCGTACGCAACTCGTCGCCTTTCGAAACTGATCATGAGGCGCTTGTCCGCCTGGCCGGCAGCGCAACCTACTTCCTGAACTCCGAACGGGACGTTTTCGCCGACATCGTGATCAACGGTCACCGCGAGACTCTGCAGCTTGACAGCGCACAGTACACGGATTGGCTGATGCACGCTTTCTGGAAGGACAAGGAGCGGCTTCCCAAAGAGGCGCAGCTCAAGGAGGTGACACGCCTTGTGAAAGCGCGGACGTTATTCTCAGACGCCCAACGGCGCGACGTGCAGCTTCGTGTCGCCGAAATGGATGAAAAGATCTATCTGGATCTTTGCGACGACTCCTGGCAGGCAGTTGAAATCAGCGCTGGAGGCTGGCGGATGATAGAGAGGCCGCCCGTCAGGTTCCGCCGAACCAAAGGAATGCTTCCGCTCCCGCACCCCGTGCATGGTGGCACGATCGAGGAGCTGCGTCCTTTCGTCAATCTTACCGACGCCGACTTTTTGCTCGTCGTCGCCTTCCTTCTCGATATGTTGCGGGTGGGACGGCCGCATCCCGTTCTTTACCTCGCCGGAGGCGAAGGGACCGCCAAATCGACACTCACTCGCGTTCTGGGAAGTCTGATCGATCCACATCGGCTCAAACTGCGCGGCCTCCCGAACGTCCGAGATCTGTTCGTCGCCGCTCACAATCAAGCGATCGTGTGTTTCGACAACATCAGCCTCATCACCGCCGAGATCAGCGACGGCCTTTGCCAGCTGTCCTCCGGCGCCGGCTTCGCCAAGCGCAAGAACTACACGGACGGCGAGGAATTCGGAGTCAACGGTGCTCGCCCGATCATTTTGAACGGCATCGAGAACTGTATCGATCGGCCGGATCTCGCTGATCGCGCCATCGTACTCAATCTGCCCCGTGTTGATCCTGCGCGTCGGCGCTCGGAGTCCGATTTCTGGGCAGCTTTCGAGGGTGCGCTTCCTCGCATTCTCGGCGCGATCTTCGATATCGCTGCACATGGGCTTGCCAATAACAATAGGGCAAGAGCTCCGCAGCTTTCCCGTGTTGCAGACTTTCAGCGCTGGGCCATAGCCTGCGAGACTGCGTTTTCGCAGCCCGGCCGCTTTGAGCGCGCGTTCGCCGCCAATATCTCCGCCACTGTCGAGGGGCTCATCGACGGCGAGCCTGTGGCCAAGGCCATTGGGGCGTTCATGCTCGGGCGACTCACCTGGCACGGCACGGCGGCCGAGCTCTTGTCGGAGCTGAATCGCCACGATCGGACAGAGGCGCGCGTCAGCCGCTTGCCGACGTGGCCGCGGGACCCAGCGCGTCTTAGCAAGGCACTGCGAGCCATGCAGACCACTCTGGCCAAGGGCGGTATCGTCGTCGAATTCGGCAAGGCGCTCCACCGTCGCCGGACCCGGATGGTCAAAATCTCGAACTCAGAGATCGGGACCAACAATGGTCAGAGCCGGCATGACGACGTAGTGCCGATCGCAGAAGCGGACGTGCCGCGCACGGAGGTTTCTACGGAATAAGCCGAAATGGCAGCGCGCGGGTTATGCGATTCGACCGTCCGTACCGTCCGTACCGTCCGCACTGTCCGCAGGTCCAGTCTGGCAACAAAGAGCGCTCCCTCTGCAACGTTCGGAACGCTGTGTCGAAGTCGGCAGAGACTCGACAGGAACATGTCGCTCGCTGTGTGGCCGCAGGCGGCAGTCGCCACCCGAGGGATCGCAATGGGCAGGTATAATCGCCGTCGAACGCGTGGCCCTCACCGCACCTAATGGGTTGGTCATGCCAACATCCGGGAAGGCTACGGTCTCAGTACGCGGCGCCTGCCTAAATAAGAGTAAGAGTTTCGCCGGAGTTTCCGTGACGGGTTGAGAGCCGAGTGAAGAGTCTTGCGGCGCCCGTCATGGAGATACCCCATGACCCAACGGAATGTTCTGGATGCCGCGCGCGGCGAGCGCGGCAGCTATCGCGTGGATGTGAGCCGTGGTGAGCGCGTCGCTCGCGTGTCGTCGGAATGGTATTCTCGTCCGGCGGATGAGCGGTACCTGTCGTTGTCCGAGCTTCACGCCGCCGTGCGCGGCCGTGCCGAGCGAAGCCGGACTCGGACAGTCGAGAGCCCGGCGATCCGGGTGGAAGCACATCGTGATGACACGGAGCGTCTGACGCTGATGCTGCCTGGCGACGATGTGCCGCTTGCGCCGACTCATTGGAGCTTCGGCCAGCTCTCAACGATGGTCGGAGCGCCATCCTCCTATTTGCGACAACTGCCGGCACCACTCGCCGCCATCAATTTGCAGTACGGACTAAGTTCGAATCGTGCCGAACTAATCAAGACGCTACAGGTCGAGGACGGACGCGTCGAACTACGCGCGGTCACCAGCCCCGACTATGGGCGCATCTTTGATCAAGAACTTGTGGCCGCGGTGCAGCGCATCGCCGGCAATGGCACTGGCGACACGCGCTGGAAGGTGCCGGGCGTGCTCGACTGGTCGACCGGGATCTACAACCCGCGGGTCGATGTCACGAAAGCCACGACGACCTTGTACGCCTCCGACCGGGACGTATTCCTGTTCCTGGTCGACGACCTCAATCCGATCGAGGCGGGCAAATTGCCGGATGGCTCGCCCGACCTCTTCTTCCGCGGCTTCTATTGCTGGAATTCCGAGGTCGGTGCCAAGACGCTTGGGATCGCAAGCTTTTACCTTCGCGCCGTGTGCCAGAATCGCAATCTCTGGGGAGTGGAGGATTTCGCGGAAATCACCATCCGCCACTCCAAATACGCAGCGTCCCGGTTCGCCCACGAGGCGGCGCCGGCGCTCACGCGCTTTGCCAACTCCTCGCCGACTCCGTTCGTCAACGGCATCAGGACGGCGCGGGAGCGGATTGTTGCGCGCACGGATGAGGAGCGCACCGAGTTTCTGCGCAAGCGGGGGTTCGGCAAGTCGGAGACCGGCAAGATCATCGACACGGTGCTCGCCGAAGAGGGTCGCAAGCCTGAGAGCATCTTCGACTTCGTCCAAGGCATCACCGCCGTGGCGCGCGACAAGCCGCACCAGGACGCCCGCTTGGACCTCGAGGCGAGGGCCAAAAAGTTGCTCGATCGGGTGAACTGAGGTCGACCGCCTCACCCCGGTGGTGCGCATGTAACGAACCTCAGCTCGCGGTTTCTCCGGTTCGCGCCGCCCTTCAGAGTCAGAGGGCGGCGCTCCGCTTCGTGACGGGTCAGAAGGTCGAGAGAGGTTTCTCACCGCTCGTCGCGGAGAAAATTCAATGGCAAAAGCTGTTCGGAAAATCACCCTCAGTCAGTCCCGGGATATCCCCTTCGACCGTCTGGTGCTGAGCCAGTCCAACGTCCGCCGCATCAAGGCGGGCGTCTCGATCGAGGAGCTTGCACAGGACATCGCCCGTCGCACGCTGCTTCAGAGCCTCACCGTCCGCCCGGTCCTCGACGAGGGCGGTGCGGAAACTGGCATGTTCGAAATCCCGGCCGGCGGACGCCGCTATCGCGCGCTCGAGCTTCTGGTCAAGCAGAAGCGGCTCGCGCGCAACGCGCCGGTGCCCTGTGTCATCCGGACCGATGGGCTCGCAGAGGAGGATTCGCTCGCCGAGAACATCCAGAGGGTTCCACTTGCGCCCCTCGATCAGTTCCGCGCCTTCCGCGATCTCGTCGAGAAGGGTCGGACCGAGGAGGAGGTTGCAGCCGCTTTCTTCGTCAGCGTGTCGGTGGTCAAGCAACGGCTCAGGCTCGCCGCCGTCTCGCCAAGGCTGCTCGACGTCTATGCCGAAGACGGCATGACTCTCGATCAATTGATGGCGTTTGCGGTCAATCCGGACCATGAGCGCCAGGAGCAGGTGTGGGAGGCCGTGCAGCGGTCGCACAACAAGGAACCCTACTACATCCGTCGCCTCCTCACCGAGGGCGCCGTGCGCGCCTCCGACAAGCGTGCCCAGTTCGTCGGGATCGAGGCCTATGAGGCCGCCGGCGGCGACATCATGCGGGACCTCTTCCTGCAGGACGGCGGCGGTTGGCTGCAAGAGCCGATGCTGCTCGATCGGCTCGTCGCCGAGAAGCTGGAGCGCGAGGCCGGCAACATCCGCTCCGAAGGCTGGAAATGGGTCGAGGTCGCGGTCGATTTTCCCTATGGCCACACCTACGGTCTGCGCCGCATTTCGGGCGAGTCCGTCGCGATGACCGACGAGGAGGAGGCCGCGGCCGAAGCGCTGCGCGCCGAGTACGAGCGTCTCGAGCAGGAGCATTCCAACGTCGACGTCCTTCCCGAAGGGATCGATCAACGCCTTGGCGAGATCGAGACGGCCCTTGCCGAACTCGATGAGCGGCCGGTCCAGTACGATCCTGACGAGATCTCCCTCGCGGGTGCCTTCGTCAGCATCGACACATCTGGCGCGCTGCGGGTCGAGCGCGGCTACGTCCGTCCCGAGGATGAACCTGCAATTCCGGAGGCGGAGAGAGAAGCTGACGCCGAGCCGAGTGCCACCCCAGCGGCGACCTCTGCCTCCGGAGACGCGACCGAGGGGCAGACAGGCGCCTCGGCAAATATCGAGGAGCCCGATCAGGAGGAAGGCATCAAGCCGATCCCGGATCGCTTGATGACCGAGCTCACGGCCTTTCGCACGCTGGCTCTGCGCGATGCGCTGGCTAAAGACCCGGACATTGCGTTCCTGGCCGCGCTGCATGCGCTCTGCCTGAAACTGTTCTACCGCTACACATCCGAGTCCTGCCTCGACATCGACGCGAAGAGCGTCGTTTTCGGCAGCCAGGCGCCGGGCCTCGGCGATACCGCCATCGCCAAGGCCGTCGACGAGAGGCACCAGCACTGGTCGGATCAGTTGCCGCGTGAATCAGCCGAACTATGGGACGCGCTCGCGACCTTCGATCGGGACAGTCGCGATGCTCTGTTCGCGCATTGCATCGCGCTCAGCGTCAATGCGGTGTACGAGCCCTGGAATCGGCGTCCGCGTGCGCTGAGCCACGCCGACCGCCTCGCCGAGGCAATCGAGCTCGATGTTGCCGCCGCTGGCTGGTCGCCGACCGTCGACAACTATCTCGGGCGGGTGACCAAGGCGCGCATCCTGCAGGCCGTCCGCGAGGTCAAGGGAGACACCGGGGCTCAGCTCATCGAGCACCTGAAGAAGGGCGAGATGGCTGAGAGGGCGCAAGAAGTCCTCGCCGGCTCAGGCTGGCTTCCGGAGCCGCTGCGCACGCCCGGCCGGGCCATCAGCGCAACATCACCGACGTCTGAATCTGGCCCAATCTCGCCATCCGCTTCGGGCGAGGACGCGCCAGTGAGCGAATGCGGAGCGGCCATGCCCGATGTAGAGCATGCGGCCGAAGATGACGCAATTCTCACAGACGAGCCGCTTGTCGCGGCCGAGTAGCAAAGCAGCAAGTGTCGTCTCGAAGGCCCGCCAGCACCGGCGGGCCTTCTTTTTTTGGTGGGATGGTCATGTCAGCCCAAGTATCCGATCTCGCCCGCCGGCTGGCCGAGCGGGCCGAACTCGTCTGCCGGCACTATCTTTCCAATGGGCGGCGCGTTGGCCGCTATTGGGTCGTCGGCGACGTTCACAACACGCGCGGCCGCTCCATGTATGTTCGGCTGCGCCCACGTCATGGGGGTAAGGGAGCGGCCGGCAAGTGGACGGATGCCGCGACCGCTGAACACGGCGATCTGCTCGACGTCATCAAAGAAAGCTGCGGCTTCGTCGAATTCCGCGATGTCCTTGCCGAGGCGCGGCGTTTTCTCAGTCTACCGCAGACCGAGGTGGAGTCTAAATCGCCGTTCCCACCCGTTCCCATCGGTTTGTCGGAATCGGCTCGGCGCCTGTTTGCCATGTCAAAGCCCATTCATGGCACGCTTGCCGAAACATATCTCCGGACGCGCGGCATTTCGGCCTTGCATGAGACGACAAGCCTTCGCTTCCATCCGCGCTGCGACTACAGGCCGGATCGGCACTTGCCAACGGAGACCTGGCCGGCCCTGATCGCCGCCGTCACCACGCTTGACGGCGCCATCGCCGGCATCCAGCGCACCTGGCTCGATCCTTCCGGTCGGAGCAAGGCGCCGATCGACACGCCGCGCCGGGCGATGGGTCTCCTGCTCGGCAACGCAGTCCGATTTGGCATGGCCCATGACGTCATCGCCGCCGGTGAGGGCATCGAGACCATGCTCTCTTTGCGCAGTGCCCTGCCGACCTTGCCTATGGCATCAGCGCTATCGGCCAACCATCTTGCGGCCATGCTGCTGCCAACCAGCCTGCGCCGGCTTTACATCGCCCGTGATGCCGATGCCGCCGGAGCAGCGGTCGCAGCCACTTTGGCGCAGCGTGCTAGAGCCGCCGGTATCGAGGCGATCGCCCTATCGCCCCGGTTTGACGATTTCAACGGGGATCTGCGCACCTTCGGCGTCGATGAGCTCCGGGCAGCCTTGCGCATTCAGCTTACGCCAGAGGATGTCACCCGCTTCTTGCCGTCGACCGTCGCGATCACGGCGTGAGAATCTGTGCTTCGCAATCGAAGTCGACAGCCCGATGAGCATGAGGCCACCTCGTCGGAGACAGCCGCGCCCCGGCCTTCTAGAGGGCGATCGGACGGCAAGCGGGCCGGACCGGCAATGGCCGGATCGCGGCTATTTTCCGCCGGCGGTGGCCACCGCGCAAATCAACATCGACCAAGTCCATCCCGCCTTTGCATCGCGAAGCAAAATAGCCGCGCCCTGCCATCCTCCGTTGTCGCTGCGGCCCTCCGCGTTGCTTCGGGTTCTGGTCCGGCCCGCCCGCCGTCTGAGTGATCGCCACGAAGGCCGCGATGGTCGCGGCCAATCCACCGAGGACATCGTCCCATGACGGATCGTGACGACACCGAATTCGAACCGCAGCACGGCTCATCACCGCTTCATCACGTTCTGACCGAATTGCAACTCTTCGGGTACCGACCGTTCAACGACGAACCCGATCCGAGGCCGCTTCCCGAAGCCAAGACGATCACAGCGGCCGTTGCCGACATCTTCGATGCCTTCGTGGCAACCCTGAGCGACAGCCGCATCGAGCCGGACCTGGAACACCTGCTCTGGTCGACGGTCAATCTGTTCCATCGAGCCGCAGGCCGGATCGAGCGACAGCTCGACGACAACGAACAGGCTCAGCGCAGGAGCCAACACGACCAAGACGGCTCTGAGGTGCGGTCGGTCGAACTGGAGCGGCTCATCGCGGAAGGACTTTCGTTGATCGAACGCCGCAATTGCATGGAGCTGTTCCGCGAGCACGCCATCGCACAATTCGAGACCCACACCGGATCGCTGTGGCGCCCCCGCTCCGGGTCGCTTGTCGACCATCGCTCCGTCACTTCGGCGGTGATCGACTCCAGAGACTTTCTCGCCGCAAAGCGTCGCGCCGAGACTGAGGTGCTCGTTCCAGTCGGACCCAAGGTCGCACTGACCGGAGGCCTCGACTTCGATGACCATCATCTGATCTGGGATCGCCTCGACAAGGTTCACGCCAAGCACAGCGACATGGTCCTGTTGCATGGAGGCTCACCAAAGGGCGCCGAGCTGATTGCGGCCAAATGGGCGACGAACCGCAAGGTTCCGCAAGTCGCATTCAAGCCGGATTGGTCGAAGCACGCCAAGTCGGCGCCATTTAAGCGCAACGATCTCATGCTGACGATGATGCCAATCGGCGTCATCGTATTCCCGGGAACGGGAATTCAGGACAATCTCTCCGACAAGGCGAGGCGGATGGGAATCCCGGTCTGGAAATTTGGCGACGGCGGCGCATAGCGCCGCATGCCGGACTGCTACGGCAAGAACGGTCTCCGAGATATCACCGCGCGTTTTGTGCCGAGCATCGCCCCCACACGTGACCCTCCGTCTGTATCAAGTCGGCCTGCATTGGGCCGGTTGCTGTCTCCCCAGAAATGCGCCCGTCGAGACCGGAGCGGCTTGACCGAGTCCTCGATTGCGCTCGCGGCCGCGACCAGAGCAGCGTGTAACCTACGCCTCCGTATCGATCGTTGCTTCGGTCGTGACGCGCGGCGATGTCCGATCGATCCGATAGGCGGGCCTTCCTCGCAGCGCTTCGCAATGATCATGCGCCCAAAGCCTCGGCGCCCTACGCGCTAGATCGGAGCCTGCTTGCAGGTACGCTTATGCCCGGCAATGATTCGTTCCTTCTGCGTGTGGCGTCTCTTTCTCCCCTGAAAGCGAACCGACCTCTTGTATCGTACGACCGATGGCAGTCACGTCTCCCTCTCTATGTTGTTCAGCACGCGAACACCTCGCCTCTTTGATGGCTTGATCTGGCCGAAGACCGGCTGCGCCTCGACCGTCTGAGCCGCAACGCCGTTGAGGCGACTTTCTTCCCCTGGGCTGGCGCCCATTCCTCGCGAGACAAGAAAGTCGCCTCACCGGTGTCCTCCGCGCTGCTTCGGCCCGCAAGCGGGTGCGTCGCCGATCGTCATTCGGCCTGGTCATCGCCATCGAGGCCGCGGTGGTCGCGGTCCGAAACAACGCAAGGAGACTTGATATGGCTACCATCGGTTCGTTCAAGAAGGTCGGCAACGATTTTCAGGGAGAGATCGTCACGCTGAGCTTGCAGGCGAAGGGCGTACGCATCGTCGCCGAGCCCAATCGCTCGAACGACAATGCTCCGAGCCACCGCGTCTACGTGCGCCGAGCCGAAATCGGGGCGGCATGGTCGAAGCGCTCCGAGGAAGGTCGCGACTATCTCTCGCTCAAGCTCGACGACCCCTCGTTCAACTCGCCGATCTACGCCAACCTGTTCGATGACGAAGGCGGCGAAGGCTACACGCTGCTCTGGTCGCGGCCGCGCAAGAGCGCCGACTGAGAGACGCTCAGTCACGCCCCGCCCGGCTTTGCCGGGCGGGGATTTCCACCTTCAATCGCGAATTGCCACGTGAATGTCCAATAGTGGCTCTCAGGCACCTGGCGGCGCTGCCCCCTCGACATTTTGAACTCAATCGCTCGAGTACATCGCGTCCGAAACGAGGAACTCTAGCTTGATGAAGCGCCGTGCCGGCATGTGCATGACGCGAGCGGCCATTTGCAGGCGAAGAATTTCATGGGCGTCATCGGAATCGGACTTGGAATGCTTCCCCGCATGCGCAATAGCAATGCGGCATGAATCGTGGATGCTTGTGCGGCGCACTTTGGCCCTCACAGACTACCTCTTACGCACACGGACTGCACTGATTGTCGCCTCACTGCTCTAAATCCAATATTGAACGTGCTCCGCACGCCATGAAGCTGCCAAACTGCTCGGACATTGGAGTAGATGGCTTCCCGTGAGATGCGAGCGCTCGTATCGGAACGTAGCCTGACAGGTTGCCCGCCCAGCCGGGTACTAAAGGGTGTCTAGCACCCCGCCTGCCTTCAATTCACGCTCCCACCTCCCGCGTAGGAAATGGAGTATGCACGAAAGCGTCCAATGCGATCACTGCGACGAGGAGTTCGCGCCGGAAGAGCTGACCGTCGTCGGGCCACCGGCTGGGGAAGGCGAGTTAATCTGCGTTCGGTGCATCGAAATCATGCTGCGTCGGGCCGTCGCGAACCTACCGCCTGAGTATCGGTGAAACCGTCCGCTACCGTGGAAAAGGCGATTGCACCCCGCGCGTCGGGAGGCCTGCGCCCTTGTAAGCTTCTCGGGCCGACTCGAATATCTCTTGCTCTTTCGGGGCAGCACGATCAAACCACGAGCTGGGCGCGTAGGTGGCAATGCGCTTAGCAAAGAACGATTGCGGCTCCCAATCTTGCCCCGCGCGCTTCTCGAATATGATTGCTCCGTCACGGGTGAAATAGCGAGGCCCCGGAATATTGCAGTTCACCGAAAGCTGAACGCGCCACAGGTCGCCTTTCGAGGTCTGCTTCTCGTCTACCTTCAGCAAGTAATCCACTCCAACCGGATCGCCGATAGTGCAACGACCCCGCCTCAGAAGATCGCCCAGCTTTCCTTGTGCGGTTGTCACGAAATTGAAGTTGGCGGGGTCGTGCAGAAAGCGGAGGTTCACGCCCTTCACTTCATCGGTAACCTCGCTCGCAATCAACGAGAGCGCGAACGCCTGCCATCCCAACTCCATTGGTTTGGCGTAAGGCGGTCCCATTTTGATCGCGCCATCCGAACCCAATTCCCAGTAGATCGTATATTCATCGTCCGGTTTGTCGGCGCGGTGCTTCGCCCAAGAGAAGATCACCGGCTTGCCCACGTCGGTCTTTTGACCGACTTCCCATCCTCTCGGAACAAAGTGAGCCACCTTCGAGACTTTGGCGAAGATTTGCTCGGCTGTCTCGCCGCTCTCCGCTCGCCACGCCTGCTTCACCTTGACGATATTGTCAGCCTCAGCGGCAAGCGCCGGACACGAAGCCGCGATCAGAAATACCGTCCATACAACTGATTGCTTCACGCCAATCCCCTACTCAAAACGACCGAACGATATCCGAGAAAACAGGTCGTCAGGACGCACCTTGTCCCACGCGATCTTATCGACTTCGTCGCGCATGAACATCGCTGACATAAATGCGTCGTCGTAGTCACCTTTGCCGTAGATATCCAGGACGGGACAGCCACCCGCTACCTTGATGTTCTTGATCCAAGGATATTTCGCCAGCATCGCAGGCAACAATTTGACTAGATCGTTCTTGAAGCCTGTTCGCGCCGCTGTAACGCTAACGGAACACCCGGCTATTTTATACTTCACGTCCACAAGACCCTGGCCGAAAGCTCTCACCGAAAGATGTTCCGGCGACACGCCAAGCGTCGAAGTCACTATTGATGGATCGATTGTCTGCGCCCTAGCATTCACGCTGAATGCCGAGATGGCCAAGACGATCAGTACACGTTTCATGCTGTCCCGAACCTTTTCAATGTCGAACGTCTTGACACGATTCGCGAGCGGGCCGCTATTCGACGGATGGGTATCTGCGTCGTCCGAACAACCGTCCGGCTTGCCGCCCTGACTAATGCAAGTGTGGCACAGCCAAGGTGCGACAACCTTCCAGCCCACATGCCGCGTTCAGCGTGTTCGGCGCATCGGTCGAATATGGGCAGAAGCCGTGCGGCAATCGAACGCGGTGAGCGTCAGCGGGTGTTCCAGCAAGCTCAGCCTAAGATGCGCTTCGACGTACAGCCTAAGTCGTTTCGCCAAGATAGCTTCGCAATCTGCGCCGTCGCCACGAAGCCACCACGCTACCGCTTCCTTGGTTGCCTCTAGCACTTTGAGCTTCTGATCATCAGTTAGTTCACCAAGATCAGCGCTGCCTTCTAGCGCGAAGCCAAGCCGATCGGCAAAGTAGCTGAGCAGTGCTTGTTCCTTGTGCCTGAGTTCGATCAGGCCAATCCGTTCAACGGTCATGACGAGGTCTTGCCGCCCCTAATAACCGTGCGCGCCATCTGCCACGGCACGCTTTGAAGATAGGTGAACACGTCGTTTATCTCGACAACGCGGCCACCAGCTCTCGGCCCATGGTCGTCTTCCGCCTCGATGACATACAGCGAGCTATCCTTTCGGGCGTACACGAAATCGGCCAGAGGGATTCCTCCATCGGCGTAGCGCCTAGTGGCGATAAGGCGGTCGGAACCATAGTGCATGATAGCGTGTGCCCCCAGCAATGTTTTGAATGTTGGACATTTCGCGTTTGTCGCGTCAACTGGAGAGTTGCGCCGACGTTATCGTACACGTAAAAGCGGCCTCACGTTGGAACGCACACCGCAAGCGCCTCCCGGCTGATGTCGGTATCCTAACAAAGCCGTCCGGCCACTGGTCGCGACGATCGGCAAGACGAACTTGGTCGGTGCCGATTTTCGTTGCGAACTTGGCGAGCACGTAGGCGTCGTGAAGGAACTTGAGCTGGGGTTGGAGGAAGAAGTCCGGGTCAGCATTGCGTAGACGGAGCGCCTTCTCGATATTGTGGAAGGCGTTCGCCGATTGCTACCGCGCCAGTTCCGCGCATGCGGCGTCAATCTCCTCCTGGCTCGGCGGGGGACTTTTGGGACGCGATCGTCGTCTTCGAGGTCGAGATCGTCTATAGGCGGATCGGCTTCGCAGATCTCGTCAATCCATTCGTCGGGAAACTTGTCGGTCACGTGACGACTCACTAGCAATCTTAGCGGGACATAAATTGTGAGCCGGTTCGCGTTTGCGTTCAACCTCCTGCAGTTCGCAAAACCATCTAAGTTCCCTACCTTCTCAAGAGGGATTAGCCTCTGATCGCTCCAGACCACAAGGAAGGAATGCTTCGGCCTCGCGCTGTGGAGTGAAGCGCACTCCATACTGTTCCCGAATTCGCGAGACTATCCAAGCCACCACTGCATCGCTATCACCTCTCCTCATGCAACGAGCAGGCAGCAGGACACGAATCATGAGCGATGAAAAGAAAATGCCATCGGCAATTCTGAGAGGGCGAGGGCTACGTCTGCTCTTCGGCGACCAATGGCCAGGCGATCCGAGCGCAAATCAAACCGAGGAGCAGATCAGAGAATACTACACCGGCGCGAACGAAGGCGATGTCGCCGTGATCCGACAGACCTATGCAAATCGCTTGTTTTTTATCGTGAGCAAGGTGACCGGCAAGAACGGCAAAGGCAGAGTCTATCTCGCCGACGAACCGGCGTCCGGTTATGGCGGGTGCGCTTTCTGGATCAAGAGCGGGAAAAATTGCTTCTCCCCGAAGGGACAGGCGCGACTTGTAGTTCCGACCCCCGAGGTCCTCGCGCACGCGGAAAGGTATCCCGCCAAGGACTTCGGTATGCGCCTCGAAATCGATGTTGCCGACGTTCCCAAGTTGATTGAGCGACAACGCGGCGAGAAATAAGAGCGCTTCGCCGCCGGACCGATGGAGCGGAAACTGCGAAGCGCCTGGTCTTGGCGGTATCTCTAGAACCGATTTGGAAGGCCGAAAGCCGCTGGCAGTCCGGTTCATGCCGTCGGCGAGCCGCGGCCGGTTGCTAATCGTCCTCCGATCGGCGGCGGACGGCTCGGGCTCGGTCCATGAAAGCCAATACATCCTTGTTGGCCCGGCCTAGCCGATCTCCGCCGGCCGATCGCTTTGACGCTGGTCGATCGGTCAGGGCACCATCATCATTTTGCGGGGATGCCTTTCGTCTTCCTTGCTGCGTCTGGCGGCTTCCGCGGCTCTTTGTGCTTCGCAGTGGTTGTCCGATCGGCAGGATGGGCGCTTGTCCAAGCCGTTCTTGCTCGGGGGCGCCGCTCGCTTCTCTGTCCTTCGTGCGTACCCGCCAGACCGTCGACGATAGTGTCCCGACGCTGATCGGCTTCGCCCCTCTGCCGGTCACGCCGGCGGCGGTCATCGCCCGGATCATGTCCTGCCAACTCATGCCTCGCTGTTCGGCGGCATCGAACCACCACAGGTATCCGACGACAAGGCGCGAGAGCTTCTTGCGTCCTCCACCAGGCAGATGGAAGTCATCCGCCATGGCCTTCAGCCCTGCCTCCAGTTCCTTGTTGCTAACCATGTCGGTCCCTCACCAAACCGCTGAGAGATAAGACCTCCGACCTGCCTTCTGCAAACTTCGGCAAAATTCTGCCTTGAGTTGCAGATAAATGCAGAAGATTGCAGAGATCACACCTGTGCATCGGTGGATGGCGTCCGCATGGCAAGAACTTTTTCGACGTTCTGACAACTTGGTGGTCGGGGTGCGGTCATCGGTCCGGCCTCATCGAAGCGGATCCCAGGTCCGCGGGCCTTAATGGTAGTCCGCGGATCGGGTCCCAGCCACTATGGCGCGCTTGATGCGCATGCACAGGTACGGGTTTTCCCAATCCTCGGTCTCGACCGGTTGCCATTACGTCGTCGTCGCTCTCACCAATTCGATCATCCCACTCGGCAGCAACTTTCTTTCCCTTTCCGGCTGCTTCCGCTTATGCGATGGCGGACGCTTCCTGGCGGAATGTTTCGCCGCGGCTCATCACCCCCCACGCGATCCTCGCCATCTTGTTGGCCACCGCGATCGTGACCACGCGCGCTGGACGCCTCTGAAGGAGCGCGTTGATCCAGGCCGCGAACTGGGGCTTGTTGCGGCGATAGCGGATCACGGCGGTGGCGCCGAGCACGAGGAGCTTGCGCAGATACGCATCGCCTTTCTTTGAAATCTTCCCCATATGAACCTTGCCGCCGGATCCGGACTGCCGTGGGACAAGCCCGATCCAAGCTGCCAGATGCCGCCCGGACCTAAAGACTTTAATGTCTCCAATAGTGGCAGTAATTGCGGATGCCGTGATCACGCCGATGCCAGGGATCGTTTGCAGTCGCATACTGACCTCGCTGGCCCGGTGCGCTACTCGAATAGCCTTCTCTATCGTTTGTACGCGTGTCTGAAGATCGTCGATCTGGCCCATGATCAGCTCGACGCAGCTGCGGACCGCATCGGGTAGAACGGCGGGAGTTGCGCCTTGGGCAAGCGCATGCAGGTCTGGAATGCTCCAAACTCCCTTGGGCGCGATCAGCTCAAACTCGGCGAGCTGACCCCGTAGCGAGTTGATCAGCGCTGTTCGCTGCCGCACCAGCAGCTCGCGTGTCCGGTGCAGCATCAAGCCCGACTGCTGCTCAGCACTTTTGATTTCAACAAATCGCATCGTTGGCCTGGTCACTGCCTCGCAGATTGCCTCGGCATCAACGGCATCGTTCTTGCCGCGCTTAACATAGGGTTTGACGTACCCCGCCGGCATCAACCGCACGTCGTGTCCTAGTGCCGTCAGCTCGCGACCCCAATGATGGGCGGTGCCGCAGGCTTCTATGCCGACCAGGCTGGGCGGCAACCCTTTAAAAAACTCGAGTACTTCCGAGCGGCGGAGCTTCTTGCGGATCGTGACCTTGCCAGCCGGATCGACCGCATGGACTTGAAAAACGTGCTTTGCAAGATCGGGACCGACAATCATAGTGGGCATCGCGGATGGCTCCCTTTGAGTGAATCTGACAACGACTCACTTTGGCACATCAGATGCCGGTAGCGGACGCCATCCACACCATCACTGTGGATGACACCCACATGGCTCCAGCTTTTCTGACGTTATAGCATTTGGTCGTTGCGGTCATCTGTCCGGCCTTTGCTTGTGGTCTATCCTGACCGCATGGCCCTGATGGTTGTCCGCTGATCGGGCCCCAATCATCGTTGACGGACTCAAGGTCCGTGCACAGGTTCGGGGTGTCCTGATCCTCGTGACCTTGCCCCGCGGCTTAATCCAGTTCGAAGTTCGCTCTGGCCCACGACAAGGACCAGAGCATGAAGCGCAGCCCCTTTTCGGAAGAACAGATCATCGGGATTTTGAAGGAGCATGAGGCCGGCGTGTCGGTCGCCGATCTGTGCCGCAATGGCGTTAGCGACGCCAGCATCTACAAATGGAAGGCCAAATTCGGTGGGATGGAGGTCTCGGAGGCCAAGCGGTTGAAGACGCTGGAGGACGAGAACACGCGGCTGAAACGGCTGCTGGCCGACGCCATGCTGGACAACGCGGCCTTGAAGGACCTCTTGGGAAAGAAGTGGTGACGTCCGCGGCCAAGCGGAAAGCTGTCGTGCATCTCGTGGATGCCCACGGGATGAGCGAACGGCGGGCGTGTAAAGCCATCGGCTGCGGCCGCATGACCATGCGATGCCAGACGACCCGGGCGGACGAAGCCGGCCTTCGCCAGCGCATGAGGGCGATCGCCCAGGAGCGCCGTCGCTTCGGCTATCGGCGCATGCACGTTCTGCTCAAGCGGGAGGGCTACGTGATCAACCACAAGATGTTCCGGCTCTACCGGGAAGAGAGGCTTGCGGTCGTCGCCGTGGCGGCCGCAAGCGGGCGATCGGGACCCTGGCGCCGATGACGGTGGCGATGGCGCCGAACGACCGCTGGTCGCTCGACTTCGTGTCGGATCAGCTCACCGATGGCCGCCGCTTCCGCATCCTCACCGTCGATGATTGCACCCGCGAGTGCCTTGGCGCTGGTGGCCGACACCTCGCTCTCCGGCACCCGCGTGGCGCGGGAGCTGGACCGGCTGGTGTTGGAGCGCGGCAAGCCGAAGATGGTGGTCAGCGACAACGGCAGCGAGTTCACCAGCAACGCCATCCTCAGCTGGCCGACCAGAGCCGTGTCGACTGGCACTACATCGCGCCGGGCAAGCCCATGCAGAATGCCTTCATCGAGAGCTTCAACGGCCGGCTGCGCGATGAATTGTTGAACGAGACGCTGTTCACGTCGCTGGCCCAAGCCCGCGTCGCGCTCGGATGCTGGCGCGCCGATTACAACGACGCACGACCACACTCGCGGCTCGGATGGAAGACGCCGTCCGAGTTCGCCTTCACCTGCCATTCGCGCCGGGATCTGGCGCTGCGCTATGGCCCAGAGTAACGCGAGCTAGGGTTCCCCTGTGCCGTTGATGAGGCTTTGCGAGTAAATGGCTCGTTCATCGTCAACCAATCGAGACTATTGGAAGACCTCGGCAATCCGAAGGAAAAGCTCGAGCACTGATAAGCGAGTAGTTTATCTTTCCGCGCCGAAGGCTCTCAAGGACCTTGCTGGAATACAAAGCAGCAGAGACGCGGTGACTGCCTCCATCAAGAAGGAAATTGGGCGAGGCGGCGACATTGCACACGATAGAACTGCTGCAGCAGCTTGAGCGGTGTATTGCTCGTTGTCGTGTGAGGTTGCAGATCGAGGACTAAACAGCAGCTCTGACGATTTGCATGATCATCTTTCCGATCGCGGCGCGACACTTCTGTCCGATAATTTCGTTCTTTCGTCATGGGAAGCGTCAAACGTCACTAAACTTGTTGAGCGGCGAGGTCTCGATGGAACGGCTGGTGATGGCTACACCGTCGGCCGATGCACGCCAAGTCGCTGCCGTTGCTTTGACGACGGCCGCGGTCGAGTAGCCCAGCCATTCGGCTTTCGCCCTCAAAGATCCGGGCGGGCGGATTTCCCGCACCCGCCTCTCCCGAGGGTAACCCGCGGCCTAGGGGCCGCCGCGGCGAGGAGATTGCCCGGACCGCGAGCGTCAGCCTCTCTACTGTCAGCCGGACCAAGCGCCGCTTCGTGGAAGGCAATCTGGGGCAGGCCTTGAGCGAGGAGCCAAGTCCGGGCGCAGAGCGCAAGCTGACCGGCAAGGAGGAGACCCTGCTGGTGGCGACCGCATGCGCCAAGCCGGCCGCCGGCCGCAAACGCTGGACGCTGACACTGCTGGCCGACACGATGGTCAATCTCACCGATCACGACAGCCTGTCGGGCGAAACCGTGCGCCGCCGGCTGGCGAGAACGACCTCAAGCCATGGCGCAGGGACATGTGGTGCATTCCCCATGTCGACGGTGAATACGTCGCCCGCATGGAGGACGTGCTCAACCTCTTTGCCGAGCGATAACCCACCTTGCCGCGAATGCTTCGCAACTGAATGCTTGGGATTGTTACATTGTTGCGGGTCGACGTGAGCAGTGTGCCCGTGCTACCTAACTCGCGAACGTAGAGTGTGGTCATTGACGATTGGTCGGATCAGATCGGGATTGAGGCATGTCCCTGCTTTGCGCGGGATCGTGTCCGTATTTCTGATCGTGACCTATCTGATGTCGGGTGCGCTGCATCGGTGCCTCGATCTTGACGTGACCAATCCGACCGGTTCCCCGGTCGCTTGGATGGTCGATACCAAGTCCGATGGCGGCCCTGAGACCGGTGCCATCGCCGACCATCACTGTCATGGCTGCTTCGCGGTTTCCGTCACAGCGCCTCCGCAGCAGCTCATGACCGTCATGGAACCCCAGCTGGCGGTCCTCATCCGGGCGACGGCCCGTCTGACCGACACCGTGCGCGGTCTCGATCCGCCCCCACCGAAGTCCCTGACCTGAAAACGACCGCTGGGCGCATAGCGCTCTGATTCCGTCTTTCGTCAGGTTTCATCATGATTTCAAAGTGCGTCACGCGTTTCGCGTGCGCGACGGCGTTGCTGGTCAGTCCTTGGCTGACGGCGGCGTCGCATTCGCAGACCCTCAATCTTGGGGCGGCGTTACAGCGCGCGCTCGCTATCAGCCCTCGCTTGACCGCCGCCGAACGCGACATCGGGATCGCGACGGGCCAGCGCATTCAGGCGGGGGCGCTCCTCAATCCGGAACTGTCCTACGAACAGGACAACTCCTTCGGTTCGGGCATCTACAGGGGCACGAAGTCGGCAGAGACGACGCTACAGATCAGCCAGCTTTTCGAGCTGTTCGGCAAGCGCGAGGCGCGCATCGCGGCCGGCCAGGCCGGCGTCAACGGGGCGACGATCGAGCGCCAGGCGGTGCGTCTGCAGATTCTGTCGGAAACGGCCATCGCGTTTCTGAACGTGCTCGGGCTGCAGCGGCGGATCCAGATCCTCGACGAGCAGGTTGCCGCTCTTGAGCGGCTGACGCCGTTGCTTCAGCGCCGGGTCGATGCCGGCGCGTCGTCGCCTGCCGAGACCGGCCGCGCCGAGGTTGCGGCGGCCCTGGTGAAGGCAGATCGCGAGCGCACCAAGGCGAACCTAGCCAGCGCGCGCCGCGAACTGGCGGTGCTCATGGGCGACACTTCCCCGAAATTCGGCGCCGTCTCCGGACGGCTCGATGCGACCACGCGCGCGCCATCGTTCCAGACCGTGATCGCCGCCATCGACGCCAACCCGCAACTGGTCCGGTGGAATGCGGTCTATGCGCAACGCAATGCCGAGTTGCTACTGGCGCGGCTCAGGCCTTATCCCGACGTCAGGCTTTCGGCCGGATGGCGCCACTACAACGAAACCAATGATGACGCTGTGCGGCTCAGCGTGTCGGTCCCGATCCCGATCTTCGATCAGAACCAGGGCAATATCCTCTCGGCGCAGCAGAACCTCGCCAAGACGCGGGCGGAACGCGAGGCGAACCGCAACACGCTGATCGTCGTCGCCGGACGGGCCTACGACAACGTTCAGGGCTCACTGCGGGAACTCGGGATCCTCCGCGACTCCGGCATCCCAAAGGCGCAGGCCGCTTCAAACGAGATCGAGCAGGGCTACGGCGCCGGGCGCTTCTCGCTGCTCGAAGTGTTGGATGCACAGGCCAACGTCACCCAGGCTCGTCTGCGGGAGCAGGAGGCACTGCAAAACTACCACGTCGCAATTGCCACGATCGAAGGACTCGTCGGCAATCCCTTCTCTCTGGCGCGGGAGAGCGCACGATGAGAACTTCGAGCGCGATCGTCCTCGCATTGGTCGCGGCCGCCGCCGGCGCCTTCGGGTATCGCTTTCTGACGCCAAAGGATGTGCCCGCCGCGACGCAACAGGTAGCGAAGCAGGACGCCAAGGAGGAGAAGGCCGGTAACGAGCACGCCGAGAAGGACGAGCACGGTGCCGACCGCATCGTGATCAGCGATGTCAAGCTGGCCGCCGCCGGCGCCACCTTCGCCGAAGCGGGCCCGGCGACCCTGACCGAGACCCTGTCGTTCAATGGCGTGCTGCGCGCCAATCAGGAGACGGTCGTCCAGGTCACGCCGCGATTCCCCGGCATCGCGCGTGCGATCAAGCGGCGGATCGGCGACGTGATCGGCAAGGACGATCTGCTGGCGTCCATCGAAAGCAACCAGAGCCTGACGGTCTATGATCTCAAGGCCCCGATCGCCGGCACGGTGATCGACCGTCAGATATCGCTCGGCGAATACGTGTCCGAGCAGAAGCCGTCGTTCGTCGTGGCGGACCTGTCGACGATCTGGGTCGACCTGTCGATCTACCGTCAGGATCTCAGGCGCGTCCGGATCGGGGACGAGGTCCTGATTGATCCGGATGACGGCGTGGGAGACATCAAGGGCAAGATCTCCTACCTGGCGCCCGTCGGCGCAAGCGAGACGCAGACCGCTATCGCCCGCGTTGTTCTGCCTAACCCGGACGGAAGGCTGCGGCCCGGGCTGTTCGTGACAGCTCGTTTGGTGCTGGCCGAGCGGAAGGTCGCGGTCGCCGTACGCGCTGGCGCGATCCAGAGCTTCGAGAACAAGAGCGTCGTGTTTGTGCGCGAGGGTGACGACAAGCTCGAGGCGCGTCCCGTCGAGCTCGGGGATTCCGACCAAAAATTCGTGGAGGTCCGGGCCGGCATATCCCCGGGGGAAAAGTACGTCGCAGAGAATTCGTTCGTCGTAAAGGCGGAAATGGGCAAGGGAGAGGCCGAGCATGATTGAGCGCCTCATCGAATTCTCCATCCGCCAGCGCTGGCTGGTGATCCTCTTCGTGATGGGACTGTTGACCTTCGGCGGCTGGAATTTCACGCGGCTGCCGATCGACGCCGTGCCCGACATCACCAACGTGCAGGTCCAGATCAACACGCAGGCGCCGGGCTATTCGCCGCTGGAAACCGAGCAACGCATTACGTTTCCCGTCGAGACAGCGATGGGCGGCTTGCCCAAACTCGAATACACGCGCTCGCTGTCCCGCTACGGCCTGAGCCAGGTGACGGTCGTATTCAAGGACGGCACCGACATCTATTTCGCGCGCCAGCTCGTCAACGAGCGCATCCAGCAGGTGAAAGATCAGCTTCCGGCCGGCGTCGAAGTCGCCATGGGCCCCGTCGCGACGGGCCTCGGCGAGATATTCCTCTACACGGTTGAGGCGAAGGAGGGCACGAAGGCGCCCGGTGGCAAGGAGTTCACGCCGAGTGATCTGAGGACGATCCAGGATTGGATCATCAAGCCGCAGCTCCGCAACGTTCCAGGTGTCATCGAGGTCAACACGATCGGCGGCTTCGAGCGTCAGTTCCATGTGCTGCCGGATCCCGGCAAGCTGATGGCTTACAAGCTCGGCTTTCGGGACGTGATGACGGCGCTCGCCGCCAACAACGCCAATGTCGGCGCCGGCTACATCGAGAAGAACGGCGAGCAGTACCTGGTCCGAACCCCGGGTCAGGTCGCCAACATCGCCGAGATCGAGGACATCGTCATCGGTTCGCGCGGCGGCGTACCGGTCCGGGTCAAGGATGTGGCCCAGGTCGCCGAAGGCAAGGATCTCCGCACCGGCGCCGCGACCCTCAACGGAAAGGAGACGGTGCTCGGCACCGCTATGCTGCTGATCGGCGAAAACAGCCGAGCGGTGGCGCAGCGGGTTTCGGCCAAGTTGAACGATATCGCCAAGTCGCTTCCGGAAGGCGTCGTCGCACGCACGGTCTACGACCGGACCCATCTCGTCGAGGCGACGGTCAAGACGGTGGAGAAGAACCTCGTCGAGGGCGCGATCCTCGTCATCATCGTGCTGTTCCTGATCCTCGGCAACTTCCGCGCCGCCCTCGTCACGGCCTGCGTCATCCCGTTGTCGATGGCCATGACCGTCACCGGCATGGTCGAGACGAAGGTCAGCGCCAACCTGATGAGCTTAGGAGCCATCGACTTCGGCATCATCGTCGACGGGGCCGTCATCATCGTCGAGAACTGCCTTCGTCTGCTCGCCGAAGCGCAGCATGAGAAGGGCCGGCTGCTGAGCCTGGAAGAGCGGCTGGAGACGATCCGCAACGGATCGGCAGAGGTCATCAAGCCCAGCTTGTTCGGAACGCTGATCATCGCGGTCGTGTACCTGCCGGTACTGACCCTGACAGGGGTCGAAGGCAAGATGTTCACGCCGATGGCGCTGACCGTCCTGATGGCGCTTGCCGCCGCAGCACTGTTCTCGGTCACCTTCGTGCCCGCGGCCGTAGCCATCGTGGTCACCGGCAAGGTATCGGAGAAGGAAAATTTCTTCATGCGCGCCGCCAAACGCGTCTACCTGCCACTTCTGGATCGGGCGATCGCTTTCCGGGGCGTCGTGGCCATCATGGCGGTGGTGATCGTCGGAGCAAGCATCTTCGCGGCGACCCGGATGGGCGGCGAGTTCATTCCGAGCCTTGACGAGGGCGATGTCGCCCTGGCCGCGATCCGGATTCCGGGGACGAGCCTGACGCAGTCGCTCGATCTGCAGATGGCGCTTGAGAAGAGGATCCAGCAACTGCCCGAGGTGAAGGAGTTTTTCACCCGGACAGGCACGGCTGAGGTCGCGACCGATCCCATGGCGCCGTCGATGTCGGACGGGTACGTCATGCTCAAGCCGCGCAGCGAGTGGCCGGATCCAGAGAAGCCGAAAGCGGAGCTGGTCGAGGAGATCGAGAAGGCCGCCAACGACATTCCCGGCAGCAACTATGAGGTCTCGCAGCCGATCCAGTTGCGCGTCAACGAACTGATCTCGGGCGTCCGCAGCGACGTCGGCATCAAGATATTCGGGGACGATCTCGACGTGCTGCAGGGCGCGGCCAAGCAGGTGCAGTCTGTGATCCAGGGCATCCGCGGGGCTACCGACGTCAAGACCGAGCAGGTTGCCGGATTGCCGATCCTCACAGTAAAGCTCGACCGACGGGCCCTCTCGCGCTACGGCCTCAGCGTCGGCGACGTCCAGAACATCGTGGAGATCGCCGTCGGCGGAAAGAGCGTCGGGAAGCTGTTCGGAGGGGATCGTCGTTTCGACATCGTCGTACGCCTTCCGGAGCGGCTGCGCGGCAACATCGAGGCGATCCGCGCGATCCCGATCCCCTTGCCGGCCGAGGAACCCGGTTCGGCCATCATCACTAAGACCGCCGTGTCCGGGGCCGCCGGAGCGCAGCCCCGCTACGTTCCGCTGTCTTCGGTGGCGACCGTCGATTCCGCGCCAGGTCCGAACCAGATCAGCCGCGAGAACGGCAAGCGGCGCATCGTGGTGACGGCCAACGTCCGCGAGCGGGACCTCGGTTCGTTTGTGTCGGAAGCGCAGGAAGCCGTGGCGCAGAAGGTCAAGCTTCCGGCCGGCTACTGGATCGGTTGGGGAGGGCAGTTCGAGCAACTTGTCTCGGCGACCAAGCGGCTCACCATCGTCGTTCCGGTGGCGCTGCTGCTGGTGCTGCTGCTGCTCTTCATGAGCTTCGGATCGATCGCCGATGCGCTTCTGGTGTTCAGCGGCGTCCCGCTGGCGCTGACCGGCGGCGTGCTGGCGCTGCTGCTGCGAGGTATCCCGCTGTCGATCAGTGCGGGCGTCGGCTTTATCGCACTCTCCGGCGTCGCGGTGCTCAATGGCCTGGTCATCATCGCGTTCATCGAAAAGCTGAGACACGAAGGAAGGTCCGTGCTCGAGGCCGTCCATGAAGGCGCGGTGACCCGCTTGCGCCCTGTGCTGATGACGGCGCTGGTGGCGTCGCTGGGCTTCGTTCCCATGGCGATAGCGACCGGCGCCGGCGCGGAGGTGCAGCGCCCGCTGGCCACTGTCGTCATCGGCGGCATCATCTCGTCGACAATCCTGACGCTGCTGGTGCTGCCTGCCCTTTACGTTCTGTTCCGGAAGGACTCTGCGCCGGCCCCTAAAATGGACAACGTGGACGGCGCTGCAGCGGGAAGCCACGCATGACCGAAGCTGCCCAAGAGATGAGGCTTCGGATCGGCGGGATGGACTGCGCGGCTTGCGCTACGAAGATCGAGAACGCCGTTTCGCGGATGCCCGGGGTGAGGAGCGTCCAAGTCTCGGTGACTGGCGGCAGCGTGTCGGTTGATCATGACGGGGCCGTCCAGCGGGAGGCCGTGACCCGGCAGATAGCGGCCTTGGGGTACGTCGTCGCGGACGATCGGCCCCAGAGGAAAGAGGGGCCGGCGCATCAGCAGGATCGTGGCGATCACGATGGTCACGATCACCGTGTCGCTGATGGCAAGGAGTCGTGGGGGCGGTCCAACAAGGGCCGCGCGACCATTGCCTGCGGAACCGCGCTGGCGGTCGCCTTCGCCTTGGGAAAGGCCATTCCGAGCATCGAGAGTTGGGCGTTCCTGCTCGCGATGCTGGTCGGGCTGCTCCCCATCGCGAAGCGGGCGTTTTCGGCGGCTTTTGCCGGAACGCCGTTTTCGATCGAGATGCTGATGACCATCGCGGCCGTTGGCGCGGTCTTCATCGGCGCGACGGAAGAAGCGGCGACTGTCGTTTTCCTATTTCTGATTGGCGAACTTCTTGAGGGGTTTGCTGCGGGTCGCGCGAGGGCGAGCATCCGGGATTTGACCAAGCTCGTCCCGAAGATCGCTCGTCTCGAACAATCCGATGGCCAAGTCAGCGAGGTGGAAGCCGAGACGTTGTCCGTCGACGCTCTGATCCAAGTTCGCCCCGGCGATCGCATTCCTGCCGACGGCGTCATCGTCTCCGGAGACAGCGCCGTCGACGAGGCGCCCGTCACCGGCGAGAGCACGCCGGTCCGCAAGAAGACCGGGGAGGCAGTATTTGCCGGAACCGTGAACGGAGAGGCTCTGCTCCGGGTCAAGGTCACCGCCGCTGCCCAGGACAACACCATCGCCCGCGTCGTCAAGCTGGTCGAGGAGGCCCAGGAATCAAAGGCGCCCACGGAACGCTTCATCGACCGGTTCTCGCGCTACTACACGCCGGGCGTGGTGGTGGTCGCCACGATCGTAGCGGTCCTGCCGCCACTCGTCTGGACAGGGGCAACCTGGCGCGAGTGGATCTACAAGGGACTGGCCATCCTTCTGATCGGTTGTCCCTGCGCGCTGGTGATCTCGACGCCGGCAGCGATAGCCGCGAGCCTCGCGTCCGGAGCACGCCGGGGCCTGCTCCTGAAGGGAGGAGCCGTCCTCGAGCGCTTGCGCGACGTCACCGTCGCCTGCTTCGACAAGACGGGAACCCTCACGGCAGGCAAACCGAAGGTCACGGACGTCGTGGGGTTCGGTCACGGGGAGGTCGAAATCTTGTCCGTTGCCGCGTCGCTCGAGCGCGGCTCCAGCCATCCACTCGCGCTCGCTATCCTTAAGGCGGGCTCGGACAAGGGCGCTCGGCCGCAGCCGGTCGAGGACTTCGTAAATCTGGCGGGAGAAGGCGTCAGGGCAGCGCTGGGGGGACGTACGGTTTTCCTCGGCTCGCCCGCTGCGGCCGAACGGATCGTCCCGCTCGCCGAGGACCAGAGAAAGCTCGTCGAGGCGCTCAACGAACGAGGCAAGACCGTGTCCGTCCTAGTCGTCGACCAAGAGGTCGCCGGCTGCATCGCCATGCGGGACGAGTTGCGGAGCGATGCCGTCGAGGCGCTGCGTCGCCTGTCCGACGGCGGGGTCCGATCGGTGATGCTCACGGGCGACAATCCCCGTACCGCCGCGGCGCTCGCGCGCGATCTCGGCATAGACCATCGTGCGCAAATGATGCCGGAGGACAAGCAGCGCACCGTCGAGGCCTACAAGAACCAGGGTGAGGTTGTCCTGAAGGTCGGCGACGGGATCAACGACGCGCCGGCTCTCGCAGCCGCTGATGTCGGGGTCGCGATGGGCGGTGGCACCGACGTGGCGCTCGAGACCGCGGACGCCGCAGTCCTTCACGGACGCGTCGCCGATGTGCCGGCCATGATCGAACTATCCAAGCGGACGATGGGCGTCATCCGGCAGAACATTTCGATCGCGCTTGGGCTGAAGGCGGTCTTTCTGGTCACTACCATCGCAGGGATCACCGGGCTTTGGCCGGCGATCCTCGCCGACACCGGAGCGACCGTCTTGGTCACCATGAACGCGCTGCGGCTCCTTTCAATACCGGGCAGCGGTGGAGCGGGCGAGGGGGCATCCACATGACAGCCAACGGGGTCCAATCCAGCGACCGTGACCTCCGCCTCGACTTGTTTCGGGGACTGGCCAACTGGGCGATTTTCGTCGACCACGTTCCGAACAATGCGGTCGCTTGGATCACGGCTCGAAACTACGGTTTCAGCGATGCCGCAGAGCTTTTCGTGTTCGTGTCCGGGTATACCGTGGCGTTCGTCTGCGCCCGCATGTCGCGGGCGAGGGGCTTCCTCGCCGCCGCCCTCGGCGTTCTCGGCAGAGCATGGCAGCTTTATGTCGCCTACATCCTGCTGTTCGTCTTCTACGTCGTCACGATCGGATACGTGGCGCAGCGGTACGGCCACGCACACCTGCTTGACGAATTCAACATCCGGCTTCTCATCCGCGATCCTGTCGAGTTCCTGAAGCACGAGCTTCTGCTCGAATACAAACCGCTGAACCTCGACGTCTTGCCGCTCTACATCACATTGATGATCGCGTTTCCACCGCTGCTCTGGGTTCTCATGAGGTGGACGAACGTCGCGCTGGCGATCTCGGCCGGCGTCTACGTCGCCGCACAGGCATGGGGATGGAATCTACGGGCGTATCCCGCCGGCCACTGGTACTTCAATCCGTTCGCTTGGCAATTTCTCTTCGTCATCGGAGCGTGGGTCGCGGTCGGGGGCGCGACTGCGGCAAGGGCGCTCATCAACTCGCGGACAACTTTCGCTGCTGCCGGTCTCTTTCTCCTACTCGCCGCGATCGTAACGCTCGCAGCGCGGACCGGCCATCAGGACCTGATCCCCGAACCCGTCCGCTCGGCGTTCATCCCGAACGATAAGACGAACTTGGCGCCGTACCGCATCGCTCATTTTTTGGCACTTGCGATCGTCGTCTCGCGATTGATTCCAAAGAAGGCGTCGTTCTTGTCCGCGCCGTGGCTCCGGCCTCTTCGGCTGTGCGGCGAGCGGTCCCTTGAAGTCTTCTGCGTGGGCGTATTCCTCGCCTTCGTCGCCTACTTCGCTATCGACCTCGTCTCCGACGCGCTCGCCTTCCAGATCGTCGTCAGCATCGCGGGCATCGGCATCATGATCGCCGTCGCCTATTTTAAGACATGGACCAGAGAGTTTCGCGCGACGTCCGGCCGAAAAGCCGTCGAGCGCGACGGGATTCGGCAGCCACGATTGGCACAAAGGGAGCGATGAGATGGGCTTCGATCAATATCATGAACCACCGCAGGAGCTTTCGCAGGAGATTCGCACCTTCGCACGGATGATCGCGTCGCTAATCGAGGAGGCCGAGGCGATCAATTGGTACGAACAGCGGATGTCGGTCGAGAAGGACAAGAAAGCTAAAGCCATCATGGCGAACGCTCAGAAGGAGGAATTCAAGCATTTCGGCATGAACCTCGAATTCCTGCTGCGGCGGAAGAAGGAGTGGCGCGAGGAGCTCAAGGGAATCCTCTTCACCGATGGTGACATCGTCAAGCTCGGCGAGAAGGCCGAGAAAACGGTCGACTGAATTCATGACTGCCGGAGCAGCTGGAATGGAACGACGCGGAGACCAGCGCCGGAGGGTTCTCAAGAAGGGATCGGTCGAGTTCGGAAGCTCCGCCATCGATTGCTCGATCCGGAACCTCAGCGATCACGGCGCGATGTTGGAGGTCGAAAGTCCTCTCGGCATTCCCCGTGAATTCACGCTTGTGGTGCCGGCAGACGGAATACGGCGTGCCTGTCGTGTCGCGTGGGTTAAGGAGAAGCGGTTGGGTGTGGAGTTCGAAGATTGAGGGCGGCTCAGCAGCGGAGGCGCAGATGAGGAAAGACCGGCTCTTCCTGGTGTTAGTGACGATATTGGGTCTGATCGCGGCGGTGAGCACCGCCGAGGGTCGGGGCAGCATCGCAAGCGAACGCCCTTATGCCTCCGAACACATAGACCTTCTACCGGCCGACATCCGTCGCGACCTGGGTCGCCTGCAACGGCCATGCGGAGGGAAGGCCGCTGCGACGCACTACTTTTCGACCACTATAGAGGCCGGCGGCCTGCATTTCAGGTCGTTGCATTTCGAGAACTTCGCCTGCGAACGGCGAGAAGCGATCTGCCGGGCGGAGCGATGCCTTCATCAAGTCTACCTCGAACACGGCGGCCATTCGCGCCGTGTCTTCAGCGCCTATGTCGACGACATGAAGCTGATCAACACCGGCGGGACCGCCGGATTGGAGCTCGAGGGAGGCCGGCCGGCGATACTACGTTGGAACGGACGCACATTCGCGCCCGTTCATTCATTCGGAAAGGGTATCGAACGGTGACGACGTCGATCATCTCGCATCTTCACTTTGGTGGTGCTGATATCTCCCTCTGGAAGAAGTTCCGGCTGTTCTTCACCGTGGGCGTCGTCGTGCTGCTTCTGAGCGCGGCGAAAGTCGCGGTCCACTACTTCGGATTCGAGTTTCTGGATCTCAACGGCCTGTTGACCAGCGGCATCGGCGGCGCCGTGTTCATCGTCGGCTTTCTGTTGTCGAGCATCCTCCAGGACTACAAGGAGGCGGAGAAGATCCCGGCCGATCTCAGGAATTCCATCGAGGCGATTGAGGGTGACCTGGCTTGCTTCGCGCAGACCAACGACGCCTTCGACCTGCGGAAGGCGCGGCTCTTGTTGCTTGCCTTGATCGAGAGGCTCCGCGAGGGCCTCGGGCACAAAAACGGCCACAAGAACGTTCCTCCCGCCCTCGATGAGCTGGCCAAGCTGACGCCGATCCTGGGGCGGCTCGAGGGCATGGGCATGGCCGCGAACTTCGTCGTCCGCCTCCGGACGAACCAAGACGTGATCCGGAGGGCCTTGCTCCGGATCTACACCATTCAGCGCGTCGAGTTCGTGCCATCCGTGCACGTGCTGGTGCAGACGCTGGTGTTCTCGATCGTACTGCTGCTCTTGCTGCTGAAGACGGAAGGCGATCCGGCGTCAGCGCTGTTGTTCGGCTTCATTACGTATTTGTTCGTCTACGTCCTCTACCTCGTCCGCCTCCTAGAGCAGCCGTTCGCCAAGGGGCACGGCTCGGTGGACGACGTGAGCTTCTTCCTGCTCGACGAACTCGAGCGAAACCTCCGCCGGGCGCTCGAAGATCCGGACGGCGGCGCCCAAAATACGACCACGACGGGAGATTGACATATGCACGGAGGAGGATCCGTCGGAACGGCCGGCGCTAAACACGCGAAAAGGCTCGCTTGGGCCCTCGCGATGACCGCGACCTACATGATCGCGGAGGTCATCGGAGGACTTGTGACCGGCAGCCTTGCGCTGCTGGCGGACGCCGCCCACATGCTGACCGACGTCGGCGGGCTCGCGCTGGCGCTGCTCGCGATCCGCTTCGCCGCCCGCGAAGCGACCCCGCAGCGGACCTTCGGCTACCTTAGGATGGAGGTCCTGTCGGCGCTGGCCAATGCGGTCGTGCTGCTGCTGCTGACGGTCTACATCCTGTACGAAGCCTATCAGCGCTTCCTGTCGCCTCCCGAGGTCTTGAGCGGGCCGATGCTCATCGTCGCCTGCATCGGACTGGTCGTCAATCTGGTGAGCATGTGGCTGCTCTCGAGCGGCTCCTCCGAAAGCCTGAACGTCAAGGGCGCGTACTTCGAGGTGCTGAGCGACATGCTCGGATCGATCGGCGTGATCGTCGCCGCGCTGCTCATGATGTGGAAGGGATGGGCGCTTGCCGATCCGATCATCGGTGCCGGCATCGGATTGTTCATCGTGCCCCGGACGTGGTCGCTCCTCAGCCAAGTCACGCACATTCTGATGGAGGGTACCCCGCCCAACGTCGATATCGGCGCTATCGAGAAGAAACTGCTCGCCATTCCGGGAAGCGTCGCCGTCCACGATCTGCACGTCTGGACCGTCACGTCGGGCTTCGACGCCATGAGCTGCCACCTCGTCGTCGCCGATATGTCGGCAGGGCGTGAGGCGCTGCGGGAAGCCCGGAACCTGATGAAGGCTGAATATGGCATCGAGCACACGACTATCCAGGTCGAGGACGAGGCCATGAGAGCCGAGGAGACCGTGCTCCATGTCTGAAACAGGTCACCGCAGCGCCGGCCCGGTCGGCAGCGCCGAGCATGATCACCGGCATCATGACCGCCATGATCATGGCGCCGACCGGCACGGTCATGACCATGATCGCGATCATGATCCTGGTCATGGTCACGGCGGGCTCGGTCACGTCCATGCTCCGGCGAGTTTCGGCCGGGCATTCGCCATCGGCATCGGGCTGAACACCGCCCTGGTCGTGGCAGAAGCCGTCTACGGCTACCTCGGAAACTCGACGGCACTGATGGCGGACGCCGGGCACAATCTGAGTGATGTCCTCGGCTTGGTCGTGGCCTGGGCCGCGTCAGTCGCCTCGAAGCGGGCGCCCAGTGGCCGTTTCACCTACGGTCTGAAGGGGGCGTCGATTCTGGCTGCGCTTGCGAACGCCGTGTTTCTTCTCGTCGCGACCGGCGCCATCGGATGGGAATCGATACTCCGGCTGTACGAACCGGAGCCTGTCGCCGGCCTGACAGTCATGGTGGTCGCCGCCATCGGCATCGTCGTCAACGGCGCCACGGCCATGCTGTTCGCGAGCGGCCGCAAGGGGGACATCAACATTCAGGGGGCATTTCTGCACATGGCAGGCGACGCCGCCGTTTCGGCCGGCGTCGTGGCGTCAGCAGCGCTCATCCTCTGGACCGGTTGGCTTTGGCTGGATCCCGGAATGAGCCTGGTCATCTGCGCCGTCATCCTGTGGAGCACATGGAGCCTTCTGCGCGGCTCGGTCGCGATGTCATTGAGCGCGGCACCGGCCGGAACCGACATGGAAGCCGTCCGGTCGTTTCTGCTGCAGCGGCCGGGCGTAGCCAAGATCCACGACCTGCATATCTGGCCAATCTCCACGACGGAAACGGCGATCACGTGTCATTTGGTCATGCCTACCGGACATCCCGGCGACGATTTCCTTATGGAATCGGCCCGGCTGCTCAGGACAGAGCACAAGATCGGACACGCAACCCTGCAGATCGAGACCGACGAGAACAATGCGTGCGCGCTCGCGCCCGACGACGTCGTCTAGCGTGGATGAGGGAGAGGACGACAACGTCGATCGCCTTCATCGTCTCAAGTCGGCCCTTGATATCGAGATCGACGTAGGAAACGAAAGAGGGAGGGTCGCATGCCCGAACTGTCCGCACGATGGCGACTGGCGAACGGAGGTCGGCGGCTGGGTGTTTTCCTGCGAGGAATGTGGTGTGCGCGTAGCCGGCAGTTTTCCTGCCAGGCGCGTCGTGATTTGAGGGCGGTCGCGACGAAAGAGGCTCTGAAGGGCAGGGGACAGGCGGAAAGGTTCGACACCCAAAAATTCGGGAGGGGGCTGAGGTTGCTTTTCGTGGCCTGCAGCCTGCTAATGCTGTGCTTGCCGGCTTCGCTGTCGGTCGCCCAGACCGCGCGCGAGTTCGCGCGGGAAGGGTTCGCGGCAAAGGACAGGAAGCAGTTTCCGCTGGCCATCCAATTGTTCAGCGAAGCCATGAAACAAGAGCAATTCACTCCCGATCAGCGCGGCTTCATCCTGTATGGGAGAGGGGTATCGTACGACGCGTTAGGACTGCGCGATCTCGCCCTGGGCGATTTCGACGCGGCGATAGCGCTGTTGCCCGACTTCCCGAACTCCTACGTCTACCGCGCGCTTGCGTGGAGCGATCGACGGGAATTCGACAAGGCGCGCGACGATCTCATGCAAGCCCTTCGACTGAACCCGACCAGCGCGCTCATTCACAACAACCTCGGATCGGTTTACGAACGCAAGGGAGAGGTGGACCGGGCCATCGAAAGCTATGGGGAAGCGATCCGACTCGATCCCGAGGCGGCGCAAGCCTTCTACAACCGCGCCCATGCCTTCATTGCGAAGCAGGACTATCGGGCTGCGATATCGGACTACGACCGGGCGATCGACCTGCAGCGTGACTTCGCGGACGCCTATAGCAACCGGGGCGGCATGTATCTCCTGCTGGGCGACACCGACAAAGCGATCGGGGATTTCGACGAGGCCATCCGGCTCAAGGGAACCGATCCGATCTTCTGGTCGAACAGGGCGAGCGCCTACATGACGATGGGACGATACAAGGATGCGCTGGCCGATTTCGACCGCGCCCAATCGATCGATCCCGGCAATGCCGCGACCTATCTCGGGAGAGGAAGAGCGCGGCTGTATTCGGACGAGATCGCGGGAGCGATCGAAGATCTGCGTATCGCTGCGAGACTGAGGCCGACGAATGCCTTACCCGCCATCTGGATGCACATAGCCCGCATTCACCAGGGCAATCCGGATCGCGAGGAACTTGAGCGCAACGCGGCGAGGGTGGATCGCTCCCAGTGGCCGGCTCAGGTCCTGGACTTCTACTTGGGAAAACTAGACATGGACCGGGTACGCGAAAACGCCAGCGGCAGTGCAGGCGCCGAGGGCGAAAGGCGGCTTTGCGAGGCGGACTTCTTCGTCGGGGAGTTCCTGAGCCACAGTCAACAGAAGGCCGACGGCCGCCGGATGCTACGGACGGTCGTGGATCGGTGCCGTCCCGTGGACATCATCTTCGCCGCTGCTCAAGCCGAACTACGCGACGACAAAGATGCGAAGTAGCGGAGGCGCACATCGCCGGCCGCCCGGTTCGTTGATTTATTAAAGGACGATCGAAGGTTCGCCGGATGCGGATCGACGCAGCATGTCAAAGGTTCAGCGCGTTTTCTTCGTTGTTGGACTATTGACGCTTATAGCGTTGTCGTCCGGCTCAGCCGGCATCCTGCTGCATCGTGCGTTTCCCGATAGCTACTTGATCACGCTCGTCAGTCCCCTGGGCGCAGCGGCCGCCGTGATCGTCCTACGGAAACTATTTGTCGGCTGATTTCGGTGCAAACTCTCGGGTGTTTTAGGAGCCGACGCGGCTGTCGCCACGCCGGCTTTGATGAGCGCCCGTTCGTCGGCCGAGCGGCGCTTATTGCTTGCGACCTTCGTGCTGCCAGTGGCTGGTGACTTCGTCGCCGGACTTGGAGAGGTGCACGTGCTGGTCGACATGAGCGACCCAGGCCACTGGGATGAAGTGATGATGATCGCCGTCGGGGGAACTCTGTTTTGTCAGCTTGATCTTGTCGGCTCCCTCCAGATGATCGACCTTACCGACGGTCTTCTTGTCGGATGAAATGACGTCCATGTGTTCCTTGATCTGCGTGGTGTCCGGCATCGCGCGTCTCCTTTGGTTGGAAACTCCAAACGCGCGAACCGAAGCAAGGTTGCTCTGCGCACCGCTCCATCAGTCGATCTCAGTCGTGCGTAATTTGGTCGCAACCGGACTCCTCCGCGGAACGTCAAGATGATGTGTGACTTGGGTAACGACTAATGACAGAGGGACTTGGAACATGAAGAAGCTTGGTCTTTTGCTATTCGGCTTGGCCGTCTCGTTTGCATTGCCGGCTTCGGCCGAGACGGTGATCGTCAAGAAAGGCCATCATGGTGGATACGGCGCGCGGGCCGAGATGCGCGGTCACCATGGAGGCGACATGCACCGCGGCATGGGCATGCACGGCAACAGAACCGTTGTGATCAAGCGTGGGCATGGCCACCGACGCTATTGATAGCTTTCGCGAAACGTCAGGCTGAGATGTCCTCCCCAACAGACTCGGCCTGGCGGTCGCTCGATGCAGCGACGCGAAAACGAAGGCCGCCCTCCGGGGCGGCCTTTTATTTCCTCTATCAAAGGGGCGTGACTTCGTTGGCGTCGGGATTCGTGCGAGGAATCCAAACCACGCCTCGTCAGAGACAGCGGCCGTTAGGGGCGCCGATGTCGTTTCCAGCGCCCCGGACTGTGTTGGCTGAAATCCCGCTCCCCAGCCCGTTTCCGCCGACACGAACAGTCGCCGGGATGCACGCCGCCGTCGCCTCCTCCGCGTGGCCCGCGATAGGCCCTCAGAACTGCGAACGGATGCGCACCCCGAAGATCGACGCCGGACCGCGGTCGCGGTTATAGGCCGGGTTGACGACGAGCTGGTAGTCCAGCGTTGTACGCCACGACCGCAGTGGAAAGCTGTAGTAGGTTTCGAGGATTTTCTCCGGACCGGCGTTCGGCAAGCGCCCGTCGCCGACGAGGATTCCGAGACCGCCCGTATCGAGGTAGGTCTTGCGCGCTTGCGAGATGCCGTTGATCACGCCGGCGAATCCGAACGTGTCGTTGGGTCTGTTCCAGGCGCATCCGGCGAGCGCGAGGCCCGCGGCAACCGTCGTGTCGACGTCGGTGAATTCGTAGGACTCCTTGGAGCCGTCGGCGACGCCGGCTCTCGCGAAGACGCCGAGATCTTTCGTGATCTCCTGCTCGAGGTTGACGCTGATGCCGGCGCGGCTCTGGTAGCGCCGGACCAACGCGGTATCCGCGGTTGCGCCCGTCGCCTGCGCGAGCGCCACGGCGTCGTCGAAGCGGCCCATGCGCCCGCGCGTCAAGAATCCAGTCACCGCGACCTTACCCGGCTTGCCCCAGATCTCATGGCGATGTTCGATCTCGCCGATCCATTGGAATTGGGAGAACGTCGGATCCAACTCGGTGCTGTTGGGGACGATCGACAGATCGAACAAGCCGCCGCGGAATGTCCAATCGCCCTTGGACAACTCGACGGCGGCGCCGTACGTGAAGCCCCAGGCGTCGGCGGCGTAGTCGAACGTGCCGGTGTCCACGATCGACCAGTTCATAAAATCCTTGCGCGGATCGTGGGCGTACTTGTTGGTGTCGAAGACATCCGTGACAGCAAACTTTCCGACAGTCAGGACCACGCGGTCGGCGCTCTGCGTTCCCGCGAACTGGTTGATGTCCGCGTCGGTCTTCTTCGTGTCTCCTCCAAGATCGAACGTCTGGCGGAAGAAGGCCCGCGGAATGCGGGCGTAGGGGGCGGCGGATCCGACTTTGTAGGCCTCGCCGCTCGGAAATCCGGCCACACCCAAGGTCGAGCTCAAGCCGAACCCCTGATCGATCTCCGGGTTGACCCAGAACTCTCCGCCTTGCCACGGCCTGAACCCGGCGTAGAGCGTCACGTCCCAGGTCTGCCGGGTCTGGTTCGGAATGAGGCTGTTCGTGCCCGTGTAGGGCGAGCGGAAAGGCGCCGCATACTGCTGCAGATACGTCGTCTGACCATGGATGCTGAACTGGTCGGTTTCGAACGGCGACAGGCCGTTCTGCAGCACTTGCTTTCCGTCCTGACCGAAGCGGTAGCTGACGCCGAGGCGCGCGGTCTGCACGGCGAGGTCAGACGACAGTCGCTGCGTGCCGCCGAACGCTTTCTCCTTCGTCCCGAAGTCCGTGTGAAGATATTCGAACCGCGCGGACCAGTTTGCCGACAGGGCGAGTTCGGCGCCGGCGCCCCAAGCGGAGCCGAGCCTAGTGAAACCGATCTTGTCTCCCACGGTCCCATCGAACGGATCGAGCGTCGCCTGGTCGTAGCTCCAGGCGAAGCCGCCCGTGGCATAGAACAGCCTAGACCCCGACGCGTACCCTAGGCGAGCCCTCAGCGTTCCCGATGTCAGGACGGTCTCCTTCAGGGTCGCCGGCCCCTGCACGGCCCCGACGGGGGTTGTCCCGGAGATCGTGTTGGGAAAGGTGAGGTCGCCTTCGATGCCCAGGACCACGTGGGAAGGCAGCACGTAGTTGTAGCCGGCGCTCAGTCCGAGCGCGTAGGAACCGGTCCCTTTGAATGCGTTGAGCGAATTCGTTAGGTCGAGCGATCCGGACGAGGAAGGCGCCCCGGAGCTGGCCAACGAATATTGGGAGCTGCCCACGCCATAGGCGAAATGGCTGCCGACGAAAACGCCGCTCCAGTCGACGGCCTGAGGCGCGCCGACTTTGCGGAAGTCAGCCGAAAGTCCCTCGGCGGCCGAGCCGGCCGCCAGGAATATGCCCAGAACAACTTTCTTCATCGCGTCGGTGGCCCGGCCCTCCGAACGGTATTCGACATGACGGCGGAGCCTTGGCAACCAATAAGTTTCCACGCAGTGTTGTGCCGACGTCATGTCAAGGTTGGTCGCCTTCTATTCGGCCGCATCACGATCCTCCGGGGGCCTGCGCGGTCATTTTCTCAGGTTCGTATGCCGGAGAGAGATAAATGAGGGTTCTCCGAAAGGGGAGTAGACGACGCCGTCGGTGGCCCAGCGATCGCTTTGCATCACACCGGTGGGCCGTATGTGCGAAAGCCGACCCTATGATCCAAAGGAGTGCGCGATTAAACGCGCATTCCTATCTGCAGCGCGCGTGTCCCTTCCTATGGTCCTTTTCTGGTCTGACGCGACGTTTGATTTAGCTTGCCGAATCGAAGACCCCATTCCGACATTCGACCACTTGCCCTTGTGTTGAAAAAGGTGTCTACGCATGGGTGGAGGATATCCTAAGCGGATTGGCGATGAAGCAACGCCAGTTCATTATGGCTCTTGGTGGAGCGGCGGCTAATCTGCCGCGCGTGGCCCGGACGCAGGCGCGACGCATTTAGAGGATCGCTCCCTTTCTGGAAAATCGAAGCCGAGCTCGCTCGGGACGAGGCGTCTATGGAGGGTTTCTGAGACGAATGAACGACTTCGGGTACGTCGAAGGCAGAGATTTTGTGATGGAATGGCGGTTTGTGGCAGGTGATTTTCGCGTCTCCCTCGGCGGTCGGCGGGCTTATGAGCTACGATGACAGCCTCGGAACGTTTTATCGGCGAGCCGCTTACTTTGTGGACAAACGTTTCAAGGGATCTCAACCGCGCGACCTCCCGGTTGAGCAACCCATGACGTTCGAATTTGTCATCAATTTGAAGACCGCCAAGTTACTCGGCATCGATATTCCGCCAACGCTGCTTGCACGCGCAGACCAAGTGATCGAATGAGTGCGCCAGCCGCAAGCTGGTGCGACCGGCCGGTGAAAGTCCGGCGCAAGTAAGTAGCAGCATCCGCTAGGTAGCGAGTGTTGCGTGGCCCCTGCCGACAGGGGCGAGAAGCATGCACAGCAGTTTGCATGGCGTTTGGCATTGAGCCACGAAAGGTTGGACTCTGATGTGGCTTAACGGATGAGGATGGATGTGGAAAAACGGACATTTTTTGCTCTGTTCGGCGGATCGTTGGCATGTTTGTCGCTATTATTTCGTGCCCAGCAGCGAGAGCTCCGGTGATCGGGTTTGTTGGCCTCACCAGCGCCGCCGAAAGGGCGGCATATGTGACGGCTTTTCAGGATGGATTGAAGGAGAGCGGTTTTGTCGACCGTCGCGATGTGGCGGTCGTCTACCGCTGGGCCGACGGGCACTACGAACGCTTGCCGGGCATCGTGGCCGAGTTCCTCAAGCGTCCGGTGGACGTCATCGTGACGTTGCACCGCCGGCGGTGCGCGTGGCCAAGGCAGCGACCACCACAATTCCGATTGTCTTCTTTGTTGGAGCCGACCCCATTGCGCTTCAGATCGTGAGCCATCTCAGCCGACCAGAAGCCAACCTCACGGGCGCCACTACGCTCGCCAGTTCTTTCGGGTCGAAACGCCTCGAGCTATTGCGCGAAGTCGTTCCGGACGCTGACGCTTACGGCATGCTCGTCAATCCCACAAACATCAATGCCGCGCACGACACGAACGAAATGAAGAAGGCCGTAGACGGGCTCGGCAAGCGGCTGGTGGTTGTTACGGCCAGCAAAGACGGCAACATTGCAGTTGCCTTCCAGGCTCTCGCGCAGGACAGGATCAGCGCAGTCATCGTTAACCCCGATCCCTTCCTGCTAGAGCACCGCAAGCAGATTGTTGACCTCGCCCGGCGCGGCAAAATCGCTGCCATCTTCCATCAGCCCGAACCGGTCGTCGACCATGGCTTGATGAGCTACAGCGCCAGCTTTGCCGAGGAGCACCATACCGTCGGCGTCTATGCCGGGCGCATTCTCAAGGGCGCCAAGTAGGCAGATTTGCCGATCGTTCAACCGACCAAGTTCAAGCTGATAATCAATCTCGCCACTGCGAAGGCACTGGGGATCGAAATTCCACCTACACTGTTCGCTCGCGCTGCTGAGATGATCGAATGAACCGACGTCAAATTATCCTGTCTGTCGGCGCTGCCGCGGTTTGGCCGTTAACGGCGCACGCACAGCTCAGGCCCGCGCGTATCGCGCTGCTTGGCAGTGGCGCAGCGCAATCGAGCCACATATTCGTGGATGCCCTGAAACAGGGGCTCGCCGACAACGGCTTGATCGAAGGAAGGGACTTTATTCTCGACATATACTGGGCGGAGGGTGACTATGGGCGCTTTCCAGCGCTTGCCGCCGAGTCAGCGAAGCAAAATCCGAACGTGATCGTCGCGACGACCATCGCCGCGGTGCGTGCGGCTCAGCGCGCGAGCGTTACCATTCCGATCGTTATGAGCACCATCAACGATCCGGTGGGAGCCGGACTCATCACCAGCTTGGGGCGGCCCGGGGGAAACACCACGGGTATCGCCAACTTGAGCGAGGATTTGACCCCCAAGGTATTGGAAATCCTGCGTGCAATCATCCCTCGGGCGCGAGTGATCGCGGCCCTTTTCAATCCTGCCAACCCGTCAAACCCGGCCATGCTCGATAAGATTCGGGCTTATGCCGGAACGATCGGCGTGACGATTGAGCCTGCCGAACTCAAGGCTCCTACGGAACTTGAAAAGGTCTTTGGCACCATTGTCGACCGGCGTCCGGACGCGCTACTGGTCATCAACGACGCCTCGATCCTTGATATGCGCACGCGGATCATGACGTTAGCCTTACACAGCGGATTGCCGGTCGCTACCTCGTTCCCTGAATTCACGGACGCCGGGGCGCTCGCGGGCTACGGTCCGCCGCGGCTCGATCTTTACCGACGCGCGGCCTATTACGTAAAGCGGATACTCAACGGCGCGAAGCCGGCCGACTTACCGGTCGAGCAGCCCACGATGATCGAGCTCTCAGTCAATCTTAGAACCGCAAAGACGCTTGGCATCGCAATTCCGGATTCTTTCCTCACACGCGTCGATCGGGTGATTGAATGATTTTGCCGCAGCGACTATTAACTTGTTTGATTGCTCGTCATCCTCGTCACAAAGCGAACTCATAATACCCGAAGCCGTCGGCCCAGCCGTCTGCTAATTATGCACATGTAATGAGGAAAAATTGATGATCCCGAAACTATTTGGATGCGGGAATTCAAAATCGGCATCTCGCCAATTGCATCTTATCATCCTCCATAGAATAAGACAACTATGAGCGCACCGGCGAGGAAAATTGTCCAAAGGACCGATATTCGAAACAGCCAATCGCTTCGCGCTTTAAAATCCATCTGGGCAGCTTGAGGAATCAGGAAGCCTTCGGCGCCTTCCAACGCTTCTCTTAGGCGCATTGTTCTACCGGAAGTCTGCGGTAAAGAACTCGAAAAGCTTAGCACGAACCACGATCATAGCAAAATTAATTCTGTGTCTTTCAACTTGGCTTTCGTTTCGAACATAGCGCAGTCGCTCCGGGCGGCACCAAGGGCTTTTGGTAAGATATGCCGCCCTCTTTTGCGTCCATCCAGCAGCGAATTCATCGGTTTGCGATCTGCCCTTACCAATAGATGCAAAACGGAGCAACGAGACCGCCACTGACTTTCTAAGTTCGGGTCGAAATCGCCCAGAGTTCATAACTCGAGAAGCGCATTTACTGCTCCGTTACATTTGCGCACATCGCGAACAGCGCCCGCCACAAAGCCCTTCACCAGAATGGTCGCCCATTTTCGCTTGTTGACATCGAAGGTGTATGCCTTCGTTATGGTCGCTTGAGCACGACTATGCGAGAGGCACCCTTTGCGTCCGATAGAGAATTTGCGACGCCCTAAGAACGGCTATGTCCCTAAGTGACGCCTTGTCACTTACCTGCATGCGTTCGAGCCCTTTCTTTCAGTATTATTGCGATAAGGGATCCCCAGTGCGGCTGTTGCGCGCGAGCCAACCGATGTAAGGCAATCTTCCACCTGTGGAAGCACCAACTACCCAACCTCAGGTATCGGCGACTTCGTAGCGCGCAATACAGTGGAAGTTAACGGTTGCGTGAGGAAAGTCGACAGGCCGGCCTGCGCCATCAAATAAGACCTGAAGCCGCGCGCATCCTCGTTGACCAGGAAATATGCCGAGTTTGACTTACGCGATGCCGACTGAGCAGGGAGTTCGTTTCATCTCATGTCATCCGACATCCCAGCCTGCATATTTGTTGTTTGCGAGCATGTTCGCGCGCGATTTCTACGCCATTGTACCAACTCATCAAACAATTCCCAGCCTACTCCTGGGACCTGCCTGGCGGTTCCTTTGCATCTTGAAAGGTAGCGGCGCGCGTCAGGCCTTTCGGACTAAGTCCGCGGTTCACGCCATGAAGCGAGATGGCTATTACCTGTTTTGTGCACCGCAGGACAATTTTCAGGCTCATCGCAGACCAAAACCACAAAGACCGGCTGAAATCTAACGACCACAACTGGAGGTGATGGGGAAACTTTTGCGGTCCTTCAGACCGAAACACCCTGCGCTCCGCCCGTTGTTGGAACCATAGGTTAAACGGATTGTTGCAATTACGCACTTTGACCAGCAAACGGAGTTTACAATGAAACCAATTGCAATGGTGACTGCCCTAACGTTGTTGGCATCCGTCGTTTCGGCGAACGCGCTGTCACCGACGCCGGCCCAGGCGTTGAAAAATGGCTCGGATGTTACCGAGATCAAGGCCAAGAAAAAAACGCACCGGATGTCAGGAATGAAGGGACATAACATGTCCGGAATGCAGGAACACAAGGGTATGAAAGGGATGGGCAGCGAGGACAAAATGCCCGGCATGAGTGGAGGTGACCACGCCAAGATGAAGGGAATGAAGGGGATGTAGCCCGGTAATCTCGAAATCACCGCCAACCGCTCTTCTCTCCAATGACGTCGGACGTGGGCTGGCGTTTCAAGGCATGAGGTTATCGATGAAGAAGAACAGATTTCGCCATATTAAACCGCTTGCATTGGCAGCCTTGTTGGCGCTCGCACCCGCCGTTTCTCAAGCTCAAGTGGAGGTAGGTCCGGGCGGGGTTACGGTGGGACCGCATCATGACGGCGACGCGGGGCACGGCCATGGCGCGGCCGTCGTCCATGGCGACAACGATCACGGGGTCCAAACCCGTGGTCAGGGCCACGGAGTTCCCGCGGTCGTAATTCAAGGGGGACACGGAGATCAGGGGGGCGGACATCCCTCAGATCACAATCCTGATCGGCACGAAGATCGCCATTAACGGACGAATTGGATCGTTAGAACACTCCAGTGCAATCAAGACGCGGGAGCGACGTCTTCCGCGTCTGCGCTCATGATGATAGCGTGAAAGAATTCGGGACGCCGCCAAATTTGGTACATGATACGAGCGTCAGCACGGAAGTTCGGATGCGGATTTATCGGGCGCAGCCATGCGTGATTGACGCGAAGCTAATTGGCAGTGATTCCGTCGTAGCGCGTCACTCGCCGACGACACCGTTTGATCATATTCAGAATCGTTCGACTTACTACGGCAAATCGGATCACTCCTATTGCTTTTAGGAGGGATTTTGGTCCATGCGCCTCATGCCAAGCTTTCTGATCCTGGCGGCGGCGTTTGGACCGTACATCGCTTGACACTACTTGCTACAACGTTTCGTCCGCGGGCATAAATCGGCGAGTTCGTAGCGCATGATTCGAGGCAGTTGGGAAGTTTGAATTAATCAAAGGCGCCAGACGCAACATCAGCCAGCCGACAATCTCCGCTGAAACCGTTGAAAATAACTGTCGTTGCCCCTGCCCAAGATTAGCCCCCGTGCTTTGATTATGTGGTTGAATTTGCGGATGATCTGGGGGGCGTTTCTTCGACGACCGAGCGTGTGGACCGGCGACTGGCGGCGGATGTCGTTGGGTACAGCCGACTGATGGGGGCCAACGAGGAAGACACATTGGCCCGGCTAAAGGCTGTCAGAAAAATCCTAGTTGAGCCGGCTATAACCTCCCATCGTGGCCGGATCGTTAAGACGACCGGCGACGGTAGCTGGTGGAGTTTGCCAGCGCCGATGCGGTGCGCGGTGCGACTGATGTCCAGCGCAGCATGGCCGAGCAGAATGCCGCCGTGCCGCAGGATCAACGGATCGAATTTCGCATGGGCATTCACGTTGGTGACATCACTTTAGATGATAACGACATTTTCGGCGATGGCGTCAACATTGCTGTCCGCCTAGAGAGTCTTGCCGAACCTGGAGGGGTTGCATTTCGGATGACACCTATCGGCAGATCCGGGGCAAGGTCGACATCGCATGTGACGACCTCGGACCACAGAACCTCAAGAATATTGCCGATGCGATGCGGGTTTGGCGCCTTTAATTGACCAATCGAGCTTCGTCCATGGCACAATCCGGTTCGGGCATAGCCGCGCCAGCGGTTCTGGCTTTACCCGACAAGCCCTCCATCGCGGTGCTGCCGTTCCAGAATATGTCCGGCGATCCCGAGCAGGAGTATTTCGCCGACGGCATGGTGGAAGACATCATCACTGTCACGCTTCAATTCCCTGTTCGTGATCGCCCGCAATTCGAACTTTACCTACAAGGGAAAGGCGGTCGACATCAAAACGGTCGGCCGCGAACTCGGCGTGCGCTACGTGCTGGAAGGAAGCCTCCGGAAAGCCGGTGGCCGGGTGGTGCGCATCACCGGTCAGCTGATCGATGCGGCGAGCGGCGCCCATCTTTAGGCGGACAGGATCGACGGCGAATTGACCGACGTCTTCGAGCTTTAGGACCGGATAACGACGAGCGTGGTATCCTCGATCGCGCCGAAGATAGAACAGGCGGAGATCGAGCGGGTCCGGCAAAATCCTACGAACGTAGGTAAGCGCTCAGCCTGGGCCCTATTGAAGCTGGCTTGACGCCTTGCGGAAGCGCCACGCCATAAGGTCGCCGATTCTACTATGGGCATAGCCGTCGATGATCGCCTCGAGTGTTTCGGCGATGTAGGCGGCCGGATTGACGTCGTTGAGTTTGCAGGTGGCGACGATCGACGCGAGCAAGGCCCAGTTTTCTGCCCCGATTTCATGACCGGCGAAGAGAGCGTTTTTCCCGGTCAAGCAGACTGGCCGGATGGCGTTCTCGACCGGGTTGGTGTCGAGCTCGAGACGCCCGTCTTCGAGGAAGCGGGTCGTAAGCGCGAATTTCCCTGCACCTTTTGCTTTTGAATGCTCTGATGCATGAGGTGTCCACCAAAATAGGTGGACACCTTGTGATGGCAGACGAAGATCAGAAACTGCGGGTCAGGCTTGTTGGTCGGAACGGTCGCCGGCGCTACGAGGCAGCATCGAAGGAGCGTCTTGTCGCGAGTTGTCTTGAGCCTGGCGTTTCGGTATCGAGACTTGCGCTCGAACACGGGGTCAACGCGAACCTGCTTCGGAAATGGATCAAGAAGCACACCGCGACCAGGTCTCTCCCGCGGTCTTCCCCATCGGCGTTCATCCCGGTTCAACTTGAGGGGGCTTCCGATCGCGCCCTGTCGCGGGGGAGCAGCGTGGCGATGGTGGGTTTGCCGGCGGCTTGCGATGAAGTGCGCGGGTCGGAACCCAAGGGGACTACAGCTTTTTGTTCTCCGGCCAAAGTGAGCGCGTCGCTGCCGAACGGCGTGAAGGTCGCGCTGGAATGCGGCGATGTGGATGCATTGACTGCGATCATCGGAGCCCTGGGCCATGTTCAGACTGGGCGGTGACCTGCAGGTCTATCTGCACCGTGAGCCGATCGACTTCCGGGCTGGCATCAACAGCCTTGCGGTTCTGGTCCAGGAGACGATGGCGCTCGATCCGTTCGCTCCGGCGGTTTTTGCGTTCTGCAATCGCCGTTGCGACCGGATGAAGTTGCTGTTCTTCGACCGGTCCGGCTTTGTGCTGGTCCTGAAGCGGCTGACCGAGAACAAGTTCCGATGGCCGCGCCGCCAGGAGGCGGTCGTCACGCTGACGACCGAGCAATTGCACTGGATACTTGACGGCATCGATATCGATGCGATGGTCCGCCATCCGGTGCGGCAATATCAGGTTGCGGGCTGAGCTCTCGAGTTGAGCGGTTGACGCGTCGGTACGGTTCAGATTCAAGAATCCGATGAATCGAACCGGCGAACCGAGTGTCGAAGCGCTGTTGGCGCGCATTGCTGCGCTGCAGGTGGAGAATCGTCAGCTCACGGAGCGCGTCGTCAGGCTCGAGGAAGAACTGGCGCTGGCACGCCTGCATCGTTGCGCCGCGCAGCGAAAAGCACGTCGACCGTCTGTTCAATGAAGCCGAGCAGGCCGCCGATGAGGATGATGCCGGCAGCGAAACGGACAATATCGCCGAACTTCCGGACACGGGCTTGCCACCCGTCGAAATCACAACGGGAAAGAAGCGCGGCCGCAGACCGCTGCCGGCGAACTTGCCGCGTGAGCGGGTCGAGTATGACCTGCCCGACGATCAGAAGGCGTGTCCTTGCTGCCGTGGCCAGATGCATCGCATGGGCGAGACTGTCACCGAGCAACTTCATATCGAGGTGAAGGCCAAGGTTTTACAGAATGTGCGCTTCAAATATGGGTGCCGCCATTGCGATCGCACCGGGATCAATGCCCCTGTCGTGACCGCGCCGATGCCGACGCAGCCCTTGCCGGGCAGCGTTGCCACGGCCTCAACGCTGACGTTCGCGCTGGTTCACAAATATGTCGATGGCACGCCGCTCTACCGTCTGGCGCAGGCCTTCGAACGCGCAGGTGTTCCTGTCAGCCGCGGCGCTTTGGGTCACTGGGTGATCGGCTCGAGCGAGAAGCATCTGCATCGCATCTCAGACGCCCTGAAGCTGCGGCTCAGATTGCAACCTCTCATCCATGGCGACGAGACGACGGTTCAGGTCCTCAAGGAGAAGGACAAAAAAGCCACCAGCACATCGTACATGTGGGCCTATCGCAGCGGCCAGGGCAGTCACGAGCCCATCGTTCTTCTGGATTATCAGCCGGGCCGCGGCCAGATCCACCCGCAGGCGTTCCTCGGCGATTACCGTGGCATCGTGATGAGTAACGGCTATACCGCATGGCGCACGCTGGAAGGGGCCACCCACATTGGATGCATGGCCCACTCCCGACGGCGCTTTGTCGATGCCCTCAAGGCGAGGAAGAAGGGCGGCGGCCCGCCAGAGCAGGCGCTGCGGTTCTTCGAACAGCTTTACCGGGTTGAAAGGCAGGCGCGGGACGAAAAACCAGACAGAGGCGAAACGCCAGATCAATGCATTCGCCGCTTCCGCCAGCAACACAGCATTCCCGTCCTGAACGCCCTCAAGGAATGGCTCGATCAAATCGCCCCGAAGGTCTTGCCCGACAGCAAGCTTGGCGATGCCGTATCCTACACTCTGAACCAATGGGAATATCTGACGCGCTACACGCAAGACGGCAGGATGCCGATCGACAACAATCTCCTGGAGCGCGATATCAGAATCTTTGCCACTGGCAGAAAGAGCTGGCTGTTCAGCGACACCGTCGAGGGAGCCAGGGCCAGTGCCGTCGTCTACAGTCTGATGCTGACCTGCCGCGCCTCACGCGTCGAGCCGTTAGCCTGGTTGCGCCACGTGCTCACCGAATTGCCTCAGCGCGCCGACGACGCCGATATTACCGACCTGCTGCCCTTCAACTTCCCCAAAACCGCCGCTGCCTGAACGGGTCAGATGCCGCCCTCGATACGAAGGCCATCCGTCAAAAGCGCGGGCGTCACCGTGCGGAGAAAATCGCGCTTACAGCGGGTCAGCCCCTGCCAATGATTGAGCGCATAGCGGATATCCTCGGCGAGCGTCGAACCGCTGGAGATCGTCAACAGCTGTTTCTCGAACCACGACTTTAACGCGGCTACCATGGGCAGCGAGTGCTCCTTGCGCGCGGCCAAGCGGATGTCCGGCGATGAGCCGCGCACCATGGCTTCGATGGCGTAAAGCTGCGCGATGTGCCGAACGGCGGCCTCAGCGATCGGCGACTTGCTGTTGCGTACCAATTTGGCGAAGCGTCGGCGCAAATGGCTCCAGCAATGCACGAGCGTCCATGGCCCTTGTGGCCGAGCAACTTCGGTCAGCCGGTCATAACCGTCATAGGCATCGCATTGCAGGTAGCGTCCGCTAAAACCGTCGAGGAGCTGCTCAGCAAAGGCACCGCTGCGACCGGGGGCATATCGGAACAGCACGATCGGCGGACTTGGACCGCTATGGCCGCGGTCGTCTGAGGCGATCGCCCAGATGTAGCCTTTCTTCCTTTGGCCGCGCCCCGGATCGAGTACCGGCGCTTTGGTCTCGTCCATGAACAGCCGATCCGCCATGGCCAGGTGGTGGCGCATGTGGTCCGCGATGGGCTGAAGATGGAAGCAGGCGCGGCCGGACCAGTTGCCCAGTGTCGCCCGATCAAGCCGGATCCCCTGGCGCGCATAGATCTCGGCCTGACGGTAAAATGGCGTATGGTCGCCAAATTTGGAGACGATCACGTGCGCGATGGCCGCTTCGGTCGGCAGCCCGCCGGGCACCACGTGCTCCGGTGCGTGCGCCTGCACGACGGGGCCCGAGCAGCGGCGACAGATGTATTTCGGCCGGCGCGTGACCAGCACGCGCCATTGCGCCGGGATCACGTCGAGGCGCTGGCTGACGTCCTCGCCGATCTTCGTCATGGCGCCGCAACCGCACGGGCAGAGCGTGCTTGCAGGCTCGATGATCCGTTCCACGCGCGGCAAATGGGAAGGCAAGCAGCCGCGATTGCGATGAGAACCTTGATCCGGCACGCTCCGCGATCGGCCCTCGATCACAGCCTCGGCTCTCTCCTGCGCGGCATCCAGGATCCCTTGCGCGATCTCCACGTCTTCGAGCGGCAAATGCTACTGATCTGGTCGCAGCTTCTCGGATTTCGCACCGAACCATGCCAGGGTAATTCTGAAGGAGGCAAAGGTCACAAGTGAGCCCGACGCCTTAGTTGAGTTTCTTGAGACGCTCGGCTTTGCGGTGAAGCGGATCGGGTTGACCGCCGTTTATCTAGGGAGCCAAGATGCGCGTCATCACGCGCAAGAACTGCTGATGAGATGCATCCGCCATGAACGGGAGCGCAATGAGAAACGTGAGAAACGTGGCTACGATCTTTGGAACGTAAATCAGCGTTTGCTCCTGAATTTGCGTCAGGGCTTGAAAGAGCGACACGAGAACTCCGACGATGGTGCCCACCACCATCAGAGGGGCGGACACGAGAACGACGGTAAAGAGGGCGTCTTCGGCCGAAGCGATTACTTCCGCGCCCGTCATCGCGAATCCCCTCAGAATGAGTTGAGCAGTTTCTGTTTGGTCCGAAATGGTTAACGAAAGGTTAACAAGCCTCTGGTCAGGACGGCCGCTGCGAGGCTACTATACTGGAAGGGAGAGGCCGGTCGGAGCGAGTTCCGGCATGCGAGTCTCCGATGAAATCCCGGTTGGCTGGACGCCTTTGTCACTAGCCCAGTGTGCTAGGCTGGCGAACGTTCACACGAGGCTGTCATCATGTCGCGTTTGTTGGCCATCCTGCTGGCTTTCATTCTTGGTCTTTTGACGATCGGCCCGGTGACGGCTCAGGAGCCAACGCTCGAGCTGGGCCGCGCGGCGTTTGAGGCCAAGATGCGTGGACAATTTGCGCTCGCGATTGGGCTTTTTGATCGCGCCCTACTGGAGAGCAATCTTTCGGCGGCTCAACGAGGAATGCTCTATTATGGTCGGGGCGCCAGTTACGAGCAACTGGAGGTGAGGGGGCGAGCGCTGTCCGATCTGGATTCAGCCATTGTCCTGTTGCCGGAGTTTCCGAATTCGTATCTCTATCGCGCCCTCATCTGGGTTGCCGAACGCCAGTATGATCAGGCCATCGAAGATCTTCATTACGCGCAAAAGCTCGTCCCGCATGACCCCACCATTCTCATGAATTTGGCGGGCGCATTTGCGCGCCTTGGGCAAGTCGATCGCGCCATAGAGACATACGGACAGGCAATCGCAGAGCGTCCCGACGCAGCGAAGCTCTATTATAGTCGGGCGGTCGCTTACATCCAGAAGAACGATCGTGCAAAAGCACTCAGCGACCTCAATCAAGCGATTATGCTGCAGCCGAAATTTGCTGACGCCTATCAGAATCGCGGCGTGTTGATGAGCATCGATGGGAAGGCCGAACAGGCTCTCGCCGATTTCGATACGGCTATTGCTCTCTCGCCAAATGATGTCAAGTTCAGGGAGAACCGCGCCAATGCGCTTTCAACACTCGGCCGTTACGGCGAAGCACTCGATGAGTTTGATCGCGCATTAAAGAGCGATCCCGGTCACCCCGCGCTCTATCTGGGACGGGGAAAAGCTCATCTTTTTCTTGCAGATTTCAAAGCCAGCATTGAAGATTTCAAAGTCGCGGTGCGCTTGCGGCCGCTCAATCCCTACTCCGTCATCTGGCTTCACATCGCCCGCTTGCATGCGCACGATCGGGACGATGACGAATTTGCAGAAAATGCCGCCAAGCTTAAACGGGACCTTTGGCCCAGCAAAGTGGTCGATCTCTACCTCGGCACATCTGACGCGGAACAAGTCGTCTCCGCCGCCCTGGCGACAAACGACGATACGGGCAAGCACGGGTGCGAAGCCGATTTCTTCGTCGGCGATTATGAAGGTCATCGGGGCGATTCAACACGGTCGAAAGAGCTGCTGCAACGGGTGGTGACCAAGTGCCGGGCATTCGATGCCGTCTTCAGCGCGGCGCAGTCGGAACTTCAACTTGCCGGCCGTTAATGGCTCGATGGAAATGAGGCGGCTGCGTTCAGACCCGTTCGTGCCCTTCAAGTGTGGGCGCGTCTGCTTTGCTGAAGACGTCTATCTATTGCAGTGTCCAGCGCTTCTTGACATTGTGTGAGCCTGATTCGGCCAAGTGGGGTCGGGGACATGGGCGAAACCACGCTTATTCACCTCTCACGTCTGATCGCGCTTGAACGCAAGCTTGACGTCGTCGCCCACAATGTTGCCAATTCGAACAGCACAGGATTTCGGGCGCGCGAGCTGGCGTTTCGGGAATATCTGAAGCCCGAAAAAGGAGTCGATGAGACAGGCAAAAGGGAGCGTCCGCTATCCCTGGTCGATCCGCGCTTCCAGTTCGGAAGTTCCAGTCAGGGCGCGCTCCAGCCAACCGGCAACCCACTTGATGTGGCCATTCAAGGCGAGGGGTATTTGGTTGTTCGAACCGCGCAAGGTGATCGCTATACACGAGCCGGCGCCCTGACGATCGACAGTTCAGGACAGATCGTCACCCTTGCGGGCCAACCGATTTTGGGCAAGAGCGGCCCAATCCAAATTCCCTCGAAAGACGGCGAGGTCAGCATTGCCAGCGATGGTACCGTTAGCACCAAGCGAGCCATTTTGGGTCAGCTTCGCCTGGTTAGATTTGCAGACCGGGAGCGCCTGCAACCGGCCGGCGAAAGTCTGCTGCGAACCGACCAACCGCCGATCGAGCTTGGCTTCGGCCAAGTGACCCTCGTCAGCGGCGCCCTCGAACAATCCAACGTCGCCACCACGCGGGAAATGAGCCGCCTGGCTGAAATTACACGCTCCTACGAGATGGTCGGAAAACTTCTGAAAAGCTCCCAAGACCCGGACGATCTCAATAAGCTCAGCAACGTGCCGGAGTGAGTGTCTCCACTCCGGCCCGTCTGTGAGCTTCGCCCGACCCCGTTCACGCTGAAGTCTCCATACTCATTGCTCACTCGCCTACTCCGAGTGACCGCGCACCAATTCAGTCGTGGTGACCGCCGCCGTGTCCGCCAAACCCGCCTCCAAACCCGTGACCTCCAAACCCGTGACCTCCGAATCCGTGGCCTCCGAATCCGTGGTCAGCAAATCCATGACCGCCAAAACCATGGCCGCCATCGTAATGATGTCCGCCGAAGCCGAAGCCGAAGCCGGGCGCATAAGCGTAACTGCCCGGATAGTAACCGCCACTATAATAAGGAGTTCGAACATAGCGGCGTGACCGATAGCATCTGCCATAGTCATCGCAGACAAGGTGGACCGGCTGCGCATATTGGCTCGCCGCAGTTTGTCCAAACGCCAAGGCGGCTGGCGAATTCGGTGCCAACGGGGCCGCGGATGCCGAGGTTGCAATCGTCATTGCGAAGAGGCTGGCGATTGCCAAGCGCTGCGATGATTTGTGGAACACGGACATGATCGGATCTCCTACATAACGTATGGCATTGTAAGCAATCGAGGGCTGCGCCGGTTCCTGGCTTGAGCGAAACAAAAGTTAACGTCGGCGCAGCGGACAACCTTTTTTCCGCATTGCAAAAAGACGGAACTTGCAGAGGAATGAATTTTAGGAGAAAAGTTCCAGCTTAGGAGCACGTGACAGCTGGTTTTACGCGATGGACGAAAAGCGCGACGAATTTCGATCCCGCGTGTTGAAGGCCGCAACCATTAGATTTGGCAATGGTGGTGCCATCAGCTGTGTTGTCCGCAACATGTCCTCGCGAGGGGCCGCACTCGACGTTGAGAGCTCGCTCGACATACCCGACAAGTTCGAGCTGGTCATCGATCGGGATGGAGGCCGTTATCAGTGCCATCTGGTCTGGCGGAAAGCAACGCGCATCGGCGCTCGCTTCCAGCCTGGAGCGAAGTGATGGAGGTTGCCAAGGCCGTCGATCTTCCTTAATCCTAGGGATCGCCGAAGCCGTCAAGATCGCGTAGCCGATTATGGATGGCAGTTGCGGCGATGGCGGCTTGGCCGCAGGCGACGCTGATCTGATCGAGGCCCTGCACCACGTCTCCGGCAGCGTAAAGACCCTCCACATTCGTCATCTGATGCGAATCGACGGGAATGCATCCCTGACTTGAGAGAGAACCTCCCAAAGACAAAAACAGGTCCGTGTTGCTGCTGGAGCCCAACGCCGGATAGAGGGTGTCGAACCGGAGGCGCGCGCCGGACGCGGTTTGGATGAGTATTTTGGCTTGATCGACGGTCAGGCAAGCGACGGGCTGTTTGATGAGCGAAATGCCTGCGGCTGCAAGCTGTGTCGAACTGCGGTCATCTATTGCTGAAGGATCACAAAAGAGCGTTACATCCTGGCTGTACGTGCGCAGAAACAACGCCTCGCGTACGCCGTGGGGCCCCCTGCCCAATACGACAATTTTTTGGTCTTTGGCTTCAAAGCCGTCGCAAATGGGACAATAGCGGATAAGTCCGGCTGCAACGGCATCGCGGTGGATCTGCGCACCCATGTCAGGCTGGTGATTGACAACGCCCGTTGCCAAAAGAAGCGTCCGCGCCGCTGCAGCTTCTTTGGCGAGTTCGACCAGAAATCCCTGGTCGATCCGCGCAAGAGCGATCGCCTTGTCGGCTAGGATTTCGCTGCCCAAAGACGTGAGATGCTCTCTCATGCGCCCCAAAATCTCTGTGCCGCTGATGCCGGCAGGGAAAAGCGGCTGATTATGTGAAACCGGAATCCATGCGGCTCGGCTTTCGCCCGCGTCAATCACGCAGACCCTGCGTCGAAATCGCGCCAGATAAAGTGCAGCAGTCAGCCCGGCCGGACCGCCACCGACGACGATGCAATCAAGCAACGGGCCGGTCATATTGCACGAGGTGCGCTGGAGGATGACACGGGCCGGATCTCAGTTGTTCGACGCAACCTCAACCATATCAGGTCGAACATACCGCTGCCGAGCATCGCAAACATAGGGAACATCGTCGTTGCTATATGAAGATCTGGCTTGCCAGCACGATGATCGTCAGCGTGCGCCCGATATTGTTTTTTCGCAGTAAAGCCACGCAGTATCCGTTTAGAAAGGAGGATGATTCTGAGATCAATCATGGTGGGCGCGGCCGCGACTTCGAGCGGTCTTGTGCCCCACCCACCACGATCCGGGGTTGTGCGATCCCCGCTCCAGCAGGAGGCGTTCTGCCGAAGTTTGCCGGGCTACGAAAGCCCAGCCAGATTAATTCTTTATCATGTTTGCTCGATTTTTGAACACCTCGTTCGGCGGGCTGAGCATTTCGTCTCCTGCCCCGCGGCAAGTATGTGGGTGCTATTCTTTGGAAACCTTCCAGAGCTCCCGCTCCGTAGATAACTGATTAGTCAAACGACGATCCAAGGCCCTCGATCATGCGCTTTACGGATATTGGCGCCCATTGGGACAACTCAGACGGCCTGAGGTGAGCGACCGCCGTGCGAGCGGACCGTTTAACCGACAAGCCACACCAAGCCAAAAACTTTAATTTTCGGTTTCGTCCAGCTTGGCATGAACTATATTTTGGTGCAGATATTCCGGGAAGGTAGTCTAACAGAACCGTTTGGTGGACGAAGCGGCGACGATGCTGACGCTTGTGACCAGATCTTTGCGAGCAAGGGCAGCTTGGCTGCTCGCGGCTTTTTATCTGATTTGCGTCATGTCCCCAGCTCTCACGTTAACTCTTGGGAGCGGAAAAAGCGTCGCTTGTCTTGTCCAGGACAATCATAGCTCTAGTGCCTCCCACATTCATCCGGTTCCATCCGCCGGTGTTCATCACGTTGATGCCGATCCTGCTCAGCAGGAAAGCGACGGAAAAATGTCTGCTGTAGCGGATGCGGCGGACGAACTATCTGCGGGGGACCACGGTTCCGACGATACGCACAGGCATCGCAGCAACCAATGCTGTGGCTTGTCCTGCGTGAGCGCCTTGCCTGCAGCCATGCCCGACGTCGGCCGCCCCGCTGTCCTCACAACGACGCATCAAGCTTTAGTTGTGCAAGTTCTGGGGAACAAACCCTCCAAGCCGCTTTATCGACCGCCAATCGCCTGAACTGAGGTTCGAAACTCGCGTAGCGAGCCCGAGGGGCGCGCCTCGCAGTCGTGCATCAATGGTTTGGGAGAATTAGATGGCCGCCGAATTGGAGGCGCCGTTCGCCGGCATGGCGAACGCGGCTCGCTTACGTAAATTCGTGCTCAGGTCTGCGCAAATGCTGCTGATCGGAGGCGGCCTCTCGGGGTGCGCCATTCCTTTGCGCGTAGGACTGGTTTCGCAGGAGGGGCGGCTGACATCGCCCAGTCAAATCATGCTGGCTCAAAGCACAACCGCCCAAAGTGACAGCCTGGCACGGGCTGCATGTTCGGTTCCAAGCGAGGCAACGAGGAAAAAAGATGCGTAATGGGGGAACAGTGCGCGCGGCCTGGACGATCAGACGCGCGAGCAGGATAACGTGGCAACGATTGGCAGCCGCAAGCCTGGCTCTGAGCGTTATGGCTTTGGCGGGATGTACTCCGGGATCCTATCTGCTCGTCGGAGCAGATCCGGCCGATCCGGCGGTGCCCGTCGCGCCGGTAGGCTACCGCTCAACCGTTGCGCCTTACACGCATCTTCGCCCTGCCGCACCGAAGGGCTGGCAGGAGCAGAACCAACAAGTCGCGCCAGCGCCGAAGCGGGCTCAATAGGAGAAGCGCGATGTTTAAACGATCAAATGCGATACTTATCCGTCGTGCGATGCCGATGCTGGCGGCGTTCGCAGCCGCGCTGCTTTCCGGATGCGCGGCCTTTTCCCCGGATGCCGGCATGTCTGTCGTTGCAGACGTGGCGCAGGGCACCATCAAGAAAGACGTCGTTGCGATCCGCACGCCGCAAGACGCAGAATGGGCACACGACAACGTGCGCCGGCTGTTGCGACGCGGCCTGACCGTGGACACCGCCGTTCAGATCGCCTTATTGAACAATCGCGGATTGCAGGCAGCCTACAATGAACTTGCGATCGCAGAGGCGGATCTTGTTCAGGACAGTCTACCTCCTAATCCAACCTTCTCGATTACGCGGATAGCGGGCGATGGAGCGCTCGAAATCGAGCGCCAGATCGTCGGCGATATACTGGCGCTCGCGACACTACCGTTCCGTTCCGAAATCGCTCGCCAACGTTTTCAGGCCGCGCAACTGCGGGCCGCCGAAGAAACGCTCAGGCTCGCGGCGGAGGTCAGACGAGCCTATTATCGGGCGCTCGCCGCCAATGAACTCGTCGGTTTGTTCACCGAGGCGAAATCTACGGCTGAAGCAACCGCACAGCTCGCGCTCAAACTCGGCCAGACCGGCGCGATGAACAAGCTCGACCAGGCCCGGGAACAGGCGTTCTATGCCGAAACTGCGGCAGAGTTGGCAACTCTTCGCCAGGAGGCAACATCCTCGCGCGAACGCCTGGTGCGCCTCCTGGGATTGTGGGACGGCGATCTGGGCTTCCACCTGCCGGGTAAGCTACCTATCTTACCAGCGCGACCCTTGTCTCTGCCCTTTATCGAAGTTGATGCGGTCACCCATCGTCTCGATCTCCAAATTGCGCGGATCGAGCTGGCTGCTTTGGCAAAGTCCCTTGCGCTGACGAATGCGACACGGTTCATCACGGTTCTTGATGCTGCAGGCATCGACCGCAAGACGCGTGATCCCGACGGAACTCCGTTCCGGGAACGTGGCTTTGACGTGCAGTTCCAGATTCCGATCTTCGACGGCGGCGAGGTTCGTGTTCGACGCGCGCTCGAAACCTACAATGAAGCGTTTAATTTGGTGACGGAAAAAGCTGTCAACGTCCGCTCCGAGGCGCGAGAGGCCTATCGAGTCTATCGATCGAGTTACGATATCGCGGGCCATTATCAACGCGAAGTCTTGCCGCTCCGGAAAATCATCTCAGACGAGATGCAGCTCCGCTTTTCGAGCATGCAGGTCGATATTTTCACGGTTCTGCAAGAGGCCCGCCAGCGGCTGGTGGCGATGCGGGCCGCGATTGAAGCCAAACGAGAGTTTTGGCTGGCAAAGGCCGAACTACAATCGGCCGTCAATGGTGGGGGCAGCGCAGAGACGCGTCGGCAGACACGTCCTTCTATCACGCAAGCGAACGCAGCTACCAACTGAGTGGAGACACAGTCATGCTATCCCGAAGAGGTCTTTTGACGGCCACCGCCGCGATCAGCGCAAGCGCTGTCAGCGGGCGGGTTCAGGCCGCGAGCATTCCCGAAGCGCCGACCATGGACAAAGCCGTGATGCAGCCGCCGCTGCGTCCCTCGAGTGGACCCGATTACAATCCGGTGGTCACTCTCAACGGCTGGACGCTGCCTTGGCGCATGAACGGCGATTGGAAGGAATTTCATCTCGTCGCCGAGCCGGTCGTTCGGGAATTTGCCGAAGGAATGAAGGTTCATTTGTGGGGCTATAACGGCCAATCCCCCGGTCCCACCATCGAGGCGGTCGAGGGCGACAAGCTGCGCATTTTCGTCACCAACAAACTCCCGGAACAGACGACCATTCATTGGCACGGCGTGCTTTTGCCCAACGGCATGGACGGCGTCGGCGGGCTCAATCAGCCCCACATTCCGCCGGGCAAAACCTTCGTCTACGAATTCCAGATGAAGCACAGCGGGACGTTTATGTATCATCCGCACTCGGACGAAATGGTCCAGATGGCGATGGGCATGATGGGGATGATCGTCGTGCATCCACGCGATCCCAGTTTCCGCCCAGTCGATCGCGACTTCGTGTTCATCATGAGCACCTATCTCGTCGATCCCGGCACGTACCTGCCGAAGATCACGGAGATGACCGACTTCAATATGTGGACCTGGAACAGCCGTGTGTTTCCGGGCATCGATCCGCTGGCCGTCCGGCTGAACGACAAAGTGCGGGTTCGCATCGGCAACCTCACCATGACGAACCATCCCATCCACCTTCACGGACATAGCTTTGCCGTAAGCTGCACCGACGGAGGCTGGGTGCCGGAAAGCGCGCAGTGGCCGGAAACGACGATCGACGTACCGGTCGGTGCCATCCGCGCTTTTGATGTTGTCGCCGACAATCCCGGTGACTGGGCATTTCACTGCCACAAGTCGCACCACACCATGAATGCGATGGGGCACGATGTGCGCAATTTGATCGGTGTGTCGAAAAAGGATCTCGCAAGAGCCGTCGGAAAGCTCGCGCCAGATGCGATGGTGATGGGATCGACCGGCATGGCAATGGGCGAAATGGAGATGCCGATGCCCGATAACACCTTGATGATGATGACCGGCTCCGGTCAATTCGGTCCGATCGAGATGGGCGGCATGTTCACGGTCATGAAGATACGTGAAGACTTGGCGCGTGACGATTACAAGGATCCGGGCCCCTACAAATATCCCGCCGGTACCGTCTCCTATGAGGTCGACGCGCCGTCGCAGCCCCCTGTTCGGAAGGACAAGCCAGCGGGGGCTCCGAAAGAGGGCGACATGAAGGCTATGAAAGGCATGAAGGCAATGAAAGGCATGTAGCTTTTTGGGAAACAAGGCCGCTTCAACCAACAACACGGGGAACAAGATCATGAAACACGCAACGCTCACTTTGATCGCTTTCGCCGCGGTGACGTCCATCTCCGCAACCGCTTGGGCAGGCGAAGGTCCTAAGGGCCACAGCCACGACGAATCGTTTTCGGCCGGCGAACCCGGCGATCCTCAGAAGCCGGCCCGCGTCGTGCAGGTCACGATGGGCGAGATGGACGGCAAGATGATGTTCATGCCGACGAAGATCGATGTGAAAAAGGGCGAACAGATCAAGTTCGTCCTGCGCAACAATGGTGAACTCGAGCATGAATTCGTGCTTGCCACGACCGCCGAGAACCTCAAGCACGCCGAAGCCATGAAGAAGAACCCCGACATGGAGCACGATGATCCGAACGCAAAGCGGCTCGCGCCAAAAAAGGCCAACGAGATGGTCTGGAAGTTTACCAAAGCCGGCGAGTTCGAGTATTCGTGTCTGATTCCCGGCCATAGGGACTCTGGCATGGTCGGCACCGTGACCGTGAAGTAATCCCACGTGATTTCAATCCCATAAGAATTGGAGTTCACATGAGAAGCCTGAAGATTGCCGTTCTCCTGACCTTGATCGTCCCTTTCGGGTCGGCATTCGCTGACAACCCCGTGGTCAAGGGCGAGGTCAAGAATATCGATGCTGCCGCCGGCAAAATCACTCTCAAGCACGGGGCCATCAAAAACCTTGAAATGGACGCAATGACCATGGTGCTGCGCGTGAGCGATCCCGGCATGCTGAAGAACTTGAAGGTTGGCGACAAGGTCAGGTTCGAAGCCGAGCGGGCCCCGGAGGGAGTGACTATCACGAAGATGCAGAAGGCTAAATGACCAGAACTTGCCGTCCGCTAACGCGGCGCTAAACGAAGCGGGGCGGCATCAAACGGCAAATGCCGACCAAAACAAACGAAGGGAAATTGAAGATGAAACGGAACAAGCTCGCAATGACCGCGCTTGCGCTGACGCTCGCATGGTCGTCCACCGTCGCATTCGCGCAGACCGCGATGGTCAAGGGCGAAGTCAAGAAGATTGATGAAGCCGCTGGAAAAATCACGCTCAAGCATGGTCCCATCAAGAACCTCGATATGGACGATGACGGCATGACGATGGTGTTCCGTGTCCAGGATTCGTCGATGCTCAAGCAGGTGAAGGTCGGCGATAAGGTCCAGTTCGAAGCCGAACGGGCCTCAGGAGGCATCACCATCACCAAGCTGCAAAAGGCCAAATGAGGAGTTGGCGGTGCCGCGCCGTAACGGATGCGGCACCGACCTTGGTCACATGCATGCGTCTCCATTCCTTTGACAGGAGCAGCGATGCCACCTTCGACGGCCAGTTCAGGAACGCTTGCTCGAGAACAGCCCGAACCGCTTCTATTTGATCGCGCCAGGGGCCAACTCACGGGCGCGAGCTCGCTTGTTCGTGCCGCTATCGCCGCGTTGCGGGCGGGATCCGCAGCCACGAAGCCTGTCGGGCACCGAGGTTATGGCATCGGGTGCCGAGTGGTTGGGTCAATCATGGCGCCGCGCGAACTCCTTGTGCGATTGAATGAGGATGCGCTGTTTGCCATGCCATTCTGCGATGCGTATTGGAGCAGGCTACTTAATTGCAGCTATCACTACGAACAAGAGATCGAAGCGCTTTTACGTGTCGCACGCCATGATCGCTATATCTTTGTAGATTGCGGTGCCAATTTTGGCTATTGGTCGATCCTTGCGTCGAGCCGCGCTTTTGGTGTGCAACAGGCGATTGCAATCGAAGCATCCGGCCCGAACGTCGAGCAGCTCAAGCGCAATGCAGACCTGAACGGAAATCGCTTTCACTGCCTGCATGCCGCCCTCGCAGGCCGAAGCGGCGACTATGTCCGTGTTCACGGCGCCAAGCATGAAAAGCTCGCAACCGTTCCGCTCGCCCGATCAGAGCCGGGGTGCGTCGAGACAGTTTCGCTCGACGGATTAGTCGAGGCAGGACTGATCGATGCGTCTGTTCCGGTTGTCGTCAAGCTGGATGTCGAAGGCGTCGAGATCGAGGCGTTGCGCGGCGGGGGCGGTTTGCTCGCGGGTGATTGCCTCGTGATTTGCGAAGAGCATGGTTCTGATAAGACGCATGCCGTGTCGCGCTATCTGGCGGAACAGACTTCGCTCAAGCGTTTTATCTTCGACCAGGACAATGGCGTCTTCATGCAGCTTGATCAACTCAAGGGTCTTGCACGAATGAAGAAGCATAGCTGGGTCGGATACAACGTCTTCGCGACCTCGAGCGAACACTGGAGCAAGAGGCTTCTTTCCGCAAGCTGGCCACCCAAATGACCGAGCCGGACCAAGGCCGCTTGCACCCGCCCTATGCCAACCATGCCGGGCCACGCCACCCTTTTTGCGTGCGGAAGGCGCGCATCTCCGACGCTGCAGCGATCGCACTGCTAGCTCATGCAGCTGGCGGCGACGTTCTTCAATTTATTCTGGGAGGGCTCAGTCAAAGTGCGGCTGCACTGGATGTTTATCAGGAGATGGTCTGCGAACCCGGCGGCATCTACTCATTCGAACGATGTGTGGTCGCCGTCGCCGGCAATGCCGTTGTGGGAATGGCCAATGCATTTCCGGCGGGCCTCATTCGCAACGAATATCCCGTCCGCAGTCCGACCTCTCGTGATGTTCTGCTCAAGCCTCGATTCGAGCTGAACGATTGGAAAAGCTATCTCCTCAACAACATCTGCGTCGGCCCCGACCATCGTCGTGAGGGCGTCGGAACCGCTCTGTTGAAGGCGGTCGTCCGCGATGCAAGACGCCAGGGGCACGCCTCTCTAACGCTTCATGTATGGGCGGACAATCACGGTGCCGTCGCCTTCTATCGAAGGTTTGGCTTTCGTCAACGCGGCCGCGCCCCGATTCCATGGCACATCGATTTGCCACACGAGGGCGGAAGTTTGCTCATGAAGCTGCCGCTACGTACTGTCCCCGATGTGCCCGCTTTCCAAGACGAGGATCACCCATGATCGCTCTTCCCTATGACTATTTCCTGATCGCCTGGTTCGGGCTCGCTTTTGCGTCCACCGCATACGTCGCCTTCGATCAATTCAACGGCAATCCCGAACCGACGGTGATGAAGTGGGGCTTCATCCTCGTCACGCTCTATATGGGCCCGTTCGGACTGTTGCTCTACGTGCTTGCCGACAAAGAGCCGCGTCCGGGCGAGCATGAGCATTTCACCTCGCCGCTGTGGAAACAGGGCATCGGCAGCACGATCCATTGTGTCGCTGGCGATGCGACCGGAATCATCCTGGCGGCGGCCGTCACAGCCTCTCTGGGATTGCCGATGTGGATCGACCTGATCGTCGAATACATCGCCGGCTTCTCTTTCGGACTGTTCATTTTCCAATCCCTGTTCATGAAAAAGATGATGGGCGGGACCTACTGGGAAAACGTCCGCAAGAGTTTTATGCCCGAATTTATCAGCATGAACGCCATGATGGCGGGCATGGCGCCGACGATGAGCCTGCTGATGATGGGCCGCGACATGCGCGCAATGGACCCGCTCGAATTGATCTTCTGGGCCGTGATGTCGCTCGGCGTCATGGTCGGATTTGCAACCGCCTATCCGTTTAACGTCTGGATGGTGAAGAAAAAGATCAAGCACGGGCTGATGACCGAGCGGGATGAGGGCGGGCAAGGCGGTCCTCGGGGTCACGAAGGGCATGGGGAGGCACGGGCTCCATCAGCCGCCGGGGGCCATGCGGGGCATGGAGCCGGACAGCAGATGACCAGCGACGCCACCACGCCTCAACTGGCGGCGCTCGCAGGCGTGACATCGTTCCTGCTGATTTCGGGGATGGTTCTGCCGGGCTTCTCGGTCAATCTTCGGCTGAGCTTGCGCGACGTCGATGCCTCCATCATGCCGCCTGGCATGATCAACACGTTCGACCTTCCGGGCGAAGCCATGAAAGACATGGCGGCCGTCAAGCCCAGGAAAGTGACATATGTCGCGCCGAAAGACGCTAAAGGAGATCAAATCCTTCAACCGCGCATGGAGAACGGCGTCAAGGTCTTCGATATCGAAGCGTCCGTCATCCGATGGAATATACTCCCGGACGTCGCAGTGGATGCCTACGCCTACAATCGGCAGGTCCCGGGACCACGACTGCAGTTGACGGAGGGCGATCACGTCCGGATCAACCTCCGCAACGCGCTACCGGAGAGCACGACGATCCATTGGCACGGTCTGATCATTCCCAACGAAATGGATGGACCCGCAAAAATCACTCAGGATCCGGTGCCGCCAGGGGGCTCCTATACCTACGACTTCGAGGTGGGCCAGAGCGGCACGTATTTCTACCATAGCCACGATCATCCAGACCGGCAGCAGGCGCTCGGGCTTTACGGTGCGCTGCTCATCTCGCCGAAGGATGCGTCGACGGAGATTAAGGCGGATCTGGACTACACCATCCAGCTTCAGGAATGGCTGAAGCGGGAGTGGTTGACCTATCCGGCCATGCTGATGGAAGGCGCACTGCCGAACTATTTCACGATCAACGGCAAGGCCTATCCGTCGACCGACACCGTCGCCATGAAGGTCGGGCAGACCATCAAGCTCCGCTTCATCGGGACCAACAACAACTTCGTGCACCCGATGCATGTTCACGGCGGTCCGTTCGAGGTCGTCGCGGTCGATGGCGTCAACTTAAAGGACAGCGCGCGCTATCAGGCCGACACCGTCAACGTCGGTCCGGGGCAACGCTACGACGTGGTTTGGACGGCGCGAAAGCCCGGGAAGTGGCTGGTGCACTGCCACATTCCACATCACACGGCCAATAACAATGTCGAACAGCATGGCGGCGGCGGGCTGATGCTGGTTCTCGACGTGCGGTAGGAACGATGAACAACGCTTCGACCAAGCTGATGGACGAGGATTTGTCGACCTGCATCGACGATTGCCTGCGCTGCTACCGGACCTGCCTCGACACGGTCGTGAAGCGCGGCCTGGCCGAAGAGGCGAGTAGAATCGAGGCGAAGCACATCCGGCTGGTCTTGACGTGTGCCGAGATGTGCCGCACCGCCGCACACCTCATGCTGTTGAGATCGCCTCACCACCGCCAACTTTGCGAGGGATGTGCGGCACTCTGCTCGGAGTGTGCGAGGGAATGCGAACGTGTCGGCGGAATGGAGGAATGTGCCGAGGCTTGTCGCTTCTGTGCCGATAGCTGCCAGGCGATGGCGATCTGACGATCGACTGCCGTATCCCCAAACATGTCGCCCACCGCGATGCGAGTAAACACATCGATGAACGTCTATCCTTTTCGCCGTCACAGTGCCAAATCTGCGTGCCCAACGCGGGGGTGAACTGCATGACGAATATATCGGTACGGGCGGAGCAGGTGCGTGCTGGCAAGACGCCGACTGGCGACGGCCGGGACGTGAGGCTTGATCTGTTTCGCGGGCTGGCGAACTGGGCGATCTTTCTCGACCACATTCCGAACAATGCGGTCGCTTGGCTGACGACCAGGAACTATGGCTTTAGCGACGCCGCCGATCTCTTTGTCTTCATCTCCGGCTACACGGCGGCCTTGGCCTACTCCAAAGCCATGGGCCGTGACGGCTTTTGGGCAGGTGCAGTCAAACTGATGCGGCGGGTCTGGCAGCTCTATGTGGCGCACATTCTCCTGTTTTTGGTCTACGTCGCCGCCATCGGCTGGGTCGCCCAAACCTACCGTCATTCTCACCTTTTGGACGAATTCAACGTCGCCGGTCTCATCGCCAACCCGATTGAATACCTCACCGCGGGATTGCTGCTGAAGTTCAAGCCATTGAACATGGACGTCCTGCCCCTTTACATCGTGTTGATGGCGTTTTTTCCGGTCGTGCTCCGCGCGATGTTGGCCAAGCCCAATGCCACGCTCTTTTGCTCGCTCAGCCTATATGTTTTTGCGCGCCTCTTAGGCTGGAATCTGCCCGCTTGGCCTGAGGGCGTCTGGTATTTCAATCCATTCGCCTGGCAGCTGCTATTCGTACTTGGTGCCTGGTGCGCTCTCGGCGGCGCGAAGCAATTAGGCTGGTTGCTGACCTCTCCGGCCGTACTGAGGTTCTGTATCCTTTACCTCGTTTTCGCACTCGTTGTAGCACTGCCGCAAAATCTGGGTATGCAATCATCCGCCCTCGCCTGGTTGTCAGATGGTTTGGCCATCGACGACAAAACTAATCTTGCGCCCTCACGTCTTCTGCATTTCATTGCGCTGGCGGTTCTTACGATCAGCCTGGTCCCTCGCGACCGACCCTGGCTTCGCAGTCCGCTTCTTCGCCCCATGATGCTCTGCGGACGCCGATCGCTGGAGGTTTTCTGCGTCGGTATCTTCCTGTCGTTCGTCGGTCATTTCTTGCTCGAACTCCTCTCCAATTCTCTGCTGATGCAGCTTGCGGTGAGCATCGGCGGTATCGCCATTCTGACTGCCGTGGCCTGGCTGAGATCCTGGCCGGCCAAGGATTTGCCGAACTCTTCCGGTCCAGGCCCTTCCAGCGCTGGCGCAATCCAATGACCGAACACGCTGCGAGACGGCGCACAATCTCGGGCGCAATCGCAGGACTACTGAAGAGCGCAGTCTTTCGGCTCCGGGTCAGCGCAGCGCGCCTGATCTATGATCGCATACTTCTGTTCCTCCTCACCGATGTCGAGTGGTGCTGTCGTTTCTACCCCTTGCTCGATTCCGACTTTGGAAAGCAGGTGCTCATCGTCGGGCCGCACAGTTTTGCGTTTGCTCTGTCTTTTGCACCCCACCACCCGCGGGTCTGCTTTGTTGCAATCGAGCCGCAGGGAGGTCAAGCGTACACGCGCTCTGCGCAGCGCCAGCGCCTCCACAATGTGAACTTTATTGAAGTGCCCTCGGACGCGCCACTTCCGTTCACGCACGAGTCATTCGATACGATCATCTGCAATTTCGCCCTGCACCGGCTCATGCCGGTGAATAAAATTGCATTGCTGCGGGGTCTTGCGCCCTTGTTGCGCGCCGGCGGTCGTCTCCACCTCGTCGAGCTGGACCGGCCGACCTCGGCCCGAGAGGGCAAGATCCTCAGCTTCGCGGCCCTGCTTTGGGGAACTGAAGCTGTTGCGCCGCATTTTGATGACAGCTGGCGCAAATACCTGCCTGCCGCCGGCTTGCGCGCACTTGGGCATGAACGGTCGTTTTCGATCGTCGCGGGTAGAGTTTCGGTCATAGTGGCCGGCCACAAGCGCAGCGGCGCTAAACCGATGCGAAGAACTCAAAAATAAGGATTGATGGAGTGAGGAAAGTCTTAACTGCGGCGGCTCTGCTTGTCATCGGCGTTGCAATAGGAGCCGTTTTGTTTATCACATCAGGCACATACGACATCGGCGCCGATACGCCCCACTGGGCGCTTACGCGACAGATCATGGAGGTCACGCGCGAGCGCTCAATCGCGGCTCGCGCGACGTCTCTCACCATACCGAATCTATCCGACGAGCAACGGATACTCAAGGGAGCCGGGCAGTATGCCGCAATGTGCGTAAACTGCCATTCGGCGCCCGGCAAACCCGATACCGAATTGGGCGAGGGGCTGTATCCTAAGCCACCGAATCTCTATCAAACGAGCTTGGATGCGAAGACGATATTTTGGGTGACAAAGCACGGAATCAAAATGACGGGAATGCCGGCGTGGGGGCGGACCCACGATGACGATACGATCTGGAACGTTGTGGCGTTCGTCATGAAATTAAAGGGAATGTCCGGCCCACAGTACGAAGACATCGTCGCGAAAGCTCCACCTGACGATGACATGCAAGACATGCCCAATATGCAATCGCAAGGTGGACCCGAAAAGCCCAACAAGGCATCGACCGGCGAAGCTAACAAGCCAACGAGCGAAGCCAACAAATCGTCCAGCGAAGCAAACAAGCCTATGGGTGAAGCGAACAAACCGGCGGGGCACCAGCACTGACCAAGCGTCCCAACTCTCGCAGCGGTGCAAGCAACGTGAGAAGCTTGCACCGCATTCGGACGAGGCTCTGATCGTGGCCTGTACGAGCCCGCTCACCTAGCCTTTCTTATCCTCCTTCTTCTCTTCCTTCTTCATTTTTGCTTGAAGCTCTTTCAAATCCTTTTCATTCTGCTGGAGGGTCTTGCGCGCTTCCTTGGCAGTGTCTGTATCCTTTGTGTTCTTGAGAAGCGCCTCCGACATATCAATCGCTCCCTGATGATGGGCGGCCATGCTCTTCATCCACGCCATCTCGGGGTCGGCGTCCATCATGCCCTCCATCATGGACTTGTTCATCTTGTCCATTGCCGACATTGCGTCCTTCTGGAAAGGGTTCATGTTCTTGTCCGACATGCCCTGCATGCTTTTATCCGACATGCCCTGCATGCTCTTGTCTGACATACCTTGCATGGATCCGCCCGACGCAGGCGCCTGCTGCGCCGCTGCCGGAAGGCCACCCAAGACCAACAACGTCGCGGCGAATGTGAACTGACCGAGCTTTTTCATCATAAGTTCCTTATTGGGGGTTTCGACACCGCGTGAACCATCCGATGGTGCTCGTGGTTCCAAAGCGAAGCCCAGGCGGTCCTCGGCAGCGCTCAGCCCGGGATTTCGTCCTCCTCATCGGAACTTCCGCCTCGCAGGGGCATCTCGAAGTTAGTCGCTACGAACGGCAAAATGCCGACAATTGGTTTGGCCTGCGGCGTTTGGAACGTTTGAAGAGACCTGTCGTTTGCAGGCTCGGAGCGGAGGATGCGGCGGTCGCTGCAGCTCCAGGGCACAGATTTGGAGCACCGGCATGAGCAGAAACCATAAACACGATCACCGCGGGAACGATGACGCGATAATTCAGACCTTCGATGACTATCAGCTCTATATCGGCGATGGCAGCTCAAACCATTTTTCCGGCCCGAGCAGCGACATGAACATCACATTCGGTCGGGGCGGCAACGATCAACTATCCGGCGCGTCCATGGATGACGATTTGATCGGAGGAGCCGGCAACGATGTCCTCACGGGTGGTGCGGGCGCCGATCATCTTGTCGGCGGTGCCGGCAACGACCGACTGGTTGGCGGGGACCAAGCCGACATGCTGATGGGCGGTCCCGGCAATGATGTTCTCAACGAAGGCGCCGGTCACGGCGATCTGGAAGGCGGGCCGGGCAATGACATGCTGACCGGCGGTCTGGGAGCCGACGCCTTCGTCATCTCCTCAGATAGCGGCAACGATATCATCAAGGATTTCCGCGCCGGGCCCGGAATGTTCGATCATATCGCAGTCATGAATCTCGAACCCGAGCAACTGCGCTTTGCGGATACCAAGGCCGGTGTCCTGATCAGTTGGGATACGGGCAAAGGAGATGGTTCGGTTCTGTTGGAAGGCGTCTACAAGAAAGATCTGGCCCAGGACGACTTCATGTTTACCGACGACCGCCACCTGCTCAATCCGGCGGATGCGCATTCTGATCGTTTCTCCGCTGAGCACTTAGGCACGACCGGCGGCAACGAGGCCGGCCCAGGTCCGACTGGCGCGCCCACCAATGCGTCATTCACCAGTTCTTTTGACGACAACAACATGAAATTCGGAACTGACGCTCAAAATGACACGCTTCTTGGCACCGCCAAGAACGATTTTTACTTTGGTCTGGGCGGCAACGATTATCTGTCTGGCGGTGCGGGCGACAATCACCTCGACGGCGGGGCCGGTAATGACACCCTCGTCGGAGGATCTGGACAGGACGACCTGCGCGGCGGTGATGGGAACGACAAGCTCTACGGCGGCGCCATGGGCGACAACTTGATGGGCGGAGCCGGTAACGATTATCTCAGCGGAGGTGCGGGGCACGACATGCTGGATGGTGGCGCGGGCAACGACGTCTATAGCGGCGGGGCCGGAGCCGACGCGTTCATTGTCGCGCATGGCAGCGGTAATGATGTTGTGGTGGGTGGCTTTGATCCAGGTCCCGGAGCATTCGATCACATCGCATTCACCGACATCATGCCAAACGAAGTCAATGTGGCGGATTCTGCCTCGAATCACGGAGATGCTCATACAGGCGTGCTCGTCGCATGGGGCGATGGATCAATTTTCCTGGAAGGCATCGCCAAAGGCCAGATGGCTCAGGATGATTTCATGTTCAACGCCGTCGAAGGCGGGGCGTTTGTTCCTGATCCCCAAATCAGCACGGAAGGAAGCCGCATGCTGTTTCAGAATGGGCACCCCGATTGGCCGATGGCGTGAGGCCTTCCTCCTCCCCTCACGTCGCTCGTGATGCGGGCCATCATGGCTCGTATCACGAGCGTTTTTGTAAGTCATAGACGGTCGCGGAGCACCTTGCCTTGGACATTTTGCGCGATGACAAGGACACATACCGCCCGCAGCTTGTCGCTGCGCTTGTTGGAATCGCCTGCCTGAGTGCGCTGGTCAGCGTGCTGTACCTGACCGGCTCGCTGTATATGCTTGAAGTCTACGACCGTGTTTTGCCGAGCCGAAGCATCCCGACCTTGGTCGGGTTGAGCGTGATCGTCGCCGGACTTTATGCCTTTCAAGGGTTTTTTGATCTGATGCGCTCTCGGCTGCTGGTCCGGCTGGCCGGGGCGGTGGACATGTCGCTTCGCCGAAAAACATACGAGGCGGTCGTGCAGGCGCCACTGGGACCGGCTTCCCGCAGTGAAGGGCTTCAGCCCTTGCGGGACCTCGATCAAATCAGGACGTTTTTGTCGAGCACCGGGCCGGCGGCTCTGTTCGATCTTCCCTGGGTTCCCATCTATGTCCTGTTATGCTTCGCCTTCCACTTCTGGATCGGAGTGGTCGCCTCGATTGGCGCTGTGCTGCTCCTCGCTCTGACGCTGACGACCGAATTGCTGTCCCGCCGGCCAACGCTTCGCTCGGCGAGCGCTGCCGCAGCCGCTATGGATCTCGCTGAAGCTGCGCAAAGAAATGCTGAGGTGCTCAGGGCCATGGGTATGGTTCCGCAAATGGCCGATGTTTGGGAGCAACGGCGCGATGATCATGGGTACAACTACGCCCGCGTCGCTGACGTGGCCGGAGGCTTAGGGGCGATCACGAAGGTCGTCCGCTTAGGTCTTCAGTCGAGCGTGCTGGCCACAGGAGCTTTGCTGGTCATTCAGGGCGAAGCAACAGGCGGTATCATGATCGCAAGTTCAATCCTGCTGGCTCGCGCACTCGCGCCTGTCGAGCTTGCAATCGCCAATTGGAAGGGCTTTGTGGCGGCCCGCCAAAGCTGGAGCCGTTTGCGTATCTTCCTGCTCCGGTCGCCGCAGAAGCGTCCGTCCATTAGGCTGCCCCCGCCACTTCGCGAAATCAGCGTCGACTTTGTCAGCTTGGCGGCTCCGGGAGGAGAACGTTTGTTGCTGCGCGATATCAACTTCTCCCTATCGGCAGGGCAGGTCTTGGCCGTGGTCGGCCCGTCCGGGGCCGGAAAGTCGTCACTTGCGCGCGCGCTCGTCGGAGTGTGGCAGGCGATGAGGGGCAGGATCAGACTTGATGGCGCCCCGCTGGATCAATGGTCGCCCGATCAGCTCGGCCGCCACATAGGTTACCTGCCCCAGGACGTTGAGCTGTTCGAAGGCACCGTCGCCCAGAATATCTCGCGCTTTTCAGCTAGTGCGAACTCGGAAGCGATCATTTCGGCTGCCACGGCTGCCGGGCTTCACAATCTCATATGCTCTCTGCCCGATGGGTATGATACCAATATCGGTCCGCGGGGTACGTCGCTCTCGGCCGGCCAACGCCAGCGCGTTGCGCTTGCGCGCGCTCTTTTCGGCGACCCGTTCCTGGTCGTGCTGGATGAACCAAATTCCAGTTTGGACGCCGACGGCGAGGCGGCGCTGCTGGAGGGCATCCGGCGCGGGCGCGAGAAGGGAATGGCGTTCGTTATCATGGCGCATCGCCAGAGCATCCTAGCCGCTGTGGATCGCATCCTTGTTCTGGGAGCAGGCCAAATGCGGGCGTTTGGCGCAAGGGACGAGGTGCTGAAGGCGTTGCGACAAGGAGTGGAGCCGGCCGATAGAGCAGAGCAACTGCCCCAAAACGCGCGAACGCTTGCACCGCAATCGGGTGCATCGTTACGAATCACGCGGGTGGGCACATGATGGCCAGCTCCGCGGACATGCGTCGTTCAGTTCGTCGTCATCTGCTGTTGAGCTCGTTCGGCGCTGCTCTGCTGATAGGCGGATTTGGTGGCTGGGCTTCTACCACAGAACTCGCTGGCGCCGTTGTCGCCTCAGGATCTTTGGTCGTTCGCTCCAGTGTCAAGAAAGTCCAGCACCCGACGGGCGGCGTCGTCGGAGAGTTACGGGTTCATGAGGGCGACGTCGTCGGCGCGGGAGACGTGCTGATCAGACTCGACGAAACTGTAACGCGTGCAAATCTGGCTGCTGTTGAAAATAGCCTGATGGAATTATATGCGCGACAAGCTCGATTGACTGCCGAGCGCGACGCTTTGGGCACAGTCGAACAACCGTCCTCTCTGCGTGGCTTCTCGGACGCCGCGCGAGCCGCCGAGGTGCTCGCAGGCGAGCGAAGACTGTTCGAGCTGCGCCAAACGGCACGGGCGGGGCAAAAAGCCCAGCTTCGCGAGAAGATCGGCCAAATCACAGAGCAGATCCAGGGCCTGACCGAGCAAATTGCGGGCAAAAAGCAGGAGACCGAGTTGATCAGCCGGGAGCTTGTCGGCGTGCGCGAGCTTTGGGCCAAAAATCTCATTCCGATCCAGCGCGTAACCGCATTAGAGCGGGATGCAGCACGCATTAAGGGAGAGCATGGCCAGCTTGTGGCGTCGACGGCGGAAGCCAAGGGAAAGATGTCTGAAATTGGATTGCAGATCATCCAGGTCGATCAGGATCTTCGAAGCGAGGTTGCAAAGGAGCTTCGCGAAACGGAGGGAAAAGTCGGCGAATTGGTTGAGAAGCGAGTCTCGGCTCAGGATCAGCTCAACCGAATAGATATCCGGGCGCCGCAGAGCGGCATGGTTCATCAGCTCTCGGTCCACACGGTCGGAGGAGTGATCAGCCCAGGCGAGCAGTTGATGCTGATCGTTCCTCAAGCCGATGTCCTCGTCGTCGAGGCCAAGATCGCGCCGAAAGAAATTGATGAAATCAGGCTGCAGCAGTCAGCCATCCTCCGTTTCACTGCCTTTAATCAGCGCACGACGCCCGAAGTTCACGGAACGGTGACGCTGGTGGGAGCCGACGAGATCACGGATGATAAGAGTGGCAAGTCGTATTTCAAGGTTCAAATCACACCTTCTTCAGACGAGTTGGTTCGTCTGAAACAGGAGAAGCTCGTACCCGGGATGCCCGTTGAAGCATTTGTCCAAACGACCTCCAGGACAGCGCTGTCCTATTTTGCGAAGCCCATCACCGATCAGGTCGCTCGCGCTTTCCGCGAGCAATAAACCAACGGTTCGATATGACTGGCTTGCAGGGGCAGATCGTCAGTCTGCTCAGATTCCGCCGCTGACCTTGATTTGCCGCCCGTCCGTTAAGAGCGGCGAAGTGGATGATGGCGGGGCCCTATGCCCATGCCAAGCAATTCAAGCGGCATCAGCGGCCGTTGCGCATCCTGCGCAGGCGGCTGGGCCGGATCATCCGCGATATCCGCCGCAAGATTGAAGGTCAGACTGTGCTCGAGAATGCCGTCGCCCTCCCGCTCGGCCGGGCCCCCCAGATCCGCTCGCAGCAGCAGCGCCAGCGCGGCTAGAAGCTTTATTCCTTCCACGCTCCGGAGGTCGAGTGCATCGGCAAGGGCCAAGGCAGCCGCGCTTACGAGTTCGGTGTCAAAGCCTCTCCCGGCGCCCTATTCGTGCTGCACGCCAGGGCGTTACCAGATAACGCGTACGACGGTCACACCTTGCGGACGTCATCGACCGCACCGAGACACTCACCGGCTGTGCGATCGAGCGGGCCTATGTCGACAAGGGATACCGCGGCCACGACGCGCAAAATCCTCGTCGCGTCTTCATCTCCGGCCAGAAGCGCGGCGTCTTCGGTGTCATCGAGCGCGAGCTGCGCCGCCGCTCGGCCATTGATCATCGGGCACTTGAAGACCGATGGTCACCTCGGCCGCTGCTACCTCAAAGGCCGCCTCGGCGATGCGGCCAACGTCATCCTCTCCCCCGTCGGCCACAACTTCCGTCGCATCCTCGCCTGGCTGAGGGCTCTTTGGTGCCTGATCCTTACCACGCTCATCGCGGCCGCCAGCGACCGCTCACAGCTCAAATCGGTTTTCTTAACGGACGACTTCATACGGAGCATGCCGCCCTTTTCATATGTGAGCATGATCCTGAGAAGTCGAAGGGGACGATCATGCTCAATAAATCATAGCGCGATGACGTTTCATCTCAATCGTACGTCGCTAGGCCGAGCGGTCTCCTGGACTTGGGCGCTCCCTTTCGGTTGATGCTAGATGACGAAGCGGTCCCAACCAGCGTAGTGTTCGCGGGTCTTCTTGCCACGCCGCAGACTAAGAATAGCTAATGCGACACCTAGGAAGACGCTACTCCAGGACGCCGTTCTCGTTGCCCCATCCAGAATCCATGGCGCTGCGATCAGCCAAGCTCCGAAAAGCACGATTAACAGTCGCAGAATACGCGCCACCTCCGCGGTCGCAATAATTGCGACGGTCAGCGTAAGGGCCCCCATCAAATGGTCGCTGTTAGCCATCGCGTTGGTCGTGCCGAAGATAAGTCGGCTGAACATCAGAAACACGGCGATGGCCATGCAGCCAGCGAGATTCCAAGGCACGCAGACGCCCCGCATTGTATCGGTCCAGAATGCGCCCCAGCTCGCCAGCCCATCCGATCGATCCTCTGCCCCGGCATCCACGGCATCGCCCCTAAAGAAAGTGCGAATGAGCGGCTTGCCCCGGCAACTGGACCAGTACAGAAATTGGCCCATCGCGATGACTTCGTCCAATGCGAATGGAATTATGATGAGCATCGCAAGCGCTGCAATAAGCGCTGGCGTGCTCCAGGTCCCGATGACGATGGGCTGGATAATGATGAAGTAGATGCTGATGACGCCCAAGGGAATGACGAGAATGCCGAAGAACGTCACCATCCAGGGCATCGTACGCCAGCGGTCGCGGCCCCCCATGACAGCCATTAAGATTTCAAGTGTATAGGCGACAGCCCCAAGGCCGGCATCCGGAATGGGCCATGCCTTTGAAACAGTAATTCGCGACACCTGCTCGGCGATGAAAGGTGAATGGCCGAGATCATCGTAAACGCCGGCGATCCGAAGCATGACCACGGGGATGTGACCATGCCGTTCGCGCAGCATCGTCTCGGTTCTGACCTTCGACTCCGGATAGGCCCATGACGGCTCGATCCCTGATTTTTTGCATCGGGCCGGTCTGTTGCCTTGTAGACAAGCATCGTGCTGGCAAACACGAACTGTTCGACCTGGAATGATTGTAGCGCATCGATCAGGCGGCGTGTTCCTTCAACCGTCACCCGTTCATATAGCGGGTTTGGGTCACCCGATATGTCGTAATAAGCTGCCAGGGGCACGACGGAAGCGATCCGCTTTCCGAAACGCCTCTGCAGCTCGTTAAGGCCTGTTTTCACGCTCTCCTCTGACGTCAAGTCGAAGTCGATGACATTCGCCGGAGGGGGAGGGTCAGGGGGGCCCGCACGGTCCAGACCGACTAGCGTATATTGTCGGCCCAAGCGTCCGATAATCCCGCGGCCGATGAATCCACTGGCGCCTGTGATGAGAACGACTGAGCCGCTTTCCTCAATTCCGCCCGATGCCATGTTGCCTCATCTCCAATAGCAAAAACCTCGTCTTGCGCCTGCTCAGCGCACAGGAATGCTGCCAGCCAACTCTTCCAATCTTGCGCTGTTCCTCTGACGCTTCGTGGCCAGTGTGTGGCTAAGCGATCACATCCAGCCAGAATCTCCTCGCGAAGCCGCCGCTCTCGGGATTCTTGCTGCATGTTATTGAGACCAAGGCTCCCTATCCGAGTACTCTCACCATCGCGCGCCTGCCGAACGAACAGTTCAGCCCGCATCCCTTAAGGAGATTGGACCTTGAACGAGCTCAGCCGTCGCCATCTACTCCGGCTCGCTTCACTGTCCGGCGCTGCCGGCTTAGCTTCGTCAGCCCTGCCGAGTTGGGCGCAAAGCGGCCCCTTCCATCCTCCAAGCCGGCTCTCAGAGGTTTCCGGAAGCAGCATCGATCTGACCCTCGACAGGGCGGCCTGGCCGATCGACGGCAAAGCAGGTTCCGTGATCACAATTAACGGAACTGTGCCAGGTCCGATTTTGCGCTTGAAAGAGGGGCAACGGGTCCGCATCGCTGTCACAAACCGCATGGACGAAGCCGCTTCCATCCATTGGCATGGCATGCTGGTTCCATTCCGCATGGATGGCGTGCCCGGCGTGACCTTTCCCGGCATCCCGGCCCGCAGCACCTTCGTCTACGAGTTTCCCGTCGTTCAAAACGGAACTTATTGGTACCATAGCCACTCCGGCTTTCAGGAGCAGGTCGGGCTCTACGGCCCGATCGTCATCGATCCAAAGGGCGTTGATCCCGTCCAATATGATCGAGAGTATGTGGTGATGCTGTCGGACTTCAGCTTCCTGTCTCCCGAGGTGATCATCCAAAGGTTGAAGCAGGAGGGCGGTGTATTCAACTATCAGCGGCAAACTGTCGCCAGTTTGCTTGCAGGCCGGGACCAGACGTTGGCCGAGAGGCTTCAGTGGGCCAAGATGCTGATGGACCCAACCGATATTTCCGATGTTACGGGTGCGATATACACGTTCTTGATCAACGGGCATGGACCGGAAGATAACTGGACGGGTCTGTTCAGGCGAGGTGAGCGCATCCGCTTAAGGTTCATCAACGCCGGCGCTCAGATGGTGTTCAACGTGCGGATACCCGGCCTGCATATGACAGTTGTCGCCGCCGATGGACAGATGGTGCGGCCGGTTCGCGTAGATGAATTCCAGATCGGCAACGCCGAAACCTATGACGTCATCGTCCAGCCGATGGACGATAGAGCTTACACGATCGTCTCTGAGGCAGTCGACCGCTCCGGAATGGGGCGAGCCACGCTGGCCCCCAGGCCGGGGATGACAGCGGCAGTGCCGCCCCTTCGTGAGCGACCGCTGGCGACAATGAAGGACATGGGTATGGACATGTCTTCCATGGATATGGGGGACATGAATAAATCAACAGTATCGAACAGTAGCGGGATGTCCGGGATGTCGGGCATGTCCAAGGGCGCCCAAACGGGCGCTCAAGCCAAACAGGGAATGCAGCAATCAGGCGGCATGCAGGGCATGTCGGGGATGTCCGGTAAGTCGGGCATGGGGCGAATGTCATCATCCACTCCGCCTGGAATGGCTCCGCCAAAGCCGCGCGGTTCAGACCTGATGAGCGGCCCCGAAATGGATATGCGCGATCCCAAGAATGCACCAGGCGTCAAGATGGGGCCTGGCGTCCAGACGATTGCGCCCATGCCGCAAGATCGAACGGGGGATCCCGGCATGGGGCTTGAAAGCGTAGGGCATCGGGTCCTGACGTATCGGGATTTGATTGCCCTTGAGCGCAATCCCGACCCTCGCACCCCGACCCGGGCGCTCGACATCCACCTCACCGGCAACATGCAAAAGTTCATGTGGGGCTTTGATGGGGAAAAGTTCAGCGAAACCACCAAACCCTACACGTTCCGAAAACGCGAGCGTGTTCGTGTGACGTTGATCAACGATTCGATGATGCTCCATCCCATCCACCTGCACGGTCATTTCTTCGAAGTGGTGAATGGCGCTCCCGAAAACCACAGGCCACGCAAGCATACGGTCAACGTGTTGCCAGGTGGAAAAGTAAGCTTCGACATCACTGCCGAACCGGGTGACTGGGCCTTTCACTGCCACATGCTCTACCACATGCATGCGGGCATGTTTCAGGTGTTCAGTGTGCGGCCACTCACAGGCGATAACGCATGAACAGGTCCGTGCTGATTTTGGCGGCGGCCGGGCTGGGAACGTGCAGCGTTCCAGCCGGAGCCCAAATGAGTGGCAATATGCCGGGTATGAGCATGCCCGCTAACAAGCCGGCTGCCGCTGTTGCGCCGAAAAAAAAGGGCGCCGCAAAAGGAGCGGCATCTGCAAAGACGTCGCCGGACTCGCAAGGCGCTCAGGATGGATCAATGTCAGGCATGCAAATGCCGGGGATGAAGACCACGGGAAAAAATGCCGCGCCCACCGCGGCGTCCATTCCTCACTCGCCGCCTCCTCCGCCGCCGCCAGACCATGCTGCGGATTATTATTACGATCCCGCGCAGATGGCTGAGGCACGGCGCGAACTCCGTCAAGAGCAGGGCGGCGGAGTATACTCCAAGGTGTTTTTCAACATCGCTGAATTTCAACTGGGCCAGCCCGGCGGTTACCGCTGGGATGGCCAGGCCTGGCTGGGCGGCGATATCAACCGGTTCGTTGTCAAGAGCCAAGGCGACGGCAGCCGTCGCGAAGGTCTCGACAGCGCCGAAGTCCAGTTGCTCTATTCGCGAGCCGTGGCTCCCTACACAGACGTGCAGGCAGGTATTCGCTACGATTTCAAACCCGATCCCTCACGGGCCTATCTGACGTTAGGCGTGCAGCAACTCTTTCCGTATTGGTTCGAGTTCGAGGGAGCTCTCTTTGTTTCGAACAAAGGAGAGCTGCTCGCCCGGCTCGAAGGATCTTATGATTTGCTCTTGACGCAACAGTTGGTTCTGCAACCGCGCGCCGAATTGAATTTTGCGGCTCAGAACTCGCGGGACATTGGCGTCGGAGCAGGCCTTTCCAACGCCGAACTAGGCCTAAGGCTGCGATATGAATTCCGCCGGGAATTTGCCCCTTATATCGGCGTCTCCTACGATCAGAAGCTTGGAAATACAGCTGCGTACGCGAGGAGTTCAGGCAAAGACAGCGGCTCAACAAGGTTTGTTGTGGGGCTACGCTCCTGGTTTTAATCGCAGATTGCTGGGTCTTTTAGCCTGGTACTGAGGCTGGTCGCGCCATGTATGCCAAACAGGCATTGGCCATAGTGAAACCGTGCGTCGTTGCGGACGTCACGGCAAGCTGTGCCGTTGGCATCCACACCCCGCACCCGACCTGAAATATGCTTCAACGGTCGAGTTCGGGGTAAGCATTCGGTGAGAACCGCGGCCGGAGGGCCGGACCACTCAGGCGGCCTGATCGACGCGCTTGCTCGTGTCGCGCCAATTCCACGGAAGGAGTTCGTCGAGCCGGTGGGCGGGATGCTCTGCGATGCGGGCCAGAACGTCAGCCAACCAGGCTTGCGGATCGATGTCGTTCATCTTGGCGGTGACGATCAGGCTGTACATCAGCGCCGCGCGGTCGCCGCCCCGGTCGGAGCCACAGAACAGCCAGGACTTCCTGCCGAGCGCGATGCCGCGCAGCGCCCGTTCTGCTGCGTTGTTGCAAAGACAGATACGGCCGTCGTCGAGGAAGCGGGTGAACGCGCTCCAACGCTTGAGCATGTAATCCATCGCCTTGGCGACGTCGTTGCCGCGCGACAGCTTGGCGCGTTGCTCGCGCATCCAGCCTTCCAGATCGGCGATCAGCGGTGCGCTCAGTTCCTGCCGCACGGCCCGGCACCGTTCCTGCGTCTCGCCATTGATGCCGCGCTCGATCTCGAACAGAGCATCGATCCGGCGCACGGCTTCAAGCGCCAGGGGCGAGATCACCGCGAGCTTCTTGCCCTGTGCCTTGCGGCGCGCATTTTCGGCCAGGTCGGCCAGCACGAAGAACGGCCGTCGGGCATGGACCCAGCAGGCGGCCTCCAGGATCGGACCCGCATTGCGGCGGGCTTCGTAGAGCCTGCCATAGCCGCCATAGGCGTCGGCCTGGAAGATCCCGCTGTAGCTCGCCAAATGCGCCTGCGGATGCTCGCCAGCGCGATCGCGTGAGTAGTAGAACACAGCTCCCGGCGGGGCCTGTCCACCGAACGGCTTGTCATTCCGGACATAGACCCAGATCCGGCCAGTCGAGGTCTTGCCCTTGGCCAGAACCGGCACCGTGGTGTCGTCCCCGTGCATGCGCTCGGCGGCGAGTACATGGGCTTCGAGGCGACTGAACAGCGGCATCAGCGCGACCGTACAACCGCCGACCTAGTCGGCCAGGGTCGACAGGCTGATCGGAACGCCTTCCTTTGCATAGCGTTTGGCCTGCCGGTTCAGCGGCTGGTGCTGGCCGAACTTCTCGAACAGTACCATCGCCAACAGGTTGGGACCGGCCCAACCGCGAGCGATGGGGTAGAATGGCGCCGGCGCCTGCCTGATCTTCTCGCAGTCACGGCAGGTGAACTTCTCCCGGACGTGCTGGACCACCTTCCAGGATTTCGGGACCACCTCCAGCGTCTCGGTGATGTCTTCGCCGAGCTTGGACAGCCGCGTCCCGCCGCAGCAGGCGCATGAGGTCGGCCCGGATACGATCACCCGCTCGCGGGGGCAGATGATCCGGCAATGGTTTGCGGGATGGCCGCTGGCGGGTGAACGACGCCACGGTCGTGGTGTTGGTGATCCTGGCCGCAGCCATCTCGGCAGCCAATTCGTCCTCGGTCGCTGAAGCCTCGAGTTCCTCCAGCGTCAGTTCGAGTTGATTTAGCAGCCTTGCGGTACGTTCCGAGCGAGGGCCATGACGATCACGGTCTAGTGTCCCGAGTCACAAGTTCGCAATCATAGATTCGCAGTAGATTCGCGTCGCTGTGCCAAGGATGGAGGCAAACGGCGACGGAGTCTCCAATGGCTGTCCAGCAACTTGTCCCCCTGATATTGAGCGATGATGAGCGGGCCGAACTGACGTCGCTGACGATGCGGCGGAAGACGGCGCAGGCGCTGGCTCTGAGAGCCCGGATCGTTCTGACCTGTGCGGAAGGTGGTCAGAACACGGAAGTGGCGGCCAAGCTCGGGCTGGACCGGCAGACCGTAGGCAAGTGGCGGCGGCGTTTTATGGAGCAGCGTGTGGCCGGGCTGCACGACGAGCCGCGTTCCGGCGCGCCGCGCACGATTGACGACGCCCGCATCGAAGCCATGATCGTGAGGACGTTGGAGAGTTGCCCTGAGAACGCCACTCATTGGAGCTCCCGTGGCATGGCGAAGACCAGCGGCCTATCGGTGTCGACGGTACAACGCATCTGGCGGGCCTTCGGGCTCCAGCCGCACCGGATGGAGACGTTCAAGCTCTCGACCGATCCGAACTTCGTGGCCAAAGTGCGCGATGTCGTGGGCCTCTACGTCTCACCGCCGGAGCACGCCATCGTTCTGTGTGTGGATGAGAAATCCCAAATCCAGGCGCTGGACCGCAGCCAGCCGATGCTGCCGATGCGTCCCGGCCAGGCGGCCCGAAGGAGCCATGACTACAAAAGGCATGGCACCACATCGCTGTTCGCCGCCCTCGATATTGCGACCGGACGGGTCATTGGCAAGTGCTACGGGCGCCACCGCACCGCCGAGTTCCGCAAGTTCCTGGACGAGATCGAGGCTGCCGTACCGCGCGAACTCGACGTTCATCTCGTCATGGACAATTACGTCACGCACAAGACCCCAATGATCCGGAGATGGTTGGCCAAAAGGCCGCGTTGGCACGTGCACCTGACCCCGACCAGTTCGTCATGGCTCAACCAAGTCGAGCGCTTCTTCGCGCTCCTCACCGATAAGAAGATTAGACGCGGCGTCTATCGCAGCGTAGCCGCCCTCAGGGCGGACATCGCCTCGTTCATCGAACGACACAACGCCGATCCCAAACCGTTCAGATGGACCAAATCCGCCGATGACATCCTTGCTTCCATCGAGCGCTTCTGCCGTTACAATGTATCGCTCCGGCGAGGGCCGCCTTGCGCGCTGAGGACGGAGGATGAAGACATAGGCGTATGACTGACCATACGCCTATTTCGAAGGTCTCCCGATTGGAAGTAGTCTCGACTGGCGCCCGCCGTCGTTGGACATTGGACGAGAAGCAGCGGATCGTTGCTGAGAGTTATGATGGTTCCCGGTTGGTGTCGGCGACGGCGCGGCGCAACGGGTTGTCCACGAGCCAGTTGTTCACGTGGCGACGGTTGGCGCGCGAGGGTCGGCTGGGCGGGGATGCCGCGCCATTGCTTGTTCCTGTGGAGATCACTTCGACACCAACTCCGGCATCGGCCGTGGTCGCGCAGACAAGGCCATCGCCGGCTAAAGAGCGCGCGAAGGTAGGCATAATCGAGATCGAGCTTAGCGGCTGTCGGGTCCGCGTTGACCGTGACGTAGACACTGAAGCACTGCAGCGGGTCCTCGAGCTTCTGAGGCGGTGATGATTCCGATCCCAAGCAACGTCAGGGTCTGGATTGCCACCGGTCACACAGACATGCGCCGCGGCATGCAAAGCCTGGCGCTCGCGGTTCAGGAGAGTTTGAAGCGTGACCCACATGCGGGTGATCTCTACATCTTCCGCGGCCGCCGCGGTGATCTGCTCAAGATTCTTTGGCATGACGGGTTAGGCATGTCGCTGTATGCCAAACGCTTGGACCGCGGCAAGTTTATCTGGCCTTCGACGTCGGGAGATGCGGTATCGATCTCAGCGGCTCAGATGGCTTATATGCTGGAAGGGATCGACTGGAGGAATCCGCAACTAACATGGCGACCGCAGAGCGCCGGCTGAGCGAAATAAAATATGGGATCATGCGCATTTTGGGGCGCCACAAAGCACTGAATTTGTGATTCTCTGGTTGCATGGACACGCCTCGCGACGCTCTTCCCGAAGACATAGCCGCTCTGAAAGAGGCGTTGGCGAGCGAACGCGCGAAGACTTTGGATATTGCAGCGGAGCTTGCGGTCGCCCGTGCCAAGGCGTCGGAAGACGGTGCGCTGATTGCCCGCCAGAAGCTGCGGATCGCCAAGCTTGAGCGCCAGGTCCACGGGCAAAGATCGGAACGCTCGTCTCGTCTGATCGACCAGTTAGCGCTTACGTTTGAAGAGCTGGAATCCAGCGCCACCGAAGACGAGCTTGCGGCCGAGAGAGCTGTCGCCAGGACAACGACTGTGCGCGGATTTACGCGCACGCGTCCCGAACGCAAAACCTTCCCTGATCATCTGCCCCGCGAGCGCGTGGTGATCGATTCGCCAACGACGTGTGAATGCTGCGGCGGCAATCGCTTGCGCAAGCTTGGTGAGGATGTGACCCGGACCCTGGAATCAGTACCGCGCCAGTGGAAAGTGGTCGAGACGGTGCGGGAAAAGTTCACCTGCCGGGACTGCGAGAAAATCAGTCAGGCACCGGCGCCATTCCATGTGATTCCGCGAGGATGGGCGGGGCCGAGCCTGCTGGCCATGCTCCTCTATGAGAAGTTCGGCCAGCATCAGCCTCTGAACCGGCAGACTGAGCGTTACGCGCTGGAGGGCGTGCCCGTCAGTCTGTCGACCGCAGCCGACGCTGTTGGGGCTTGCTGCACGGTATTGGAGCCGCTATCGCGCCTATTGGAAGCCCACGTCATGGCAGCTGAACGCCTACACGGCGACGACACCACCGTGCCCGTGTTGGCCTTGGGCAAGTGCGATGTCGCTCGATGCTGGGTCTATGTGAAGGACGACCGCCCCTTCGGCGGCTCAGATCCGCCGGCAGCAATGTTTTATTACTCGCGCGATCGAAGGGGCGAGCATCCGCAGGCGCATCTGACCAACTATAGCGGCATCCTGCAGGCCGACGCCTTCGGTGGATACACCAAACTCTACGAGCCCCAGCGAAGTCCTGGGCCTATCAGGGAAGCGGCCTGTTGGGTCCATGCCCGGCGGCCGTTCTTCGCCATGGCGGATCTTGAGGAGAACGCGCGGCGCAAAGCGGCCGGAAAGCAGGAGATCGTCATCTCGCCCGTCGCCATGGAGATCGTGCGCCGCATCGACGCTCTGTTCGAGATAGAGCGCTCTATCAATGGCCAAAGCGCCGATCAACGAAGAGCTGTTCGCCAGGCGCGGAGCGCGCCGCTGGTCGCCGATCTGGAAGCTTATATGCGCGAGCAGTGCGCCAAGCTCTCCCGCGGTCACGATCTGGCCAAGGCCATGAACTACATGTTCAAGCGCTGGGCCTCCTTCACCCGCTTCCTCGACGATGGTCGCGTCTGCCTCTCGAACAATGCAGCCGAAAGAGCGCTGCGCGGCATCGCATTGGGCAGAAAGTCGTGGTTATTCTGTGGGTCCGACCGCGGAGGGCGCCGAGCCGCTGCTATGTATAGCCTCATCGTCTCTGCCAAGATGAACGACGTCGACCCTCAGGCCTGGCTCGCCGATGTACTCGCTCGCATCGCCACCCACTCCGCCCACAGGCTCGATGAGCTGCTGCCCTGGAACTGGAAGACAGCGCAACAGCAAGGCCTTGCGGCACAGGCGGCTTGATGGGGCACGTCAACAAGGTCAGCCACGTGTTCACTCTCAGCCATGTCGCTGAGATGCTCGGCGAAGACGAGGAATGGCTGTTCGAGGTCGCCGAAGAAATGGACACCGAGGACGGCCAGCTATGGGTTGTCGGCGTCGGTGAAGACGGGGTGATGGCCTTCACCGATGACGGGATCGAGAACCTCAAAGAGCTGATCGCAATCCACAAGGACGCTCCTTGGATTATTGAAGAACGCCGCCAGGTACTCGCGGCGATCATTAAGCCGAAGGCCGAAAAGCCCGACGAGGTTTAGCCGCTAACCGGACAAACCAGCCCGCCCGCGGCCTACGCCGCATGCTTACGTTACAATGCCCCGGCAAAACACGAAGCGATGTTGCGAACTTCTGGTTCAGGACACTAGCTTTTTGATCTGCAGCTTCAGGTGGGCGATCAACGCATGGTCGTCAGACTGTTGGGCGCGCACGATTGCGAGTTCTGCGCGCGTTGCCAGCAACGCCGCCTGCAGCGCCTCGACATCTTCCGGCAGCGTCTCGGGACCGTCACCCATACGCTCATGGAATCACAAAAGCCGCGATTTGGCGCGGGTTTTTTACAAACTCACAAGATTTTTGCGCAATCTATCCGGCGCTCTGGGGCCGCCAACTGTGTTGAGGGTTACGCCAGTCGATCGCCTCCAGCAAATAGCCCATCTGCGCCGCCGTCAGCGACACCGCCGTCCACCGTAGCCGGCCAGATGAAGCGGCCACGGTCCAGCCGCTTGGCGTAAAGCGACAGTCCAATTCCGTCGTGCCAAAGCGCCTTGATCAACGTGCCGGCACGACCACGGAACACAAAGACATCGCCGGCGAAAGGATCTCGCCCGAGGCTCTCCTGCACTAGCAGTGCCAGGCCCTGCATGCCTTTGCGCATGTCGGTGTGACCGGTCGCGATCCAGATCCGCGCGCCTGCTGCGATCGGGATCATCGGCGCTCCAGAATGCCGAGCACCCGCGACAACGCGGCCGCGTCAACGTCAACATCGACGATGATCCGGCGATCATGGCCCAGCTCGATCACCATCCGGCCGCTCGCCGGCGTGGTAGCTTGTATTGGTAGCGCATTCGGCGATGCTGCCGCGCTCACCACGACCGCTGGCACAAACGCCGGCTTGGGATGTTCGGCAGCCCCAGCACTACCCGCAGCGAACAACCGCCGCCACGTCAGCAGCAACGACCGCGATATCCCGTGCCGCCGCGCCGTCGACGAAATCGCCCGCGGCGCGTGCATGCTCTCCAGCACGGTCTTCAGTTTCTCGTCGTCCGTCCAATGACGGCGACGGCCGGTCTCGACGACCTCGAGCCGCTCAACCTGAGTACTGAACTTATGGCTGTCCATAAGTGCTGTTACAACGCAATCCGCTCAGCCCCGCAAGACGGCCCTCACCGGAGGCAGACAGTTCGGGGGGGGTAGATGCGGTTAACAATCGAAGCGGGCATAGCAACAGACACAAGCTGTATTTAGTGCAAAGAGACGAGCTGCGGATTACGAGCTTACGAATGGAGCGTCAAAGAAGTGGAATCGCGAAAGCTTACCGGACTGCAAGCGGTTGATAGACCGTGCGCTGGCGGAACGAACTGAGGCCGAGAAATTGGCGCCGGAGCCAGGCACGAGATATTGCTCAAGCGAGCGCGGCGATGGGAGGCGGCGGCCGACCAAAGCTTCTACTGCGGCCAACACCCCCAGGGTGAGGCGGCCTTTCTAGCTCTGTCTATCCACGCAATTTGGCAGCGAGCAGTGACGGCTTTCTCAAGAAAATGCTAGTTTCTTCACAGGCTCGGCCGTTCCCAGACGCCCACCGAGCTAAGACCGCCGGCCTGCGGGTTCGCCTCATGAGCCGGCGGTCGTCTCTCTTTAAGCCAAACAAAGAGGCCGGCTACGACGAAAATTATGGGGGAGCCGTTCACCTCGCTTTGCGGTTTTTTTCCGGCGTCAGCCCTGGAGAAAATGCTCCGCTGTGTCCCGAGCTCACCGCCGCTATTTGTTATTTCGTGTAAGTCATTGGTTCTCTTAAAGCCGAATGCCAATTAACGAAAAATTAACCATGTAGTCGGCAATTTCTGCCTAGCTCTGCAGGAGGATGCCGATGGCAATCAACGATATTTCCACCCTGTCCGTACTGCGCACGAAAATGCAATGGCATCAAGAGCGTCAGCGCGTTTTGGCACAAAACGTCGCAAATTCAGATACGCCCAAATTCAAACCCCTGGATTTGGTCGAACCAAAATTCGATCGAACCGGCCGGGGCGTCGGAGTTCCGGCAGCTTCACTTGTCATGCTCCAGACCGCGCCGAACCATATGGCGTCAATTTCAAGCGATGCAGGGTCGAGTCAAAACGCAAAAAGTGGCTACCAGACCCGTCCCGCAGGCAATCAGGTCAGTCTGGAGGAGGAAATGATGAAGTCGGCCCAAAATCAGATGGACTATGCGGCTGCCACCTCGCTGTACACGAAGAGCCTGAACCTGCTTAAGACAGCGATCGGGAAGCGCTAGGCCGGCAAACGCCAAGAACCTCGAGAAAGCGTGAGGACCGGGAGACGAACCTCTAAGCTCAAAACTTGGCGGCCGGCTGGATGAGTTGGCCAGCCGCTCGTCCCTGATCCCAAGACAATGCAGCGCGCCATCTTGATCTGGTGAGGTGGAACTCGACCGGTCACGACTGCGAATTTGAAGCGAAAATGCAATCGAGCGTGGGCATATCTGGCTTGTTCGGCGCGGGCACACGGTTCTAGAGTCGGAACGCATTTTCGCTACCGCGAGCATTGAACGCCTGCGACAACAATCAAGCCCGACGACCAGAGACAGAACTCTATGACATTCGTCGCCAACGCGCCCAAATACCTCATTGTCGCACTGCTGGGCGCTGGGGTGGCGGTCACTATGTGGCAGTTGCTCGCGCCGGCCGAAAAGCCCAAGAGCTACATCGTCGATGTGACGGAGCCAGAACTCTCCTTCGCCGGGCGCGAGGGGAAGGCGCTTTTTGATACGAATTGTGCGCCTTGCCATGGCCTGAAGGCGGCGGGTACGGACCACGGTCCGCCATTGGTGCACGACATCTACAATCCAGGCCATCATGCCGATGCGGCCTTTCTGTTCGCGGCCCAGAACGGCGTGCGCCAGCACCACTGGTCTTATGGCAACATGCCGCCTCAACGGCAGGTGAGCGCACAGCAGATTATGTCGATCGTACAGTACGTCAGAGAATTGCAGGTCGCGAACGGCATCCACTACCGATCGCACCGCATGTAGTTGCAGTAGTTTTCATGTGCGTTTTACCCATCTCGTTCGTTGAGAGTTCGCAAGAATGAAGCCCAAGGAGCGAACTTCGCCCGCGTCTTCGAAACTGGCTCAGCGCAAGCAGGATGCGCTGAAGCGCCTGACCTGGGAGATAATCTCGATTAACTTCTCCATTGAAAAACTTCATCGCATTCGGGCAAGAGCCCTCAACATCAGCGGCCCGCAGTGGAAGATTTTGTTGGCCATTTCCGACCATGAAGATGCAAAAGACGGAATCCCCGTCAACGTTGTCGCCAAGACGCTGCATGTCGACGCTTCTTTTGTGACAACGCAATCAAAACGGTTAGAAGGTATGGGCCTTTTATGCCGGAAACCTTGTTCGGCAGACGCTCGCGTTATGCGGCTCGCTTTATCAAAAGCGTCAGTTCAGCAACTTGCCAGCGTGGCCGAGCAAGAAATCGCGCTCGTCGAATTCATTTTCCAGGATTTTTGCGAGAAGGAGCTGAGCGAGTTCAGCATCAAACTCGTTTCGATCAAGAAGCGCCTGGACAAGGCTCGTTTGAAGCTGGCGCTGGAGTTTTAAGCCAATGCCTTCTCCTATGATGGCTCAGATCTCTCCCGACTCGCCAGCGTTCTCAGGTGGTGACGATCCGCGTTCTTGTGCTGCACGAACCACGAGCGCGGAAAATGGAAGCACTCGGCATCAGCGGGCGACGCAAATCGGACAGCGCACCTATCGTGCTAGGTTGAGCTTCGTCCAACACAGATCTGAGCACTTCCAACAGCTGGAATCGATGGTCAACAAATCGCTTTTGCAATCTATTTGGGTTAGTCAACAATGAACCCGTAGGAGCCCCCGTATTTGCGCGCCGGCTCGGTCCGACGGGGCACGCCATAGATGCGGTTGATGTTGCCGAGCAATTCTGCCTGCGCATCCGAAGGCGCCGCAAAGCCGTCATCCGGGCGCGACAGATCCTTTTGCGCGACTGCGCGGACGATATAAGGTAAGCGCTCAGCCGGAACCCTTGCTTCGGGATCTGGATATCTATGCGAAGAAGCCTCCGGCTTGGACGGAGGTTTGAGATGGGATTGGACAGCAAAAAGGACGTCCATTTGGACGTCTCATCGGCAGGGTCGGTGAGCCGGTTGGAGATCCTTGAAGGGCCGTCAGGACGTCGTGTTCGGTCGGAAGCAGAGAGAGCCCGGATCGCTGCTGAGAGTCTGCTACCCGGTGCCCAGGTATCCGAGGTGGCACGCAAGCACGGAGCGACGCGCTGGCAGATCTACGATTGGCGACGGCGGTTTCGACAGCGAGGCATGTTGCCGCTGTGTGAGGCGTCTCCGCCGACATTTGCGCCGCTGGTCGTGGAACGTACGCTGGAGGAGCGTCGGGCTCCGGCGATCAAGCTTGAGATCGCGATCGGTGATGTCGTGCTGCGGACGGATACGGCCATTGATGCCGAGCAATTGTCCCGGGTGATCCGTGCGGTGCGAGCGTCACGATGATCGCGGCCGGTGCTGATCTGAAGATTTACATCGCGACGCGGCCGATCGACTTCCGCTGTGGCCACGATGGGCTTGCAGCGAAGGTGCAGGAGATGCTTCGTCTCGACCCGTTCAGCGGCGCAGCCTTCGTGTTCCGATCGAAACGAGCGGACCGGATCAAGATTTTGGTCTGGGATCGAACGGGCCTGGTGTTGGTGCACAAGCGTCTTGAAGGTTGCAAGTTCGTTTGGCCAACGATCGCAGACGGCGTGATGCGGATATCGCCGGCGATGTTCGCGGCCTTGTTCGAGGGGCTGGATTGGAGATTGGTCCGCCCGGAAGAAGCGCGGCGTCCTCAGGCGGCTGGATAACTGCGGCAGAATGACTCGGCTGCTATTTTGAACGTGGCACGCGCGGCGGCGATGTGCTCGAAATAGCGCATGAGCATCGCGACGCTGCGCGACGAAAATGAACAACTGAAAGCGCTTTTGGCGCAAACGCAGGCGGCCTTGAGCGAGCATCAGGGGGCGCTGGCGGCGTCGGAGGAAGCCCGGCGTCGGCTGGAGGTCATCCTCGGCGAATTGCGGCGCGACAGGTTCGGCGCGAAGTCCGAGAAGCTGCGGCCAGATCAGTATCACTTGCCGTTGGAAGACGTGGAGATCGCGCAAGGGATCCTAGACGCGGCGCAGGAGAGAGCCGCGGCTGTGATCAAGGGCCGATCGCGGAGCGATCCGGATCAAGGCTCTCATCGCAACCGTGGCTGCTTGCCTGCCCATTTGCCGCGAGTGGAACGGGTCATCGAGCCTGCAAGCACGCTCTGCCCGTGCGGTTGTGGTGCCATGACGAAGATCGGCGAGGACGTCAGCCAGCGCCTTGACGTGATCCCGGCGCAATGGCGCGTGCTGGTCACGCGCCGCCCGAAATACATCTGTCGCCGGTGCTCGGGCCCCGTCGTGCAGGCGCACGCACCGGAGCACGTCGTGCCCAGCGGGCTGCCGACCGAAGCGGCTATCGCGCACGTGATCGTCTCCAAGTTTGGCGACCACACGCCGTTTTATCGTCAGGCCGAGATCTATGAGCGCCAGGGCATCCGGCTTGATCGGGCGACACTGGGCAACTGGTCTGGCCGCGCCTGCTTCCATCTTCAGCCCATCGCGAACCACATCCTCCACCACCTGGCCATTGCGGATCGCCTGTTCATGGACGAGACCACAGCGCCGGTGCTTGATCCCGGGCAAGGCCAAACGAAGAAAGGCTACTTCTGGGCGATCGCCTCAGACGACCGCGGCCATAGCGGTCCAAGTCCACCAATCGTGTTGTTCAGATATGCGCCCGGTCGCAGCGGTGCCTTCGCGCAGCAGTTCCTGGACGGCTTCGGCGGACGCTTCCTGCAATGCGATGGCTATGACGGCTATGACCGGCTGACCGAAGTCGATCGACCGCAGGGGCCGTGGACGCTCGTGCATTGCTGGAGCCATTTGCGCCGGCGCTTTGTCAAATTGACCCGCAACAATAAATCGCCGATCGCCGAGACCGCCGTGCGGCACATCGCGCAGCTCTACGCGATCGAAGCCATGGTACGCGGCTCATCGCCGGACATCCGGTTGGCAGCGCGCAAGGCGCACTCGCTGCCCTTGGTAACCGCGTTGAAGTCGTGGTTCGAGAAGCAGCTGTCGACGATCTCCAGCGGTTCGACGCTCGCCGAGGATATCCGCTATGCGCTCAATCATTGGCAGGGGCTGACCCGCTTCCTCGAAGATGGGCGTCTCGAACTCGACACCAACCCGGTCGAGAACGCCATCCGGCCAGTCTGCTTGACCAGGAAAAACGCTCTCTTCGCCGGTCATGAAATCGGGGCAGAAAACTGGGCTTTGCTGGCCTCGATCGTCGCCACCTGCAAGCTCAACGACGTCAACCCGGCGGCCTACATCACTGAAACGCTCCAGGCGATCATCGACGGCCATCCCAATTGCAGAATCGGCGACCTGATGCCGTGGCGCTTCCGCAAGGCGTCAAGCCCGCATCAATAGGGTGACGGCTCAGCGCTTACGATATGAGGCGCCACAATCACGATTAGCTCAGTCGTGTTGTTGACGAAGTCGCGGCTGCGGAAAAGTGAGCCGAGGATCGGAAGCTGCATCAGGCCTGGCAGGCCGCTGGCTGCTTGCTTGGTCTGCTGCTGGATCAGGCCAGCCATCGCTATCGCGCCACCGGACGGAATTTCCAGCGAAGTCTCGACGCGGCGGGTCTTGATCGCGGGCACAGTCAACGAGTTGACCGACGTCGAGCTCACGGCCTGTGAAAGCGTGATCGCGTTTTCGTTCGACAGGTCCGACACTTCCGTCATCACACGGAGGCTGATTCGACCCTCGGTCATCACAACCGGGGTAAAGTTCAGGGAGATACCGAACTTTTTGAAACTTATCTGGATGGTACAAACACGGGTGGTGGGATCGCAGGCATAGCCCGCTGGAACCGGGAATTCGCCGCCGGCGACGAAGGTCGCCGACTCGCCGGAGATCGCGGTCAGATTCGGCTCCGCCAAGGTGCGCAAAACGCCAGCGCTTTCCATCGCTCGCAGGACTGTCTGCACCGACGGCGTTGCGCCGAACTTCGTGGTAAGGTTGTTGCCGTCTACCAGGTTGCGTCCGTAGGCGGTAAACGGGTTGGAGTTAGCGAAATTCACCACCGCCGTGCCGTAATTGAGGTTTGCTGAGAGATCGATGCCGAGCTGCTTGATGATGTTGCGCGCGACTTCGGCGACCGTCACCTTAAGCATGACTTGGTCGCGGCCGCGGACGACGACCGAGTTCACGACCTTGTCGGCACCACCGGCAATGCGCGCGGCGATGTCGTTGGCCTGCTGCGCCTCGATCGGACTCTGGGCGGTACCGGTAAGGACCACGCCTTCGCCGAGGCCGTCGATCTGGATATCGGAATTGGGCAGGATCTGCTTCAGCGCGGCACGCGCGCCGTTGAGGTCGCGCTTGACCGCGACGTCATAAGACGCGATCTGCTGGCCGGCGGAATCGAAGAACACGATGTTGGTCTGGCCGACCGCAGCGCCGATGATGTAGGCGCGCTGCGACGAGCGCACGACCGCATTGGCGATCTTGGGATCGGCCACCAGCACGTCTTGATGTCGCGCGGCAGGTCGATCACGATCGACTTGCCGATGCCGAGCGACAGGAAAGGCGCGTTCATCTGGCCGTCGGCGGCGGAAACCTGCGCCGCCGGGCGATAATCGGCGGCGATCACCGGCGTCAGCACCGGGTTGAGAGTCAACGCGGCCGCTGCGGAAATCGACAGGGCGCGGATCATCATGGTCCGCAAGCTCGCCGTGGTGACCCTGCATTTCATATCGGAAGTCCTCATCCTCATTTCTGTGCCGTCATCTGGCTCGGTACGCCGCACCGGATGACCGAAATGCTCTCGCCGCGCTTGCGTGTCGGCTCATCCGACGCGGGTTCCTTGGCATTGGCGTCGGAGATGCTGCGCAGCGCCAACCACAGCGTGCCAGCGGTTCGGGCCGGCAACGGCGCGTATGTCACGCGGCAGCATCGCAGCCCTGACGCCGCAGAAGTCGGCCTTAACCTGCTTCTGGTCGCGGATGTCTCACCCTGCATGAAGGGAAGCACGTGCGATCGCGCCGAGCCTGGGTGTTCCCGTTGGACGATCGGTGCGGCGAATGAAGGTGGCGCTGGCGGTCACGGCCGGGCAGGTCTGCCACTGGACCTCTTCCGGCTTGACGGGTTGGCCGGGGGCCGATGGTGTTCTTGGCGACGAGGACGTCGATGATGGGAAGCTGTACGACCGGGCGGCGGGAGGCGGGGCTGACTTGTCGGAGCAGCCGGCGAGGCGCGCGGCAGCTTCGCCGGCACCAGTGGCGGCCACTAGGATCACGATGCGTGCCTTACACATTTCGCTTTACAATCCCAAAATGCCGCGTCCAGCTCCCAGTTGAACAGTCATTCGTCAAAGTATGGTTAATGAAGCGTATACGAGACACCTTGGCGCAGCTTTACCAACTGAAACAGACCGGCTTCCCTCGCGCTCGGGGAGACCTGCGCGCTTGATCAAAGCTTTCGACGTTGAGTGCGTCGCCAACATGCATTTACGAGCGATGCCGAATTGATGACTCGAAGAGGCGATCTTCCGGATGGGTTCGAGCACCCGTCAACGCCTCTGATGCCCCTCAACCACGGCCATGTGCGCATCAATCGGGCACGGCACTTGGCCAGATTATCGTTAGCGCGCCTGGATCTCTGAAGTTGCAGGATCAGCCGGGCAATCTTTGCCGATCCGGCAAATTGCCCCTGTCAAATCACCGCAATCGCGTCATCTTAGCATTGATTTTGCAACTGATTCCGCAATGGCATCGCGCTTGCTTTCTCTCGGCTGATCATGGGCGGAAGAGAGATCGACCGGCCGTGGGTGCACGGAGACAGGCTCAATGAATATTTACGGTAGTGAGCGGCGGCTAACATGGGTTTAAGTTCAGCCTTGGCCAGCGCGATGAGCGGGTTGCGTGCCAACCAGGCCGCACTCTCGATCGTCTCGTCGAACGTCGCCAACTCGCAGACGCCAGGTTACGTCGCCCAGACGCCGAACCAGATCGAGGTCACGACCGGCGACTTCGGATCCTCGGTTATCACCACCGGCGTCAGCCGCGAGCTCGATCGTTATGTGCAGGACCAGCTCCGTACGGAGACCGGGGGCGCTGGCTACGCCGATCAAATGGCCAACATCCTGAAGCAGTTGCAGAACGTCTATGGCAACCCCGGCGGCAGCGGCACGCTCGAAAGCGGGCTCAACAAGCTGACCAGCGCATTGCAGGCGCTGTCGACGAGTGCAGGCGCGCAGTCGGCGCAGACCGCTGCGATCTCAGCCGCTCAGGCACTGGCGCAGCAGCTCAACGCCTCCACCAAGGGCATCCAGTCGCTGCGCTCCAACGTCGAGCAGGACCTCGGCACCTCGGCGCAGCAGGCCAACGCGGCGATGACGCAGATCGCAGCCATTAACGGAAAGCTTCAGGGCCTGGCCCTGAACGATCCGTCCGCCGCAACGCTGATGGACCAGCGCGACCAGGCGATCAACACGCTGTCGAAATACGTCGACGTGCGGGTCGTAACCGACGCTTCGAATCAGGCCAACATCTTCACCACCACGGGCATTCAGCTCGTCGGCGCCGATCTCGCATCGCAGTTCGCCTTCTCTTCGAGAGGCGCACTCAATGCGATCGCGCTTTACGATCCCAATCCGGCCAAGTCCGGCGTCGGCGCGCTGAACGTCAAGCTGCCCAATGGCTCTTCGATCGATGTGGTCGCCAACAATGTGGTATCCTCGGGTCAGATCGCCGCAGATATCAAGCTGCGCGACCAGACGCTGGTGCAGGCGCAGACCCAAATCGACCAGCTCGCCGCAGCAATTGCGAGCGCGTTGTCAGACCAGACCGCGGCCGGCAAGGCTGTAACGGGACCGCCTGCCGGCTTCGACGTCAATCTGTCGGGCGCCTTGCCCGGCAACACCGTCAATCTGACCTATACGGATAAAACGAGCAATACCCAGCGCCAGATCACGCTCGTCAACGTGACTGACCCCGCGGCTTTGCCGCTCCAAAACGCAGGGAATGCCAACCCTCTCAAGGTCGGGGTCGACTTCAGCGGAGGCATGACCTCGGTCTTGGCAACGCTCAACTCTGTTTTCGGAGGCACGCCTTTGACGTTCGCCACCTCCGGCGCGACGTTGCAAATCCGCGACGACGGCACGGGCTCGGCGGCCGTCAACAGTGCCTCGCTCACCAAGACCATCTCGTCGCTGGCGTCGGGCAATCCGCAGCTGCCGCTCTTCACCGACGGCGGCGCGCTTTATACCGGCGCGATCACCGCGGCCGGCTCGCAGATGACGGGACTTGCCGGGCGCATCCAGGTGAACGCGGCGGTACTGAGCGATCCGACCAAGATGTCGATCTATAGCACCTCGCCGCAGACGCCAGCCGGCGACACCACGCGTTCGGACTACCTCTATTCCCAGCTCACCAATGCCGTATTCTCGTACTCGCCGCAGACCGGGCTCGGCTCAACAGGGCAACCCTTCACCGGTTCAGTTTCGCGCTATCTGCAGCAATTCCTGAGCGTGCAGAGCAATGCATCGACTCAGGCCACGCAGCTGCAGCAGGGGCAGAGCGTCGTGGTTTCTACGTTGCAAGCCAAATTCAACTCGACCTCCAGCGTCAACCTGGACGCGGAGGTGTCGAACCTGATCCAGTTGCAGAACGCTTACGCCGCCAACGCGCGCATCATGTCTGTTGTGCAAACAATGATGGACACTCTAATCAAGGCTCAAGCATAGTGGTTCGCTGCCCCCGGCTCCGCCAAGCAATCGTCGTCTTGCGCAAGGCGAATCGCCGCTATGACGTTCCAAAACTGCCCGGCATAGACGAGGAATTCACAAATCGCGAATTTTTGTATATTGTTTGGGGATGGTATTCGAATGGTTCCATTTGGCGCGATGCCACGACCCTTTGATTGCCGATGCGTAGCTTTTTTTCGCCCGCTGTTCTAAAGCTAGGGATGCCGATGAAACGACTTGCTTTTTTTCAATCGCCGCGTCCGCTTTGCTGTTGGCTTCCGCAGGTGTTGCAACCGCGCAGCATCATCATGATGGCGCACCCACTTTCACTCCAGAACATAGGGAAATGCTCCACCAGCATTTCAGCCACCAGCACGACAGTTCGTTCCGTGATCCTCACTTTCATGCGCATGTCGGAGATGTCGTTCCGGACGCAATGGAGCTTCATCCCCTTCCTGACACGCTTGCTACGCGCGTCCCGCACGGAAGCCACTACGGATACGGTCTCGTCAACGAGAGGCCCGTGATTGTTGATCATTCGACGCGACGAGTGATCCATCATTTGACTGACAAGAGCCCAGGTGGCTGTCCGACGGGGATCACACGAATTCCGGCTTGCAGTCTAAGTTATTAAGTTGCCCGCTAAGTTAAGTTGGGTTTGTTTCACTCAAACTCTAGCCCCGCCCTTTCGGCAGGCTTGACTTGCCCATTTGAATGAGTAGGCCTGCGTACGGTGAAGTACCGGCCTGGGATCCGCGTGTGCTTTCCCCAGATTTCCAGAACTGTTGCGGACGGATTGATCGCCGCAACGCTTATGTACTTTCCACTCCCGCGATGTTTCGTCCGTCAGCCGTAGCTGGAACAAATCCGGCTCCGCGAGGTCGTTAGACGCGCGTCAGTTTGGATCTTTGTCGATCGGGATGAGGAAGGCAAACGCATACTTCGTATCCTCGCCACGAGCCCGGTCCAAGCTACGTTCCAACTCCAGCCTCGTTGCCTCCTCCGGGTTCGCAGGTCTGATTTGACGTTGGTCGCGTGTTCTCAGAATTGAGCATCCGACTGAGCGCATTCGTCCTAGCTCTTCGACGAACCAATCCTCAGAAATGCGTCTCACGGCGCTCGACAAGGACGGCGCAGTGAAAACCAACACCGGCCTCTGATTTATTTCCAGGGTGAAGCAGGGCGTTTGCCGCTCTTTCGCGGCGCGGTTCCGTTTCTCAGAAGTGAGCCGATCCCGGCCCGGCTCGCGCTTCATTTCGGCTCACCATAAGGAAGGACGATCTCAATCACTCGTTCTGAAGGAAGTTTATAGCTTTATAGCGAACTAAGCGCGACTTCATTGGTGCATCGTAACAGATCTGGTGGTTTTAGGGTGTGATAGGCATATCCGGCCGTGGCGGTGAATGGCGTGAACTGACCAACTGCCAGCTCACGACGTTCCGACTTAGTATCGCGCTGAAATCACAAGATAGGCCGCGCGTCCTGGAGCTTCGAAGAGGAACGGTGCGGCGCTCTGATACAGTGCATCGTAGTAGCGCTTGTCGAAGATGTTGTTGACGTGAACCTTCAGCTTCCAGTTCTGGTTGATTTTCGCCTCGGCAAAGGCGTCGAAGCGCCAGTAGCTCGGGATCGATGCGCCCTGGTTGGCCGCAAGGAACGTGCCACCATACATCTTCGAGCGATAGACGGCCTGGCCGCCGAGCTCCCAGATATCAGTCACCTGGTACTTGCTCAGCAGGCTGAAGGATCGGTGCGCGACGTTCGCGAGCGGCAGACCGACATTGGTCGCATAGAGCGTGGGGTTGCCCGGCGGGATGTTCGACTTCGTGACCTCCGACTGCATCAGGACGAACCCGGCCATCACGCTCCATTCGTCTGTGATGTTGCCGCCAAGGCCGAGATCGATACCGCGGATGCGATAGGCTGCACCAGCGCTGAGGCACGATACGGTGCCGGTGGTGCCGGCAGGATAGGGACATGCCGCGGTCGCGGTTGCGGCCGTGATGTTGCGTGACTCGCGTGCGTTTTCCTTTTCGGTCTGAAACAGTGCGGCCGTCAGTAGCGCGTGCCGGTCGAACAATTCCCACTTGGTGCCGACTTCGATCGCCCTGTTCTTCTCCGGACCGAAGATCTGAGGCGGATTGCCGTTTAGCACCGGTGCAAGGCCGCCATACTGGATGCTGGTGCCGTCGAACTCCGCGCCGACCGGGTTCGACGATGTGGCGTAGGCGGCGTAGACGCTTCCGTTCGGCAAGGGCTTTAGCGTCAGGCCGAGGTTGAAGTTCGGCATCCCCGTATGCTGCTCTTGCTGACCGAAGACGTTGGCGACGCCGTTGACGGTGCCGTAGCCGTTCACCTTGATGTTGTAGTCGTCATAGCGGACGCCGCCATTGACGATCAGTAGGTCGTTGTAGTTGGCGGAATCGATGACGTAGACGCTCTTGGTGTCGATCGCGATCTTGGTCGGCAATCCCGAGAGGCCAAACGGCACCCCGAAGGGGAGGTTGGTGAACTGCGGATAGAACACGCTCACGCCCGCCAGCGAACCGTTCCCGCTAAAGCCGCCGGGCAGCGCTTCCGAGCTGAGGCCGAGATAGCGGTCGATCGACGACCTCTCCCGGTCGTATTCGAAGCCGCCCAGCGCGGTATGCTTGAAGCCGGCATTGTCCGTGAATTTGTAGGTCGCCTCGGTCTGGTTGGCGATCACGTCGGTGGCCTGGTAGCGGCTCTGCGGGTTGGCGCTGAGCGTCGAGGCCGAGAGCGGAGTGGCAATGACCGGCGCTTCCGGCAGCGTCCCGATGTAGTTCTGCGTCGAGTGCGAGTCGCGGAACTTGTTGGTGACCAGCACGTCGGGCGTCACCTGGAATTCGGCATTGAGTGTCCCGATGTCCTGGCCCGTCCGGGAGAAATCGCGGTTAACAAAGCCGTACCAATTCCTGCGGTTCGAGCCGAAGTCCGGGAACGGGCCGCCGGCCGTGGTCGCCGTGCTCGGCCGGTAATAGGGAACGCCGAAATCCGGGAAGCCCGTCAGCTCGGTGTGGATGTAGTTGGCGTAGATTTTGACGGCATCGGTCGGCGTCCACGTCGTTGCCAGAAAGCCGCCGTTGCGATTGTCGGTGACATAGTCCCGGCCGGCGACGCCGGCATCCTGGAACAGTCCGCCGGCGCGCACCCCCCAGGTCGGGTTGATGACCTGGTTGACGTCGAGCACGACGCGCTTGGTCCTGTCGGTGCCGAACGTCGTGTCCATGTTGTAGAAATTGCCATCGGTCGTGGCCTGCTTGGTTACGATGTTGATCGCGCCGCCGGTGGTGCCGCGGCCTGCAAATGACGAGCCCGGACCGCGCAAGATCTCGACCTGCTCAGTGAAGAAGTTCTCGCGCACGCTGACGCCGGAATCGCGCACGCCGTCGATGAAGATGTCATTGCGCGCGTCAAAACCGCGGATGAAGAAGCGGTCGCCAAAGGCATTTCCGCCTTCGCCGGTGCCGAGGGTGACGCCGGCCGTGCTCAGAATGGCCTGCTTCAGCGATGTCGCGTTCTTGTCCGCGAGCACCTCCTTGCTGAGAACGGTCACCGTCTTCGGCGTATTGAGCAGCGGCTCTGGAAATTTGCCGCCTGCCTGTAGATGGTCGACCTTGTAGGGGGCGGACGGATCGGCATACGGGTTGCGATCGGGAGCCCGGCTTCCGGCGGCCGGAGGCGGAGCCTGCGTCGTTTGCCGGGTCGGTGCGCGCCGGAGCGCATCGCGAGCCCGGATCTGGTCGGGTGACGGCTTCGATGCCTTGGGCCGCGGCCGCTGAATCGGCGCGTCGACCGTCACGGGAGGGAGATCGGATTGCTGGGCTTTTGCGCCGGAGAACGATGCGACAGCAATCAGCCCAGCCACCGCAGACACCTTTCCGGATTGGCATTCTTCAGCGGTCGACTTGATCCCGTTCTTACCAACGCGAAGCGTTCTTGGTATTTTCACGCAAAACATATAGCCCCCAATTCATCTCTTCTCGCGCGATTTCGTCGCTTGATGAAATGGATCATTGGAACCGGAAGTCCGCAATGGATTCCTGGCAACACCCTTTTCAAATCGGCCTGCCTTGTAGGCTTTCTAAAATCTGCCGCGGAGTGGCTGTCAAATTATAATGCTTCTAACAAGCGACTCATGGGGATGCCTGACGAGACTTGCCTTGCGCGAACTTTGAAAAGCGCGTCTTCACCGTAGGCAGATTTCGGTATGGCGCGAACCGTAACCTGCACGCCAGTGTCCTTGGCGTATTGGAGTGAGACAATCCCCCGAGAATCGTTTTGAAGACCTTGTGCTGACAGTCCGAGAAGTAGGTTCGGAGCTGTCGCGCTAGTTCGACGGTCGATACAACGCTTGGCGCGCTCAGGCGAAAACTCTCGCTTGCCGCGTAGTTCGATTGCGAGGGCGCGGGTACCTGACGTTCTTGAGTGAGCTATGCGGAATTTTGAGTGACGACAAGGTGATCGGCGACCTGGTTCGCCGGCATTTGGATGACCTCGATGCGGTCGTTGAATCTGACCCCTGCGATGGGCTTCGGCAAATGATTTGTGCCTTTGAGCTGCCGCAAGATCTTTAATGCGGCGATGATGAGCTTGAACACCATCAGCATAACAACTTGGCAAACCTCCCTTCAAGCGCGGCGTCGCCCGCAATCTGCGGCTGATGTCGCGCATCACCCGCCCGAGATAGGTGCGCAACGTCTTCAGCGCGCGCCTGGCACGCTTGAACAGCCTGGCATGGGCGTAGCGCTGATGCTTGATCAGGGCGAAGTGCTCACCCTCGCATAGGACTGGCGCAACTCGACGTCACCTTACCATCGGCGAGCGAGTCAGCCGGCTGTTGGCGATGGCGACGCGATGCGTATAGCGGCCCGAGACAAGCCGCGCCCGGACCCGAGGGCCCAAATGATCCTTGGCTGCTTGAAATTAGTTAGCTATTTCAATAATATACAAGTTCGTAGTTTTATTCTGAATGGCGCACCATTCCCCAAGCAATCGGCAGTGGTTTCGGTCTAGCCGAACCGGACAAGCCAGCTTTGGCCCCCAAGGCATTCGTTGGTCCAGCCGCCCTCGCGACCTGACCTGATCAGCTGATCTCGCGTTCCAAGGCTCTCAACCGGATCAGATTCGACGCGGCGTCGGCAATGGTTCCGAGCGCCTCACGTTCATTCTGGCTCAGTGTTCGCGGCTTCACATCGATGACGCATGTCGAACCCAGGGCAAATCCCAGCGGGTCGCGGACGGGCGCACCTGCATAGAAGCGAAAACCATATGGTTGGGCGAGCGTGGGGTTCTGCGAAAACTGAGGCGCCTTCGACAGATCTTCGATGACGGTCAGCTCGTTGGCGACGAGCGTGTCGTTGCAAAACGCCCAGTCGCGAGGCGTCGTCGATCCATCGAAACCGGTCCGCGATTTGAACCATTGTTCGCGCTGCGTGATGAGCGTGAACATGGCAATCGGGGCCCGAATGGAATACGCCGCCAGCCGGACGAGCCTGTCGAAATCCGGGTCGGGCGGCGATCCAAGCAGTCCCGACTCCCTGACGGCGGCCAATCGTGCGCGCTCGTTCCAGGGCGTTCGAAATGCAGACGCGGCATCCTTGCGCCTGGTCTTCATCAATTCCTTGACGATGATCGCACTCGTCGCAGAGACATCGGGCAACATTCCGAGTTGAACCCGATTGGCCGCTCGCAGGAGGTGATCGTCGCGGCCTGATCGAGTGAGGCTGACGACCGTCGTTTGTGCGAGATGAACGTCCTTGTAGAGCAGGGTGACCAGCCGTCTCCGCTCGCTCTCATCCGCGTCTTCGACAACGATCAGCATTGGCGGAGTGAGTGAAAGCCACTCTCGGACCTGCTCGAGATCCTCCGTAACATGAAGGAGCAAGCCCAGGCCGGGAAGGCCAGCGCTGAGCCAATCGGAGCTGCGCCCCTCGCCCGCAAATACGATCGCGTGCGCTCTCACCCCCGGTTGTTGATTCAGAGGGCGTTCGATCAGATTGAGCACGGCTTCGCGCGGTATTCGCCTGTGTCCCCCCGGCGTCTTCCAGGACGGAAGCTGCCCGCTCTCGACCCAGAGTTGGGCGGTGCGGGTTGATATGCCCAAGAGGTTGGCGGCCTCCGCGGTCGTCAAAATGTCTTTCACGCGATCATCCACTGTGTGGATCATACATAATTGAAAATACCGACTTCGCAATGAAGTGGAGGTGGGAAGACAGCCCGTATTGATCCGGACACGACGTTCGCACGAGAGCAACGCCGGTCGCCGGCACCCGGCTTCCGACGAGTGAACGCCCGTCACGCATCTGTCCGCTGGCAAGCTCCTGTCGGCTCCATGCGCAAGGCTCAAATAGGCTCTGTCAGAGGTCCATAGGATCGCTCATAAAGACGCGCACCCGCGAAGCGCAGCAGGGTATTTCTCAATCTTCGGGGGAAGCGCCGCATTCGGTCGCGGGAGGCACATTGGCGGTGGACCCAATCGACGCGCTGCTTTCGCCGTGTCTGGTATCGCAGTAGACCCGTATCCACGCATAGCGTCTCCGACAGTTCGTTGGCCAGAACGATGGCATCTTCGACAGCCATGCTCGCACCCTGAGCCATACTCGGCGGCGCAGCGTGCGCGGCGTCTCCCACAAGAACGACCCGATTCCGGCACCAGCTGTCCAACTGGAGGCTGACCAGCTCTCCGTAGTGAACTGCTGCCTGCGCGCCCAGCGCCAGAGCCGGGTAGAGCGGCCCCGCGATATTCTGAAACAACGGCTTCAAAGGCGTCGAGGGCGAGTAGATCTTGCGATGCGCATCGTCGGCCGATATGTCGGCGTAAACATACAGTTCGGACGACGACACCGGTTCGGCGAGAAGACTGTTCGTGGCCCCGAGCATCACCGTCCATTCGTCGATGTTGCAGATGTTCGGCACGATGAAGCGCCAGCAGACGTTTCCTGCATAGACGGGCGAGGCGGCGTCCGGAAATACAGTCCTGCGCACCGTGGAGTGCACGCCGTCAGCGCCGATCACCAAATCGTACTCTTCCGTCTTGCCATCCTCGAATGTCACGCGGCTGGTGTAGCGATCGCTTTTGACGTCAACGATGCGCCGATACCGAATGACGCTGTCATCCACTCCTTGCTTGAGGAGGGCCCAGAGCGCGGAACGCTTCATGGACCTGCACGGTGCAACATCGCGCCAGAAGGCGTTTGCATCGATCTCGCTGAGGAGATGCCCCTCTTCATCGAAGAAGCGCTGGTAAGCGATCGGATGCGAGATATCCATCAGCGCGTCGCGCAGTCCCAGCTCGCCCAGCGCTCTGACCCCGTTGCCAGGGAGAAACAGCGCCGCGCCACCGACGCTGGCGAAATTGTCGCGCTCGACGATGCGGGCCTGGAAACCCTTTTGAGCCAAGGCTCGGTGGGTGGCCAGACCGGCAATGCCGGCTCCTACGATGAGTATACGCATTTCATAGTCCGACATGAGCTGTTCTCAACGGAGCTGTCGTCGGGGCTCCGCATTGGCGCGTTGCGAGCAGAGGAGGGGGATTGGCGACTCGGAGATTGATGCGGCTGGCGCGATCGGTCCGTGCGGCAGAGATGACGAGAAGCCGCGGCGGCGCCCGCGGCTGACATCAGTTGCGTCCCATTCCTGTCAGCTCCTTGAAGAATTCGGACGACAGGCGATTGACGATGTGAGGAATCTCCCAGAGCGGGGAGTGCGCTGCCCCGAGCATGCGGAGGCATTTGGCCTTCCGCAGGTTGTCGTCGCGGGTCCTGCCGACGTCCGCCGGCTCGCGTGCCGCACCCAGATCGGCACGTTCAATGGCTTGTCGCATGAACGGCTCGAAATCGACGCCGAACACGAACTGTGCAAATTCCCTCGCCTCTTCCGCGGTGAGTTCTCCTCTGGACGCCATGCCGTTCAGTGGCCGTGCAACGAACCCCTTCTGAAAATTCGGGCCCATTGGCGGCGGCCCCGTCAAGACCTGTCCGCGGGACATCCCGGAGCGAGACAGCATCTCGATGGCAACATGTCCGCCGAGCGAGGCGCCGACGATCGCCGCATGGTCGATGCCAAGCTCAGCAAGAAGCTCGATGACGAGGTCAGTCAGGCCAGGGCGCGAGAGGGGGCGAGCGCCATCCTCGGCCTCGCCTGAATCGCCAGGACCAGGCAGGTCGAAGCTGATCAGACGATAGCCATCCAGCCACGGCGACATCATCTGCTTCTGAAACACCGCGCGGCACGCGACGTTTCCATGAATGAAGACGACGGGAAAGCCAGCTCCCCTTGTCTCTACGGCGATCATGCCAAGCGAGGTCTTGATGTTCAGGCTCTTCGTTTCCTGCATGTTCATCCTCTTCACGCTGCTTCAACCCGGCGACGGGCGAGCGGTCGGCCGGTCCTGCTCATGATGGAAGTCGTGGCGCGTTCTGCGCTGGCGCCACGACGCGGTTCAATTGGCCGCCTCGACGGAATCAGGCGTGACGAACGGCTTCGCGGTCTTGCCTGCGAGACAGGCCGTGCTGCGCCCGGATCATGTCTGCGGCACGCTCTCCGATGACCACGCACGGCGCCATCGTGTTGCCGATCGTGATGCGTGGCATGATCGATGCGTCGGCGAGGCGAAGGCCCTCGATGCCGTAGACCTTGAGCTGGCCGTCGACCACGGACATGTCGTCGCGTCCCATCTTCGCCGTGCAGGACTGGTGCCAATAGGTGACCGCCGACTTGCGTATGAAATCGATCAGTCCCGAACGATCGCGGCGACCCGGCGCGACTTCAGCCTGGACGAGCGGGGCGAAAGCCTCGTTGTTGCCGACCTCCCGACAGAGCTCTACAGCAGCCAGGGCCGCGCTCAGATCCTCCGGCTCGCTCAGTGAATTTGGCTCGATGAGAATGGGATCGCTGTGGTCAGGCCCGGAGAGCCGCAGCCATCCACGGCTTTTCGGCTGCGCAAGCCCGGCGAACATCGTCCAGCCATGCTCCGGCGTTGTGATCTCCGCCTCGGCAGGCGCCGGCACCGCGAATTCAAGCTGGCACTGAACGATGTCCGGCTGAAGAAGCCTGGAATCGCTTTTCCAGTAAAGTGTCGCTTCGCAGCCGCCTCCACCGACAGCTTCGGGCTTGCGGTAGGCCCAGGTGCATCCGAATGCGAGATGATCCTGATGATTGCGGCCGACGCCGGGCAGATGCTGAACGACCGGGATGCCGTGGGCCTTCAACTCATCGCTCGGGCCGATGCCCGACTGCATCAGGACCTTGGGCGTATGGACGGCGCCCAGCGACAGAACCGTCTCGCATCTTGCGCGAAACTGGCGGCGTGTCCCCTTGATCAGAACTTCGACGCCTGTGACCCTCCTGCCGTCGAACAGCAGGCGCGTGACCAGAGCATCGGTCAGAACGGTGAGATTCGATCTTGCCATCGCGGGGTAGGCGTAGGAGCGGAAGACCGATTCTCGCTTGCCGCCACGAATCCTCAGTTCCGCGATCGACGCGCCCCCTGCACCCTCCATCATCTCGCCGTTGGCGCTGTCGAAAACAGGAATGCCCATGAGGCCGGCGGCATTCACCAATGCGCCCGCGATGGGCTGAGGTGCGTCCGGCTGCGCAACATAGACCGGGCCACCACTCCCGCGGCGCATTGCATCCGGCGCACCGCGCCAATCTTCGATTCGGCGATAGTAGCCGAGCACTGACTTGTAGCCCCATGCATCGTCGCCCGCCTCCGCGGCGAAGTGGTCCCAATCCTCCTTGTGACCGCGGGCCCACACCATCACGTTGATGCTCGAGCCGCCGCCGAGGCCTCTGCCCATGCTGAGTGGCAGCTTTCGGCCGCCGAGTCCGGATGCGGGTTCCCCGACAAATCCCCAGTCCCGCGCGCTGCCCAGGTTCATCGGCCACTGCGATGGCTCCGAGACGGAAACGCAATTGTCGTCGCCACCGGCCTCGAGAAGCAGCACGCGCGCTTGTCCGTCTTCGGCAAGCCTGGCCGCAACCACCGATCCGCTGGATCCCGCACCGCAGACGATGAAGTCGAATTCGGTGCCGCGGTCTCCCGCACAGGATGCGCCGTTTGATGCTGCCTCGTGGTGCCGATCGGCCTGCGATGCGTCGTTCATTTGGTGGACCTCCGTCGTTTGAGTTCGCTTGACGAGGTGCGCGTGATAAACGCCCTAACTGCCGATTTCAACAAATATATCAAATTTATCAAATTAGGTAATTGCGAAAATGCTGGGCCGGAAAGCCTGCGCGCACTCCCTCCGTCTCAGGCCAAAGCACTGACGGTGTTCGATTAATCGGCCGAGCCCGACCGGTTGCTCGCGGAAGCCGGAAGACAACGTCGCCATTTTCAAACTTTTTGTGATGTCGGCGCTGGTGCTGACCTGAGACGAGATCGAGGGCCTTGGCCGCGATCCATCGCGCTCAATTGAAACCGGCGACCAGCTCGTCGCTGGCTGAGAGAGTTGAACTCACAGCAACGGGGGAGGCCTGCGATCCGCTGTCCTCGGCCTGCGACCGAGACGAAAAGCCATGACGATCGGGAGCGGCAACGTCTCGCCGCTCCCGATCATTCGTGGGGAACTGAATGCGTTACTTCGACGTGCTGTTCGTTGGAAAGCCCGTTCCGCGTCGAAACCGGATGCCCATCCCGGATGGTGCGCGACCGACCGCTACGCAGTCGGTACGGTTCCGCCGTCAATGGTGTGGTCCGTGCCGGTGATGGCCGAAGCACGATCGGACACAAGGAAGGCGATGAGGCTCGCGACCTCATCCGGAGTGGTTGGACGGCCCAACGGAATGCCGCCGAGGGAATCCATGATGATCTTCCTGCCGCCCTCGTAGTCAGTGCCGGCATGCTCGGCCAACCGATGGACAAGCGCGACCGACGCTTCGGTTTCGATCCACCCAGGTGATACCCGCACGACGCGGACTCCCTTGGACGCCACCTCCTTGGACAGCGCCTTGCTGTAAGTCGAAAGCGCAGCCTTGGCGGCGGCATAGGCGGTTGTCGATTCCGGCAGAGGAAGTTGCCTTTGAATCGAGGAGACGTGAACAACGACACCACTTCGCCGAGCGATCATGCCCGGCAGAAGGTGCTTGTCGAGCCGAATGGCCGGGAAAAGATTGAGGTCCAGTTCGCTGTGCCAAACGGCGTCGGTCAGCGCCATGAAGCCGCCTCCCGGCGCCGACGATCCGCCGAGCATGTGTACAATAATGTCCACGCCGCCAAGCCGCTCAACCACAGCTTCGGCAACGGTCGAGCAACCTTCCTCTGTGGTCAGATCGGCAGCAACAAAGAACGCCTCCGGCAACGTCTCCGGACGAGACCGCGCGCAGGTCAACACCTGCGCGCCAAGTTCCCGGAACATTCCCACCGTCGCGGCACCTGCACCCTTGGTCCCGGACGTGACGAGTGCGCGCTTTCCTTTCAACGAGAGAAATTCAGCCATCACCCAATCTCCAGACCGGCGATTTTTCCGTCCGCAATCGTAAAGGTGTAATTGAGCAAAGCAGGGCTTCCGGGAAAGCGGCCTGTGACTGTCGCCCGCACTCTCGTCCTGTCGCCGACGTTAGCGACCTCGATTGGCACTGCGACGTGGTGATACTTGTCCTTGGCGGCCAACAGCCATTTTCGGATCGCTTCGCTCCCCTGGTGTAGAACTCCCTCGTCGGTGACCGAACCATTGCGAGAGAACGCCGCGACCAGGGCCTGCGGATCGTTGCGATCGTCCGCGTCAAAGAACGCTGCGACGGCGGTGGGTAAATTCAACATCTCGATCCTCCAGTGTACGAGCCTGCCCCCAAATACCACTCGACCATTGCTGCAATAAGTGGGATAGATTTGGATGACGAGATGAATGGATCGGGATAATGGACCGTGCGGCGCTGAACGATCTGGAAGCGGTTCTCGCGATCGCGCGGCGGGGAAGCTTTCGAGCCGCCGCGATTGACCTGGGCATGTCCACCACTGCGCTGAGCCATGCGATCGGGAAGTTCGAAGAGCGCCTCGGTGTTCGCCTGTTCAACCGGACGACCCGCAGCGTATCGGTGACCGACGCCGGTCGGTTGTTCGTGGAGCAGGTTGGCCCGGCGCTTCAAGATCTCCAGGGCGCATTGGACGCGGTGCGATCCCAGCGTGAGACACCGTCGGGCACGATCAGGATCAATGCCGCCCCGTTCGCTGCCCGCGAGATCATTTCGCCGCTGGTGCTGGAATTTCTGCGCCGTTTTCCGGACATGAATGTCGATCTGGTCACGGAAGGTCGTTTGGTCGATGTCGTTGCGGAAGGTTTCGATCTCGGCGTCCGGGTCGCCGATCTTGTGCCCAGTGACATGATCACCGTGTCGCTGGGACGTGCGCAGCGATATGCCATTGTGGCATCGCCGGAATATCTGAAGAAACATGGCCGCCCGCGCGTGCCACCCGACCTTTTGAACCACCGATGCATCCGGGTCCGCCTGCCGGATGGGTCGATGTTCCGCTGGCGGTTTGAACGGGACGGAGAGGCGATCCAGATCGATCCGCCCGGCCCGATTGTGCTCGACGAGGTGAATCTCGCTCGCATTGCCGTCGCCGAGAACATCGGTATTGGCTGCTTCATGGAGCAAAGCGTGTTGGCGGACATCAAGGCAGATCGCTTCGTGCGCCTGCTGGACGATTGGACGCCCCCTTTTCCCGGACTGTGCCTGTATTACCCCGGACGAAGGAATCCGTCCGCCGGGCTGAAAGCATTCCTCGCACTGGCGCGCGAGTTGGCGAGCTCTGCATCTGTGGCAAAGGCATTTCGCGGCATTGATGAACCCGGCTGAGCCGGTCCCCGGATGGCCGGCAGCAGGCGCTGCAACGGCGCTCATCGATCATGAGAGAGACCGGACTGCGTCGCGAGGCTACGCCCAGGCGCCCGCCCGCCCTCACACCGGGAACGTCAGCGACTTCGCCAGCCGCACCAGATCGACCTGGCGGCGGCAGCCGGTCTTTTCGAAGACGTGGAGCAGATGGCTCTTCACCGTCGCGACGGAAATGCCGAGCAGGGCTGAGATGTCGTTGCGGGTCTGGCCTTCGCAGATCAGCTCGAAGATACGAATTTCGGCCGGGGTCAGGTCGTAGAGTTCGCTGAGCGCATCGTGCGGCAGATGCCGCGGGCCGGAGGCGGATGCCACGAACAGCGCGGCGGCGGCACGCTGGATCAGGCCTGCGCGCATCGGGCTGCGGCGCAGCGGCAGCACGTGAATGACGAGCGCCTCGCCATTGCTGCGCGTGATCGGAATTGCGATGCCCTTCTGGCCGAGCGTCACCTCGTCCTTCGCGGCGAGCGCCACGGCCGATTGCAGCGAGGCCGTGATCTTGGTGGATGCGACGGCGATGCGCCCATCCCGCAGCAGGATCGGATCGCCGGTTTCCAGCATCTCATGCGCCGTGGCGTTGGCGTGCACGACGCGCGACTCCTCGTCCGCCAGCACGACGCCGGCGGTCAACGCTTCCACGGTAGCCGCGAAGGTCGTCGTCTCCACCGCCTTGAGGTCGAACAGATTGCTGATCGTCACGGCGCGGCGGATATGCGGCGCCAGCAGGCGCAGCCCCTCGAGCTGCGCGTCGCCGATCGGACCGGCCGATTCGTGCTGGCTGAAGATCGCGTTGCCGACCATGGTGCGGTCGCGCACGAGACCGACCGCGACCGCGTCCAGCAGGCCCTTGGGCACCGCCCATTCGCGATAGTAGCGATTGCTCGCGATGATCTCCTGCGGCACCGCCTGCGACTGTACGATCGGCTCTCCCAGCGGATATTGCTGGATGCGTTCGACTCCGCCCCACAGATCGATGATCTCGGGCCCGTAGCCGATTCCGTTCCGGGTCATCTGGTCGAAGTCGCTGCCGGAAACGGCGTTGACGAGACCCTTCATGTTGGTGAGGCTTGCGACCGAGAGTGCGCCGGTGGCAAAACCGAGCTCGGCGCAGATGGAATCCAGAACACCGGCCCAGCGCTCGGGCGCGATCACGCAATCATAGATGGCGCCGACGATGTTCGAAAACTTCTCGACCGAAGCCTGTTGCATTCCCAGCCACTCAACCGACGCACGATGTGGAACCCGCTGGCATCCGCTGTCCGGTGTCGCAGACTCCTCCAAAAGGTCTTACCATCCCGACTTGATGGCACAACAAGCATGCCCGAAGCTTTATCTGGAATGATTACAAACTGTGTCGTTAGTCATGCGATCATTGCTGGGTGGCATGCAAACTTGCGCAACCGCGCATGATGTGTGGCTCTCGCGCCACAAAACGGGACGACAGACACATGACGGATTGCATCTGTTTCCCGGTTGTCCCAAAGCTCGCGTGGCGCCGGCGCGTGCCCATCGTGTGAGCAGTTGCAACCATCTCGACTGTCGGCGCATTCCCTCGCGGGTCATGATCTCGCAGGCGAAGGCGTGGTGACCAAGGGCCAAGCTACAGAAGGCCTGGCAATGGAAGGCCTGGCAATAGCAGGCCCGGCAATGGAAGGTTTGGCCGCCGCCGGCCTGGAGGGTTGAGTGAAACCGCATGTGATCTGTCTGATGGCCTCGAGCGTCGACGGCCGCACCCATCACAGCCGCTGGCGGCCGAAGGGGGCCGGCGCGCAATGGTTCGAGACCATTCATGACGAACTCGCGGGCGACGCCTGGCTGATCGGCCGCGTCACCGGTTCGGAGTTCGCCAAGGGCAAGCCCTATCCTGCGAGCAGCGCGAAGATCCCGCGCGCGAACTGGTTCAGCTTTCGCGAGGCCAACGCGGCAAAGGAGCCAGCGCCGAAGGCCTACGGCGTCGTGCTCGACGCGCATGGCAAGATCGGCTGGGGTCGCTCCGACATCGGCGGCGATCCCATCGTGGTGGTGCTGACCGAAAGCGTGCCCGACTCGCATCTCGTCGGCCTGCGCGACGAAGGCGTGTCCTACATCTTCGCCGGCAAGAGCGACATCGACCTTCTGCTGGCGCTGGAAATCCTCCATCGCGAACTCGGCGTGACGCGGTTGCTGCTGGAAGGTGGCGGTGCGACCAATGGCGCATTCCTGCGCGCGGGACTCGTCGATGAGCTCAACCTGATCCTTTGCCCCGCCGTCGACGGCGCCCGCGGCGCGCCCATCGTGTTCGATTCGACGGACGCCGAGAGCGATCAGCGCGCGCCGGTCACGGCGATGACCCTGGAGAGCACGCGACCGCTGGGTAGCGGCGTGCTGCTGTTGCGCTATCTGATCCAGAACGATCGTGCGAAAACCTGAGCTTCATCGATGTCGGGACAGACGGAACATATCGTCATCGTGGGTGCGGGTGCGGCCGGGCTGATGGCGGCGCGCGAGCTGGCGCGCGCCGGACGGCGTGTGACCATCCTCGAAGCCCGCGCGCGATGCGGTGGCCGCATCGACCAGCTGCCCGTGGCGCAGTTCGGCTATGCCGCCGAGCGCGGCGCCGAATTCGTCCATGGCGAAGCGCCGGTCACGCGTGCCCTGGTCCGCGAGGCCGGACTGTCGCTGCAGACCATCGACGGCACGCAATGGAGCTTCGACGGCGCGACGCTGTCGCGTGAGGGGCGGCAGGACCTGCGTGATGACGAGCTTCATGCGGTGCTGGCGGATTTGCAGGAGGACCTCACCGTCGGCGATTTCCTGCGCCGTCATTTCGCCGGCGAGCAATATGCGCAGATGCGTCGGTCGATCGAGCGGATGGTCGAGGGCTATGACGCCGCCGATCCCGCGCGCGCCTCGATCCTGGCGCTGCGCGAGGAGTGGATGGGCCGCGGCGAGCACATGCAGGCGCGGATCGTCGGCGGCTATGCCGTGCTGATTGCGTTTCTCGAGGCCGAGTGCCGCAAGCACGGCGTGACGTTTCGCTTCGGGTGCGAGGTCACGGCGATCGAGGAGGGCGCCGAAGCGCTCTCTGTCCGAAGCGCGGCGGGTGACGTGGAATCATGCGACCGGGTGATCCTGACCGTGCCGCTGCCGCTGTTGCAGGACATCGCATTGCCCGCGAATGCCCGCAGGACCGCGGCGGCCGCAACCGATATCGGCTTCGGCAACGTCATCAAGCTCCTGTTGCGGTTCAAGACGTCCTGGTGGTGCGACTGCCGGCCGGATCTTGCCGATGCCACGTTCCTGCTGTCGGAGCAGACCATCCCGGTATGGTGGACGCAATATCCGGAGCGGCATCCGGTGCTCACCGGCTGGTTCGGCGGTCCGCGGACGGCAACGCTGTCGCATCTGAGTTCGAACCAGTTGATCGATGCCGGGCTCGCGTCGCTGGCATCCATGTTCGGCCTGGCACGCGACGAACTGGCCGGGACTCTCGTGGCGGCGGAGGCTGCGAACTGGGCGCATGATCGCTTTGCCCGCGGCGCCTATTCCTGGGCGACGCCGCAGACGCGTGCGGCGCAGGCGATCCTCGCGGGCGGCGAGGGCCGCATCCAATTCTCGGGCGAGGCGCTCTATCGCGGCCGCGACATGGGGACGGTGGAAGCTGCGCTGGCGAGCGGGGCGGAGACCGCGGCCATGATTCTGCGGGCGTAAGGAAAAAGGGCCCGCGCGATGCGGGCCCTTGATCTTTACCAGCGGCCGGAGCCGAAGCTGAACGTCACGCCGGGGCCGCCGCCGCCGTAATAACCATACGGTCCGCCGCCATAATAGCCGTGGCGCGGGTAATAGCCGTAGCTGCGGTGATGCGGGCGGTAATGGCCGCGATGGCCCCAATGGTGGTGGTGCCGGTGGCCGAAATGGCGGTGGCCATGGTGCCGATGCTGGGCGCTGATATCGGTCGAGCGGGTCGACTGCGTCGTGTGCTTCGCGCCCGCCTTGTCGGCCGCGCTGGCGGTGGATACGCCGGCCAGTGCCGCAGCACCGACAGCCATCGCGACAAAGAGATACTTCATGTCATCACTCCAGTTGAACGTGGTGTGACAACGGATCGGAAGCCTGCGCGTTCCGGAACTCGCGGGCGTCGAAACGACGCAGCCGGCTATTCGATGGCGCCGGTCCAGTTCAACGCGCGCGTTGCGTCACGAGCCACCGCAGCCCCACGCCGAGGAGGACGGCTGGAATGACAATGGCCGCGCCGGCGATCGTCGCAAAGACCAGTTCGAGCGGCCACAGATTGTGCGACGTCGGGTCGCGCGCCGTATGCTGCACGATCGAAACGGCATCGATCACGGGCACGCAGGCAAGCATCATGGTTGCGATCCGCCGCACCGGCGCCACCGCGAGCAGGACGAGGATCAGCGTCAGCAGGCCGAGCAGGATCGCGCCCGGCAGCACCTGGAACTCGCCGCGATTGACCTGGTCATAGGACAGCCGCCAATAGGGGATGCCGGCCGCCAGCACGACGGACACAAACGCCAGCAGCAGCCAGATCGATCCGGGGCGCGTCATGGCAACAGTCTGGCACGGGCGGCTTAACAGGTCCTGAGTGTCGCGCCTCGCGATCAGACCCGATATCACCGGCCGAGCGCGGCAATCACGTCGGCAGCGGTGACGATCCGGGCGAACTCGCCGTTGAGATTGGACAGCGTCATCGCGTGGATGTCCTCGGCCGCATGCAGTTCGCCGTCCGGCCCGACCCGGTCGAACGTCCAGGTCGCGTCGCGGACCAGCCGGGCATCGAAGCCGAGATTGCCGGCCATCCGCGCCGTGGTCTCGACGCAATGATTGGTGGTGGCGCCGCAGATCACCAGCGAATCGATGCCGCCCGCGCGCAAGCGCGCCTCGAGGTCGGTGCCGATGAAGGCGCTGTTGACGCGCTTGACGATCACCGGTTCGCCCGTCTGTTCGCGGGCCTCGTCCTTGACGGCATAGCCGGAGCGCGACGGCAGGAAGGACGAGTTCGGCGTTGTGCCTTCATGGCGGATGTGGAAGATCGGCGCGCCCTGCGCCCGGAACGCCTCGAGGAGATCGACGATGCGCGCCACAGCATCCGGATTGTTGCGTCGCTTGCCCGCCGCCTCCCACGCGTCGAAGGCGCGCTGGACGTCGATGACGACGAGGGCGGGGAAGGGGCTGGTCATGACGCCGAGGCCTTGCGAATGGGGCTGATCGCACTATGCGAAAGCCCGCCGGGCAAAGGCAATGGCGGATTTCCCTCCTTTGAGGCCGAACTATCGTGCCGGCGACGCAGCGCTGCGGCATGGCCATCTTGCTGAGGATCAAGGTGCGAAGCACGGGTCGGCCTAGTATCGAAGCGTCGTATCGAATTCACCTGAAAGGACGTCATGCCGGGACCGATCAGCCAACCGAAGACGCTTGCTGATGTCGCGACACTGCCGCAACTGCTGCGCTGGCGCGTCGGTGCGACGCCGGCCGCGGAGGCGTATCGGCACTTCGATGCCGCCGAGGGACGCTGGGTCGGCCGGTCCTGGCGCGAGATCGACGCGGAGTTCGAACGCTGGCGGCGGGCCCTTGCGGCGGAACGCCTGTCGCCCGGCGAACGCGTTGCCATCCTGATGCCGAACGGCATCGCGCATATCGCGATGGACCAGGCGGCGCTGTCGCGCGGGCTCGTGCCGGTGCCGATGCATGCGGTCGACAACCCCGACAGCATCGCCTACATCCTGGCCGATTCCGGCTCGCAGCTGCTGTTCGTGGATTCGCTTGCGCGCTGGCAGGCGATCATGGCGACCGGGCAGTCCTGCGACCAGCTCAGACGCGTCGTCGTCGCGGATGCCGAGGGCGCCGCGATGTCCGCTCCGCGCATCGTGTCGCTCCGCGATTGGCTCGGTGCGGTGGCGGAAGAGCCCGCGCTCTCCGACGTCGCCGTGAGGCCGGACGATCTCGCCGCCATCGTCTACACCTCCGGTACGACCGGTCGGCCGAAAGGCGTGATGCTGTCGCACGCGAACGTCGTCGCCAATGTGAAGGCAATCGCGGGACGCATTGCTGCCGCGCCGGGCGACGTCTTCCTGTCCTTCCTGCCGCTCTCGCACACGTTCGAGCGGACCGGCGGCTACTATTATCCCATCGCGGCGGGCGCTTGCGTCGCCTATGCGCGCTCGGTGGCCTTGCTGTCGGAGGACCTGACGCAGGTGCGGCCCACGGTCCTGATCTCGGTGCCGCGGATCTATGAGCGCATCCATGCGCTGATCATGCAGCATCGTGCGGCGGCAGGAGCCGCCGAGCGCGCACTGCTCGACCTGACGCTCGCCGTCGGCGGCCGGCGGTTCGACGCGCGGCAGGGACATGGCGTGCCGTCGATGCGTGACCGCCTCGCCTGGCCGCTGCTCAAGCGGCTCGTCGCGGACAAGGTGCTGGCGCGGCTCGGCGGCCGCCTGAAGGTTGCGGTCTCCGGCGGCGCGCCGATCGCCGCGCCCGTCATCCGCCTGTTCCTGTCGCTCGGGCTCGACGTCCTCCAGGGCTATGGCATGACCGAGACCTCACCGGTGGTCTCCGTCAACACGGTCGAGGAGAATGATCCGCACTCGGTCGGTCATGTGCTCGATGGGATCGAGGTCCGGCTCGGCGACAATAACGAATTGCTTGTGCGCGGTCCCAGCGTGATGCTGGGCTATTGGCACAAGCCGGATGAGACGCGCCGCGTCAAGGACACCGACGGCTGGCTTCACACCGGCGACCAGGCGCGCATCGACAACGGCCGCATCACCATCACCGGCCGGATCAAGGACATCCTCGTCACCTCCACCGGCGAGAAGATCGCGCCGGTGGATCTGGAGACGGCGATCCTCGCCGATCCGCTGTTCGAGCAGGCGCTGGTGGTCGGCGAGCAGCGCCCCTTCCTCACCGCGCTGGTCGTGCTCAATGCACGGGCCTGGGAGAAAGAGCGGCAGGATCTCGCTGCGAGCGGCAAGCAGGGCGAAACGGCGGAGCGTGCCATTCTGCTCGCGCGCATCGCCGGCGCGGTGAGAGCCTATCCGTCCTACGCGACGCCGCGCGCGGTGTGGTGGACGCTGGAGCCATGGACGATCGCAGCCGGCCTGCTGACGCCGACCCTCAAGAACAAGCGTCCCGCGCTCGAACGTCGCTTCGCCGACGAGATCGCGCGGATCTACGGCAACAAGCCGGCTGCCCGCGCATCGTGAAAACGCCGGTTCGCGTTCGCCTGCAAACACATTGAAGGAAATCGCGCTCACTTCCTGTTGATGCAGGACAGGCTCCACACTTGATCCAGCGCAAGTCGGTACGCTGCCTCGCTATGCAATGTCGCCGCGACAATTCGAACGGCAATCGAGGCAAGTCATGAAGGCGTATTTCATCGGTGGCGGCATTGGATCGCTCGCGGGCGCAGCGTTCCTGATCCGCGACGCGCAGCAGCCGGGCCGCGACATCGTGATCTACGAGGCGCAATCGATCATCGGCGGCAGCCTCGACGGCGCGCAGCTTCCGAACGGCGCCTATTCGCTGCGCGGCGGGCGCATGCTGACCACGGAACACTACGAATGCACCTGGGACCTGCTCTCGGACATCCCGTCGCTCGAACGTCCCGGCCACAGCGTCCGCGACGAGACCGTCGCGTTCAACGAAGAGAACCCGGCGCATTCCCGCGCGCGCCTCGTCGATCGCAACCGTTTCAAGCTCGACGTCTCGCATATGGGCTTTTCGGCGCGGGACCGGCTGGAATTGCTGCGGCTGGTCGAAGCGTCCGAGGAGGCGCTCGGCGACAGCCGCATCACCGACTGGCTGTCGCCGAAGTTCTTCGAGTCCAATTTCTGGTTCATGTGGCAGACCACCTTCGCCTTCCAGCCCTGGCACAGCGGGGTCGAGCTGAAGCGCTATCTGCACCGCTTCATGAACGAGTTCCCGCGCATCGAGACGCTCGGCGGCGTCAAGCGCACCGTCTACAACCAGTATGACGCGATCGTGCGCCCGCTGCGGGACTGGCTGAAGCGCCAGGACGTGCAGTTCGTGCAGGGGACGCGCGTCACAGACATGGCGTTCGAGACCGCCGGCGAGAAACTGCGCGTCCGTCAGCTGACGCTCGACCGCGACGGCCGCTCCGCCAATGTCCGGCTCGAGGACGGCGACCTCGTGTTCTTCCAGAACGGCTCCATGACGGACGCCTCGAGCCTGGGGTCGATGACCGAGCCGCCGCCTCGCCTGACCAAAGACCAAAGCCTGGGCTGGGCGTTGTGGGAGAGCATCGCCAGGGGGCGCCCCGAATTCGGCAATCCATCCGCGTTCAACAGCTCGATCCCGGAATCCTACTGGCTGTCCTTCACCGTGACCTGCCGCGATCCGCGCTTCTTCGCGCAGATGGAAGCCTTTTCCGGCAACAAGGCGGGCACCGGCGGGCTGGTGACGTTCAAGGATTCCAACTGGCTGATGTCGGTGGTGCTGTATCATCAGCCGCATTTCGCCGGACAGCCTGACAATGTGCAGGTGTTCTGGGGCTATGCGCTGCATCCGGACCGTGTCGGCAATTTCGTCGCCAAGCCGATGTCCGATTGTGGCGGCGCGGAGATATTGACCGAGCTGTGCGGTCACCTGAACTTCGATCGCGCCGTGTTCGAGGATGCGACCTGCATTCCCTGCCGCATGCCCTATATCACCAGCATGTTCATGCCGCGCAAGCGCACCGACCGACCGCTGCCGGTGCCGAGGAATTCGGTCAACCTCGCCTTCGTCAGCCAGTTCGTCGAGATCCCCGACGACGTCGTGTTCACGGTGGAATACTCGGTGCGCGCCGCGCAGATGGCGGTCTATCAGCTGATGAAGGTCGACCGCGCGGTGCCGCCGATCACCCGCCACGACAAGTCGCTTGGCGTGATCTTCGCGACGCTGGAGAAGGCGTTCGCGTGAGATCCTGGCCTACCTGAACGGATCCTGGATCGAGGGCGCCGACTGACGGATGCGGCGGACGCTCACTGGCTTGCCGTCGGAGACGAACAGCAGTTCGTATTTGCGACCCTGGCTGTCGGTGGCCGAGCAGGTGACGTCGTTGACCTTCTTGGCCGCGAAATTGCCGGTCTGGCGGCAGACGCCGGTCGAGGCCTGTTCCGCGGGCACCGGCAGGCCGTCGACCCTGGGGCGGTCCTTGGAATTGAGCAGCATGCGGTCGATCGGCAGTTCGTAGGAATTGTCGTCGGCGCGCTTGCCGTTCTCGCCGGAGAACGACACCACGTGATTCTCGTCGCTGGGATCGTCAACCGCGACGGCGAAGTTCACGCGTCCCTTGTCGCCATGCGCGTAGGCCACCGTCTTGCAGGCGAAGGTACGCCCGGCGATGGTCAACGTCTTGCAATGGCCCGAGATAAGCGCCAGCAGGTCGATGAAACCATTTTGCTGCGGCTGTGCCGTGTTGACCGGAACCGGTGCGACAGGGTCCGCCTGGCAGGGCGTGGCCAGCGCGATGAACAAAGCGGCCATTGCGGTTCGTCCCGCGGAGATCGCAGTCGCCGTCGACGGCGATGCCTTGTGCCCGGCCAAGCCCTGTAATGCCACTACGTTCCCCATCGGCGATTCGCCGTCAGCGCCCAGTCGTCCCGATGGCCACATGCCGCCAGACCGGTGTTTTTTTCGTGGCAGAGACAGCATCTGCCGAATCAAGCCGCGGCCTCCCGCCAGCGCGCGTCGCGCAAGGAGGGGCGGCGATGGAGGCGGGCATCGAGCAGGGCGCGGGCACGTGGCAGGTCACCGCTGCGGATCAGGGCAACGATGAATGTGTCCTCGATCAACTCGCGCTGCGCATGGCTGCCGCCGATCCGCACGACCTCGCCGAGCACCGGCCCCAGCATCCGCACGCAGCCGGCGTCATCATCGTCGGCAAAGGCAGCGAGCGCGCGGCAGATCGCCGGCACGACCGGGCCCGCCGGCAGCTTGCCATCGGCAAGGCGCTGCTCGATGACGTCCAGCCGCGCGGCGAGGGCCTCCCGGTTCTGCGTGGCCGCCGCGAACAGCGCCATGTGCACGTCGGCAAAGGGTAGGCCCGACTTCGGAAACAGCTTTTGCGCGGCGGCCTCGGCCTCGGTCCAGAGCGCCTTCGGCACCTCGTGGCCATAGGCTGACAGGCGCCACAGCAGCGAGGCGCCGTCGGTGACGAAATTGAGCGGCGGCGCCTGCGTCACCGACGGCCGGAGCACGTCGGTGTAGATCGCCAGCGCCCGGGTCGCATCGCCCTGCTCGAGCGCGCCGAGCGCCTGGTGCCAGCGGATATGGCCGTACAGAATCCCCGAGCGGCCATAGCCCGGGATCCAGTCGTCGACGAGGCGGTCGGCGGCCTCGATCGAGCCGTCCTCGAACATCGCATGCAGCACGGCATGTGCGGCATGGGCATTCTCCCGTCGCAGGCCGAAACCGCGTTCGGTGACGGCGCGGCCACGCGCGACGTCGCCATTCTCCGTCATGGCCCAGCCAGACATGGTGAGGAACCACCAGTCCTCGCCGTAGTGCGGCGCGACGCTCAGGCAGAGCTCGTGGCGAGCGCGGTCGTGATCGGCCATGCCGGAGAAAGCGAAAAGGCCGAACGCGCCGAGCGGCAGGGACAGCACGACGGCATCGCGCGGCCAGGCCTCGATGTGCCGCCGCGTCGCTGCGATCGCCTCGGGCATGCGGCCCTCGATCGCCAGCGCCAGCGTCTCGACATGCGAGCGCTCGCGGTCGCTGCCGCGCTGCGCGACCAGCTCCCGTGCGCGGGCCGCCTTCTGCCGCGCCAGATCGCCCTGCTGGTAGAAAGCGTGCAGGCGGGCGCGGGCGATCTGGGGAAGCGCGAAATCGGGGTCGGCCGCGATGGCGCGCTCGAACGCCTCGGTCGCGCCGGTCCAGCCTGACAGCATCAGGTCGATGCCCTCGCGATAGGCCGCGGCGGCCTCATCCGATGCGGTGGAGAGCGCAAACCCGTAACGGTCCTGGTGCGGCATCGTCGTGTCTCACATGCTCCGCGCGCGGCGGCCTTCGATCGGATAGGCGGGGTCATTGTAGCCGGGCGTCGAGGGATGGCCCGGCGTGACGAGGCGGTCGATCAGTGCCTCGTCCTCGGCGGTGAAGCGCACCTCGAGCGCGCGCAGATAGTCGTCCCATTGCGCCTCGGTGCGCGGGCCGGCGATGACGGAGGACACGAAGGCGGAGTTCAGCACCCAGGCGACCGCGAACTGGCCGGCGGTGATGCCCTTCGCCTCGGCGTGGCGCTTGATCTCCTGGGCGAGCCTCAGCGACTCCGGCCGCCACTCCGTCTGCATCATGCGGGTATCGTTGCGGCCCGCGCGCGTCTCCTTGTCGGGAGCGGCATCAGGCCTGTACTTGCCGGTGAGCACACCGCGCGCCAGCGGGCTGTAGGGCACGATGCCGAGACCGAAATAGGCGCAGGCGGGAAAATGCTCGACCTCCGGCATGCGGTTCATCGCGTTGTAATAAGGCTGGCTCGCCACTGGCCGGTCGATGCCGAGCCGGTCGCAGATGTTGCAGATCTCGGCGACGCGCCAGGCGCGATAATTCGAGACGCCGAAATAGCGCACCTTGCCTGATTGGATCAGGTCGCCCATGGCACGCACCGTTTCCTCCAGCGGCGTCGCATGATCCTCCTTGTGCAGGTAGTAGACGTCGATGTGGTCGGTACCGAGCCGCTTGAGGCTTTCGTCCGCGGCCTGCAGCACCCAGCGCCGCGACAGTCCGCCGCGATTAGGATCGCTGCCCATCGGGTTCGCCAGCTTGGTGGCGAGTACGAAGGCATTCCGGTTGCCTGAAATGGCGCGGCCCACGACCTCTTCCGAGCCGCCCTTCGAATAGGCGTCCGCGGTGTCGATGAAGTTGATGCCGGCATCGAGCGCCTTGTCGATGATCCGCTTCGAGGTCGCTTCGTCGGTCGGCCCGCCGAACATCATCGTGCCCAGGCAGATCGGCGACACCTTGAGGCCGGAGCGGCCGAGCTGGCGGTATTGCATGGGCTGTCCTCGTTTCGATCGAGAGGAGCATAGCGAGCTGCTGCCGTCATTGCGAGCGCAGCGAAGCAATCCAGCGATGCGTCTCTCCGCCGTCATCGCCCGGCTTGACCGGGCGATCCATTACGTCGAGCCGCTGGTTATTGAGCAGAGAGGTCGCAGCGTACTGGATGCCGCGCCTGCGCGGGGAATGAAAGCGGTGGGTGTGGAGCCTACTCCGGCCCCTTCAGAATCTTGAACACGCCGTTCGCCATCACGACGCAGCGGTCGTCGACGCTCACTTCCGTGCTCATGAAGATCAGGCTGCGGGTGGCGCGGACCACGCGCGGACGCGAGATCAAGAGGTCGCCGATCTTGCCGGCCTCGACGAAATGGGTGTCGAGCTGCACCGTGGCCATGTAGTGCTTGCCGGTCTCGTAACGGGCCGTCATGCCGCAGGTGCGATCGGCGAAGGTCATCATGACGCCGCCCTGCACCATGCCGCGGCGGTTGTGGTGCTTGTCCTCGGTGACGAGCGCATATTCGTAATGGCCGTCGACCTTGCGCTCCCAGAGCGGGCCGATGAGATGAATGAAGCCGCTGGTCTCGACGAGGCTCCAGCCGTCCGATTTGAGCTTTGCAGCGGTCTTGTCGATCATTCCCCGTCCGTCCCCGCACTCTTTCTGTTCGTTTCATCAGATGCGGTCCTGGTGTAGTCAAGCATCATGAGAGCTTTCGACGATGCCACGCGACGGAATATCGCCGAGGCCTGCGCCGGCTTCACGCGGCTGCCCCCAGCCGAGGCGATGCCGACGCTGAAGCGCGCCGCCGTGGTGCTGGCTCTGACGGCGGCCGACGAGGGTGGCGACACCGCCTTCCTGCTCACGAAGCGTGCCTCGCATCTGCGCGCCCATCGCGGGCAATGGGCGCTGCCGGGGGGACGCTGCGACGCCGGCGAGACGCCGGTCGATGCGGCGCTGCGTGAGCTGGACGAGGAGCTCGCGCTCAGGATCGGCTCCGATGCGGTGCTCGGCCTGCTCGACGATTATCCGACCCGCTCGGGCTATCTGATCACGCCGGTCGTGGTCTGGGCCGCCGATAGCGCCGCGCTGCGGCCGAACCCCGACGAGGTGGCTTCGGTGCACCGCATCGCGCTCGCCACCATCGAGCGGGACGAGGCTTTCGACTTCACCGAGATTCCCGAAAGCACTCGCCGGGTGATCCGCTTCCATCACGACATGAGCCTGATCCACGCGCCGACGGCGGCGCTGATCTACCAGTTCCGCGAGGTGCTGGCGGGCCGTCCGACCCGCGTCACCGACCTGGAACAGCCCGTCTTCGCCTGGAAGTGAGATGGTAAACGGCGCGTTAACGTGACGGTTACCGGATGCCTGCTAAGAGGGCGTCATGCCAGGATCGATTCGAAACCGCAAAGGCCTGATGGCGCTGGTTCCATGTGTGCTGCTGCTGCTCGCGCCGTCAGCGCGCGGCGGTGAGCCGCAGATGCTGCCGCCTGCCGTCGGCAATGCCCACGCCCAGTTGCTGCCGCAGCTCTTTGCGCAAGGCGCGGGGGCCTCGCCGGCCGTGCTCGACTATCGCCGCAAGCTGCAGGAATACCAGGCGGCCCGCGCGGCCTTCGATGCCGAGGCCACCGCTTATTGGAGCCAGATCTCCGAGAAGCGCCGCACCCGCAACGCCAAGCGCCGCAGCGGACAGCAGGTCACGCTCGACGATTACGTGCTGGAACATCCGCCCCTCTATAACGGGCCGAAGCGGCCGGTGAATCCGGAGCCGGAGGAGACGCCGGAAAAGCCCCGAAAGCCGATTCCCGTGGTGGCCGATTTCCTGCGCGCGGCGCAGGAGCTCTATCAGTTCACGCCGCAGCGGCCCGCGACCGAACTCGAATTCAAGCGCGCCTATGCGCGCTACGCGCTCGCCTCGGGGCTGACGCGCGAACAGGCGGTGCGGGTCTATTCGTTCGAGACCGGCGGCACCGGCACCTATGACGTGCAGGCCGGGATCGAGCACGGCGGCAAGCGCGCCATCTCGACCGCGATCGGCTACAATCAGCTCCTCACCACCAACAGCGTCGAGCTGCTCGCCGAACAGGGCCATGAATTGATCCGCGCACTCTCCGACAAGGTGGCGCGGACCTCCGGGCCGGCGCGTCACGCGCTCGAGCACAAGCTCGCCGTGCTGAAGAAGATGGTGTCGCACGCCAAGTCGGTGCCCGACACCTGGTCGGAGCACGAGAAGATCGGCAATACCGCGCAGGGCTGGGCGATGCACGCCATGGTGCTCGACGTCGATATCGGGCCCATGCTGCAGACCCACAAACTTCTCACGTCGGTGCTGTTCGCGCGGGCCAAGGGCTATAATCGTCCGCTCAGCGCAGCTGAACTCGAGATGATGAACCTCACCGGCGACGGCACCGGCCTCGACATGGTGACCATGCCGCAGGACATGCGCGAGCAGGTGCCGACCTCGAATTTCTTCCAGCGCGGCGGCTATGAACGCAACCCGGTCGCCATCCGTCACAACACCGTGGCCAAGCTGCTGGCGGTGACGGACAAGCGGATGGATTCGAACAGCAGCAACGCCGGAGCGCGGGAGCTGGCATCGGCGTTTTAGCTACTTGGAAGCTGTCATGCCCCGCGAAGGCGCGGCATCCAGTACGCCGCGGCCTCTCGATTCAATCACGACGGTCTCTCGAATGCTGGATCACCCGCTTTCTTGGGTGATGACACCGAGCGTGTCGCGGCGTTGTGCGCCCCTGGGGCCTACAAAGACTCCCTACTGATCCGGCCCGAACTTGAACTTGCCGTCGCCTTCCAGATAGGGGCCGCTGCGCATGTAGAGCTGGCCGTTGTGGCCGATGAAGAACAGCGTGCCCTTCGGCACCTTCTTGGCGCCTTTCAACAGTTCCCCGGCATTGCTGGTGCCCATCCTGTAGGAGTAGGTCTTGCCGTCCTTGTCATAGGCATAGCCGGTGTCCGGCTTGAGCTCCCACGGTGTCGCGGCGGTCTGCGCGACGGCTGGCGCTGCGAATGCGCCAAGTGCGGCCGCAACGGCAAATGTCCTTGTGAAAAATGTCATGATCCCATCCTCCCCGAAATCGGGCATCCGTCTTGAACAAATCACGAACGGTCGCGCCGGGTCAACCGGCCACCCCATCCCCGCGCATCACGATCGCCCCAGCAGCTTGTGATTTTCACGCGAGCCCATCGCGACTATGTTCCGCTTTCCGTCTAGAACGCAATTCGACAAAAATATGGGTGGGGATGATTCGGATGCGCCACGTGACCAAGACTCTCTGGGCTGCCGCACTGCTGCTGACCGCGCTGGCGCCCGCCGCACGCGCTGCCGATGAGTACCAGCTCAGTCACAACCAGCGGATTTCGTGCAGCCGCGGCCTCGCGCCCGGCAAGCTGAACACTGCGACCTGCAAGTCGTACACTTACCTGTTCAACACCAGGACGTCGGAGTATTTCCGCTGCCAGGTGTCGCTGGCGCTGACGCGCGACAACAAGGAAGTCATCAACGTCCAGACCGACGGCGGCTGCACCAGGAAGCCGCGCATCTTCGAGACCGATGGCAAGTATGATTTCGACGCCACCGAGACCGAGCCGCCGAACACCAATTCGTTCTTCGGCCCCGGCGGCTATTCGGTCTGGGCCGCCGACGTGGCGGCGCAGAAGGTCCGTGGCTGCATCATCATCTCCTCCGGCCTCGGCTCCGATATCTCCAAGTGCCTGGACATGACGTTCCAGTGAGAAGGCGCTCATTCGGGCGGCTGCTTGCCACCTGATGTTTGCGGTCCTCTGCGCCCTGCGGGGGAACGTTGAGGAGAGGGGGCGGCTTGGGACAGTCCCCTGCAGGCCCCGCCCTCACCCGGCGCTGTACGCCAACCTCTCTCCTGCATTCTGGAGGGGTGCGGAAGCCTCCCTCGCCGGTGACTGGCGTTTACGCCAATGTCATCTGCGCCACCTCGCCGCACCCCGCGGGTTCCGAAAAATCGTGCCGGAACGGCCATTTACCGCGGGCCATTTTTGTCTTTCGGATGGGTTGACCCGCCTGCCTCATCCGGCCAATTTCGCCGCCGGTTTGGGGAGTACAAAAATCATGAAACGGACGTTCTTCGGCGTGGCCGCGGCTCTTGCTCTGGCGGCGTCGGCACCTTGCGCTCAGGCGCAATCCTTCATCAACGTGCTGACGGGCGGCACCTCCGGCGTCTATTATCCGCTGGGCGTCGCAATCGGGAAGATCTACGGCGACAAGATTCCGAGCGTGAAGACGCAGGTGCAGGCCACCAAGGCGTCGGTCGAGAATTTGATCCTGCTGCAGCAGGGCCGCGGCGAACTGGCGTTCACGCTGGGCGATTCGCTCAAGGCCGCCTGGGACGGCGAGGAGGAGGCCGGCTTCAAGACCAAGCTCGACAAGCTCCGGACCATCGGGGCGATCTACCCGAACTACATCCAAATCGTCGCGACCGCCGAGAGCGGCATCAAGACTCTGGCTGATCTGAAGGGCAAGAGCCTGTCGGTCGGTGCGCCCAAGTCGGGCACCGAGCTGAATTCCCGTGCGATTCTCGCCGCCGCCGGCATGAGCTACAAGGATCTCGGCAAGGTCGAATATCTGCCCTTCGCCGAATCCGTCGACCTGATGAAGAATCGCCAGCTTGCCGCCACGCTGCAATCGGCCGGCCTCGGCGTCGCCTCGCTGAAGGACCTCTCGACCTCGAGCCCGATCACCGTGGTGTCGGTGCCGAAGGAGACTGTCGACAAGATCGGTCCGCCGTTCATTTCGGCGATGATTCCCGCCAACACCTATACGGGCCAGGACAAGGACGTGCCCACCGCGGCCGTGGTCAACTATCTGGTCACGTCTTCGGCGGTGTCGGAGGATCTCGCCTATCAGATGACCAAGCTGGTCTACGAGTCGCTGCCCGAACTCGCAAACGCCCATGCGGCCGGCAAGGAGATCAAGCTGGAAGCCGCGGCGACCGGCAGCCCGGTCCCGCTGCATCCCGGTGCGATCCGCTACTACAAGGAAAAAGGGCTGATCAAGTAAGGTCGGCTCTCGCCACTCTTCGTCATGGCCGGGCAAAAGCGCGAAGCGCGTCTTCGCGCTAGATGTCCCGGCCATCCACGTTTTGAGGTGGGGCGAGAAAGATCGTGGATGCCCGGGACGCCCTAGGGCCTGACGGCGCAGATGGGCCGTGCGAATGCTATAAGCGCGCGACGATTGAGGACGAGTTGGATGCTGGAAAAGGCTGAGGGCACTGAAGCTGCGCCCATCAAGGTCGAGTTCGACAATTTCGAGCACGGCTTCCCCGAAGGGTTCGGCCCCGGCTGGTGGGGGCAGCTGGCCTACTGGATCGGCATCGCCTTCGCGACCTTCCAGCTCTATGTCGCGGCTTTCAACTATCTGCCGAGCCAGGTGGTGCGGGGCGTCCATGTCGGCTTCCTGGTCCTGCTCACCTTCGGCCTGATCGCCAATTTCACGGCCAGAAACGATGTCGGCCGTGCGCTGGGCTGGATCGTCGGCGGCGCCGGATTCTTCTGCGGCCTCTACCAGTGGATCTTCTACGCCGACCTGATTGCCCGTGACGGCGATCCGACCCGGCTCGATCTCGTGGTCGGCACGCTGCTCGCGGTGCTGATCTTCGAGGGCACCCGACGGCTGATGGGCGCGGCGCTGCCGCTGATGTGCGGCGCTTGCCTCGTCTACTGGTTCTTCGGGCAGTACCTGCCATCGCCGCTCAATCATCGTGGCTACGATTACGACCAGATCGTCACGCATCTGTCGTTCGGCACCGAGGGCTTCTACGGCGTGCCGATCTACGTTTCGGCCACCTATATCTTCCTGTTCATCCTGTTCGGCTCGTTCCTGGAGCGCGCCGGCATGATCCAGCTGTTCACCGACGTCTCGCTCGGCCTGTTCGGGCGCACCCGCGGCGGGCCGGCCAAGGTCGCGGTGTTCGCCTCGGGCATGATGGGCACGATCTCGGGCTCCGGCGTCGCCAACGTCGTTACCGTCGGCCAGTTCACGATTCCGCTGATGATCAAGTTCGGCTATCGCCGCGCCTTCGCGGCCGGCGTGGAGGCCACCGCCTCCATGGGCGGACAGATCATGCCGCCGGTGATGGGCGCGGTCGCCTTCATCATGGCCGAGACGCTCGGCGTGCAATATTCGGAGATCGTGAAAGCCGCCGCGATCCCCGCCATCCTCTATTTCGCCTCGGCCTTCTGGATGGTGCATCTGGAGGCCGGCAAGCACGGCCTCGTCGGCATGAAGCGCTCGGAAATTCCCAGCGCCTGGAAGGCGCTGGTGACGCGCTGGTACCTCGTTCTGCCGCTCGCCGCGCTGGTCTACATGCTGTTCGAAGGCTTCACGCCACTCTATGCCGGCAGCATGGGCCTTGCGCTGACGGTGGCGCTGATCCTCGGCACCGCGATCACGACCGGTGCCCCCTCCATGCTGATCCGCTATATCTTCTGGATCGGCCTCGCGCTCGTCGTCGCCGCGCTGTCGCGTGACGGGCTCCAGATCCTGCCGGTTTCCTGCGTGGTCGTTGGATTGATCCTCATCACCGCCTTCGTCCGCGGCGGGATGGCGGCGCTGCGTGCCTGCCGCGATGCGCTGGCGGAGAGCGCCAAGTCGGCGATCACGGTCGGCATGGCCTGCGCCATCGTCGGCGTCATCATCGGTATGATGTCGCAGACCGGTGTCGGCACCATCTTCGGCGGCTGGGTGATCGGGCTCGGCGAGAAGAGCCTGTTCCTGGCGCTGATCATGACCATGCTGCTGTCGATCCTGCTCGGCACCGGCATCCCGACCATCCCGACCTACATCATCACCGCCGCGCTCGCCGCGCCCGCGCTGGCCAAGCTCGGCGTGCCCCTCATCGCAAGCCACATGTTCGCGTTCTATTACGGCATCATGGCCGATCTCTCGCCGCCGGTGGCACTCGCCGCGCTTGCCGCGGCGCCGATCGCCAAGGAGAACCCCGACAAGATCGGCTGGGAAGCGATGCGCATCGCACTCGCCGGCTACGTCATCCCCTTCATCTTCGTCTACTCGCCGGCCCTGATGCTGCAGGGTGGCGATCCCATGGCGGCCAAGCTCGGCTTCTACGGCGCGGTCGCGCTGGCGACGCTGAAGGCGCTAGTGGCGATCGGGCTGTTCGGCATGGTCGCGATCGGCTTCCTGTTCACCCGGCTGTCGCTGTTCGAGCGCGCCGTCGCGCTCGGCGCCGCGCTCTGCCTGCTGGGAGACTTCCCGTTCAGCGATACGGCCGGATTCCTCCTTGCCGCTGCGATTGCGCTGTGGCAGTGGCGGCAACGGCCGCCGGCGACACTCGAGGCGGCGTGAGCCTCTGTCTGGCGACCGCGGGCGGCGTCAAGGCGCTGGCGCTGTCCGCCTTCACGCTGGCCTGGACCCATTCCGTTGCGAAGGTCGAATGGCAGGAGGACTGGCAGGTCTCGCCCGCCGGACTCGAACTGATGCAGGCGCGCATCAAGGGCACCGGCCCCGGCATGGAGCCGCCGCCGGAGGCGCGGCTCGTCGATGGCTGGTTTCAGTGGCAGCCGCAGCGGCCGCCGCTGCCGGAGGTGGTGCTTGGCAATTCCGACGCAGCCGGGGAATGGCGATTGTGCCATGACGGACAGTGTCGGACCTTGTCGGAGATCGTCGGGCATTCTATCGGAGCTCACGTCACGACGATGAGCGTCTGCAAGGGTCCGCAGCCCGGATGAGCAGAGCGAAATCCGGGAACGCCAACCCGGATATCGCTCCGCTCATCCGGGCCACGAGAACAACACGGGAGAAATGCGATGGATCGGCTCAAGGGCAAGGTTGCAATGGTGGTGGGCGCCGGCTCGATCGGGCCCGGCTGGGGCAACGGCAAGGCGACGGCTGTGACCTTTGCGCGCGAGGGCGCGCAGGTATTCTGCGTCGATCGCAACGGCGCGGCGGCCGAGGAGACCGCGAAGATCATCACGGGTGAAGGCGGCAAGGCGATCGCCTTCACGGCCGACGTCTCCCGCGCGAGCGAGATCGAGGCGATGGTGTCGGCGTGCCTCAAGGCCCATGGCCGCATCGACGTGCTCGACAACAATGTCGGCATCGCCGAGATGGGCAGCGTGGTGGAGGTCGCCGAGGAGAGCTGGGACCGCGTCTTCACCGTCAATCTCAAGAGCGCCTATCTGACGATGAAGCACGTCATCCCGGTCATGGTGAAGCAGGGCGGCGGCTCCATCATCAACATCTCCTCGATCGCCTCGATCCGGCACCTCGGCCTCTCCTACGTCACCTACGGCGCCTCGAAGGCGGCGATGAACCAGATGACGCGCACCACCGCGATCGAATTCGCGCCTCACCACGTGCGCGTCAACGCGATCCTGCCGGGCCTGATGAAGACTCCGATGGTGGAGCACTCGGCGGGTCTCGCGAACAGCTACGCCAAGGGCGACGTCGAGGCGATGTGGCGCGCGCGCGACGCCCAGGTGCCGATGGGCCATATGGGCGATGCCTTCGATGTCGCGAATGCCGCGCTGTTCCTGGCGTCGGACGAGGCGAAATATGTGAGGGGGTTCGAGGTGGTGGCGGGCGGCGCCATCACGTGCAGGGGGGGGGCGTAGCTTCGAGCTGGGCTGCCCCCCGGGGGCCCGCAAAGCGCGAACCCGGGACGATTGCGCAGGTTGTGGTCGCCTACCGCGCCATTGCCAGGATGCCGCCGGCGAAGGCATGCCATGCGGCGGTTTCGCTGATCGGCCAGTTCAGCACCTTCACCGCGAGCAGCGCCAGCGTGCCGGCGATGTAGACCGGATGGACCCGGCCCTCGCTGCGCCAGTCGCGGATCATGGCGATCACGAGCAGCAGTGACGCGACCACGGCGGGGGCGATGGTCACCGGCACCGGCGGCGGGCCGGGCGGCCCGGGAGGTGCGAGGAAGGTGAGGAACCAGCGCGCGATCGCGGCGTCGAGGATCGAGACCGCGGCGAGCAGCATCAGGCGCTTGTGAATCTCCGGCCGCCGCGTGTTGATGATCGCGAGCACGAACACCAATGCGAAGAAGGTAATCCCGCTCATCGGCACGATCGCGAAGCCGACACCGGCGTCGATCTGCCCGAGCGCAGCCGCGTTCTTCATCGACGTCACGGAGGCAAGGAAGCCGAAAATCACCATGGCAGTCGCGAGCGAGACGCCGGCGATGCCGACCGTGCGGTGATTGAGGACGCGGCCCGAGGCAGCAAGCCAGGTCTGCATCACGAAATAGAGAGACCAGGTGAAGAACAGGAACGCGTGAAAATGAATCACCGGGCTGGCGGAGAGACTCCGCTGCGCCATGGGCACGAAGTAGGTCGGTGCAAAGCCCAGAAAAGCCGTCGCCGCGCAGGCGAGGGACATGTTGAAATAAAAATATCGTGCAGGCGACGCATCACGCGCGCGAACACGACGGTCGTCGATCAAGGTCGTCATGAGGAATGTGTCTGGGCAGGCGCGGTTTGGTTCAAACAGGCGACTTGGCACGCGTTGCGACTTGAATCTCGACCGTCGTCCCGGCCTGCGCCGGCACGACAGGATTTACCCTCCCGCGCTCAATTCCGCGCGATCGAGCTCCTCCTCGAGCCTGTGAAACGCGTCGTCACCAATGACCTCGCTGGCGCGGAGACCGAAGATCGATTTGCGAGCCGCCTCGATGGCACGCAAGCGCAGGCCGTCGGCGGGCAGGCGGCCGTCGGCGATGCCGCCGTTCGGGTCCTCGTCCGCCCGCGTCAGGAGGGCGCGGTATTCGAGCCGCAGGATCTCGGCCTCCTCGGATGGATCGTCCTCGATCGCATCGAGCGCCGCACGGTAGGCGATGGCGCGGGCGCGCGCGACCTCGGTGCCGACCGGGTCGTTGTCCGTGAGGCCGAAGGCGAGGATCAGCGGCCGCAGCGTCAGGCCCTGGATGACCAGCGATCCCAGCACCACGGCGAAGGCGATGAAGACGATGAAATCGCGATGGGGAAAACTTTCCGGCAAGGCGAATGCCGTGGCGAGCGTGACGATGCCGCGCATGCCGCACCAGGAGATGATGAGTCCGCCCTTTGCCGAGGCGACGGCCCTGCTGTCCCCGGGGCGATAGAGGCCGAAGGTCATCAGCAGACGCAGCGTGCCACGGTAGAACGTCACCCAGAACAGCCGCACCAGCACCACCGTGAGCAGGATCCATCCGGCCGCCACGCAATACTCCCAGCGCAGGTCCGCCTCCAGCCGCGACCAGATCGGCCGCATCTGCATGCCGATCAGCATGAAGGCGAGGACATTGAGCACGAAGACCGTCGTCTCCCAGACCGCAAAGGACGGCACCCGCAGCCGCGCCGGCATGCGCTCGCCCGCCGTGCGCGACATGGTGATGGCGTAGACCACGATGGTGAGGATGCCGGACAGGCCGAGATGTTCGGCCGCAATCCACACCAGAAAGGTGGTGGCGAACTGCACGATGATGGCGCTGGGTGCTTCGGTGAGGCGTTCCATCAGCAGCGGAACGAGGCGGCCGGCCAAGAGGCCCGCGAGGATACTTCCGACCAGCGCCAGCGCGATCATCGGCGCAACTTCGCGCCAGGTCAGATGCTGCATGACGACGGCACCGACCGCGATGCGATAGATCAGCAGCGCGCTGGCGTCGTTGAGCAGGCTTTCCCCCTCCAGAACCTTCACCATGCGGTGGGGTAGCTTGACCTGGCTCAGGATCGCGATCGCCGCCGCGGCATCCGGTGGCGCCACGATGGCACCGAGCGCGATCGCTGCCGCCCAGGGCATGTCGGGCATCAGCCGGTGCGCGACGACTGCGACACCCGCGGTGGTCAGGCCGACCGCGGCGATGACCAGGGTCGAAATCGGAACCCAGTTGTTGCGGAGGTCGCGCAGCGAGGTGTCGAAGGCCGCATCGAGCAGCACGGGTGCGACAAAAAGCGCCAAGGCCAGATCGGGCTGGAGCGTCCACGACGGGCTGTTCGGCACGAAGGCGACCAGCGCGCCGCCGATCGCCAGAAAGGTCGGGTAGGGGACCTTGATCCGCCGGGCCAGCGCCGATAAGGCAACGGCGCCGAGCAGAAGCGCGATGATCCATTCGAATGTCGACACGATGTTCCCCGAAACCGATTCGCGCGGCGCCACACGCCGGCACCATTCCGTCCCTATGATGGATCGAGCGGCCTTCACGCAACATTTTCGGACTGCAAACAGCATGCTTTTCCGCTTCCCCCGATTGTCCGGCATGGCTCTTCTCGGCGCGCTGTTGCCCGGTGCGCTCCATGCCGCGACCGGCGGGGAGCCTTCGGCGGTGGTGCAGATCGACGTCGCGCCGTGCCTGGCTGCCGCTGCGGCCGACGATTTGGACAGGGCGGCCACGGCCTGCGGCGCGGTGATCGACAACGAGAAGACGGCGAAGGCCGACCTGATCAGGGCGCTGATCGCCCGCGGCGCGCTCTACGCACGACGCGACCAGATCGATCGGGCGATCGCGGACGACAGCCGCGTGCTCCAGCTCGATCCTACCCTCGCCGATGTCTTCAACGCCCGCGGCGAACTCTGGCTGAAGAAGGGCGACAAGCCGAAGGCCGTGCAGGATTTCGGTGCGGCGCTCAGGATCGATCCCAATCACGAGAAAGCCCGAGCCAATCACAGGACCATGGCGCGGGAGCTCGAGCGGATCGGTGCGCAGATGGCCGTGGCGGGCAAGCCGAGCTTCAGCTGCGCTGGCGTGCGCCGTGCCGTCGAGAAGGCGATCTGCGGCAATCGCGACCTTGCTGATCTCGACCGCGAGATCTTCGCGGCCCATGCGCGTGTGGTCCGCGAGGCGCGCCATGCTGGCGAGGCGAAAGCCCTCCAGCGCGAGCAGGACGAGTTCATCGCCCGCCGCAACGCCAGCTATGGACGCGCCGGGTATGACCTGAAGAAGGCGATGCAGGAGCGCTTGCAGCGCTTGAACGGGCACTAACGGGGTGGTCGGGTATTGAGGTGTTCGCCTCGTCGTGTGCGGACGACGAGAAAGTTAACGCTCCGGTCCGGGCCAGCAGGGGTTGAACCGGTTCCGTTTCAGCCGCGACAATGCTGAAAACGACCTGTCACGGAGCCACCTTTCATGTGCGGCCACCCATTTTCCGCGCAACCGTCCCGACATTCGCTGCGCGTCTTCCTGCTGGGCGCGGCCTTGAGTCTCGTCCTCGCCGCTCCCGCGCTGGCCGCCGTCGATTGCGTGACGAACAGCAAGGCAGCACCGGCCGAGTTGATCGCGGCGTGTAGCGCCATCATCGACCAGACTGCCAATCCTGTGTCCGAGCGCGCTGCGGCCCTGCTGGTCAGGGCCGACGCAAATGCTCAGACCTCTGGTGGGCTCACGCAGGCCTTGCGGGACATCGACCGCGCCATCGCGCTCGACGGCAAGAATGGCAAAGCCTGGCGCCTGCGCGGAAATCTGCTGCGCGAGGCCGGCGGCGATCTCAATCGGGCCGCGGCGGACCTCAGCAAGGCGATCGAACTCGATCCCCTGGATGCGGAAGCCTATGGGCAGCGCGGCATCGTCTACACCATGCAGCGCCGGCTGGATCGCGCGCTGGCCGATTACGACCAGGCGATCAAGCTGAAGCCCGACGATGCGCAGGCCTGGTCCGACCGCGGTGCGACCTATTACCTCCGCGGCGACAACGAAAAGGCGGTGCAGGACCTCAGCGAAGCGCTCCGGCTCGATCCGAACCGGCCGCGCAGCTTCACCAATCGCGGCGCGGCCTACAAGAAGCTCGGCCAGCTCGACAAGTCGATCGCCGACGACGGCGAGGCGATCCGGCTCGATCCAAAAGTGCCGGAGTATTACGACAATCGCGGCCTGTCGCTGGCCGCGAAGGGCGAGTACGACAGGGCGATCGCGGATTACGACCAGGCGCTACGGCTGTCGCCGCGCCCGAACTTCTTCACCAATCGCGGCGATGCCTACCATTACAAGGGCGAGTTCGGTGCGGCGCTCAGCGATTATGACGCCGCCCTGAAGCTCGATCCGAACTTCGCCCAGACCTACAACAACCGCGCCGTGCTCTACGCCAAGATGGGCGAGCGCAGGAAGGCGCTGGCCGATTACGAGGCGGCGCTGAGGCTCGATCCCGGCAACGACAATGCCGCCGCGGGCCGCCGCACCATGCTCGCGGAAATCGCCAAATTCGGCGGTGAGCCACAGCGTCCGCTGGCGGCCAATTCCGGCAACGGCCCCTCGTTCGATTGCGCCACGGCCAAGCGCGAGGTCGAAAAGGTGATCTGCGCCGACCCGCAGCTCGGCATGCTCGACCGCCAGATCGCCGAGACCTACGAGCGGGTGCTGAAGGCGGTCAACAAGCGCACTGCGGGAGAACTGCGCAAGTCCCAGCGCCAGTTCCTGACCTCCCGCAACGCGAGTTTCGGCCGCCCGGGCTACGACCTCAAAAAGCTCATGCAGGACAGGCTGCAGCGGCTCAACGCGATAGAGAGCTGAGTCGCGCGATCAGGCGGCCTGCATGGCCGCCTCCCCCCATTCCGGGCAGCCCAAGCTGCCCGTCCCTCCTTTTCGGCTTGAACCGCAGCCCGTTCCCGGAAAATATCCCGCCAACAAAGCCGGTCTTTGATCCCTGTCATGGCGGGGCGCCTGTCCTGTCGTCAGGTCAGGGCGAGACCAACAAGAGGGAACGGGAGCGCTGGGAATGAACGTTCAGGGCAACAGCCGTTATCACGAGGTCCATGCGCGCTCGCTGGCCGATCCCGAGGGCTTCTGGGCCGAGGCGGCGAAGGAGATCGACTGGATCGAGCCGCCGAAAAAAGTCTTCGATGCCTCGCTCGGCGTCTATGGCCGCTGGTTCGCCGGCGGCGTCGTCAATACCTGCTACAACGCGCTCGACCGTCACGTCGAACGTGGCCGCGGCGACCAGCTCGCGCTGATCCACGATTCGCCGCTGACGGACAGTATTTCCAGATTCACCTATGCCGAACTCCTGAACGAGGTGCAGGCGCTCGCCGCCGTCCTGCAGGATTTCGGCGTCGCCAAGGGCGACCGCGTCATCCTCTACATGCCGATGGTGCCGGAGGCCGTGGTGGCGATGCTCGCCTGCGCGCGCATCGGCGCCGTACACTCCGTGGTCTTCGGCGGCTTTGCCGCGAAGGAACTTGCCACCCGGATCGATGACGCGCAGCCCAAGCTCATCTTCTCCGCGAGCTGCGGCATCGAGCCCGGCCGCATCGTGCAGTACAAGCCGCTGCTCGACGAGGCGATCAGGCTCGCCGGCACCAAGCCGAAGGCCTGCATCGTGCTGCAACGTCCGCAACTGACCTGCGATCTGACGCCGGGCCGCGACTATGATTGGGCGAGCCTGCGCCGCAAGGCCCTGAACGACGGCAAGCGCGCGCCTTGCGTGCCCGTCGCTGCCACCGATCCGCTCTACGTCCTCTACACGTCGGGCACGACCGGAGTTCCCAAGGGTGTCGTGCGCGACAATGGCGGACATCTGGTCGCGCTGAAATGGTCCATGTTCAACCTCTATGGCGTCAAGCCCGGCGAGGTCTGGTGGTGCGGCTCGGATATCGGATGGGTGGTCGGGCACAGCTACATCGTCTACGGCCCGCTGCTGCACGGCGCGACCTCGATCATGTACGAAGGCAAGCCAGTCGGCACGCCCGATGCCGGCGCGTTCTGGCGCGTCATCAGCGAGCACAAGGCGGTGGCCCTGTTCACCGCGCCGACGGCGTTTCGCGCGATCCGGAAAGAGGATCCGGAAGGCAAGCTGATCCGGCAATACGACCTGTCGCACTTCCGCACCTTGTTCCTCGCCGGCGAGCGCGCCGATCCGCCGACGGTGGAATGGGCGGAAGCGCAGTTGAAGGTGCCGGTGATCGACCATTGGTGGCAGACCGAGACTGGCTGGTGCATTGCCGGCAACCCGGTTGGCCTCGGCATGCTGCCCGTGAAGCACGGCTCGCCCACGGTGCCGATGCCGGGCTACCAGGTCGACGTCGTCGACGAGGCGGCCAAGCCGGTCGGCCCCAACAAGATGGGTTCGATCGTCATCAAGCTGCCGATGCCGCCGGGCTGTCTGCCGACGCTGTGGAATCAGGACGATCGCTTCAATGAGGCCTATCTCAGCGAATTCCCCGGCTACTACAAGACCTCGGACGCCGGCTACAAGGACGAGGACGGCTATGTCTGGGTGATGGGCCGCACCGACGATATCATCAATGTCGCCGGACATCGTCTCTCCACCGGCGGCATGGAGGAGATCCTCGCCTCGCATCCTGACGTCGCCGAATGCGCCGTCCTCGGCGTCAAGGACGCCATCAAGGGTGAAGTGCCTTGCGGCTTCCTGGTGCTCAAGGCCGGCGTGACGCGCCCGCCGGCCGAGATCGAAAAGGAGATCATCGCGCTGGTGCGCGACAAGCTTGGCCCCGTCGCGGCGTTCAAGCTCGCCATCACCGTCGGCCGCCTGCCCAAGACGCGCTCGGGCAAGATCCTGCGCGGCACGATCAAGAAGATCGCGGATGGCGAATCCTGGACCATGCCGGCCACGATCGAGGACCCCAAGGTGCTCGATGAGATCGGCGAGGCGCTGAAGGGGAGGGTATAGCTGCGGTCGGCGATCTCCCGCCGCTTCCCGCCACAGTTTCCGGACGATCGCAGATCCCCTGATGGCGACCTGCGATCCCGAGTCTAGGGCTTGAAGGCAAGCCGCAGGCAACCCCAATGTCGTCCGCAGATATAGACCGGCACGGCGATCTCCTTGAGCGTCACGACGACACCGCCGCCCATGCTGCGCTCATAGGTCTGGATCAGGAACTCTCTCGTGCTGCGGGCCGCAGCCAGAGCGGTTCGGTCCTTGTAGAAGCGCCGGTTGCGCGAATGCGCCATGTTCCAGACCGGATCATCGGGCCGTTGTGGTTGCGAGAAGGCCGCATTGTGCGTCGGCAGATAGGTTTTCAGATCGGCTGCGGCGCAGAATACGATACGGGGATCGTACGCCAACGCCTTGTCCTGGATGGGCGGAAGCACCCGATCGGCGACCGCGGTGAATGGCGCTTCGAATTGCTCGGGATTGGTGTTCGGAATCTGTCGATAGCTGAAGTCGAACATGCCATTCAGCGTGATCTCTGCACGCCTTATCGCCTCTTCGAACGCCGCGCCGGCCTCGGCGGCCGTGGCCTTTGCGATCTGGACGAGGGCGCGGTCGGAAGCGTCGACCTGCGCGAGGTAGGCGGCAAGAGCGGCATCGCCCTCCCGGGCCTGATCGTCGAACTCGAAATAGATGCTGGTCTCGCCGAGGGCCAGCACCTTGCCGCTGGCCGTTCCGAACTCCTTCGTCTCGATGCTGCCGCTTCCTCCCTCGCTCAGACTGGGGCCACGATTTCTGGTGCGGAGGCGAAGCCCGGTTTCGGACAGTTCGAGGATGGTGCCCTCCACGACACTGTTGTGCGCGCGGAGCACCGCCGGGACGGTCACGGGACGCCGATAGGCGACCTTCTCCGAACTGGATTGCCGCAGCGAGGCGACGAGGTTGGCGCGCAACTCGGTGACCCGGCCATTCGTGCCGTTGACGAGCGCGCTCACCAGGTTGGAAGTCTGGCCGGAGGATTTCTCGATTTCCAGGGAGTGCCCGGATATCCGGTTGATGTTCCTGGCGACTTCGGCGACTCCCTCGGACGCCTGCTGCAGGCTTTGTGAGGTCTCCCGCAGGGCCGCCTCCTGTCTCTCGGCGGCGGCGGCCATGGCGAGGTTGATGTCGTTGATGTTGCCGACCGCCGCAGTGATGCTGCCGATGGCCGCGGCACTTTCCCTCGTGGCCGCGCAGATATTCGCGATGCGCCGGGAGATGTCCTCGGTGGCGTCCGACGTCTTCTTGGCCAGAGCCTTCACCTCGTGCGCCACCACGGCGAACCCCCTCCCCAGTTCGCCGGCTCGAGCCGCCTCGATGGTCGCGTTCAGCGCCAGCAGATTGGTCTGGGCGGCAACTTCCGAGATGGTCGAGACGACCGTGCCGATCTGTTCGGCTGCTTCGCTGAGCGTGGTGACGGTCGTCGATGCATGCGTGGCCTGCCGGGATGCATCTCCGGCATGCTTCAAGGCTTCAGCCGCCCGGGCGGCGATGTCTTTGCCCGTCACCGAAAGCTGCTGTGCCTCCTCCGCGATGGATGTGACGTGTTGGCTCGCACGACCGGATGAATCGGCGGCGATGCCGGCTTCGGCGGCAATACTGCTGGCCACCGCGGCTGCCTCGGCGCCGCACGTCGCTGCATCGCTGCTCAAGGCGAGGACCTCTCGGGTGGCACTCTCCAGATCCGCCTCGAGCATCTCGCAGAGATCCTGAAGCGCGAGGCGCTTCGTCTCTTCGGATGTCTCGCGCAAGGCCTGGACTTCCCGGTCATGCTCGGCGGCCCGGATGGCGCCGAGGCGCAGTGTTTCCACGGCCTTGGCAATTTGCCCGACCTCGTCGTTGCGGCCGAGAGAGGGCGGCGGCGATCCGGTATTGCCTTCGGCCAGCGCGAGGGTCGATTTGATCACGTCGTTGAGCGGCCGGACGAGGTGAAAGTGAAGCGCGATCTGCCCCCCGAACACGACCAGCAGCATCACGCCGGACACCGCCCACAGCACCATGATGAGCATGCCGACCTGACCGGTCGCCGCCGCCTCGATCTCGGCGTTGCTCTCGGTGACGAGCTTCACGAGGTTGTCGATGATCGCGCGATGCGCAACATAGGCCTTCGTGATCTCGGCGTAATGCCGTGCCGCCTTGTTGATGTTTCCCTGCGCGAGCGCCGGCAGGAATTCCGCTTCGATGCCGTGCCAGATCTTCTGGGCCTCGGCGTGCGATTTCTCGACCAGCTCTGCCTTCAGCGCGGGCTGGAGCGGCGATCTTGCCCAGAATTCCCGTCGTTCGTCATATTCCTTCTTCAGCTTCGCAAGTCTGTCGCGATGGATATAGAGTTCGGAGGCGTCGTTGAAAACGAGAGTTGCTTCGAGATAGGCTTCGATCACGTATTCCGGCGGCGGCAGGATGTCGGCAATCAGGTCGTTGCCGAGCTTGATGCGGTCATAAACGGGGCCGCCGACCTTGAGATGGTTCAGGGCGTATTGGCTGGTCGAGATCAGCACCAGCAGGCCGATGACAGCCAACGCACCGAACACGGACATGGCCTGAGAAACGCCAAGCTTGAATCTCATGAAAATCTACCTGGTTCGAATCTCGTGAAGATCGCTCGCAGAATTGTCGTTCGCTGTTAAGTGCAAGTTATTTTCCGGGCACGGGGATTTACGGCGTTCCGGTCCAGCGGCCACCGGTCGCTTCGCTGAGCTTCGCCGTTCTTCCAAAATTCGATAAATTGGCTGCCGATTTCCGATCAATCGCTGCAGGACTTGAATAGGCCGCATTTCCCGCTCTATCCAATCGTGGGACTGCGCCGTGGCGCAGATCTCGTGACAAGGATCTTCACGGCGTCGTCAAAGACTGCATGGTCGAGACGTCCGTGGGGCTCCATGCGATCTGGATGAAAGACCTGCAATGAATTCGAAGCCGTTTTTTGCGATCGTGCTCGCCGGTCTCATGCTCTCCGCCTGCTCCGCGCGGTATCAGACGCCGGTGGCGCTGGGCGGCGATGATGACGATGCGGTGTGCCAGGGCCGCGGCTACGCGCAGGGCTCGCCCGAATACGTGGCCTGCCGCAAGGACCGGGACGTCCAGCGCAGCGCCGCCACCGCCCGCGCCGACCGCCGCCAGCGCGATCTCGGCGAATACATGCTGAACCATCCCGATCGTCCGTGAACGTCGGCGGCACCATGGTGCCGCGCCACTCGTTCGCAATCGCGCCTGCCGTGGCACATCTGCAACGCTGCGGCCAAATCATGTCGCGACAGTCCTGATTTGATCGGCATCAAATCCTTCACCATCCCCTTTCTGCTCTGACGCTGACGAGGCGCGTCGTTGCGCCGACCAAAGCAGACTTGGCTGAAGGGGTACGAGATGAAGACGATCAAGAGGCTGGCGACACTGGGCGCCGTGATGGTGGGGGCGATGGCGTCGGCGCAGGCGGCCGACCTGCCGGTCTACAAGAAGGCGCCGCCGCCGGCAGTCGAAGCCTTCAATCCGTGGATGATCCGCCTGCGCGCGCTCGGCGTGCTGCCCGATGGCAATAGCAGCGTCAGCGTCACGGGCGTGCCGTCGCTGTCCTCGCCCAATTCGGGCCTCTCGATCAGCAACCAGGTCGTTCCCGAGCTCGACATCAGCTATTTCTTCACCAAGAACATCGCGGCCGAGCTGATCCTTGGTGTCACCCGGCACTCGATCAGCGGCACGGGTTCGCTGGCCAATCTGCCGATCGGCAAGACCACGTTGCTGCCGCCGACGCTGACGCTGCAATACCACTTCGACCAATTCGGCGCGTTCAAGCCCTATGTCGGCGCGGGCGTCAACTACACCGTGTTCTTCAACAATTCGGCCGCCAACGTGCCGGCCGCGATCGTCGGCCCGCCTGCGATCGTCGCGACCACCACCAACCTGCATGTCAGCAACGCCTGGGGCGGCGCCGTGCAGTTCGGCTTCGACTACATGATCGACCGGCACTGGGGTCTGAACGTCGACGTGAAGAAGCTCTGGCTGCGCCCGGATTTTTCGGCGACCGTCAGCGGCCTGCCGGTGACCGGCACGGCGCATATCGACCCGTGGCTGGTCGGCGCCGGCGTGACGTACAAGTTCTGATCAAGGGGCGTCCCGGCGAAGACCGGGACGACGCCGGAAAGGCCTGGCGGCAGGTGCGCAAACACAAACGCGGCGGGACATCCCGCCGCGTTTGTCATGTGGTCGCGCGTACGGGCGAGGCGTCTTACTCCTCGTCGTCCTCGTGCTTCTTGCCGCCGCCGAGCGTTTTCAGCTTGGCGAACACGGCATCGACGTTGAGATCGTCGCTGGAGCGTTCTGCGCCTTCGTACTCGGCTTCCTTCTTGGTGGTCTCCGAAGCGGGCAGCAGGGTGGCGCCGCCATAGGCCGCGTCGGCCGGCTTTTCCTTGGCGGCGCGGGCCACCTCGAAATCCAGCTCGATCTGCGAGCACAGGCCGAGCGTGACCGGATCGATCGGCGTCAGAGCCGAGGTGTTCCAGTGCGTGCGGTCGCGGACGCTGGCGATCGTGCTCTTCGTGGTGCCGACCAGACGCATGATCTGGGCGTCCTTCAACTCGGGGTGGCTGCGCAACAGCCAGAGAATGGCGCTCGGACGCTCGTGGCGGCGCGACACCGGGGTGTAGCGCGGACCCTTGCGCTTCGGCTGCGGCGGCAGCACCACCTTGCTCTCCTGGAGGCGGAGCCGGTAGTCGGGGTTCTTCTCGCCCTTCTCGATCTCCTCACGGGTCAGCTGGCCGTTGGAAAGGGGGTCCATGCCCTTGATGCCCTGTGCGGCGTCGCCATCGGCGATCGCGCGGACCTCGAGTGGGTGCATCTTGGTGAAATCGGCGACCTGGTCGAAGGTCAGCGCGGTGTTGTCGAGCAGCCAAACGGCGGTCGCCTTGGGCATCAGAGGTGCGTTGCTCATGGCAAATCTCCTTTGTGCTTCGCCCACCCCTTCTGGAGGCGAAACCGGTGGTCATCAGCGATGACTGGGAATTCGCGCTATATAAGCCGGACAGGGGTAGCCACGCAATGGTTCTGCTATAGATAGTGCCTTGACAGCGGCTGACAGGGGGCCCAATTCCCTGTAAGCCCGTACCAAACCCCGTTCCATCCACGACCGTGTCCCGCCCCTTTTGGCGGGGTGATTCGGTCCCGAGATCGCCCCATGTCAGCCAAGCCAGACCTCAAGATCGTGCTTTGTTCTCCCCGCGGCTTCTGTGCCGGGGTGGTGCGGGCGATCGATACCGTGGAGCGGGCGCTCGATAAATACGGCGCGCCGGTCTATGTTCGCCATGAGATTGTGCACAATAAATACGTCGTCGACGGGTTGAAAAAGAAGGGCGCCATCTTCGTCGAGGAGCTGGCCGAAATCCCGGAAAACACCACCGCGCCGGTCGTCTTCTCGGCCCATGGCGTGCCCAAGTCGGTTCCTGCCGACGCCCAGTCCCGCAACCTGTTCTCGCTCGACGCGACCTGCCCTCTGGTGACCAAGGTTCATCGCGAGGCCGCGATCCACTTCAAGCGCGGCCGCGAAATCTTCCTGATCGGCCATTCCCATCACCCGGAGGTGGTCGGCACGCTCGGCCAGCTGCCGGCTGGCGCGGTAACCCTGATCGAGACTGCCGAGGACGCCAAGACCATCACGCCGAAGGATCCCAACAACCTCGCTTTCGTGACCCAGACCACGCTGTCGATCGACGACACTGCGGAGATCGTCGCGCTGCTCAAGGAGCGGTTCCCCAACATCAACGGGCCGCACAAGGAAGACATCTGCTACGCCACCACCAACCGCCAGCTCGCGGTGAAGAAGGTGGCGCCGGTGGTGGATGCCCTGATCGTGGTCGGTGCGCCGAACTCGTCGAACTCGCAGCGCCTGCGCGAGGTCGCCGAGCGCGAAGGCTGCAAGATCGCGGTGCTGGCGCAGCGCGCCACCGACCTCGACTGGAGCAGGTTCGAGAACATCAAGAGCCTCGGCATCACCGCGGGCGCGTCGGCGCCGGAAGTGATCGTCGAGGAGATCATGGATGCCTTTGCCGAGCGCTTCACGCTGCATGTGGAGACGGTCTCGGCTGCGGAAGAGAACGAATTCTTCCCGCTGCCGCGCCAGGTGCGCCCCGAAGCAGCCGCCGAGTAATCGTTCATGGCGGTCTACACCGACGTCGCCGCCGACGAGCTTGCGGATTTCCTGAAGCAATACGACCTCGGTGACCTGCTCTCCTACAAGGGCATTGCCGAGGGCGTCGAGAACTCCAACTTCCTGCTGCACACCAGCACGGGATCGTTCATCCTCACGCTCTACGAAAAGCGCGTGGCGAAGAACGACCTGCCGTTCTTTCTCGCCCTGATGACGCATCTCGCCGAACACGGCGTCACTTGCCCGCTGCCTGTCAGGGCCAGGGACGGCGAGGCCCTGCGCGAACTCTCCGGGCGGCCTGCCGCGATCATCACCTTTCTCGAAGGCGTCTGGCCACGCAAACCGAACGTCGCCCAATGCGCCGGGGTCGGCGAGGGGCTGGCGCGGATGCATCTGGCCGGTGCCGGCTTCCCCATCCGCCGTGCCAATGCGCTCTCGGTGGCCGGCTGGCGCCCGCTGTTCGAGGCGGCGGCGCCGCGCGCCGACGAGGTGCAGCCGGGCCTGCGCGCGTTCCTTGCCGGCGAACTCGATTATCTCTCGAGTGGCGTCTGGCCGACCGATCTGCCGGAAGGCGTGATCCACGCCGACCTGTTCAACGACAATGTCTTCTTCCTCGGCGACAAGCTCTCGGGCATCATCGACTTCACCTTCGCCTGCAACGACATGCTGGCCTATGACGTCGCGATCTGCCTCAACGCCTGGTGCTTCGAGCCTGATCATTCCTTCAACGTCACCAAGGCGCGGGCCTTCCTCAACGCCTATGGCCGGGTGCGCAGGCTGTCCGACGCGGAGCAGGCGGCGCTGCCGCTGCTTGCGCGCGGCGCGGCGATCCGCTTCCTGCTGACACGGCTGGTCGACTGGCTCAACGTGCCGCCCGGCGCGCTGGTCAAGCCGAAGGATCCGCTCGAATATGCCCGCAAGCTGCGCTTCCACCAGAGCGTCAGCAGCGCGCGCGACTACGGGCTGAGCTCGCCGGGGCTGGTCGCATGAGCGAGCTTCCCGTCGTCACCATCTTTACCGACGGCGCCTGCTCGGGAAATCCCGGGCCCGGCGGCTGGGGCGCGATCCTCAAGTTCGGCGACAAGGAGAAGGAGCTGAACGGCGGCGAGCGCCACACCACCAACAACCAGATGGAGTTGATGGCGGCGATCTCTGCGCTGGAAGCGCTGAAGAAGCCCTGCACGGTCGATCTCTACACCGACAGCCAGTATGTCCGGCAGGGCATCACCGGCTGGATCCATGGCTGGAAGCGCAACGGCTGGCGCACCGCCGACAAGAAGCCGGTCAAGAATGTCGAGCTGTGGCAGCGCCTCGATGCCGCGTTGAAGGCCCATGAGGTGCGCTGGCACTGGGTCAAGGGCCACGCCGGTCACCCCGAGAACGAGCGCGCCGATCAACTGGCCCGCGACGGCGTTGCGATGGCGCGGTTGAAGACGTAGACGTCACGCCATTATCAACTGGCATCGCCCGGCTTGACCGGGCGATCCAGTACGCCGCAGCAGTCGTTATGAATCTCGAAGCCTCTGGACTACCGGATGCCCCGCCTTCGCGGGGCATGACAGTGTCATCTGTGGCCCGAGAGCGGTGACAACCTTACAGCTGCCCGAGCAGCGTATCGCCGCCGGAGACTTCGACCTTGCCGGGCATCGCTTCGAGGTTCAGCTTCTTGACCACGCCGTCCTCGACCAGCATCGAATAGCGCTTGGAGCGGATGCCGAGGCCGTTGGCGGAGGCGTCGAGCTCCATGCCGATCGCCTTGGTGAAGTCGGCACTGCCATCGGCGAGGAAGACCGCCTCGTCGCGCTGGTCAGTGTCGCGCTTCCAGGCGTTCATGACGAAGGCATCGTTGACGGAGACGATGGCGATGGTGTCGACACCCTTGTCCTTCATCGCATAGGCGTTGAGGAAGATGCTGGGCAGATGCATCTTGTGGCAGGTGCCGGTGTAGGCGCCGGGTACGGCGAACAGGGCCACCTTCTTGCCCTTGAAGATGTCGTCTGTGGTCTTCACCTGCGGGCCTTCCTCGGTCATCACGCGGAATTTCGCGTCGGGCAGCTTGTCGCCAATCTGGATCGCCATCGTCAGTCTCCCTGAAATTCGGTCCCGCTTTGTAGACCGGCCGGAAGGCCTGCACAATATTGCAGGCGAAGGGGAGGGCGCGGCCGGGCATCCTTCACCGTGATGTCATCAACCTGCAAAGCCGCCATTGTCGAGGAAGGCCTGCTCGTCCGGCGAGGTCTCTCGGCCGAGCAGACGGTTGCGGTGGGGGAAGCGGCCGAAGCGACGAATGATGCCGGCATGCTCCCGGGCGTATGTCAGACTCTCGGCATGTCCGGCGTGTTCGAACAGCGCGATGCAGAGCTCCTGGTCCGGCAGGTGCTCGGAATGCATGAAGGGCATGTAGAGGAATTCGCGCAAGGCCGGGTCGACCCGGCGGTCGACGCCGCGCTCGATGGCACCGGGGGCGACGTCGCGGGCCAGCGGGTCGCTGGCAAAGGCCTGTGGCGTGCCGCGGAACATGTTGCGGGGAAACTGGTCGAGCAGGATGACGAGCGCGAGTGTTCCGTCGTCGCTTGTCTCCCAAGATGCCAGTTCGCCGGCCGCCGCCTGCCGATAGAGGGCGAGGAAGCGGCGCCGGACGTCCGCGTCGAAGGCCTCGTTCCGCCTGTACCAGCGCTCGCGGCCGGCCTCACGCCAGAAGGCGAGAATACCGGCCGGCCCGACGTCGCCGAAATCGGTCATCGCGCCGAGGGAGCCTGTTTACGCGGCCTCGGCCTTCTTCTCGTCGCGCAGCTGCCGACGCAGGATCTTGCCGACATTGGTCTTCGGCAGGTCGGTGCGGAATTCGACGTGCTTGGGCACCTTGTAATTGGTGAGCTGCTCGTGACAGAACTTCAGCACGTCGTCGGCGGTGAGGTTCGGGTCCTTCTTCACGATGAAGGCCTTCACCGCTTCGCCCGACTTGGAATCGGGAATGCCGATCACGGCGCATTCGAGCACGCCCGGATGGCCCGCGACCACTTCCTCGATCTCGTTGGGGTAGACGTTGAAGCCGGAGACCAGGATCATGTCCTTCTTGCGATCGACGATCTTGGTGTAGCCCGTCTCGTCCATCACGCCGATGTCGCCGGTGCGGAAGAAGCCGTCGGCGGTCATGACCTTGGCGGTCTCTTCCGGCCTGTTCCAGTAGCCCGACATCACCTGCGGGCCCTTGGCGCAGATCTCGCCGGGCTGGCCGAGCGGAACCTCGTTGCCGTCATCATCGCGGATCGAGATCCAGGTCGACGGCACCGGCAGGCCGATCGAGCCGGAAAACTCGGTGCTGGTCGCGGGGTTGCAGGTGAGGGTCGGCGATGTCTCCGACAGCCCATAGCCTTCGGCGATGAAGCAGCCGGTGATGGCCTTCCACTGCTCGGCGACCGGGCGCTGCACGGCCATGCCGCCGCCGTTGGAGATCTTCAGCTTGGAGAAGTCCAGTTTCTTGAAGTCAGGATGCTGCATCAAGCCGTTGTAGAGCGTGTTGACGGCCGGGAAGCTGTTGACCTGGTATTTCGCCAGCTCCTTGATGAAGCCGGGGATGTCGCGCGGATTGGGGATCAGCAGATTGCAGCCGCCGGCGCGCACCGCGAGCAGGTAGCAGGCCGTCAGCGCGAAGATGTGATAGAGCGGCAGGGCGCAGACGATCATGAGCTGCTCGACATGCGGCGGCGTCACGAGCGCTGGCTGCAGCCACGCATCGTTCTGCAGCACGTTGGCGACGATGTTGCGGTGGAGCAGCGTGGCGCCCTTCGAGACGCCGGTGGTGCCGCCGGTATATTGCAGGAAGGCGACGTCGTCCGGCGACAGTTTCGGCCGGTTGAACGTCATGCCGCGGCCGGCGGCCACCGCATCGTTGAACGGCACAGCGCCCGGCAGCGACCAGGCCGGGACCATCTTCTTGACGCGCCGGACCACGAGATTGACGATCACGCCCTTGAAGCCGAGCAGGTCGCCCATGCTGGCGACGATGACGTGCTTGACCGGCGTCTTCGCGATCACCTGTTCGACCGTGTGGGCGAAGTTTTCCAGCACGATGATGGCTTCGGAGCCGGAATCCTTGAGCTGGTGCTCGAGTTCGCGCGGCGTATAGAGCGGATTGACGTTGACGACCGAATAGCCCGCGCGCAGCACGGCCGCGGTGGCGACCGGGTATTGCAGTACGTTCGGCATCATCAATGCTACGCGGGCGCCGCGCTGCAGTCCGCGCCCCTGCAGATAGGCCGCCAGCGCGACCGACATCTGGTCGAGGTCGCGATAGCTGATCGACTTGTCCATGCAGATGAACGCCTTGCGATCGGCGAACTTGGTGAAGCTCTCCTCCAGGAGATCGACCAGCGAGGCGTACTGCGTCGGATCGATATCAGCGGGCACGCCGGGCGGATATTGCTTGAGCCAGATGCGCTCCATGGAAACTCCCCTCTCCTACGCCAGAACCCGTTGTGTCTCGGGCTTGCCTGATTGCCGCCAGTATCGAGCCTGCGGGATCGGGTGGCAAGCGGTCGACGCTTAGGCGAAAGGCCGCGGAGTGGCTACTGGAATCGTTGCAACCGGGCCTGCCGCAGGTGCGAAGCCTGCGGCGCGGTCCGGGATGGTGGCAGGGGCTAGCTGTTGTTAGCCGGCTTGGCGGCCGGCTTGGTCGCGGCCTTGGGCTTGGCCGGCTTGGCGGCCTGATCGCCGCTGGGAGCAGGCTTGGTCGCCGTTTCCGGCTTGGCAGCGGCATGCTTGCTGCCGGCCGGCTTGGCAGCGCTCTTGCTCTCGCTCTTGCCATCCGGCCTGGCGTCGGCCTTCGGAGCGGCCGGCTTCGCAGCCGCCGTCTTGGTCCCGGTGTCCTTCGTCCCGGCGTCCTTCTTCGTGTCTTTGGGCTTGTCGGCGGCGTCCGGCTTCGCGGCGACGCGCGACTTCTTGCCACGCGGCTTTGGCGTCGCCTGCTGGTCGGCGTCGGCCGCGACCGCCGCGATCAGGGCCGTGCCGGTGCGGGTGGGACCGGTGTAGACCAGCACGGGCTCGGTGGCTGCGGGCGCGGACGCCATCAGTTCGGACGCCTTCATCAGCGGCGGCTGCAGGCCGGCCGTGAAGAACGTCACCGGGGCTTCGCCACCGGTGGCCGAGGCCGAGCCGGAGCCGTTGGTCGCGATCAGTGCATCGTCATCGTCGCTGGCCGGCCGCTTTCGGTGGCCGCCGCACATCTCGTCGCGCAAATTGGGCGGCGAGGCGTCGACCGGCACGAGATTTTCGACAGTGCCCAGCGAGGGCCTCAGCCAGGACAGATTGTCCTGGCTGAAACCGCGCTCCAGCAATTGCGCGGCCTTCACGGCGCGCGCGGTGCCGGAGCTGGAGCCGAGCACCACGGCGATCAGGCGGCGGCCGTTGCGTGTCGCCGATGCAACGAGGTTGTAGCCGGAGGCACAGATGAAGCCGGTCTTGAATCCGTCGGCGCCGGGATAGCGGCCGATCAGCTTGTTGAAGTTTCCGGTGACGCGCTTGCCGAAGCGGATGGCCGGGATGTGCACGAAGTACTCGTATTCCGGAAGGTCGCGCAGGAACGAGCGGGAAAGGATGCCGAGGTCGCGCGCCGAGGTGATCTGTCCGTCGGCAGGCAGGCCGTTCGGATTGACGTAGCTCGTCTGCGTCATGCCGAGCTTCCTGGCGGTGTCGTTCATCATCGCCGAGAAGCCGTCGATCGAGCCGCCGACGCCCTCGGCGAGCACCACGGCCATGTCGTTCGCCGACTTCACCATCATCATCTTCAGCGCGTTGTCGACGGTGAGCTGCGTTCCCGGGCGGAATCCCATCTTCGAGGGCGATTGCGAGGCGGCCGTGGGCGACACCGTCAGCAGCGTGTCGAGCGTGAGCTTGCCGTCCTTCACCGCCTTCAGCGTCACATAGGCGGTCATGATCTTGGTGACCGAGGCCGGATACCAGGGAACGGTCGCATTCTCGGCCTGCAAGACCTTGCCGCTGTCGGCCTCGATCAGCAGCAATGCTTCGGCACTTGCCGCACGCGGCGCGACCAGAGCGGCACAGGCGACACATGCCGCGAACAGGTTGAACAGCGATTTGCGAAGCAGCGGGCGAAAGGCGTGCACTATCCGATTCCGGTCCTTGGAGAGCGGCCGGGTGCGGTCGGCTCTCGTGATCTGATGTTCGGTTCTGAAATCCGGCGCCGCCGCTTGCGGCGTCGCAAACCTATACCGGCTCGTGCGTCGAGAACAGGGGTTTCGGCCGGGTATTCCGCAATGAAAGGGGCCGAATTTCGACGGTACGCCGAGGACTTGTCAGGAGGATTTAGCCACCGTCGCGCCAGCCTCAGCGACCGTCACGCTGGCCCGTGCATTTTCCTGCACCATGAACTGGGCCCTGGCGAGCTCGGCGAAATGACCGCCTTTGGCCACGAGTTCATCGAAAGTTCCGCTTTCGATCACGCGGCCATTCTCGAACACCAGGATCCGGGTGGCGTTGCGGATGGTGGAGAGCCGGTGGGCGATTACGAATGTGGTACGGCCCTTCATCACTTCGTCGAGAGCCGCATTCACCTTCGCCTCGGTGACGGCGTCGAGCGCACTGGTGGCTTCGTCCAGGATCAGGATCGGCGGATCCTTCAGCAGCGCGCGGGCGATCGAGAGCCGCTGCCGCTCGCCACCCGACAGCATGCGGCCACGTTCGCCCGCATTGGTCTCGAAGCCGCCACTTCGCTCGATGAATTCGAGCGCCTGGGCGCGCTCGGCCGCCTTGCGCATCTCGGCCTCGGTCGCGTCCGGCTTGCCGACGCGGAGATTTTCGGCGATCGAGCGGTTGAACAGCAGCGCTTCCTGGAACACCACGCCGATATTCCGTCGCAGCGAGCTCAGCGTGACGCCGCGTACATCCATGCCGTCGATCTTGATGAATCCCGATTGCGGGTCGAAGGCGCGGTGCAGCAGCGCGATCGCGGTGGACTTGCCGGCGCCGGTCGGTCCGACCAGCGCGATGGTCTGGCCCGGCAGCGCGGTGAAGGAGAGGTCCTCGATCGCCGGCCGCTTGCCGTCATAGGAAAAGGTCACGTCGTTGAACTCGACGAGGCCGGAGAGCCTGCCGGCATCGATCGCGTCCGCCCGATCGTGCACCGCGGGCACGGCATCGAGTACGTTGAAGAACTCGCGCAGGCGCGGCGCTTCCATGAATACGTTGTTGATGAAGCTCACGACCTGCTCGAGCTTCTGGATCAGCAGCGTCGCGAAGCTCACGAACATCACGATATCGCCCACCGATGTGAGCCCCTGATCGTGCAGCGCGATGCCGAAGGTGAAGATCGCGAGCACCGTGATGGTGGTGGAGGCGCGCGTGATGACGGTGACGAGCGCCCACCAGGACAGCACCGGCATCTGCGCCGCGAGCAGCTGGTCGGCGACCGAACGCAACCCCTGCACTTCGGATTCGACGCGAACAAAGCTCTGCACGAGTGCGACATTGCCGAGGGCATCGGAGGCCCGGGCCGAGAGTTCGCTGTAGTGCTCCTCCACGGCCATCTGCATGCCGAAGGTCCGGCGGACGACGAACGTGGTCAGCGCGGTGAAGACGATGCAGAGCACGAACAGGAGGATCGCCAGCCGCCAGTTCAGGTACAGCGAGAGCGGCAGCAGCACCACGACGGACAGGATCGCGGCGAAGTGCTCGCGGAAGAAGCCGAGCCAGAGCCGCCACAGCGCGTCCGTGCCGTTGAGCATCACCTTCATCAGCCGGCCCGAATGCGTGCCGGAGTGGAAGGTGAGGGGCAGTTGCAGGATGTGTTCGAAATAGCTCGTCAGCACCGCCTGCCGCTGCCGGTGCGAGAGCCGGTCGGCCTGCAGGGCCACCAGCGCGCTGCAGCCGATCGTGAACAGCCCGAACGCCACCCAGGCCATCAGGAACGGCCAGGCCGAACTGGTGCCGGCCACCGTTTTGCCGGACAGCACGTCGACGATCCGGCCGAACAGGACCGGTTCTGCGAATTGCGAGCCGGCCAGCAGCAGGTTGGCGAACGCCAACAGCCAGCCGAGTCGCGCCTCCTTGCCGAGCAGCTCGAGAACGCGGGTGTAGAGGCTGAAAATAGACATGCGGGCGCGCGCTCGGGCGAATGACGGGCCGCATTCTAAGCAGGGATCGCCCGCGAGATACAGCGGAAGCTCAAGGTTTTGTTCAGTTGATCAGCCGGCTTTCGACCGGCGGCAGGAACCGGCCGTCGAAAATATCGCCCGGCGCGGGGCGTTTGCGGAATTTGAAGTCCTGCGCGATCTGGTCGATCGAGCGCTCAAGGCGCGCCGGGTCGATCCCGCCGAGGCCATTGCGCCGTGCCTCATCGGTCAGGATGTTGTCGACCAGCACGGTGCGCAGCCGCTCCAGCTCGAGCTTGCGGTCGCCATTGTCGATGCGGCTGGCGGCGTCGTCTGCAGCCCGGTCCGGCTCCCTGACGGTGGCATTGATGCCGGCGATCAGGCCGCGAACAAATCCCTTCACGGCGTCCGGCTTCGCTGCCGCGAACGCCGGATTGACGACCACGGCAGAGCCATAGGCCTCGCAGCCATAGTCGGCGAAACGCAGCACCACGAGATCGTTGCCGGGCACGCCGCGGTCGCGCAAGTTCACTGCCGAGAGGTAGCTGAAGCCGGTGACCGCATCGACCTGGCCCGCCGATAGGATCGGCTCGCGCACCGCAGCGCTGATCCTGTGGATCTTCACCTGGGCGGCGTTGACGCCGGCCTGCCGGGCCAGCGCCGGCCAAAATCGCGCCGAGAGGTCGCCCTCGGCCACGCCGACCGTCTTGCCGTCGAGGTCCGGCAGCAGGTGAATGCCGCGGCTGCGGCGTGCGATGATGGCATAGGGTGCGCGGTTGAACAGCACGAACACGGCCTTCACCTGGGCCGCATCCTCCCCGTCGCGAAAGCGGATCAGCTCATTGAGATCGACCAGCGCGAACTCGCTGTCGCCTCTGGCGACGCGCGCCAGCGCATCCGGCGATCCGGCCGCGCTGTTGAACGCGACGTTGAGACGCTCGGCGCCGAAAGCACCGTCCTTCGCGGCCAGGAAAAAGGGCGCCATGCTGGCATCGAACGGCCGGTCGAAGCTGAAATGGATCGCGGTCGAAGGAGCGGGCGTTTCGGCCGCAAGGCTGCGTGCGGCCGGCGCAGCAATCGAGATGCAGAACGCCAACAGGCCGCCAAGGCCGATCGTCTTCAATGCAAACATCGGTCGCGCCGGTCCCGCATTCCATGGATCGTGACGCTCGCAGCGCCGGCCAGCGCGCAGTCTGGCGCCGCCAACATGAACGGCGGATGAGCAGGGGTTGCGGCAAGATCACGCAACCTCGTTCAGCTTCTGTTGGGGTTGGGGAACCCAACATGGGAGCCGGGTGTTTGAAAGACACGAGCCTGTCTCGAGGCACCATTGAGGTCCCAAGGAGGGTCCACGACATGTTTGACAGATTTTCGAGATTTGCCGGCCGCAAGGCCGTTTTCGCCACGGTCGCGGCTTTGGCACTCACCGCTGTTGCCCCGACCTCGTCCTACGCCGGCGGCCGCCACTGGCATGGTGGTGGAGGCGGCGCAGCGGCTGCCGCAGCCTTTGCCGGTATCATCGGCACCGGTCTTGCGATCGCCGCGACCCGCGACGCCTACGCCTATGACTACGCGCCCGGCTATTACGGCGGAGGCCCCGTCTATTACGATGCCGGTCCCACCTATTACGGCGGCGACTATTATGCCGGTCCCCGGCCGTTCCATCGTTGCGGCGGTCCCTATCAGTCCGCTCAGGGTGGCCAGGGCTCCATCGGCACGTGTTACTGAGCCCGGCCGTCAGGAACATTGACCACGATGGGCCGTCGCGCTTGCCGCGACGGCCTCTTTTTTGCTTTTATCGCCAGGCGTTAACACGCCTGCCATTTCTTTAGAGTAGTTTTGCGTACCATGAGTGATTCGCTTGAGCGGCTTTATCTGGCTGTGCTCGCGGCCAGGGATCTAGATCCGGCAACATCGCGTACGGCCCGGCTGTTTCAGCGCGGCCCTTCGAAGATGGCGAAGAAGCTCGCCGAAGAGGCCATCGAGGTCGTCATCGATGCGGTGAACCGCGACACCGAAGCGGTGGTCCGCGAAAGCGCGGACCTGCTCTACAATCTCACTGTGCTCTGGGCTTCGGCCGGCGTGCGACCCGAAGACGTCTGGCGCGAAATGGCGCGGCGGGAAGACATGCTGGGCATTGCCGAGAAGCTGCCGAAATCGCCGATGAAGCTGCCCAAAGCGACAGCACCGCGCCCGACCAGCGAGCGGCCGATTGTCGCGCTCGAAGGCCGCGTCGCGCGCAAGCGCCACTAGAACCGTCACAAATCGCTTAAAAACTGGCGATGGACAAATCCGCCCGGTGGTGCTTCATCGCGGCGCCATGCTGAAACGTATCTACGACTGGTGCATCGACGCCGCTCACAAGCCCTACGCGCTCTGGATCATGGGCGCCGTGGCTTTCGCAGAAAGCTCGTTCTTTCCGGTCCCGCCGGACGTGATGCTGATTCCGATGTCGCTGGCCCGCCCGCAGCGGGCCTGGCTCTATGCGGCGATCTGCACGGTGACCTCTGTGCTCGGAGGCGTGCTCGGCTACGCCATCGGCGCGCTGCTATACGACTCGGTCGGCCATTGGCTGATCCAGGTCTACGGTCTTGGCGACAAGGTCGATTCCTTCCGCGCCTCCTATGCCGAATGGGGTGCCGTGATCATCCTGCTCAAGGGGCTGACGCCGATCCCCTACAAGCTGGTGACCATCACCTCGGGCTTTGCCGGCTACAATATCTGGCTGTTCATCCTCTGCTCGATCGTTGCGCGCGGTGGTCGCTTCTTCATCGTGGCGATCCTGCTCAACCGCTATGGCGACTGGATCCGCGTCAGGATCGAACGGCATCTCGGCCTTTGGGTGGCGATCGGCGCCGCCGTGCTCGTGCTCGGCTTCGTGGTCGCGATCAAGCTCATCTAGTTGACGGGCGCTATGCCGCCGCACCGGCTTCGGCTACGGTTGCCGTCATGATGGATCGATCCGGCAATCCCATCCTGCGGGTGGGCATGCTGACATTTGCGGTGCTATCGCTCCTGCTGGATTCCGGCGGGACCGGTTGGACACAATCCGCGCCGCCACCTCTCGGCCTGCGGGAGCAGGGGCCTCCAGCCGCCGCGCCGCCGCTCTCGGCGCCGGCTCCCCCGGCGCCGCCTGCGCGCGAGGACAATCCCGGGCTGATGCACGAAATGGGCAAGCTGTTCGACAAGCTGCCCTCGATCCTGCCGCCGATCAAAAGCCCCGGTGAGACCATGAACGACCTGTCGCGGTTGGCGAAGCCGTCCACCATGGTCTCGGGCCGCGTGGCCTGCCCGGCCTCGACCAACGGCGCGCCGGACTGCAAGTCGGCCGCCGACCAGCTCTGCCAGAGCAAAGGCTACAAGGAAGGCAAGAGCCTGAACGCCGATTCGTCCGAGAAATGCTCGGCCAAGGTCCTGATCCCCGGCCGGCCGCGCAAACCGGATGATTGCCGCACCGACACGTTCGTCACCAGCGCGCTGTGCCAGAACTGACGGCGCCGCGCCAGCAGAGGAGCGCCCATGAGCCGCACTGAGCAGGACTTCCTCGGACCGCGTGAGATCGCCGACGACATCTATTACGGCGTACAGACCATTCGCGGGAAGGAAAACTTCCACATCACCGGCATTCCGATGAACCAGGAGCCTTACTTCGTGAAGGCGCTGGGCTACGTGAAGAAGGCCGCGGCGCTGGCCAACCGCGATCTCGGCGCGATCGATGCGAAGGTCGCCGATGCGATCATCCTCGGCTGCGATCGCGTCATCGCCGGCGACATGATGGACCAGTTCGTCACCGATTTCATCCAGGGCGGCGCCGGTACCTCGACCAACATGAATGCGAACGAGGTGATCGCCAATCTCGCGCTGGAATCGCTCGGCTTCGCCAAGGGCGATTACCAGCACATCAGCCCCAACGACCACGTCAATTACGGCCAGTCCACCAACGACACCTATCCGACCGCATTTCGGCTTGCGCTGATCCTGCGGCTCGAAAGCTACATGACGGCCCTGCGTCAGCTCCAGGAGGCCTTCTTCGCCAAGGGCCGCGAGTTCGATCGCGTGTTGAAGATGGGGCGGACGCATCTGCAGGACGCCGTCCCGATGTCGCTGGGGGCTGAATTCCGGGGATGGGGTACCACGATCGGCGAGGAAGTCGATCGTCTGTCCGAATCCCGTGCCCTGCTGCGTGAGATCAATCTCGGCGCCACCGCAATCGGCACCTCCGTCACCGCGGCCGCCGGCTACCCGAAGCTCGCTGTCCGGCATCTCAGCGCACTCACCGGCATAGACTTCGTCCTTGCCGGCGACCTCGTCGAGGCGACCTCGGATACCGGCGCCTATGTGCAGCTGTCCGGCGTTCTCAAGCGCACCGCGAGCAAGCTGACCAAGATCTGCAACGACATCCGTCTGCTCGCCTCCGGCCCGCGGGCCGGCTTCGGCGAGATCAACCTGCCGCAATTGCAGCCGGGCTCGTCCATCATGCCCGGCAAGGTCAACCCGGTGATCCCGGAAGTCGTCAACCAGACCAGCTTTCTCGTGATCGGGCTCGACACCACGGTGACGCTGGCGGCCAGCGCTGGCCAGCTCCAGCTCAACGTCATGGAGCCGGTGATCTCCTTCGCGCTGTTCTTTTCGATCCGCACCATGGAGCGCGCCGTCAATTCCCTGCGCGAGAATTGCGTCGTCGGCATCACGGCGAATGAAGAGCACACCCGCAACATGGTGCTGAACTCGCTCGGCATCGTCACCGTTCTGAAGCCGCTGCTCGGCTACAAGCAATGCGCGGAGATCGCCCGCGAGGGCTACACCAGCGGCAAGTCGCTGCACCAGATCGTGGTGGTCGAGCGCAAGCTGCTGACCCAGGACAAATGGGATGAGATGTTCTCGTTCGAGCGGCTGATCAATCCAGATCTGTTGGGTTGACCGATCGTCAGGCGGTGGTGCCGCACCTCTCCCTCTGGGGAAGGTGAAGAAGGAATTCCGTGCCTTGGAATAGTCCCCGGCGCTTCGCCGCGGCGTGCAAACGCAATACTTGACAGTGGAAAGATTGCCTTGTTGGTATGACTGCCAGCATCCCAATCGACTGCCAACAGAGGACCGTTTCGCCCATGTCCATGCCCGCCTTGTTCAAGGGGCGCCTGTCGATCCCCGTGATCGGCTCGCCGCTGTTCATCATCTCGGTGCCCGATCTCGTGATCGCGCAATGCAAGGCGGGCGTGGTGGGTTCGTTCCCGGCGCTCAACGCCCGGCCGCCGGAGCTGCTCGACGAGTGGCTGGCCCGCATCACCGAGGAGCTCGCGGCCTATGACCGCGCCCATCCGGGCAAGCCGTCGGCGCCGTTCGCGGTCAACCAGATCGTGCACAAGTCGAACAACCGGCTCGACCACGACATGCAGCTCTGCGCCAAGTACAAGGTGCCGATGGTGATCTCCTCGCTCGGTGCGCGCGAGGAGCTGAACCAGGCCGTGCATGGCTGGGGCGGCATCGTGTTTCACGACGTCATCAACCAGAAATTCGCGCATAAGGCGATCGAGAAGGGCGCCGATGGCCTGATCCTGGTCGCGGCCGGCGCCGGCGGTCACGCGGGCACCCTGTCGCCGCTCGCCTTCGTCGCCGAGACGCGGCAATGGTTCGACGGCCCGATCGCGCTGTCGGGTGCGATCGGCAACGGCAGGGCGATCCGCGCCGCACGCATTCTCGGCGCCGACTTCGCCTATATCGGCTCCGCCTTCATTGCGACCAAGGAAGCCAACGCGGTCGAGAAGTACAAGGAGATGATCGCGGGCTCGACGGCCGACGACATCGTCTATTCCAACCTGTTCACCGGCGTGCACGGCAACTACCTGAAGCCCTCGATCGTCGCTGCCGGCATGGACCCGGACAATCTTCCGACCTCCGATCCCTCCAAGATGAATTTCGGCACCGACGCCTCCGGCGAGCGTGCCAAGCCGAAGGCCTGGAAGGAGATCTGGGGCTCCGGCCAGGGTATCGGCAGCATCGACGGCATCATCCCCGCCGCAGAGCTGATCGCGCGCTTCAAGAAGGAATATGACGAAGCGATCGACCCCCCGTTGTGATGAAGGCTATCGTCACGCTTCTCTCTCATCGTCGTCCCGGACAAGCGATGCGCAGATCCGGGACACATAACCACAGGGAGTTGTTTGGCGGAGGCTCGAAGTTGACAGTCGTGTGCTGCAATTTCTTCCCGGGATCATGGGTCCCGGCCTTCGCCGGGACGACGCCTTTCTGCTGAGTTTCGGCTGTCTGCACCACAGAGATCGAGCAATGCCCCCCATCTACCGTGTCGATGGCAACAGCGTGGTGACCAGCCCGGATGCCGCCGGTCCGTGGGACCCGCGGATGCAGCATGGCTCGGCGCCGGCCGCGCTGGTGACGTGGGCGGCCGAGCGCGTTCCGACGCCGGTGCCGATGAACATCGCGCGCGTCACCATCGACCTGATGCGCCCGGTGCCGGTGGCCCCGCTGACCATCGCGACCGAGATTCTCCGCGAGGGCCGCAAGATCCAGCTCTGCGAGGTCAAGCTGCTGGCCGACGGCGTGCAGGTCGTCGGCGCCACCGTGCTCAAGATCAAGGCCCAGAAGCAGCCGCTGCCGGACGACATCGCGGATCTGCCGGTCACGCTGCCGTCGCCGGAGGATTCGCTGGTCGAGGACGGACACGCCGCCAAGAGTCCGTTCGTGCAATCGGTGTCGATGCGCGCCGCACGCGGGCGGTTCGGCCAGGCCGGCCCGGGGGCGATCTGGTTTCGCGTCGATCATCCCCTGATCGAGGGCGAGGGTGTCTCGCAGGCAATGCGCGCCGTCGTCGCGGCCGATTTCTCCAACGGCACGGCGTCCACGCTCGACTTCCGCGCCTGGACCTATATCAACGCCGACCTCACCATCAGCTTCGCCCGTCCGCCGGTCGGCGACTGGATCCTGCTCGACGGCGAGTCCTGGATTGGCCCCGATGGCGCTGGCCTTGCAATGTCACGCATGGCGGACCGGCAGGGCTATTTCGGCCGCGCGGTGCAGAGCCTGGTGATCGAGAAGCGCTGATACCCGTATCGGGGCGGTGCAGCGCGTCCGTCATCCCACCATCCGGTCCTGTCCGCTCCAGAATCCAGCGCGAAGCACCTTCTTGTCGACCTTGCCGACGCCGGTCATCGGCAGTTTGTCGACGAACCGGATCTGCTTCGGCGCATGCGCCGAGCCCTTGCGCGACTTGACCAGGTTGATCAACTCGTCAGGATCGGGCTTTGCGCCTTCGCGTGGAACGACGATCGCGGTGACCGCTTCGCCCCATTTTGCATCGGGCGTCCCGACGACCGCGACCATGGCGACGTCCCTGTGCTGCGACAGCACGTCCTCGACCTCGCGCGGGAAGATATTGAAGCCGCCCGAGACGATCATGTCCTTCTTGCGATCGAGGATGAACATGTAGCCGCGCTCGTCCCTGCGCGCGATGTCTCCGGTGTGGACCCAGCCGTTCTTCAGCGTCTCGGCCGTGATGTCCGGCCGCTTCCAATATTCGGCCATGACGTGCGGCGCACGCACGCATATCTCGCCGGCTTCGCCCGTCTTCACCTCCTGATCGTTGTCGTCGAGAATCCTGACCTCGCAGGCCGCGATCGGGAAGCCGCAGGACAGGAACAGTTCGGGCGTCTTCGGATCATGGTCCTTCTTGCGCAGCACCGAGACGGGATAGCATTCGGTCTGGCCGTAGAGCTGCGAGAACACCGGCCCGATACGCTCGATCCCCTCGATCAGGCGGCTCGGCGACATCGCCGATGCCCCGTAGAGCACGAGTTCGAGCGAGGACAGATCGGTCCTGCCCAGCGCCGGATGATCGAGCAGCACATAGATCATGGTCGGCACGAACAGCGTGAAGTTGATCCGCTCGCGTGCGATCGTCGCGAGCACCGCCTCGGGGTCGAAGCCCTTCAGCATGTGCACCGTGCCGCCGCGCATCAGCGTCGGCAGCACCTTCGTGCCGGCGACATGGCTGATCGGGGCAACCGTGAGATAGCGCGCGGCATCGGGGATCTCGAAGTCGGCGAGGATCGCGCCGGCCGCCCCGGCGTTCTCGCGATGATAGCGCAGGGCGCCCTTGGATTTTCCGGTGGTGCCGCCGGTGTAATTGAGCGTGGCGAGGTCGTCGGGCCCGGCGAAGTTTAGGGCGCTGGCATGCCCCTCGTTCTCGATCGCGCGCAGCAGGTCGATGCCGTAGTCGGCCGGTCCCATGGTGAAGATGGCCTTGAGCCTGCCTGCCGCAGTCGCGAGCTCGCCGCCGCGATCGCGGAAAGCGGCGGCGTCGACCACCAGCATCTCGGCCTCGGAATCCTCGAGCTGGAACAGCTGGTCCTCGCGCGATCCCAGCGGATGCAGCCAGGTGATGCAGAGCCGGCACAATTGCGCGGCGACGCCGGCGCACCAGGTGTCGGCGCGGTTCGCGGTGAGGAAGGCGACGCGCGCGCCGGGCTGCAGGCCGAGCCGCATGAACACGCCCTGGATGCGCCCGATCAGGTCGGTCGTGCCCCGATAGCTCAGCGAGCCGCCCGGCCAGGCGAACGCGATGCGATCGGGATAGCGCGACAGCGCGCGCAGCGTCTGCGCGCAAGCCGGGGACGATGCGTGGAGCGGATCAGGCATGGGTTTCCTCGCTGCTTTGTCATCGGCGTTTGTCGTGCCAATGTTTGTCGACGACGCTAGCACAGCGAATGCTGGATGAAACAGCAAAGCCTGCACAGGGGGGCCTGCATGATGTCCGATCGACTTCAATCCTTCCGCGACAGGCTCGCGCTGCCGTTGATCGCGGCGCCGATGTTCCTGGTCTCGGGCATCGAGCTGATGGTCGCGGCCTGCCGCAACGGCGTGATCGGCAGTTTCCCCACCGTGAATTGCCGCGGCACGGAACAGCTCGAAGCCTGGCTCACCGAGATCGAAATGCGGTTACGGTTGCACGAGGATGAGACCGGCCGCAGGACAGCGCCGCTGTGTCCGAACCTGATCGTGCATCGCTCGAACGCGCGGCTGGAGCAGGATCTCGCCGTGCTGCTAAGGCACCGGCCCGAGATCGTGATCACGTCGGTCGGATCGCCCGCGCCTGTGCTGAAGCCGCTGCACGATGCCGGCGCGTTGGTGCTGGCCGATGTCGCCTCGATCCGTCATGCCGAGCGCGCGGCCGAAGCCGGCGCGGACGGCCTCGTGCTGCTCACTGCGGGCGCCGGCGGGCAAACCGGCTGGCTCAATCCGTTCGCCTTCGTCCGCGCGGTCCGCTCTTTTTATGACGGCATCATCGTGCTCGCCGGCGGCATCGGCGATGGTCACGCGCTGCATGCCGCCGAAGTGCTCGGTTGCGATCTCGCCTATATGGGTACGAAGTTCATCGCCACGCAGGAGAGCATGGCCGACGAACGCTACAAGCGCATGCTGGTCGAGAGCAGCGCCGACGACATCCTGCTCACCACGGCGTTCACCGGTCTGCAAACCAACATGCTGAGGCCCTCGATCGTGGCGGCCGGCCTCGATCCGGACGACCTGCCGGCGCGCGGCGCGATCGATATCGGCAAGGACATCGATGTCACGGCGCGCGAGAACCGTCCGAAGCGATGGCGCGATATCTGGAGCGGCGGTCATTCGACCTCGGGCGTGACAGGGGTGATGGCCGTCGACGATCTCGTGGCGTGCACGACGGCCGAATATCGGGCCGCGTCGATCGGCCGATCTCCGTAAAAATACCGGAACGGGGCTCTCTGCGATCACGGTTAACTTCCTGCACCGCGATATCCCCTGTTTAACGGCAGATTAACCAAGGCCCGCCAAGAATCCTCTCACGGCCTTAAGCCGGACCGAGAGAGACAGGCGATGGACTTCGATTATCTCAACAGCAAGACCGCGGCATCGCTGGACGAAATCCGCGTCCGTGTCGCCCACGCGCTGGCCAGGCACCCGCTGTGCCGCAATGTCAGGTTCGACATCGTCAGCGTGCCGCGCACCCGCCGGGGCGGCAACTGGACCGTGACGCTGCAATCGGTCGAGCCGCGCGCCGTCTGGGAGGCCTCCGAGATCGTCGCCGACATCCAGGACGCCTACGATCTGGCTGCAGCAGCCTGATCCCGCTCGCCTTTCGGTCGTTGTCGCCGCAGGCAGGGTGATTGTCGCTCGAAGGGCACACTCAAGCCTTAATTCGTTCAAGTTTTGTCGGCACTGTTAACAACATCGTGAGCGGCCTCCCGGAGAGACGATTGTCCAAAGCCATCACCATCGTCGTGCTGACCTGTTTCCTCGTCCTCGGCGCCGCCACAACCGCCATTCTCGGTCGCGACAGCGTCCCCAGCGTCAGCGCCGAAATGGTCTCCCAGGACCCGCCCAAGCCGCTTGCCGCCAACCGCGCCGCCAAGGCCGACCGCCTGATTCCGACCCTGGCGCTGGCTTCGGCGGCCATCGAGCCGGTTCAGGTGCCCGCCGACAGGCTCTCGCAGGCGCCGGTCCTGACCGAGCCGCTGCGTCAGGCCTTTGCCGCCGCCACTCCGGCCGATTTCCCGATGCCCAAGGCGGGGACGCCCGCGGCGCGCGCGCCCGACGCCACAGAGGCATCGCTCGACGCCCAGGCCAAACCGAAGATCGCCAAGCCGCAGCCGCAGAAATCCTATACGCTGCTCTCCGACGTACAGATCGCCGGCATCCGGGATCGTCTGAAGTTGTCCTCGTCGCAGGAATATTACTGGCCCTCGGTCGAGACCGCCCTGCGCAACGTCGTCCGCAAGATCTCGGCGAACAAGCTGTCCAATCCGAACGCGCCGGGCGTGCCGATCGACCCGAATTGCGATGAAGTGCAGCAGCTGAAGTCCGCCGCGATGCCGTTGCTGTTCCAGCTGCGCGACGACCAGAAGGAAGAAGTGCGCAAGCTCGCCCGTATCATCGGGCTGGAGAAGGTCGCGCAGCAGATCTGACGCGCGGTTCTTCCGAACCCTCCCTATCCGGATATATTCAACAATCGCCGCGCATTGTCCTCGGCGATTTCGAGAGGCGCGCGATGTCGCAAGGCGGCTCGACGACGACTGAAGCCTAAGCCAGGATCGCGGCTGCAGCGACTTCCGCGATCAGGATCGTCGGGGTCTGGATGTTGCCGGAGATCATGATCGGGATCACCGACGCATCGGCGACGTGCAGGCCCTGCAGGCCGCGCACCTTCAGCGCGCTGGGATCGACCACGGCCATGGCATCCGCCCCCATCCGGCAAGTCGACGCCGCGTGATAGAGCGTGGTGCAGTGTCCGCGGATGTAGTCGGCGATGTCGGCATCGCTCTCGGCCTCGGAACTCGGTGTGATCTCGCCCTCGATGATCTCCCTGAGCGGCGACTGTGCGGCGATGCGCCGGTTGATCCTGATGCCTTCGACCAAGGTGGCGATGTCGCGGCCTTCCGGGTCCGAAACGAAATAGCCGGGATCGATCGCCGGCGCCTCGATCGGGTCGGACGAGCGCAGCGTGATCTGTCCCCGGCTGTTCGGCCGCTGCAACGTTGCATGCAGGGTCATGCCAGGTTTCGACGACAGGAAGCGTGCATAATCGCGATGCGGGCTGACCGCGCCATAGAGCTGGAGGTCCGGCTCGACGCCATCACGGCTGCGCACATGGGCCCCTGCGGCAACCCAGGGCGATGTGCGCGGACCGCTGCGGCTGGACATCCATTGCGCAAGGCTTGCGGCAAGGCTCTCCTCCGTCCAGGCCCCGATGCCGATCCGTTCCTTCGTATAGAAGGTGATGGGAATGTTGATGTGATCCTGCAGATCCTTGCCGACGCCGGGCAGGTCGTGCACGACGTCGATGCCCACGGCCTTCAATTCGTCGGCCGGGCCCACGCCGGACAGCAGCAGCTGTTGTGCCGAGCCGATCGCGCCGGACGCCAGCACCACTTCGCTCCCGGCGAAAGCGCTGACCGCCCGTCCGTTTTCCAGATATTCGACGCCGACCGCGCGATCGCGCTCGATGAGGATGCGAACGACGCGGACGCCGGTCTTCAGCGTGAGATTCGGACGCGCGAGTGCCGGGCGCAGATAGGCGCTGCCGGTGCCGAAGCGCTCTCCGTTACGGATGACGAACTGGAAGAAGCCAGCGCCTTCCTGCGTCGCTCCGTTGAAATCGGCGTTGTAGGGAAGGCCTGCGGCCTGCGCTGCCTCGAGCCATTTCAGTTCATGGGGATCGACATGGGCGACGTCCGCCACGTGGAGCGGGCCCCGGGTCCCATGGAAGGGATCGTCCGTAAAGCGCGCATTGGCCTCGAAGGCGATGAACTTCGGCAGGACGTCGCGCCACCCCCAGCCCATGCATCCCGCCTTCTCCCATCCGTCATAATCGGACGGCAGTCCGCGGATATAGATCATCGCATTCATCGCGCCGGAGCCGCCGACCATCTTGCCGCGCGGCCAGAAGATGCGTCTGTTGCGGCAGCCGGCCTGAGGTTCGGTGTAGAAGCCCCAGTCGACCGAGGTGTTGAACATCGTCGGCCAGTCGGAGGGAATCTCCGAGGCGAGCGGCGCGGCGCGGCCGGCTTCCAGCACCAGCACCTTGCGGTGGGGGTCGGCCGACAGCCGATTGGCCAGCACGCATCCGGCCGATCCGGCGCCAACGATGATCGAATCGTACATTTGCAAGCACTCCGCAGACATTCCGCTGCCGAGCGCTTGCAAGATTCGTGCTTAGACGGCTCCGGAAAAGCGGAGGGAGCTCAGCCTCCGCGCGATTCCACGACCTTGCGGCAGGAGTCCGAGAGCTTGCTCTTGTTCTCGCGCAGGCAGGCGTTCATCTGCGGCGGCTTGCCGATATGCTCGGCGCAGAACTTGCTGGCGTCGCCGCGGCAGGCCATCTGCTCCTGTGGCGAGGGGCCGGATTGCGCCGAGGCCGGCAGGGTGGCGGTGACGAGCAGCAATGCAGCAATGGTCGTGAGCTTCATGAAGTACTCCTTGCGAATGAGGTGTCCGCCCCGACGTCAATCCATGCGACGTCGGGCGGTTGAGGATCAGGCGCGCCGGACCATCCCGCAGAGGCCTGTCGCCGGTCCATGCCATGTTCATGGCGCCGGCGCGTCCGCCAGCGACCGTCACGGCGCCCCCCATCTTCATGGCATGTATCCAGCTGCCGTCTTTTGTCATTCAGGCTACACGTCGGCTGCGAGATCCGGTGTTGTATCGGGACGCCGAACGGAAGCAGGAGAATGAGATGTCGAAGAGAGCAGGAGCGTTGAGCGCCGGGCTGACGCTGATGGCGCTGGCAGGCGTGGCGACGGTGTCGCTGGGCGCGAGCCCCGCCCAGGCCGTGGTCTATTGCAAGACGGTCGGCGTACCGAAGGGCTGCGTGGCGCGTCCGACCGCGGCGGTGGTGGCTGCCCCCGGGGCGCCGGTCGCTGCGGCAGCGGTTGCGACCCCCGGCGTCGGTGCGCCCGGCGTCGGTGTCCGCGCAGGCCGACCGATGAATCGCGGCGGTCCCGTCAACCGTGTTGGCGTGCGCTGACGATTTCTTCCGATTAAATCGATTGCATCGCTTCGGACGAAGGGATGTCTTGCGAACGACCCCCCCCGTCCTCCGCAGGAAACAATCCCGGTCCGCTCCCTCTCTCTGCGCGACGCACCGCTCGGAGAGAGGGTCTTTTCAGCCCGCGGCTGCGTCGTTGTCGGGAAATCTCAACGGCAATTGCAGTCGCACCCTCGTGCCGGCTTGATCCGAACTCAGCCCGAGCACGGCCCCGCAGCGCGCCGCGCGATTTCTCATGTTGCGCAGGCCTCGCGCGCTCTGGCGCCCGCCGGCGGGCTGGCCATCGGCAGTGAGTTCGAAGCCCTGGCCGTCATCCGCGACGCTTATCACGCCATACGGACCCTGCCCGTCATCGCGCGTTTCGATGGTGACCGCGATGTGGCGCGCCTTTGCATGCTTGGCTGCGTTGGTGACCGCCTCGTCGAGCACGCGCACGATCTGGATGACGTGCCAGGGCCGCAATTCCGGATGCAGCGGCAGACCCTGGGGTGTCGCGACCTGCCAGCCGAGCGTGATGTCGTGGGGACGCAATTGCGTCGTCGCGCGCTCCCGCCAGGAGCCGAGAGCGAGCATGAGGTCGCCGCCGATATCGTCCATGGAGTCGATGACGAGGCGCAGGTCCTTCAATGCCGCGCGGGCGGCTTCGGTGATGGACGCGCCTTCCTGACCGCGCTCGGACAGGGCGACGATGCTGACGAGCTGGCCGCCGAGGCCGTCATGCAGGTCGCGCATCAGTCGGGTGCGCTCGTTGGCGAGGGCGGCCGCCCGTGCCCGTTCCTCCTCGCGGGCGAAGCTCGCCTTCAGCCGTTCCTCGGCCTCGCGCACGCGCGTCACGAGCTGGCCGGCGAAGCTGTCGACCTGGTTCAGCGCGCGGGCAAACCGCCAGGTCAGTCCGGCGCCGATCGCGATCAACATTGCCGAATAGGACAGGCGCGAGACGAAGGTGCGCTCGTTGGGCATGATCTCGAACACGGACATGATGTCGTGAATCCAGCATGTCAGCACGATGGTCACGGCGCAGCCGAGCGTGAAGCTCGCTGCGTCCTGCCGGCGTATGACCGCGGCCGCCATGATTCCGGCCATCAGCAGCAGGCATATCCCGACGGTCGGGATGCCAAGCGCAACGAACAGGAAACGCGGCAGCGGCGGGGCCACGATCAGCCCGACCGCCGACACGAGCAGGCCCGGCGCGAACAACAGGAAGCCGTAGCGCGGCCACCGCCAGCCGAAGAAAAGCACGCTGGACATCACGATCAGCGCGCTTTCGACCGGGGCCGAAGCGAGCAGCATGGCGACCAGTCGCGACGAAACCGCCGGTGGCGCCGACGGCGGCACGAACGCCTGCACGACGCCGAGCACCATCGCCGCCGCCAGCAAACCATAGACCGGCTCGTGGCGGCGCATCAGCCACATGATCCCGAGGATGACCGCGAGGATCGACTGCCAGGCCGAGAACACCACCGGCAATGTGACGAACAGCAGCGCGCGTGTCTCGTAGGCCGGACGCAGGCTTGCATCGGGGCCGACATAGACGGTGTCGAGAAAGCCCTTCAATGGCCCCCAGATGAACAGGCGTATCGTGATCTCATTCGTGCCGTCGCGCAGCAGCGAGGACGGGATGGTCGCGATCTCCGGCGTGTTGCGGTCCGGCCGGTTCGCATTGGTATCGTGCCGCGAGTCGAGCACGACGACGCCGTTGATGGCGACCTCCACCGCGTTGCTGAAGCGTGGCAGGAACACCGACCATCCGGCATCTCCGGCCCTGAACGTGAAGGTGCCGGTGTAGAGCGGTGGGTCGTCCAGGGAATAGCGCGACGATGTGAAGTGCGGCAGCGTCACGGGAATGGCAGCGCCTGCCTCCCGGAACGAGAACTCGCTCAGCGCGAAATCCTCGGGGTCGCTCGGCTGCAGCAGCCGCAGCCCGAAGATGGTGGCGACCACAATCAGTGCCTGGAGCAAGGCATAGGGCACGAGGCGCGAGGCGAGCAGCCGGCGCCATGCGCGCGTCGATGCCCTGATGGGCGTCTTCCAAGGCGTCTTGGCCGCGAGGTCGCTCACAGCTTGATCAGGCCCTGCTGCACCGCTTCGAACACCGCCTCGCTCCGGGTATGCACCTCGAGCTTGCGATAGATGTTCTTGATGTGCCCGGGGACGGTCTGCTTTGACAGGCCGAGATGGCTCGCGATCTCGGCATAGCTGAAGCCCTTGGCGATACCCCAGAGGATGTCGATTTCGCGCGGCGTCAGCCTTGCCGTGTTGAGGGCTGGACCCGGCGGCGGCTCGGCCGCGCCCTGCACGGAACCTTGCGTCCTGCGCACGATGAAGCGCGCGATCGATGCCGAGATCGGCGAATGTCCGGCGACGAGATCGCGCACGGTCGTGGCGATGTCGGTCGGGAACGCATCCTTCAGCAGATAGCCGGTGGCGCCGACCGTGATCGCGGAGATCACGCTCTCTTCGTCGCCGAGCGCCGAGATCACCATGATCTCGGTGTCCGGAAAACGGCGTCGCGTCTCGCGGATGAGTTCGATGCCATGGCCGTCGGGCAGCCGCAGATCGGTCAGGAGGACGCGGGGCGCGGACTCGCCGAATGCGGCGCGGGCCTCGCCCAGTGTGCCGGCAGCCCGTACCTGGTAGCCGGCCTTGACCAGCGCGTCCTGGAGCCGCCAGCAGGTCGGCGCGTCGTCCTCGACGAGGAGGATGGTGGTGGCCTCGCCGGTTTCGCCCTGTTCGGTCATGGTTCGTCGTCCCGCCCGCGTGTCCCCCGCGACGCGCGAGATTCAGTCTAGCCGCGGCAGAAAAACGGCGACACCCATAATCATGGGGAGAGCAGTCCGACCGGCAGCCGCAAGGCCGGTATCCGGGGCTAAACCACAGTCTCTTAGGGGCTAAACCACAGTCTCTTAACCAGTTGCGGAAGACCGAAGTTAACCAGATCGCCACATTCGGCGCGGCCCGCGGCGGCTCTCTCGCGTGTGGCGTTAAGCATGCTGGGCGTTGAAACCGTTGCCGGAAAGCGCTCCCTTCGCCATGACGGGTCGCATTTGGCAACGCCGCCCGGATCGCACGGTGGTCACAAGGCTTAACCGAATTGCGACGATTTGGGCCAAAGTTCCATGCGGCCGCGCGTCGTGTGCGCGGGCACCCCCTTTCCAGAAGGCAGTGCGCGTCATGGTTCTGAAGCTGGCCCACAAGTCGCTGAGCGTCTCGATCAAGAAATCGCTCCTGACGTCGATCTTCCTTCTGATCGCGATCCTCGCCGGCGTGTCGGTCATGAGCAAGATGCGCCTCACCGCGCTTCAGGACACGATCGAAGCCGTGGGCCGCGACCGCCTGCCGAAGCTGCGTGACCTCGGCGAGATGAACCTCACCATCGCGCGCATCCGATCCATATCGATGCGGGTGGCCCTCGCCGAAACCGCGGAGCAACGCAATGCGGCGGAGGCGCTGCTTCAGCGCCGCGTCGCCTCGCTGAATCAGAAGATCGAAGCTTTCAAGACGGGCATTCCCGAAAACTCGGCGCTCAAGCTGATGTTCGACCAGTTTGCGAACAAATGGGCGACCTATGCCAAGTACCAGGCGCGTATCCTCGACCCTGACGTCGCCAAGGACCGTGCCTTGCTGTCGCGCATCATCAACGTCGAGAGCGAGGCTCCCTACGTCGCCGTGGTGGATGCCATCAACGACGGCATCAAGCTCGCCAACCAGGAGGCCGACGCTGCAATCGACGACGCCGTCAGGGACAGCCATTTCTATTCGCTGGTCCTATGGGGTGTAAATGCCGTTTCTGTGCTGATCGGAATCCTCACCCTGATCTTCGTCATCCGCGACGTCTCGACCCCGATCCATCGCATCACCTCCAGCATGGAGCAGATCGCCAGGGGACAGCTCGACACCGAGATCCCCTATGCCGACCGCAGCAACGAACTCGGGATGATGGCGCGCGCGCTCACCGTGTTCAGGAAGAGCCTGATCGAGAACGATCGCCTCAACGCGGCGACCCGTACCCTGTCGGAGCTGTCCGAATGGCTGCAATCGGCCAAGTCCGAGACCGAACTCTACGGCATGATCTCCTCGGTACTCGGCCGCCTGATGCCGGAATGCAAGGGCAGCCTGTTCATCTATGCCAATTCGCGCGACGTGCTCGAAGTGGCGACGGAATGGAACGGCAAGTCGCATACGGCGAGCATTCATCCGGAGGATTGCTGGAGCCTGCGTCGCGGCCACGCCTATGTGCACGGTACCAGCGAGATCGAATTCCACTGCGATCACGTCCATCATGGCGTCAACGAGAACTATTGCTGCATCCCGATCGTCGCCCACGGCGACACGGTCGGCCTGTTGCACCTCGAATACACGCTCGACACCTCTGAGAGCGAGGAGGAAGCCAAGGCGCGATTTGCCGACCGGGCGCGGCTGGGACTCGCCTGTGCCGAACATCTGTCGATCGCCATCGCCAACATGAAGCTGCGCGAGGGCCTGCGCGACCAGTCGGTGCGCGACGTGCTCACCGGCCTGAACAACCGCCGCTATCTGCTGGAGATGGCACGCCGTGAACTGCTGCGGGCCGAGCGTCACCGGACCCCGGTCAGCGTCATCACGCTCGACGTCGACCACTTCAAGAGCTTCAACGACAATCACGGTCATGATGCCGGCGATGCGGTACTGCGCCATGTCGGTGAGATGATGCGGACCCTGTTCGCGGAGGATGCCGTTCCCTGCCGTTTCGGCGGCGAGGAGTTCGTCGTCTTGTTGCCCAATACCGACGTGGAAGCGGCAGCTGCGCGGGCCGAGGAATTGCGCGCGAAGATCGAGTCGCTCACCATCCGCTACGCCGAGGGCCATCTGCCCCGGGTCACGATCTCTGCCGGTGTGGCGAGTTTCCCCGAGGCCGGTGCCAATTTCACCGAGGTGCTGCGGGTCGCCGACGACGCGCTCTACCGCGCCAAGCAGAACGGCCGCAACCGCGTCGAGCGGCCGGACGGCGCGCCCGATGATCCCGACAAGGTCGCCGACGCAGCCGTTGCCGCGCTCGAGGCCGTGCGCCCGGGCAAGAGCAAGACCAAGGCGGCCTGACCGGCTGCCCTTCTATCTGCCGTTGCCGCGGCAGCGGCCACCGGGGCCGATATGGTAGCCGCGAGGGCAGGCATGAGAGGCAGGGTTGTCGTAGTTTCTCAAGCAGCCGCCATAGGGGCCGCGGTGCCGGCCGGGACCGCAGCCACCGGCGACGGCGATGATGTCGCCCGCGGCGGTCGCGGGCAGTTGTGCAACGGGTAGTGCGTCCGCGGCGCCAACGCTCGTGATGACGCCGATGGCTGCTGCAAGGATGGTCCGCTTCATCGCACGGGCTCCTGGGGATCGCGGTTCAGCGGCCCGCCGCGAAGGCGATGCCGGCGCGCACTTCGGCGATCGCCTGATCGATCAGGCCAATCGCCTTTTCACGATGACCGCCCTTGTTGGGCTCTGCCCGGCCGAGTTCGGCGCGGGCCGATTGCAGGATGGCGATGGCCTGTTCCATGTGCGGCTGCGCGCCGAGCGCGTAACCGATGCCGAGGCTGGTCGCGATCGCGCCGCCGAACACCAGGCCCCTCGTCAAAGAGCTCCGCATTGTGGCTATCTCCTCCGGTCGGGCGCGGTTCGAACCGCGTCTCGCTGTGGGGCCGGTCTGGCCGCATCGGTGTTTCAATAGGACCGGCCGTACGGTGCGTCTTGGACTAGCCGGCGCCCGGCGGGCGACGTCTTGGACTGACCGGCGCAAGCTTGAATCGGCCGCCAGTGCTGATAACCTTCCGGTTGTACCGGACTTGCCTTGCATGCCAACGGGCCTTCGGTCCCGTTGTCGATTGTTGAAGACATCCATTCTCATTGTCTCCGTTTGCACGACCGATTTCGCAAAGGCGCTCGCGATGTCCGTCATCAGGAAGTCGCTCTCGACCGAGATGCTGCCCCCGGGCCTGTCAGACCGGCAGCGCTTCATGCGCTTTGCGGAACTGTTCGAGCATTTCTCCAACACCGGCGAACTCGACCCGGCGCCCGACGTGCCGTTTCGGGCTTCGATGAACGCGATCCATGTCGGCACCACCATGCTCGGCCGCTGCGACGGCAGCTTCGTCACCGTGCGACGCGAAAGGCGCCAAGTGATCGAGACCGGCGACGATCGCTTCTGCCTGGCGCGCAACAGGGGCGATCGGCCGTCGCAGGTGGTGCACCGCGGCCGCGCGTTTTCCCTGCGGCCGGGAGCGATGGTACTGCTCAAGCTGGATGAGCCGTTCTTCGCCGCCGACGGCGAGAGCCACAAGCATTTCACCAACGTGCATTTTCCCGTCGACACGCTGCGCGCGATGGTCGCTCACGTCGACGATCTCGTCGGCTGCGAACTGGAGCCCGGCGGCGCGCTGTCGCTGGCGATGGATTACAGCGATCTGCTGCTACGCGACCCGGCAGCCGCCGACGGCGCGGGCATGGCGATCGCCGCGCATCTGCTCGATCTGGCCGCGATCGGCCTCGGAGCCCGCAGCGACGTGGCCCTCGCGGCGCGCCGCCGCGGCCTGCGGGCCGTGCGGCTCGAGGCCGTGTTGTCGATCCTGCATGCGCGGTTTCACGAGCCGGACTTCTCCGCCCTGAAACTTGCCGTCGCGGCCGGCCTCTCGGAGCGCTATGTCAACGAACTGCTGTTCGAGGCCGGCGCCAGCTTCACTACCCGCATCACCGAATTGCGGCTGCGCAAGGCGGCAGATCTGCTGGCGCAACACGACGGCGGCATCAGCGATATCGCCTTTGCCTGCGGTTTCAACGATCTCTCCTACTTCAACCGCTGCTTCCGTCGCCGCTACGGTCTGACACCGACGGCGGCAAGGGGCAGGTGAGGCGGGGTCTATTGATCGGCCCGCGGCGGTGGATAGCGGCGCGCCAGCGTCGCGAGCGGCAGGTGCCGCTCGGCCTCCGGCAGCGCCAGGAAGGCCAGCACCAGCGGCCGCTTCCAGTCATTGACGCCGAAATCCATCGTCAGCCATTTCTGGGGCTCCGGGCCTTCGAGGCCGCGAACCCAGACGAAATAGCGGGGCAGGTCGTCAGCATCCCCGTCCGTCATGTGTTGTTCGGCCATGAGGCAATCCATCGCGCCAACATCCGTTCACCCGGGATATGGGGATGGGCCCTGCGAAGTCGAAGCCCGCGATGCGGGCCGGTCACGGCCAGAGACGGCTCTCCGCCACCCGGTTGATGTCCGCCAGCCGGCGTTCGGGGCCGGCATTCAGGTCGATGCTCTCGACCAGTGACAGCAGGTGCTGATAGGCGCCGTCGGCGATCTCGACCGGCAGGGGGGCCTCGTCAAAGGCCTCGATGTAACTGCCGACCAGCCCGCTGAGCAGGCGGCACAGGCCGCGCTGGGCGGGGTCGTCCCGGCCGAGGGTCTCGAGTTTCTGCTGAAAGGTCCGGAAGGTCCGCAAACCGTGGTGCTGCTGGGAAAGCCACGCGTGCAGGTCGTTCATATGAGCCTCTTCGGATGATGGAAGAAGCTGCCGGTTTATACAGAAGGGATGTGACGATTGGAAGGAGGGGGAGCTTGCTGGGCCAGCCGGCTCCGCCAAAGGACTTCGCCGGACACGCTTCGCGCTTCGGTTGGGCGTGGCTGCGCCACGTGAAGCCACTCAGGGCGAAGCGTGGTGCCCCTGGCCGGAATCGAACCAGCACTCCTTGCGGAACTCGATTTTGAGTC